>CAVOYO010000008.1:0-120067 GCA_963700695.1 uncultured Acidobacteriota bacterium | reverse complement strand
CGTGCGGTATCGGCGGTCACCGTCGCGGTGGAACTCTTCGTCGCTGTGGCCGCAGGCCCCTTCTTTGCTTCAGCCATGGTGCTGACTCCTTTCTTCTGTGCATCGTGGAAATGTGTCGAACCGCGCGTCCGATCGAAAAGCCCTCACGCCGGCGAAACCATCGCCCGTGCCAGCATGCCGCCGGAGAGGTTGCGGGCCCTGAATCCGTTCTGCAGCAGAATGCGCGTCGCGTAGTAGGCGCGCTCGCGGAGCGGCAGATGACGTGGATCTCCCTGTCGCGGCGGAAGATCCCCGAGGCGAGTGCGGAGCAGGTGCAGCGGGATGTTGACGGCGCCGGGGACCGCACTCGACCTCGAGCTCGATGGGGTGCGCACGTCGAGCAGGAAGGCCCGTCCGGTGCCGTCCCAGTGAACGAGCGGCATGTCGCCGCGGAGGAGGTCGGCGGCGACCATCCCCGCGAAGTTCACCGGGTCCTTCGCGCTGCCGAACGGCGGCGCGTAGCACAGCTCGGCCTCCTCGAGGTCGTAGACGTGGCCCCCATCTGGATCGCCACGCGAAGGCGTCGATCCGTTTGCCGCGCCGCCGTCCTCGGCGAGGAGCTGCGCCCCGAGGAGACGACCGTCCTTCTTGCGGAACAGGACCTTGATCGCCATCATCTTGGCGCCCGGATAGTAGCCCGCGTGGGAGTTCTGGTAGATGTAAGCTTCTCGTAGTCCGTCTCGCCGAGCGCTCCAAGACCTTCTCGCAGAGACCGGTCTGGCCGACTCGCCCTCGAAGACCCCGCAGATCGCAGTGCCCTGCGTGCCGCGATAGCGCGACTTGCGCCCGGCGATCACGTCGGCCGCGATCCGGCCCTGCCGGTTCGCGGGCCCGGCGAGCGCAACCAGGCTCCACTCGCCCGTCACCCAGTCCTTGACCTCGATGGCGTCGCCGACCGCGAAGATATCCGGGTCGCTCGTCCGCATCTGCTCGTCGACGCGGATGCCGCCGCGCTCGCCGACCTCGAGGCCGGCGCCCTTCGCGAGGGTCGTGTCGGGGCGAACGCCAATGGCGAGGATCACGACGTCGGCCGGGTGCGTCTTGCCTGATGTCGTCTGCACCTCGAGGGCGCCGTCGTCGGCTGCCCGAAGCCGGCGACGCCGTCGCCGAGCGACGAGGCGGACGCCGTGCTTCTTCAGGTGCTCTCGACCAGGCGCGCGATCTCGGGTCCAGCGGCCGCAGGACCTGGTTGCCCTTCTCGACAGCGTCACGTCGAGGCCGAGGTCGACGAGGTTCTCGCCATCTCGATGCCGATGAAGCCGCCGCCGACCACGACCGCGCGCGTCTCGGCTTCGTCACGACCTGGATGCCGGTGTACGAGTCCATCCCGGTCTGGACGCTCCTCGCCGCGGTCGCAGCCACTCGCGGATGGTCCGGGCGTCGGGCACGGTCCGCACGTGGAAGATCCCCGGCAGGTCGATGCCGGGAAGCGGCGGACGGATCGAGGCGCGCCGGGAGACAGGACGAGCTTGTCGTACGACTCGGTCGTCACCTCGCCGGTCGTGACGCTCGCAGGTCGACGGTCTTCTTCTTCGGTCGAGACCGCGATCGCCTCGCAGCCGGTCCGGCGTCGACGTCGCCAGGTCGCCTGGAACATCGGCCCGTCGCCACGAGCAGGTTCGACTCCTCCGGGATCACCCCGCTGACGTGGTAGGGCAGCCCGCAGTTCGCGTACGAGACGTAGGGGCCGCGCTCCACCATGAGGATCTCGGCCTTCTCGTCCAGCCGGCGCAGCCGCGCCGCGCAGGACGCCCCGCCCGCCACTCCGCCCACGATGACGACCTTCATGATCTTCCTCCTGCAGGTTGGGACCGTTCCGCGAGGTCCAACCGCTCTACTTGCGTGATCCATGCCGGCAGGAGCGGGAAGCCAATGGGCGGCCTAACTCATTGACCCGGCTTGACGAGCACGCCGCTGGAGCCTCGAGACGGCGAACGCGGGGGAGCGACGGGAGACGAGATGCCGTCCACGGGGCGATATTTCGTCCTTCCTGCCGGAGGCGGGGAGCCGCGGCCCTCGCTCCCTCGGAATCGGTGGCTGTCTCGAGCGACCCACCCGACACCGGCCTCATGCTCCCCGTCAGCGCATGAGGGCCGAAGGGCGCCATGCTATCCTTACAGAGAGGCGTGATTCTTACTGGAGGTAAGATGCCGACCGCTACTGTCACCAGCAAGGGGCAAGTGACTCTCCCTCGCCGGGTGCGGGAGGTGCTCCGGATCCGCCCGGGAGACCGGATCGACTTCGTGCTCGACGAGAACGGAGAGGTGCGCGTGCGGGCCGGGGACGTGGACGTGAGCGAGCTCCGGGGGCTCCTGCGCCGGGCTGGTCGAAGGCCGGTCACCCTGGAGGCGATGGACGAGGCGATCGCTCGGCGGGGCGAAAAGCCTTGACCGGGCTCGACACGAACGTCCTCGCCCGCTACCTGACCCAGGACCACCCGCGTCAGTCTCGCCGGGCGAATGCCGTCGTGGCGGAGGCCGTTGCCGGCGGAGAGCGGCTGTTCGTCAGCAGCGTCGCCCTCTGCGAGCTCGTCTGGGTGCTCCGCGGGGCCTACTCGTTCGACCGGCGGACGGTCGCCATGACCCTCGAGCGGATTCTCGCCACCGCCCAGCTCGAGATCGACCAGAAGGACGTGGTGCGCGAAGCTCTCGAGGACTACCGTTCCGGAGGCGGCGACTTCGCCGACTACGTCATCGGTCGCCGGGGCCGGGAAGCCGGCTGCGAGAAGACGGCCACCTTCGATCGCCGGCTGAAGGCGAGCAGCCTCTTCCGACTGCTCTCGTCCTGACCCAGCCGCCAGCGGCGCTCTGTTGCGGACCGTCTGGCGAGTCGGACCGCGACCCTCGCCCCCCTCAGAATCGGAAGTCTGGACCCAGCTGGAGTTGGCTCGACCCTTCCCCGAGGTAGTACAAGGTGTAACGAGCGTCCGACTTGTAGCCCATCTCACGTACCCGAAGCCCAACAGCACGACGGCCGGCTCCGGGGCCTGCTCCTCGTAGATGTGTCAGGCGGAGCAGCCGGGCTGGGCCAGCACGCGGTTCAGGGCGCGCACTCCCAGCTCAGAAACGCCAGCCCAGCGAGAGGGTCAGGCCCCAGTCGTTGCGCTGCGCACCCTGGGTGGCGGGCTCGCTGTCGTAGCTTTCGTAGCACTTGACCCCGAGGTACAAGTCCTTGAGAACCTCTCGGCTGAGCTTGGCGTTCGCTTCCAGACGGAAGCGACCCCACTGGCTGAGGCCCAGGTAGGCCGTGGAGCCGATCTCGATGTCGGTGTTGGGGAAGTCGTAGGCGAAGTTCGCGTAGTTGAACCCCAGCACCGCCTCGACGTTCGTCGTCGCCTCGCCGTCGACCGGCACCTCGCGATTGAGGGCGAGACCCGCCCCCCCGATCAGCTCGTTGCGGGTATTGCGGGCCAGGTAGCGCGCCCAACCCGCGGCGACGCTGCTGCGCACCTCGTATCCGAGCTCGCGGTTCTGCTCCAGCGCCCCCTGCGCGAAGACGCGCTGGCCGTTGGAGAACAGCCGCGTGTAGGTGACCGCCAGAGCGGCCCGCCGCGTGTCCTCCACGTCCGGCTGCCGCGTGAGGACGGCGCTGGCCTCCGCGGCGGTCTCGAACTTCGGTCTCCGGAAACGAATGTCGCCATCGAGATCGAGCTGGAGAAGCTCGGAGGAGCTGGTGTAGCTCGCGCCCGCGTCCAGCGAGCCGCTGATCCGGTCCCAGAACCGCGCCTCCACCAGCTGGATGCGTGCCACCTCGGGCAGAGGCAGGGGCTGCGCGCCCTCGACGTTCACGACCTCGAGCTGGCTCCCGTCGGCCGAGGGTCGGAGCGTGCCGAACCTCAGCCGGCCGTGCATGTCCTCGACCTCGAAGAGGCCCGGCGCCGTCACCTGCACGACGTTGCCCCACTCGACCTGGAGCGTGCCCATGTCGTCCGTCTTCAGCTCGAGCTTGCCGCGCTTCATCGACCTCACCTCGCCGACCACGCGCGTGCCGTTCTGCAGCACGACCACGTCCACCTTCTCGGCGGGGGCGGCGGGGGGCAGGGCGGCCGCCAGGATAAAGACCAGCGGGACGAGGGTGGGGCGGGCGCGCATCGGAGGCTCACTCTGGCGGCACTGTGCGCCGGGCAGTGACACATCCTCGGCGACGAGCCGGCCCGGGGGCTCCCCTGGCTCGCGCCAGCGAAGCCACCCGGCCGGGCTGCAGTTCTCTACTGCGGCGTCACGGCGTAGGGGTTCCCGCCGAGGGCGTTCGAGATGTCGGCGATCGCCTTCTGGGCGCGGACGGAGTTGCCGGCCTCGTCGAGGGGCGGCGAGATGACCGCGATCCCGAACTGGCCGGGGGACACGGCGATGATGCCGCCGCCGACGCCGCTCTTGCCGGGAAGCCCGGTCGGCCCACAGCCACTTGCCCGAGTCGTCGTAGAGGCCCGCGGTGGCCATCACCGCCAGGACCTTGGGCACGTACTCCGCCTTGAGGACCTGCTTGCCGGTGACGGGGTTCTTCCCGCCGTTCGCGAGCGTCCCCGCCATCGTGGCGAGGTCCTTCGCGTTGACGCTCACCGAGCACTGCTCGGTGTAGATGTCGGTCGCCCGCATGGGCTCCGCCTTGATGTAGCCGTAGGCGTACATCAGGTAGCCGATCGCCTGGTTGCGCTGGTTGGTGTCGGACTCCGACTTGAAGACCTCCTGGTTCACCGACAGGGGACGCCCCGCGAAGTCGGAGTAGTAGGAGAGGAGGCTCTGCCAGATCGCGTCCCGGCTCGCGCCCTTCAGCATGCTGGTGGCGGCGATGGCCCCGGGGTTGACGAGGGCGTTCATCTCGGGCCCGCCGAGCGCCTTCTGCGAGAACTCGATGGAGACGATGGAGTTGAAGCGCATGCCGGTGGCGTCGGTGCCGATCGTGTTCGCGATGGCGTCGGGACCCGAGTCCTCGATGACCTTCGCCATGGTGAAGACCTTGGAGATCGACTGGATGGAGACCTCGGACTTGACGTCGCCCGCGGTGTAGACCTTGCCGTCGGTCGTCACGAGAGCGATCCCGTAGATGTTCGAGTCGACCTTGGCCAGGGCCGGGATGTAGTCGGCGTTCTTGCCTTCCTTCAACGTCTGGTACTTCGCGTGGGCCGCGTCCAGCGCCGCCTGGATCTCGGCCGGGGTCTGTGCGTGGGCGACGGGCGCCGCCACCGCGAGCACGACTGTGGCCACGGCCAGGAGCCGCAGGCCTCTGTCAACCGTCTTCGAACCGTTCATCACTTGCCTCCCAACGAGTAGCTGAAGTTGTACTTGGCCGAGAACTGGATCCGGACGTCGTCCGAGCTGAAACCGTCGCGGAAGTTCTCACGCTTGCCCCACTGCACCTCCGGCCCCAGGAAGAGGCCCGGGGTCGGGTGATAGAGGACGTTCGCCAGGGCGTACTGCCCCTTCTTGAACGAGGCGGCGTCCATCGCGTCGGTGTTGTCGATGTCCATGTACGAGTAGCCGACGGTGCTCGTCCACCGCTCGTTCCAGTTGAGGTCCAGGAAGGCCACGATTCCCAGGATGGGCAGGGTCTTCCCCAGGAGTGGGGTGACCGGGTTCTGGAAGTTGTCCACGACCCCGATGTCGACCGTCGCGTCGTTCATGTAGTTCTCGATGCCCTCGCCGTAGACGAGCTGCAGCCGCGCCACGTGCTTCTGCAGCTTGATGTTGGAGCTGAGGTTGATCCCCCAGCCCGTCGCCTTGCCGCTGAAGTCGAACTCGTCGTCGGTCTTCAGGTCGTCCCACTGGATCCGGCGGACGATGCCCGCGACCTGCACGTGGCCCCAGCCCTTCGCGTAGCGGAAGTGGGCCGAGAGGTCCGGCAGGGGGAAGCGGGCCTGGATGCCCTGCAGCGGGATGGCCTCGTCGTAGCGGCCCCGGTCGCCGCTCGCGCCCGGCCGCTCCAGCGCGACCATGAAGTTCGAGTCCCCGTCCTGCCACGGCGTCCAGCGGAACTGGACGTTGCGGAAGAAGACCATGGCGTTCGGACCCCAGTACTCGATGGAGTTGGGGAAGACGTCGGGGTCCATGAACGGGCTCCAGGTCTGCCCCGCCCCGATCTGCCCGAGCTCGCCCCAGGCGTGGCGCAGGCGGAAGGTCGTCTGTCCGGCGTCGGCGCCCACCCCGAAGAGCTCGAACTCGAAGATCGTCTTGAGCTCGCCGAGCTTCGTGGGCGCATAGCCCTTCACCCCGAGGCGGCTCTGGCGCACGCCGGCGAAGTAGCGGCCGTCCTCGCCGTACTCGTTCTCGTAGGCCGGCAGCTTGGTGGGCCGCACCACGTCGAACCAGTTCGGGTCGTTCTGGCCCGACTGGTAGCCCATGTCGAGCATCGCCGCGCCGTAGATGTCCATCCGGGGCCCGGGCTCGGCCGGGGCGGTCGTGTCCTGTGCCGTGGCGGCCGGCGTCGGGGTCGGCATCGGCTCCGGCCCCACCGCGTCCTCCCCGGCTCGCGCCAGGGCCGGCGTCGCCAGCGCCAGCGACGCCACGATCAGCCAGCCGGCGGCACGGCTCCGGCTGCTGGTGTTCCTCGTTCTCTTCACAGCATCCTCCTTGTTCTCGTGTCGACTCCCGGCGGCGCCGGCAGCCTCCTCCTTGCGTCCCTTGCGATCAGTTCCCATTGGCCTGCTCCCACGCCCGCACGCGGCGCCGCGCCTCGTCGAAGAGGCGCTCGTAGTTGCCCTTGCGCAGCTTCTCGCTCGCCTCGGGCGTCAGCTTCTCGAACAGCGGCGCGTACATGTCGTAGACCTTCATGTAGGACGCCTGCTCCTTCGGCGCGACCTCGTCGGTCCCGAACAGGAAGCGGTCCGGGTAGCGGTTGATGACGTCGGCCGTCCTCTGCGTCGCCTCCGGCGTCGCGGTGGCGTACTTGGCCACCTCGTCCCACGAGATGTCCATGTACACGTGCCGCAGGGCCGGATCGGTGCACACCTTCTCGACGATCGCGGCCTGCTCCTTGAGGGGGCGGACGATCCGGCCGAGGCCGAGGTGCGCCCAGATGATCGTGGTCTTCGGGTGCCGCACGAACAGCTCCTTCATCTGGGCGAGCATGTAGGGCTCCTGGCCCGGCTTCGGGAAGGGCATGTCGATGTCGTTGTGGAGGAGGACGACGAGACCCGCCTCACCGGCGAAATCGAGGATCCGGTCGAGCGCCGGGTCCGTCAGGCTGGCGACGTCGCCCGCCACCTTGGCCGAGACGAACTCCTTGTGGATCGTGAACTCGCCGATCCCGGAGAAGACCCCGGGGAACGTCTGAAGCACCCGCTTGATGTGGTCGGCCGCGTACATGTCGGCGGGGTTGAAGCCCGTGATCATGGGGTCGAAGCGCGCCTGCTCCTCCTTCGTCAGGGAGCGGTACGCCATGGCGATGAAGGCGTCGGTGAACGAGTAGTAGTAGAGGGGCGCGTCCGTCTGCAGGTAGTAGGTCGGCGCGAAGTCGCCGGTGTTCTCGTACGACCAGGTCTGCTGCAGGGGGATCCCGAACAGCGTCGACCGGCCGACCTTCGTCCCCATGATCTTCAGGAACTCGTGGATGTCCGTGCCCTGCTGGACGTAGTTCGTCAGGTGGAAGTGCCCGTCGTTGACCAGGTAGTCGGTCTGCGCCCGGGCCGCGGGGGCCCCGACGAGGACAAGACACAGCGTCGCGCCCAGCGCGACGACGACGGCACCTCGGCGGCGAGGGATGAGCATGACGTGTCTCCTCAGAAATAGACCATGACGTTCGCGTGAAACACCGAGCCGTCGCCCCCGACCGGGTAGGGCAGGCTCAGGGCGCCGACCGGCGAGCGGTCGAGGTGCAGGTACTCGCCGTTCAGGCGAAAGACCGTGTTCTTCCAGGGGTAGAGGTTGAAGCCCACCCGCGAATCCGAGGGGTCGCCGTACTGGCCGAACACCTTCGAGGCGCCCACGTAGACCTGGAGCATCTTCGGCAGGAGCATGGCCGACGCCTGGATCTGGAAGCCGTCGTCGTCGAGCTCGTCGAAGGGCAGCGCGCCGCTGCCCCGGGTCTGAAACTGGTCCACCCAGCGCCAGTAGTACTCGCCCTCCAGGGCGAAGCCGCGATACTTGACGCCGGCATCGACGGACGCCATGCGGTACCGCGCATCCTCGATCTGCACGTCCTCGGCGAAGAGCCCGGGGGCGAAGATCACGCTCCCGTCGGAGACGCGGATCTGGACGTTCTCGAAGGCCTCGGTGTCGGGCTGGCCCTGGCGGTTCTCGTCGCTGCGGGTGAAGTGGACGGCGAGGCGCGTGGCGACCCGATCGTGGGCGTCGTAGTCGCCGAAGCCGCTCGCCCTTCCGAACTCGCCGGTGGTGGGCATCCAGATCAGGGCACCGGCGAAGGTGGTGAGGTGGTTGTCGAGCTGGCCGGCGTCGACACCGAACTGGCTCAGGTTGTTGCCCAGCATCGCCTGGTACCGGAGCCCGCGCGCGATCCTGCCCCGGGCCCACAGCCCGGTCGTGTAGGACGGCCGGAAGTACTCGTCCGCGACGAGTCGCGTGTCGACCCCCAGCCAGTAGGGGAAGGTGCCCTCGGTGGTGCGGACGCCGGGAAGCGAGTTGATGCCCACCCCGACCGTCAGGTGCGGATTGAGCTCGTAGGTGAGGTTGCCGGCCACGACCACCTGGGACAGCTGCCCGAGGCTCGTGTTGGACGTCCAGACGTAGGCGAGGTAGCGCAGCTTCGGGCTCAGGACCCAGCCGAAGACGGTGATCTGGGCCTTGTTGAGCTGGATGTCCTGCCGCTGCTGGACCGGGCTCGTCTGTCCGAACGCGTTCGTGTAGGTGTCCGCGAGCCCCGTCTGGTTCAGGTAGCGGGCGTAGGTGAAGACCCGTATGTTGAGCTGGCCCTTCTCGTTCTCCACCACCCGGAAGCCGGCTCCCGGCGTGTACTCGCCGAAGTACTCCTCCGTCTCCTCGGGAGGCGGTGTCGGCGCGGGATCCGGCTGCGCCGCCGAGGCGGGCTCGTCGGCCTGTTGCGCGACGGCCGCTCCCGAAAGGCCGACAAGGAACGCCAGGGCCGCGACGGTGAGGCATCGACGGAGCGACGATCGTTGAGCTCGTGAATCCGGCTCGCTCACCTTCTCCGGCCAAGCTGACTCTCCTCCTCAGAAGAAGACCGAGAACGCCGCCGCGAACGTGGTGCCGTCCTGGCCGCCGATGTAGTAGCCGAACGAGCTGCTGACCGGCGATCGGTTCACGTCGATGACCTGGACGTTGAGGCGGTGGTTGCGGGTGTTGAAGGGGTAGAAGTTGGCCCCCGCCAGGTACTCGGAGCTGTTGGCGAAGCCGGCGTCCTTGTCGCCGAAGATCTGCGAGGTCGCGGCGTACACCTCGAGCTTCTTCGGGACCGGGTAGAAGGCGGCCTGCACGTAGAAGCCGGTGTCGTGGATCTGGCCGACCGGCAGGGGGCCGTCCGCCTGGAAGTTGTCGAGCCAGCGGTTGTAGTACTCGGCCTGCAGGAAGAAGCCCCGGTACTTCACGCCGGCGTCGAACGAGAGGATCCGGTAGTCGACGCGGTCCACCGTGACACCGGGCGCGAGCGCGCCCGCCTCGAAGACGTTCACGCTGTCCGCGAGCCGGATCGTGGTGTTGCCGGAGACGCCGGTGAGCGAGTCGGTGAAGCGCTGCTCGGGGCTCCGCGTCGTGGAGATGCCGAACCGGGTGGCCACCTTCTCGTGCTGCTCCCAGTCGCCGTAGGCCCCACGGGGGCCGAACTCCTTGGTCGTGGGCATCCACCACACCGAGGCGCCGGTGGTGTAGGTGCGGTCCAGCTGGGTCGTCTTCACGCCGAGCGCGCTGCTGGAGGTCGAGAGCATGGCGTTGTACCAGAAGCCGGGCACGAGCTCGCCCTGGGCCCAGATGCCGGAGCCGAAGAAGGGCCGGAAGAACTCGTCGGCCATCACCCGGTCGTTGCCGAGCCAGAAGGGGTGCGAGCCCTGGAGCGAGCGCGTCCCCGGGTTCCCGTTGAAGCCGCCGTAGAGGCTGAACTTCCGGCTGAACTGGTAGCCGATGTTGGCGAACAGGGCGCGCTGGTCGGTCGCGTTGACGGTCCAGAGGGTGATCGCGTAGATCAGCTTCGGGCTACCGAGGTAGCCCATGAAGAAGACCATCACCCGGTGCGGGTAGATGTCGTTGCGGCCGTCGACGGTGCGGACGTTGCCGAGGTGGTCGGTGAAGGTCTGCTCGGCCGGCGTCTGGTCGATCCACCGCAGCAGCCCGTACCCGCTGATGGACAGGGATCCCAGGCTCCCCTTGCCGACCACGAAGCCCTTGCCGGGTGTGAACTCTCCCCAGCTCTCGATGGGCTGGACCGGTGGCGCCGGGCTGGGTGCAGCCGGGGCCGCCGCGGCCGCGCCCGCCTGCGCGCCCTGGCCCAGCAGGAACTCGCCGCCGCACCCGTCCGTGACCCACACCCCCGCGTCGTCGTAGCCCCAGGTCTTGCCCAGCAGGCAGGCCGCGGTGCCGGTGGACTTCACCAGCGCCACACCCGCCGACGTGTCGGCCGGGCAGACCTGCCGCTCGCCCGCCTTCGACTCGCAGACGAGCGGTGCGGGTGCGGGCGGCTCCTGGGCCAGGGCCAGGGCGGGGGCCAGAAGGCCGAGACCCGCGGCCAGGGCTGCTGCGCGTGTGCGGCGTCGCTGTTCGTCCTTCAACATCCTCACTCCTTCCCGTCAGCGGCAAGAACCCAGCGGCCTGGCCGCGGTCAGTGGGGGACCGTCTTTCCCCCCGGTGCGCGCGAGCGTTCGATCAGGTCCATGCCTTCCGTGGCCAACACGGACTCGAAGCGGATCTCGGGCGGAGCGCCCGAGAGCTCGATCGCGCCGAGAATGCGGCGGTACGTCTCCGAGCGGAGGTGAGCCTCGAGCGTCTCCTGGGACTCCCATCTCTCGACGAGCACGACGGCCGGCTCCGGGCCCTGCTCCTCGTAGATGTGGCACTCGAGGCAGCCCGGCTGGGCCAGGACGGGCCCCTGGATGGCCCGGAAGACCTCCAGAACCTGGGTGCGTCGGTCCGGCGCCGGCAGGATCCGAAGCGTTCCGACGATCATGATTGAGGTGCCCCCACGAAAATCCGTCGGAGGCTGTACTGCTCGATTCGTGCCGGCGTGAGGCCCGACGCCGGACGACACCACCTAACTCGTTGGCGCGCCTCGAGCAGCGGGGCGGCCGGGCGCGTCGCCGCGACTGGTTGTGCGGCGCCCCGAGGGACGAAATGTCGACCCAGGGACGTCATTTCGTCCTTCCCTTCGTGCGTGAGAACGACGACGCCCTGACCTCTCGGCAACCCCGGCATGCGGGGGAGAAGCTAGAATGGAGAAATGAGGCAGGTTCTCAAGGTGTCTCCGGGAGCGTCGTCGGAAGAGGACGAGCTCGACTTCGAACTGACCTATCAGCGGAGCCTTTCGACCGCTCAGCGCTTCGAGATGATGCTGGCGCGCTCGCGCCAGATCGCGGAGGAGTTGATCCGGCGTGGACATCGAAAGCCTGTTGAAATCACTAAACGGACATAGCGTCGAGTACGTCCTGATCGGCGCGACGGCCTTCCCCGTGCACGGCTACGCCCGGGCGACGCTGGACGTGGACATCTTCATTCGCGCGTCACCGGACAACGTTGAGCGAACGCGGCGCGCCCTCACCGCCTTCGGCTACGACCTCGCCGAGGTGACGGACGACGAGTTGATGACGAAGAAGATCCTCGTCCGCCAGTACCTGGTCGAGGCCGACATCCATCCGTTCGTGCGCGGGGTCACGTTCGCCGAGGTCTGGTCGAGGCGCGTCCACGACCGGTTCGGCCAGACACCGGCGGCGTTCGCAAGCCTCGACGACCTCATCCGGATGAAGGAGGCCGCGGGCCGCCCCAAGGACCTCGAGGACCTTCGTGTCCTGCGGCGTCTCCGCGGAGACGTGATCTGAGGGAAGCGATCGCCGCCTACTCCAAGCCGTCCGCCGTCTGGCCCGGCGCCCGGATGCCCAGCTTCTTCATGCGGCTGTAGAGGGTCGAGGGGTTGAGGCCCAGCGCCGCGGCGGCGCCGTTCGGTCCCTTGATCTTCCAGCGCCGGCTCTCGAGGGCCCGCAGGATCAGCTGGCGCTCGGAGTCGGCCAACGTCTGTGGGGGCGCGGCCGCGGCCACGGTCTCGTCCAGCATGGGCACCCTCAGCGTCTCGCCGGTGGTGACGATGGCGCTGTGCTCGATCACGTTGCGCAGCTCGCGGACGTTGCCCGGCCAGGGGTAGCGCTGGAGCGCCTCCATGGTCTCGCGGGGCACCTGGGTGATCTTCTTGCCCATGCGGGAGCAGAACTCCTCGAGAAACGTCCAGACGAGCTGCGGGATGTCCTCCGCCCGCTCGCGCAGGGGCGGCACGCGGATGGGGAAGACGTTGAGGCGGTAGTAGAGGTCCTCCCGGAAGCGTCCCTTCTGGACGTCCTCCGCGAGGTCGCGGTTGGTGGCCGCGACCAGGCGCACGTCGACCTTGATGGTCTTCGGGCTCCCCAGCCGCTCGAACTCGCCGGTCTCCAGCACCCGCAGCAGCTTGGCCTGCACCTCGAGCGACAGCTCGCCGATCTCGTCGAGGAAGAGCGTGGAACCGTCCGCCACCTCGAAGCGTCCGACCTGGCGGGTCAGGGCCCCGGTGTAGGCGCCCTTCTCACGCCCGAACAGCTCGCTCTCCACGAGCCCGGACGGCAGCGCCGCGCAGTTGACCTTGACCATCAGGCGTTTGCCGCGAGAGCTGAGCCGGTGAATGGCCTGGGCAAACAGCTCCTTGCCGGAGCCGGTCTCCCCGCGAACCAGCACCGACGAGTCCGTGGGCGCGACCTGCTCCACCAGCCCCAGGACCTTCTGGATGGCGGGGCTCTGCCCGGTGACCTCCCGTTGGGAGTGGACCACCTTGATCTCGGCCTTGAGGTAGTCGCTCTCCGCCTGCAGCCGGTCCTTGAGCCGCTCGATCTCGGTGTACGACTGTCGGAGGGCCTCCTCGCGCTGCCGTCTCGTCGTGATGTCGCGGAGGACGCCGAACGTCTCGACCGCGCGGCCGGTGGCGTCGCGTCGGGCGACGCGGCCGGTGTGGTGCAGCCACTTCTCTCCCTGAGCCGGATGCAGGAAGCGATACTCGATATCGACCCGGTCCAGCTTCCCGTCGTGCAGCTGCTGACGCTGGTCCATGACGTGCTGGCGGTCGTCCGGGTGCAGCTGCTCCAGCCAGAACTCGAGCGCCTTCAGGCCCTGCCTTGCCCGCGGGGGGACGCCGCAGATCTCGCAAAAGCGCTCGTCGACGAAGACGGTGCGCTCCACGAAGTCCACATCGTAGAATGCGAGGCCGGTGAGGTCCGCGCCCGCCGCCAGGCGAGTCTCGCTCGCGCGCAGCGCCTCTTCGGCCTCCTTCCGCTCGGTGATGTCGACGGAGAGGCCCATGAGGCGCTTCGGCTCGCCGGCGGACTCGAAACGAGGCCGCCCGCGGGAGGCGATCCACCGCAACCCGCCCTCGCCTGGGAGGACGATCCGGTACTCCACGTCGACGGGTTCACCCGCGGTGGAGCTCTCGATGGCCTGCCGGACCAGGTCCCAGTCGTCGGGGTGGACCGACTCCCGGAAACGCTCCATCGTGACGTCCTCGTCGGGCGCGTACCCGAAGATCCCCTTCGCCTTCTCCGTGCTCCAGAAGACGCCCGTGTCGTAGTCCAGGGTCCAGAGGCCCGCCTCGGCGGAGTCCGCGGCCAGGGCCAGCCGTTCTTCGCTCTCCTGCAGTGCCAGCTCGTGGCGGCTCCGCGCGAGCGCATTGGTGAAGACCTGTGCGACCAGATCCAGCCGCTTCACGACGGCGTCCGGCCAGTCGTGCCGAGTCCGCAGGGTGTTGAAGGCCAGGGCGCCGATCGGCGGCTCGCCCCCCACCGTGAGCGGGAGGGTCAGGTTCGACTGGATGCCGGCGAGGCGCGCGCTCTCCCGGTCGACGGCGCCCTCGTCCGGCAGCTCGTCGAGAGACGAGAGAACGACCCTCCGGCCGGCCATCATCTGCTCGACAACCCAGGGGTACTGCTCCTGGCGGAACGGCTCGGCACGGTCCGGGTCCCCCAGCGCGGGGTAGCGGTGAGTCGGCGTGATGACGCCCGGGTCCGCCACCGACCACTGCCACAGAACCGCGAAGTCGATGTCGAGCAGCTCGCACACGCGGCGCAGGGCGTTCTCGATGGCGTCGTTCAGGTCGATGGGCGTGAGGTTGATGAAGAGCGAGGAGAGCTCGGCGATCAGCGTCTCGAATCGGAGAAGGCTCCCGAGGTCTTCAGGGGAGGGTGGCGGTTGAGCCCTGGCGGACATTCCGAGAGTATAAGTCGGGGTCTGCTGGGGACGAAATATCGACTCGCAGACGTCATTTCGTCCTTCCCCCGCGCCTTCGGTGCCTCGGGCCGACGCGCCGTGTTCAAACCACGGGGCTCAAGTCCTGTCAGTTGTGTCTGATGCGGCGAATCCACTGGTGGCGGCGCCACCGCGGCACCGATTCTGCAGTCCCACCACCACGTTGGGTGCCGGTTGTGCCTTGAATCGAACCTCGTGGGCGCACGGATATTCCGACGAATGACCAGTAGGGAACGGCCAGTGAGCGATCAACGGAGGCTGGAAATGGGAGCAAGGCGGAGAGTCGGACGCATGGCGTTGGCCGCGGGATTCATGCTGGCCCTGCTGGCCCCCAGCTGGGCCCAGGCCCAGGGTGGGCCGACTGCCGCGATGGACGGCCAGTGGCACTTCGGCGTCACGCCCTACATGTGGTTCACCGGGATCAAGGGCGACGTGTCCGTGAAGGGCCTCTCCCGGGTGCCGGTGGACGCCTCCTTCTCGGACCTCTGGGACGACCTCGACTTCGCCCTCGCCGGCCACTTCGAGGGCCGGAAGGACCGCTTCGGCTTCGGCCTCGACTTCACCTACAACAACCTCGGCGTCCCGGTGGCGTCCGACGCGCCGCTGATCGGCCAGCTGAACCTCGAGGCGGACGTGCGCCAGCTCTTCACCGAGGGCTTCGGCTTCTACCGGGTGGCGAGCGGCGGACGGCAGGACAACCCCGCCCACCTCGACGTGCTGGTGGGCGCCCGCTACACGGGAACGAAGACGCGCCTCTCCGCGAAGGGGCCCGAGGGGACCGAGTACGACGGGGACTCCCGGAACCTGCAGTGGGTGGACGCCCTCGCGGGCGTGAAGTTCCGCGCGCCGCTCGGCTCGCGCGTGGCGCTCCTGGGCCGCGCCGACGTGGCCGGCTTCGGGTCCAGCCTCACCTGGAATCTCGAAGGGGACCTGGCCGTGCGGGTGTCCGAGCACTGGGCCCTCGGCGCGGGCTGGCGCCACATGGACATCGACTACGACAAGAGCGAGGGCGGCGACGGCAAGGTCGTCGACCTCGCCTACGACGGGCCGCGGGCCTGGTTCTCCTATGCCTGGTAGACCGGCGTGCGGGCCGTCGACCCCGCTACCGAAAGGACGGACGACATGAAGCGAACAGCGATGGGATGCGCGGTGGCGGCGTTCGCCCTCGTCCTGGCCGCCGGGGCGCCGGCCGGGGCCCAGGACCTGCAGGAGAAGGTGGCGGCGGCGAAGCAGGCGGCCGCACAGAACCAGCAGGCGCTGCGCGCGTACACGTGGATCGAGAAGACCGAGGTCAGCCTCAAGGGCGAGGTCAAGAGCACGAAGATCGACTCGTGCCGCTACGGACCCGACGGCAAGGTCCAGAAGACGCCCCTGTCCGAGCCCCCGCCGAAGGCGGAGGCCGACACGCCTCGGGGGCCCAAGGCGCGCGCCAAGGCCGGGGTGAAGTCGCGGGTGGTCGAGAAGAAGACCGGCGAGATGAGGCAGGAGATGGAAGCCGCGGTCGCCCTGATGCGCCGGTACCTGCCACCCTCCCCGGACAAGATCCAGGCGGCGATGACCGCGGGCAGGATCACGATGGCTCCCGGGGCGGCCACCACGGCCCTGACGATCGCCGACTACGAGAAGGCCGGCGACTCTCTGGTCCTCACCCTCGACCCGGCGGGCGGGGGCCTGAAGCGGGTCGACGTGGACACCTGGCTCGACTCCCCCGACGAGAAGGTGACCCTCGGGGTCGACATGCAGTCGCTGCCCGACGGGACGAGCGCGGCGGGCACCGTGGTGCTGGCCATCCCGGCCAGCAACGTCCAGGTCCGGATCACGAGCAATGAATACCAGAAGCTGGCGCCCTAGCCGGCTCCACTCGGGGACCCGCAGGTCCTCGTCCTCAGGAGGTCGAGAGACGTCATGAAGAAGACCCTCGTCGCACTCGCCGCATTCACCGCACTCGCCGTCTTCCCGCTCGCCGCCCGGGCCCAGAGCCCCGTCACCCAGACGGACATGGTGGAGGTGACGGCGACGATCGACGCGATCGACCACAGCGCCCGCCTCGTCACCCTGATGGACGAGGAGGGTGAGACGGAGACGATCTACTGCGGGCCCGAGGTGAAGCGCTTCGACGAGCTGAAGGTCGGCGACACCGTGACCTTCCGCTACTCCGAGTCGATCGCCTACGCCATCCGCAAGCCGGGCGAGCCGAGCAGCCTGCCGAGCGAGACCGGTCCCGCGATCACCCGGAGCCAGGGTGCCCGGCCCGGCGCGACGGTCGCGCAGCAGGAGACGGCGACGGTCACGGTGAAGGCCGTCGACGCGACGGTGCCGTCGATCACGGTTCTCACGGATGACGGGCGCACCGTGAGCTTCAGGGTCCAGGACAAGAAGAACCTCAAGGACGTGAAGGTGGGTGATACTGTGGAGATTACCTACACCGAGGCCGTCGCGATCAGCGTGAAGTGAGAGCCACGCCCCGGAAAACAACGACGAAAGAGAGGAAGACGATGATTCGCAAGACGACTCTCATGGCGGCGGCAGTGGCGCTCGTTGCGGGCACGGCCTCGGCACAGGACTCGCGGGTGGAGCTCAGCGGCACCGCGGGCTGGACGTTCAGCGACGGTGTCAGCGGTGACGCGGTGACGGTGCCGGGCGTCGGGGTGTTCGATCGCGTCGACCCCAAGGACGCCTTCTCCTGGGGCTTCCGTCTGGGCTTCATGTTGAACGAGAACAACGAGCTCGGCCTCCTGTTCGACCAGCAGTCGACGGACCTCGAGCTGGGCGGGACGTCGGCGGTCACGCTCGCGGGCGTCAAGATCAACAACTACCACGGGTACTGGGCGTACAACTTCGGCGACTCCGACGCCACCGCTCGCCCCTACATCCTCATCGGGCTCGGGGCGACCCAGTACGGTTCGGTCACGAGCGCGATCGGGGACGTGCAGCGCGACGTGGGCGGCACCACCAAGTTCTCCGGGACGGGGGCCCTGGGGGTGAAGGTCTTTCCGAGCCCTAAGTTCGGCATCCGCCTCGAAGGCCGGTGGACCCCCACGTACATCAAGTCGGACGCTGCCGGCTGGTGGTGCGACCCCTACTGGGGCTGTTACGTGATCGGGGACGCGCAGTACGCGAACCAGTTCGAGATTTCCGGGGGGATCATCCTGCGCTTCTAGGCCGGTGAGGGAGGCGGTGCCGCCGCCGCGGGCAGAAGGCTCACGGCATGGCACTGCCTCTCGCCCGGCGCGGGGCGCGCAACGACCCCGCGGTGACGTCGATATTTGGCCGTTCGTATCGGGAGCGAGGAGCACATGAGGCACGGTCTATGGATGGTCCTGGCGGCCCTGGCGATCGCCCCGTTCGCGGGAGCACAGGAGCCGGCTTCGGACGTGCCTTCGGGTCCTCCCCCGCGGAGTGTCGAGGCCCGTGCCGACGCGGAGCTCAAGAAGATGGGCGAGTTCCTGGCGAAGCTCCCGCACTTCGCGCTCGAGGCCGAGGAGACGTTCGACGAGATCCCGGACGGCGAGCTCCGAAGACAGCTGACCAACACCCGCCGGATCGCGGTGGAGCGCCCGAACCACTTCGCGGCCGACGTGACGGGTGACACGCTCTCTCGTGCCTCCTGGTACGACGGTCGGACGGTGACCGTCCTGGACAAGGAGCACAACGTCTACGCCACGATCGAAGCCCCGGTGACCATCGACGCGACGCTGGACAATCTCCAGGACGAGTACGGGGTGGTGCTGCCGCTTGTCGACATTCTCTACTCCGATCCCTACGCGGTGCTCATGGAGAGCGTGACCTACGGGCGCTACCTGGGGATCCACCAGGCGGCGGGAGTCGCCTGTCACCACCTCGCGTTCTCCCAGGCAACAATCGAGTGGCAGCTCTGGATCGACGCGGGCGACAAGCCCCTGCCCCGCAAGCTGGTGATCAGCTACGTGCAGGAGCCCGGAGAGCCCCAGTACAGCGCCACCATCCGCCGCTGGAATCTGGACTCCAGCGTGCCCGAGGGGCTCTTCACGTTCGAGGCCCCGGAGGGCGCGGAGAGGGTCGACGTGCCGGCGATGACGGGAGGGAAGTGATGCAGACCGCGAATCGTCGGGTCTCGCCGCTCCGCGCACACGCCGCGATCGCTGTGACCTTGCTGCTCGTCCTGCCCGAGGCGCCCGCTTTCGCTCAGCGTCGAGGGGGCGGGGGAGGCCGCGGATCGGTCCGCAGCGTCAACCGCAACCCTTCGGGGACGGGCGGGAGCTGGTCGGGTGCGCGCACGAGCGGCAGCACCAGCCGCTCGACGTATGGCAATACCTCGAGTCGCTCCACCACAGCCCAGACCCGCAGCGGGCAGTCGGCGACCGGCAACCGCGACGTGACGCGGTCGGGCGACGAGGTGAACGTCAACCGCAACGTCCAGTCGAGCAGCGGCGCCAGCAAGAGCTCGCAGAAGACCTACGAGATGGAGGGCGGACGGGTCGACTCGGTCGAGCGCGACGTCCAGGCGACGAGTCGGTCCGGCCAGACCGCCGAGTGGGAGGGCAAGGCCGAACGCTCCGGCTACGGCTGGGAGTTCGAGGGCGAGGGCAAGAACAAGTACGGTCAGAAGGTCGAGGCCGAGGGCTACGGCGCGCGCGGTGCCTACGGCAGCGGGGTCGTCGCCGACGTCGAGGGCGGCCGCTACGGCGACCGGACGGTGGTCGCGGGCCGGGCCTACGGAGGGCCAGTGCACGCGGCGCAGCTGCCCTACGGCGCCCGCCCCTACAACTACCGCGGCCACTCGTACTACCACTACGGCGGCGCCTACTACCACCCGTACTACTACCACGGCGCCCCGTACTACCACTACATGTGGCCGCCCTGGGGCTGCTACTACACGACTGTCCCGGTCGGGGCCATCGCGCTGACCGTGGCGGGCATGGCGCTCCTGTACTCCGACGGCACGTACTACAAGACCACCTACGTCGAGGGCGCAACGCAGTACGAGGTCGTTGCCCCGCCGGCGGGGGCGAGCCTTCCCGCAGGCACCTCTCTGCCTGCGGACCGGGCGGCGATCACCATCGCGGGCGTGACGTATTACCTGTACGGGAACACCTTCTACAAGCGGGTGGTGACGAACGGGAAGGAGACCTTCGTGGTCGTGACGAAGCCCGCGGGGGTCGTCGCCGTGAAGGCCCTGCCCGAGGATTTCGAGCCGATGCAGGCCGGCAGCACGGTCTACTTCCGCTCGAAGGACCGCTACTACCTGACCTACCTCGACCCCGGCGGGGAGGAGCTGTACGTGGTGGTCGACCCGCCGGCGGGGGCCGTGCCGGCGGTGCCGGCCACGCCCTCGGCCGGACAGACGGCCGCCACGGCGCCCCCCCCGGCGCCGGCCGCGACACCACAGACGGTCACGCTGACCGCCCAGCCAAACACGCCGCTGACCGTGCGCGTCGCCACCGAGGTCAGCTCGGGCACCGCGCAGGCGGGCCAGCGCTTCCAGTGCAACCTCGACGCCGATCTCGTGGCGGACGGACGAGTCGTGGCCACCCGCGGCACCAAGGTCTACGGCCGGGTCGTCGCCGCCCAGGCGGGGACGGGGACGGGCGGCAAGCCCGCGCTGACCCTGGAGCTGACCGACATCGAGGTCGGCGGGCGCGTGGTGCCCCTCTCGACCGAGCCGGTGAGCTTCAGCGGCGAGGCCAAGAAGGCGGGCAAGAAGGTCCTCGGCGCCGCCGCGCTCGGCGCCGGCATCGGGGGCATGATCGACGGCGGCGAGGGGGCGGCCTGGGGCGCCGGCGCGGGCGCCGTGGTGGGGGTCGCGGCCGCGAAGTCGTCCCCGGGCAACCAGGTCGCCGTCGCCGCGGGCACCGCCGTCGAGTTCCGCCTCGCCCGGCCGCTCAGCGTCGAAATCGTCGTGTAGCCGGGCGCGGACCGTATGACAGTTCGACAAAGGAGACGAAGATGAAGTGGATGAAGACGATGATGCTGGTGGGCGTCGCCCTGGCCGTGGCCGGCGGGGCGTGGGCCCAGGACGTCAAGGTGGACTACGACAAGGACGCGGACTTCGGCGCGATCAAGACTTTCGCCCTGAAGATCGGCACGTCGTGGGGCAACCCGATCGGTGAGAAGCGGGTCACGGACGAAATCACGCAAGCCCTGACCGAAAAGGGATGGACCGCGGCGCCGGAAGGCGAGGCCGACGCCCAGGTCGTGCTGCACGGGGCGACCGAGGCCAAGCGCACCCTCAACACATTCTACTCCGGCGGGATGGGCGGATACGGCTACCGGGGCTGGGGCGGCATGGGCGGCATGGGCACGGCCACCACGACCGAGTCCCAGTACACGGTGGGCACGCTGGTGGTGGACATCTTCGACGCGACGGGACAGAGCCTGCTCTGGCGTGGCGTCGCCCAGGACGAGCTGTCCGACAAGCCCGACAAGAACATCAAGAAGCTCGGGAAGGCGAGCGACAAGCTCTTCAAGAACTTCCCCCCGGGAAGCGACAAGAAGTAGGGTCGGACTCCCGCGCCGATTGTTCGCGATCGGCGTGGGTTACGGACAGAAGGCGGAGGCCGAGGGCTACGGCGCGCGGGGCCCCTATGGCGGGGGCGTCGGCGCCGACGTCGAAGGGGGCCGCTACGGCGACCGGACGGTCGTGGCGGGCCGGGCCTACGGCGGCCCGGTCCACGCGGCCCAGCTGCCCTACGGCGCCCGCCCCTACAACTACCACGGCCGCTCTTACGACCACTATGGCGGTGCCTACTACCACCCGTACCACTATCACGGCGCCCCGTACTACCACTACATGTGGCCGCCCTGGGGCTGCAGCTACTACCTCACCCACCTCGACCCCGGCGGCGAGGAGCTGTACGTGGTGGTCGACCCGCCGGCGGGGGCCGTGCCGGCGATCCCGGGCGAGCCCGGGGCCGAGCCGCAGGCTGCTGCCGCGGCGGCTCCAGCGACGGCGCCCACCCCCCAGCCCAAAGCCGTCACGCTCACGGCGCAGCCGGGCACGCCTCTGACGGTGCGCGTGGCCACCGAGGTCAGCTCGGGACACCGCGCAGGCGGGCCAGCGCTTCCAGGGCAACCTCGACAACGATCTCGTCGCGGACGGACGTGTGGTGGCCACCCGGGGCACGCGGGTCTACTTGATGCCCACGCCGATCTCCTCCCGAATGCTGCCACCCGTCGCGATGAAGGCGGTCCACCCGCCGAGGCTCGAATGCCTCGCTCGCGAGCGTAGAATGCCCGCCAGGCATTCCCCAGGGAGGCCACCCTTGGAGAGTTCGGTCTGGCGGGTCGAGGATCCGCCGAGCGGGCGGCACCTCGAGGCGAGGGTCGAGGAGATGGGGGAGGACCTCGTGGTGGCGGTGGGGGGCGGCCAGCGCCATCATGTGGGGTGCGTGGTGCTGGCGCAGCCCCTCCCGTCGAAGGTCCCGGGGAAGTGGTCCGCGTCGTGCTCGGTGCTGACCATTCCCCCTCACAAGGAGGAGCCCATTGCCCGGGGGATCGCGGTGAAGCTCGCGGAGACCCTGGGCCGGGTCACTGTGGTGACCGCCGGGGTCCACGACGACGACCTCGACGCCGACGGTATCGCCTGCTACCTGCGTCTCGGTGAGGAGCTCGGCGAGGAGCTGGCGAGGCGACTGGCTTGAAGGCCGGTGCCCCGAGAGCGTTACGGCTCCGGCACACCGGGGGCCTCGCTCTACTTCAGGGGCAGGGGACGAGCCCGACCCTGCAGCCAGGCCAGGAGCGCTTCGACCGCCTCCGGGATCGTCGCGTCGTCGAAGCGGATGACGGTCCGGCTCTCCTCGCGCTCGACGACGATCTCGTAGCCCTTCAGGTCCCGCGCTTCGGGCGGCCCCTCACCCTGGAAGCTCTCCAACCCCGCCCCCTCGACGAGCGCGACGAAGCGGTGGGCCTCGTCCTCGGGGAGGGTCGCGGTGTCGACGTCGACACCTCGGGAGATCCCGGCGAAGCCGCCCGCCTCGCGGTACCGGATCTTCATGTCCTCAGAGCCCGACCGTCTTCCACGCGTCGCGCACGGCCCGGCGCTCCCGGCTGCGGGCGCCGAAGAGGGCGCCGGCCTCCTGCAGGGACCGGGCCGCCATCTCCTCGAACGCGCACGTGGGGGTGAGGGCGAGCATCGAGTTGTACCAGATCCGGCCCGCCTTCTCCCAGGCCCGCCCCCCGATCGCTCGGGCCGCGAGAAAGAAAGCGTGGTTCGGGATCCCGGAGTTGATGTGCACGCCGCCGTTGTCGCTGGAGCCCGTGTATTTGTCCCGCATGTGCTTGGGCTGCGGGTCGGTGCCGAGCACGGGGTCGTCTTCGAACGCCGGCTCGTTCCGGAACGTGCGCAGAGCCTCGGCCTCGGTGTCCGGGCCCATGATGTCGGGGCCGATGAGCCAGTCCGCCTGCGCCGCGGTCTGGTCCTTCTTCCACTGCTTGACGAGGCTCCCGAAGACGTCCGCCAGGTGCTCGTTGAGGGCGCCGGGCTCGTCCCGGTACTCGAGGTTGGCGGTGTGGGTGATCACCCCGTGGGTGAGCTCGTGACCCACGACGTCCAGCGACTTCGTGAAGCGAACGAAGAGCGAGCCGTCCCCGTCCCCGTAGGCCATCTGCTCGCCCGTCCAGAACGCGTTGTTCAGCCGCCGGCCGAGGTGGACGCTCGAGACGAGCGACATGCCGCAGTCGTCGAGGGAGTTCCGGTCGAAGACCCGCTTGTAGAAATCGTAGGTGTACCCGGAGTGGTTGTAGGCCTCGTTGACCGCCGCGTCCTTCGTCGCCTTGTCGCCTTCCTCGCGCACCAGCGTTCCCGGGAGGCTCGCGAAGCTCCCGTTCTTTGCGTCGTAGACGAGGCGATGCTTTCGGCCCCGCGGTGACGGGATCGCGGCCATGGCTCCCATCGCCGCGAGCGTCGAGCGGGTGGCACGCAGCGCGGCAGACTGGGCAATGGCGTCGATCGCCCGGCGCCGGATCCGGTCGTCGGGCGACTCGGCCAGGCGGTCGAGGATGTACGGCGGAAGGATGCAGTGGAGCGGGTGACGGTGTTCGGACATGGGCCCCCCGAAGCAGCACGGCGTGCGCACCGACGGCGATATGGGGAGGCTAGCAGACGGGCTGGCGCCAGGCGAGCCCGCGGCCCGGGGGCGCTCAGGCTCGGCAGGGACCCCGACTGGCTGCTCCGGAGGTAGCCCATGAGGCGGTGGACGGCGCACGCCGCGAGCGCTCCCAGGCCCAACGACGTGAGCACCGTGGCCACGGAGTTGGCCTGGAGCAGTGTGAGCAGGGTGCCCGCGAGCCCGAAGAAGGCCAGGAAGAAGACCAGGTTGTGCACGCCCAGGAACCGGGCCGCGGCCACGACGCCCTCACCGCCGGTCTCGGCATCGACCTCTCCGAGGTCGACGTCGGCGTCCGCCGCGACATCGACGTCGGCGTCGGCATCGCCGCCGCCAAAGATGGACACCGCGATCAGCACTCCGCCGAGCACGAGGCACACCAGGTACAGGGTCAGCATCGTCCACCTCCCTCCAGCTCCCCGCCGTTCGTCGACACCTTCGGCCGCCGCTCCCGGTGGTCCCCGGAGGGGCGCTGGTCGATCCTCGGCTCCCGCGTGGCCTCGGCCTCGATCTCGAGGGCCGACACGGTCTCCGCGTAGCCGTCGAAGGCGCCTGAGCCTGACCGCGGATGCGAGTGACGCGACCGCCGCTCGGCCTCGGCCGTCCGCCGCCTCCGCAGGAGCTCGTCCCTCTTCCTCCGGGCGAGCTGGGCCCGGTCCTCCATCCGGATCAGGCCGCCCACCAGCCGGGCGGACAGCCCGCTAGCCTCCGCCAGCTCCACCTCGAGGGCGTCCCTCGCCTTCAGGGCCCCGATCTTCCGGCCAAGGATCTGGCGGGCTCCGAGCTCGTCTCCGCGCTGCACCGCCAGGGTGGCCTGAAGCTCGACACCCCTCGAGGCCTCCTCAGCTGCGAACAGATGCTTCCGGAGCCGGCTCTGCCGGGCCAGCGCGGTCACGGCCTCCCGCCGGAGGTCGACGATCGACTCCTCCATGGTGCAGATCAGCTGCGTGATGGTCAGCCCGGGATCCTCGACCTGATCGAGCAGCTGGTCGATGTCGGCGGTCATCAGCCCGCTGATCTGTTGAAGCAATCTCATGTGACCCTCCATTCCCCTTGACGAGGTGGGGCGCGCTGTCCTGCCCCCTGTGCCCCACGCTCACTGATGGAGCAAGCGGGATGCCGACTGTAACCTGTTGAAAAATAGGTTGAAGCGTCGGCCAGAAAGTGGTGTATTACACCAGGTCTGGTGATTTACGCCAACAGATCGCCGAGCCGGTACTTGCGGTAGAAGTGGCGGAACTGGTCGTACGTCATGCCGAGCTGGAGGGCCGCCGCCCGCTGGTTCCCGTCGACGTCCTTCAAGGCGTTCAACAGCAGCGCCTTCTCGAAGGCGCGCACCCTCTGGGAGAAGGTGCCCCGGATGGGTTCGGTGGTCGTGATCTCGAGGGGGAGCTCGGAGGAGTGGATGGTGCGGTCGCGGTCCGAGGCGTACAGCCGCTCGATCACGTTCTTGAGCTCCCGGATGTTCCCCGGCCAGTGATAGGCGACCAGGTCTCTCACCGCCGCCTCGGTGAACTGCGCCGACCCCAGGTCCGGGAGCTCGTCGTGCAGCCGTGCGATGAAGTGGTCGATCAGGGCGGGGATGTCCTGCCGTCTCTTGCGGAGCGGCGGCAGCAGGATCTCGGCGAACCGCAGCCGGTCGTAGAGGTCCGGCATGAACTCCCCGCGCTTGATCATGGCCCCGAGGTCCGCGTTCGTGGCCGCGATCAGGCGAACGTCGACCTTGATGGGCTGCGATCCCCCCACGCGCTGAAAGGTCTGGTACTCGACCACGCGGTGCAGCCGGGCCTGGGCGTTGCGGCTCAGGTTGGCCACCTCGTCGAGGAAGAGCGTGCCCCCGTGTGCCCGCTCGAAGATGCCCACCCGCCGCTCGGTGGCCCCGGTGAAGGCCCCCCGCTCGTGGCCGAAAAGGTGGGACATGAGCAGCTCGTCCTGGAAGGCGCCGCAGTTGACGATGAGGTAGGGCTTGTCGCGCCGCCCGCTGGCGGCGTGGACGAAGCGGGCGAGCAGCTCTTTCCCGGTGCCGCGCTCACCCCGGATCAGGATGGGACGGGGGATCCTCGCCAGGTCGCGAGCCTGCTCGATGACATCACGGAAGGCGCGGCTTGCCCCAATGCCGGCGTCCTCTCGCTCGTCCTTCTCGTGGGTGTTCGTCATGTCCCGGTGGCGGACCGACTCCTCGCCCCGGAGAGTAGGGGCGTCGGGATCCGAAGGCAAGCCTCCACGGGTCCCGTCGACCCGGGCGTGGGGGCCGGGCCTCGGCTATCATCCCCGGATGAGCGAAAGCGCTGCGCCCTCTCAGGACACCCGGTTCTTCGGCCACCCGCGCGGCCTCGCCGTCCTCTTCTTTACCGAGATGTGGGAGCGGTTCGGCTACTACGGCATGCGCGCCCTGCTCATCCTCTACCTGACGGCCGCGGCCACCGACGGGGGCCTGGGCTTCGACGCCGGGGCCGCCGGGTCGATCTATGCCCTCTTCACGTCGATGGTGTACCTCTTCGGCCTGCCCGGGGGCTGGGTCGCCGACCACATCATCGGGCAGAGACGCGCCGTGCTGTTCGGCGCGGTGCTGATCGCCGGCGGCTACCTGTCCATGGCCATGCCCAGCACCGTCGCCTTCTTCGGCGGCCTGGGCCTCGTGGTCCTCGGCACCGGTCTCCTGAAGACGAACATCAGCGTCATCGTCGGCCAGCTCTACTCGCAGAACGACGAGCGCCGCGACGCCGGCTTCTCCCTCTTCTATATGGGCATCAACATCGGCGCCCTCCTCGGCCCGCTCGTCTGCAGCTTCCTCGGGGAAAGGATCGATTGGCACCTGGGCTTCGCCTCCGCCGGCGTCGGCATGACGCTGGGGCTGATCCTGTACCTCGCCGGTGGCCGCGTGCTGGGCGATGCGGGCCTGCAGCCGTCCCGCCCGGACACCCCCGAGGCCGCCGCCGCCCTGCGGCGGCAGGTGTGGACGGCCCTCGGCCTCATCGTGATCATCGCCGCGGTGGTGGCGGGGCTCATCTCCGCTGGGGTGATCTCTCTGGACCCCGAGGGCCTCTCCAACGCCTTCGGAGTGCTGCTCCTCGGGATCACGGTCGTCTTCTTCGGCTGGCTCTTCCTCTCCGGCGACTGGACCCCGGTGGAGCGCGGCCGACTCTGGGCGATCGTGGCCCTCTTCATCGCGGCGGCGGTGTTCTGGGGTGCCTACGAGCAGGCGGGCTCCTCGCTGAACCTGTTCGCGGAGCGCGACACGAATCGCGAGGTCGCGGTCATCGGGGAGTTCCCGGCCGGCTGGTTCCAGCAGGTGCCGGCCTTCTTCGTGATCCTCCTGGCTCCCCTGTTCGCCTGGCTGTGGGTGCGCATGGGCAAGCAGCAGCCGTCGAGCCCGGCGAAGTTCTCGCTGGGCCTCGTGTTCGTGGGCCTGGGGTTCGTGGTGATGGTCGGGGCCTCCCTGGCCGCGGCCGGAGGCGCCCGCGTCACCCCGATGTGGCTGGTCCTGACCTACTTCCTCCACGTGGTGGGCGAGATGTGCCTCTCCCCGGTGGGCCTGAGCACGGTGACCAAGCTGGCCCCGGCGCGGGCCACCAGCCTGATGATGGGCGTGTGGTTCCTCGCTGCGGCCGTCGGCAACTACATCGGCGGCCGCGCCGCGAGCCTCTACGAGACGCTGGAGCTCCCCACGCTGTTCGGGCTCGTCGCCGCCGTCCCCATCGTGGCCGGCATCGTCCTCGCCCTGCTGGTGCCACAGATCCGGAAGCTCATGGGCGGGGTGCACTGAGAGGACACGCGGGCGCTTCCAGGCCTGGTGGCCGGTCGCACTTGTTGATCGACCCGCCTTGGTTCCACTCTATCCCTCCCCACGTAGGGGGCTCGGGGGACGCGACGTCGAGCTCGCGAGACGAGCGTCGACCCCGAGTGTACGCCGCGACGCGCGAGCGTCGCCACTGACAGGCCGGAAGATCCTTGAGATAGGCCCCGAACACCCGCGTGTCCCCACGGAGAGGACAGGTCGTCCATGGCGATGAACAAAACGTTCGATTTCTTCGAATTGGAGATTCCAGGCGCAGCCCTGCAGGACAGGGTCGTGGCGACGAGCCCGGCGGGCAGGAGGGGGCGCATGATGGCCACCAGTAGTCGAGCGCTCTCGGGCCATGGGGGTGGCGCCTGGCTGCGATCGGCCCGCAAGTTCGTCGACCAGTGCTGATAAGATTCAGGAACTGCTCGGCCTTCCGAGCGGCCTGACGGTCGCGGTCCGCGGGCGGGGCCCGCTCACCCGCACCGTCTCAACGCGCCCTCCGGGGAAGCAGGAGAGTTGACATGCTGGAGCTGAAGAAGGGCATCGACATCCTCGCCGAGATCGGCGGTGTCAAGACCATCGAAGAGGCCCGTTCCGTCTTCCGGAGCAAGATGGACAAGGAGAACCTCGCCAAGATCGGGAAGATCAAGAACGAAGACGCCCTGCTGAAGATCGCCAACGCGATCGCCATGTGCGATCCCGAGCGCGTCTTGGTCAACACGGGCTCGGAGGCAGACGTCGTGGCCATCCGGAAGATGAGCATCGAGAAGGGCGAAGAGGCCCCTCTGGCCATGAAGGGCCACACGATCCACTACGACCTGCCGAAGGAGCAGGCCCGGATCGTCGACCGGACCTTCTACATCGTCAACGAGGGCGAGAAGATCAGCGTCCTCGGCCAAGAAGATGCTCCGCGACGAGGCCCACGAGTACGTGCAAGAAGTGGTTGAGCGGGATCACGAAGGGCAAGACCCTGTTGATCGGCTTCTTCAACCGCGGCCCGGTGGGCGCGCCGGCCACCATCCCGGCGCTCGAGATCACGACCTCGACCTACGTCATGCACAGCGCCAACATCCTCTACCGCAACGTCTACGACACGTTCGACGAGCGAGGTCGAGCGGGCCGGCCTCTTCTTCACCAACGTCCACTGCCGAGGGCCAGAACCGCGCCGAGGACCTGCCCAACGCCCGCGTCTTCATGGACCGGAGCTGGCTGACCACCTTCAGCATGTTCTGCACCTACGCCGGCAACACGCTGCTGATGAAGAAGGGCAACCACCGCTTCGCGGTCGACCTGGCCACCTACTTCAAGCAGGGGCAGCAGCTGTCCGAGCACATGTTCATCACCGGCATGACGGGTCCCGGCGGGCGCAAGACCTACTTCGCCGGCGCCGCGCCCAGCGGCTGCGGCAAGACCACGACCGCCATGGTCGGCACCGACTTCGTCGGCGACGACCTGGCCCAGATGTGGATCGCCGAGGACGGCACGCTCCGCGCGGTCAACCCCGAGAAGGGCATCTTCGGCATCGTCGAGGACGTCAACCGCGAGGGCGACCCCTACCTGATGAAGTGCCTGCGCGAGGAGGGCACCGAGGTCATCTGGTCCAACGTCCTGATCGACGACGACAAGGTCCCGCACTGGGCGGGCAACGGCGAGGAGCACCCCGAAGAAGGGCTTCAACTTCCAGGGCGAGTGGTTCGAGGGCAAGACCGACGCGAACGGCAAGCCCGTCCCGATCTCCCACCCCAACGCCCGCGGCACCCTCGCCAACACCGCGATCGGCGAACTACAACGAGGCGATGGCCGAGGACCCGGAGGGCGTGCAGGTCAAGGTCATCACCTACAGCGGCCGCGACAGCGACACCATGCCGCCGATCTGGGTGGCCAAGAACCCGGACGAGGGCGTCGTCATCGGCGCCTCCATCGTCTCCGCGGCCACCGCCACCGAGGTCGGCGCCACCGGGCGTCAAGCGGCAGCCGTGGGCCAACGCGCCCTTCATCCCCGGCGCCCTGGCCGACTACATGGACGCGCAGTTCAAGTTCTTCAACTCGGACAAGCTCATCGACGAGGCAAGCCGATCATGGCGGGCCTCAACTACTTCCTGACCCACGGCGCCCGCGGCGGCGAGGGCACGAAGCTCCTGGGCGAGAAGCGCGACGTGAAGGTCTGGCTGGGCTGGCTCGAGCGGCGCGCCCACGGCGACGTCGAGGCCATCGAGACGCCGATCGGCTACATCCCGAAGTACGAGGACCTGAAGCCGCTGTTCGCCGAGATCGACAAGGACTACCCGCGGAGCTCTACGACAAGCAGTTCTCCCTCTACGTCGACAACATCGTCGCCCGCATCGACCTGCAGAAGGAGGCCTACGGCAAGGAGACGAACCTCCCGCCGCGGCTCTTCGAGGTCTACGAGGAGCAGCGGGAGGGCCTGATGGCCCTCAAGGAGAAGTACGGGGCCGTCGTCACACCCGAACAGCTCGTGGAGGCCGCCGCCCAGGTCGTCTCCTGATCCTCATCCGCACCGCCCAAACGACGGTCGAAGAAGCCCGGGCCGGGGCCGATGCCCTGACCCGGGCTTTCTCGCTCCGTGCTCGGCTGCCGCGCGTCGCGCCGCGAGCGCTTCTCAGTCGCTTCGCGGCTGCCCGTCGAGAGCCACGCGGATCGATCGGGCCAGCTCACGGAGTGTGATCGGCTTGAGCAGCAGGCCGCGCGCCCCCAGGGCCCGTGCCCTCTCCGCGGTCCATTCCTCGCCGAAGCCCGTGCACAGGACGACGGGCAGGTCGCCCCGGATACCCAGGGCCTCGTGCGTCAACACGTCCCCGGTCATGTCGGGCATGGTGAGGTCGCTCAGCATCAAGTCGAAGCGGGCCGGATCCTTGACGAGCTGACCCAGCGCGTCTCGCCCGCCACCACAGCGGGTGACCCTGTAGCCGAGACCCTCCAGCATCTCGGCGAGCATCGCCCGCAGGGCGTCCTCGTCCTCGACGAGGAGGATGTGCTCGCGGCCCCGCGGGAGGGCCTCGTCCGGCGTCGGCGGGGGGGCCGGTCCCATCTCGAGCGCCGGAAGGTAGACCTCGAAGCGGCTCCCCTCGCCGGGGGCCGAGTCGGCGGTGATCGCCCCGCCGTGGTTGAGGACGATGCCGTGAGCCACGGCCAGTCCCATGCCCGTCCCCTCGCCGTGGGCACGGGTGGTGAAGAAGGGCTCGAAGACGCGCGAGAGAACCGCGGGGGTCATCCCGGTGCCGGTGTCGCGCACGACGAGGCGCACGTACCGGCCGGGCGCGAGCTTGGGCAACCGCGCCATCTCCTCCCCTCCGAGCACGAGGTCCTCGGTGCTCAGCTCGAGCGTCCCCCCCCGGTCCCGCATGGCCAGCCCCGCGTTGGCGCAGAGGTTCATGAGCACCTGGTGAATCTGGGTGGCGTCGGCCATCACCGCGCTCTCCGCACGGAGGTGCCGACGGAGCTCGATCGTCGCGGGAAGCGAGGCCCGCAGCAGCTTCAGGACCTCCTCGGCGATGGGCCGCACGTCGGTGGGTTGGAACTCCTGGGAGCTGCGCCGGCTGAAGGCCAGGATCTGACGCGTGAGATCGGCCGCCCGCGTCGCCCCGGCGTGGATGGCGCCCAGCCTCTGGGCCAGCTTCGAGTCCGACCCCGCGGAGCGCTGGGCGAGCTCCACGTATCCGAGGATGGCGAAGAGGATGTTGTTGAAGTCGTGGGCGATCCCTCCGGCCAGGGTGCCGAGGGCGTCCATCTTCCGGGCCTCGGCTACCTGCCGCTCGGTCTCGACCTCCCGGGTGACGTCGCGGCTGACCGCGACGAAGCCCAGCGTCCCTCCCGCGAGGTCGGGGATCGGCGAGATCCTCGAGTCCTGAAGCATCAGCTCGCCGTCCTTGCGGCGGTTCGTGAAGCGCCCTCGCCACGTCTTCCCTTCCTGGAGGGTTTGCCAGAGCCCGCGATAGAAGGCGCCGTCGTGGGCGCCGCTCTGGAGCAGCCGCGGGTTGCGCCCGAGGACCTCGGCCCGCGAGTAGCCGGTCATCCGCTCGAAGGCAGGGTTCACGTAGAGGATGTTCGCCTCGGGGTCGGTGATGACGATGTCCTCGTCGGCGTGCTCCACCGCGGTGGCCAGCCGCTGGAGCTCGGTCTCGGTCTTCTTGCGCTCGGTGACGTTGCGGACGATGGCTTGCACGTGGGCCACCCCCCCCAGCTCCACGGGGCTGAGCCCGATCTCGGCGTCCAGCTCCGAGCCGTCGACACGCCGGTGTCGCCACTCGAAGCGTGGCCTCCCCGCGACCCGTCCCGCCTCCAGGTGGGCTCGCGCCGCCTCGCGCGAGTCGCTCCCGTCGGGCTGCACGGGGGGCGACAGCTCCCAGGGCGTCTTGCCGAGCAGCTCGGAGCGCTCGGCGCCGAACATCTCGAGCGCCCGGTCGTTGCACTCGACGATGGCGTCGTCGCGCAAGATCAGGATCCCGTCGCCGGCCGCGTCGAAGAGACCCCGGTAACGGGCCTCGCTGTCCCGCACCGCCGCCAGCCTCGACTGGATCTCCGCCGTCTGCCGGCGGACCTGACGTCGCAGCGTGAACGCCCAGAGAAGCCCGCCTCCCCCGGCGAGAAGGAGCGTTGCGAGGAGACCCAGGGCCCGAACGTCGGCCAGTCGCCGGAGGATGGGCGCGCCCTCGGCCACCGTGTCCGGAGGGTCCAGAACGTCCGGCACGTCGACGAGACCGGGCGAGGGGTCCGTGGCCGGAGAGGTGTCAGCCGCCGAGAAGACGACCGTCCCACCAAGGACGACGACTGCGACCGTCACTGCGAAGCGAGGCGTCGTCCTGTCTCCTGGGGGCCCGCGTGCATGGCGCGCTCGGACCATACCGCTCGACTCGAACCGCGGTCAAGACGGACCCTCGCCCTCGATCCGCCGGGGGGCGAAGAAGGTCGATCATCACTCCCGCTTGACGAACATGTGTCGCCGATGGCGCCCAGACCGGGCGCCCGCCCGGCCGGGCAGTTCAGGCCATGTCGTGACCCCCTGGACTCAAGGTAAGATGTCGCACAACTCAATCTGAGGAGGAGACGAACATGACAAGGACCGCCAATCACACAGCCAGATTCCGCAGGTCTGCCGCCCTGACGGCTGGGGTGACTCTCGCCCTGGTCGCCATGGCCGCGACACCAGCACTGGCAGAGGGAGACGAGAAGATCGACCCCTTCGCCGGGATGAAGAAGATCGAGGACGCCAAGGTCGGGGTGGCCTACGTCGATCCGGACGCCGACTTCAGCGTATTCAAGCGCGTCGCGATATCGGATCCGTACGTTGCGTTCCGCGCCAATTGGCGACGTGACGAGAACCGCAACCGAATGCGGCCCATCACCACCAGCCAGGCGGACAAGATCAGGGCCGATGTGGCGATGCTTCTCAAGGACGTCTTCACCGAAAGGCTCGAGAAGGACGACGGATTCGAGGTCACGAAGGAGACGGGCTACGACGTCCTGTTGGTGAAGCCGGCGCTCGTCGATCTGGACATCAATCTACCGGAAACCGACACCGCGGGGGCCCAGGCCTCGCTCAGCGCGTCGACCGGTGAGGCCGTGCTCTATATCGAGCTCTTCGACTCGGTGAGCGGGGACATCCTCGGCCGGGCCGCCGACAGGCAAAGTGCGGACACGAAACGGCATTTCGGGCTGAACACCGAGGCCCTCCGGGAGGCGCAGGCGCGAGCCATCTTCGAAGGATGGGCCGACCAGTTGCGGGCCTTCCTGGACGAGCACTACAAAGGGGAGTAGCTCCGGCAGGCCCGCACCCGACCACGAGCCCGGCAGCCACGCGAGCACCACACGGAGGCCAGGACGGTCGTCCTCGAGCGGACCTCGAGCTGGTGCACCGCGCCGCGCAGGGTTGGTGCGACGCTCCTCGTTGGAGTGGGTGACGAACAGAAGAAGCGAATAGTCGCGGAACGATATCGGCGAGACGGTCCAGGGCCGTGGCGCCGCCGGCGGGTCTAGGAGCCCATTTCCAGGTTGAACTCCTTGGTGTCGAACCAGACGCCGATGCCGCTGACGGAGTCGATCTCCGCCTGGACGATGGCCTGGTGGCCCTCCTCGATCTCGACGAACCGCTCGAAGAGCCGGCGGCCGTCGCCGTCGAGGGTGCGGACCATCTCCTTGTAGAAGTTGCTGGTCTCGGTCTCGACCTCCCGGGCCTGCCTCAGCAGGTCGAGCTCGGTCATGTGGCGGCCCTTTCCGGCAGGGGCTTCGGGCGCGAGCTTCTCCCGGATCTCCTGCAGGCCGAGGTCGATGGCCTCGCGGGACGGGACCACGGTCTCGAGGTCGGCCACCTGGATGTGGCCCGTGTGGCTCCACTCGTCGAGCCGCTCCCGCAGGTACTTGAGATGGCCCATCTCCTCGTCACGGAGCACCTCGAAGAAGCGCCTTGCCTTCTCGTCGGTGGCCCGCTGCATGGCCTCCTGGTAGGTCCGGTGAACGCCGGCCTCGTACTCGATGGCGGTCCGGATGGCCTGGTCGAGCTCCATGCTTCCCTCCGCAGTGGGCGCTAAGCGGACGCCTCGTTCGCTTCGCCCAACGTCTCGTCCCGACGTCTCGAAGCGGCGCAGGCACTCCACCTTGAAGCGCTGGCGCTCGAGGCCCAGCTCGTCGTAGGGGACGCCCTGGGCGAAGGCCAGGAGCTGCAGGTAGTAGATCGCCGGGGTGTGGAAGTCCTCCTCGAAGCGCTTCGCGACCTTCGCCTGGCCGTGATCGAACTGCCCGAAGCAGGTCGGGCAGATGAGACAGAGAAGCTCGGCCTCCTCCTTGTGCACCGCCCCGAGGAGGTCGTGCATCATGTTCACGGGCACGTCCTCGTCCTGGCAGGCCTTGCCGCAGCAGAGGTACCAGTTGCTGTGGCGCACCGGCGTGGCGCCCAGGGCCTCGACGAGCTTCTCCAGGACCTCGGGGTTGTTGGGGTCGTCCACCTGCATGATGCGGCTGGGCTTGAGCAGGTGGCAGCCGTAGTGGATGGCGACCTTGAGGCCGGTCAGCGGCCGCTTCACCGACTTCCGGATCGCCTCGTAGCCGATCTCGTCCCGCAGGAGCGACGGCCACGTGCTTGACCCGGGTGGTGCCGTCGTAGTGCCGGCCGATCCTCCGAAGCCGCCCGTTGACGCGCTCCCGGAGCGTCTCGTCCTCGAGCAGGTGGTGGGTCTCGGAGAGCGTCGCGGTGCAGCCGGAGCAGTTCGTGAAGACGTCGAGGCCCTGCTCCTCGGCGAGGGTCAGGTTGCGGGCCGCCACCGAGAGCCAGCTCAGCTTGTCCTTGGACTTGAAGTAGATGGGGTCGGGGCAGCAGGAGGCCCCCTCCAGGTCGGCGATCTCGATGCCGAGGTTCGTGAGGGTCGACCGGATGGCGGACTCCATGGCCGGGTGCCGGGCCGGGATCAGGCAGCCGGGGAAGAAGGCGAAGCGCTTCCGGCCGTCGCGAGCCGGGGTCCGGCTTCGGCTCCGGGCCCGGGCCGGCCTGGCTTCCGTGAGGGCCTCGGCGCCCTCCGCGTCCGGCTTCAGCAGGGCCTGGACCTCCTCCATCGGGACCGGCTCGAGGGGAGGCAGCCCGAAGCGCTCGCGCTGCTTGTCCACGGCGGGGCCGCCGGGGGTCGTCCGGCCGGTGGTCTCGAAGGTCTGGATGATCCGCTTGGCCGCTCTCGGGTAGATCCCGCGGTCGGCCAGCATGTTCTTGAGGGAGATGATGACCTCGACCGGCTTCACCTCCTGGGGGCAGCGCTCGTGGCAGTTGTAGCAGTTGGTGCAGAGCCAGAGGACGGAGTCCTCCTTGATCAGCTCGTCGCCGAGGCCGTAGAGGACCTCGAGCATGATCTCGCGGGGGTTGAACTCGTCGGAGTAGGTGGTGGCCGGGCAGTCGCCCACGCAGGCGCCGCACTGGTAGCAGAAGCTGGCGAGGTTGCCCTCGATCTTCCGGGCCAGCTCCCGCCGGAACTCGAAGTCGACGCGGACCGGCCCTTCTCCGGGGCCGGCTCGCCGGAGTCTTCTCCGTGGCCTCGCCGCTCACTTCCGCCCCGCCTTCTTCAGGTGACGGATGCTGTTGGAGCGGCACTTCGGGCAGGAGCGCTCCTTGTCCTCACCCCGCTCCACCCGCTCCTGGTACTCGTGGCCGCACATCATGCAGCGGAACGTCTCGGTGGTGGCCATGGCCGGTCGTCCTCCTCGCTCACGGGGCCGCCGCCGCGGCGGCCTCGGCCTTCGGCTTCGGCTTCTTCTTCGGCTTGGGCTTGAGGGCCTCCCTCGCGTGGGCGATCTCCTCGTCGGTCACCGTCTGCCGCAGCTCCTCCATCTGCTTCATGACCTTCGCGAACTTCTGCCCCTCGGCGGCGCTGATCCACTCGAGCTGGAGCCGCTCCGGACGCACCCCCTTGCGCTCGAGGGTGTCCCACAGGTGCTGCACCCGCTGGACGGTCTGGCGGTTGGCGTTGATGTAGTGGCAGTCGGCGTAGTGGCAGCCGGAGACGAGCACCACCGGCGCCCCCACCCGGAAGGCCTCGAGCACCATCTCCTCCGAGACGCGGGCCGAGCACATGGTGCGCATCACGCGGTTGGTGGCCGGGTACTGGATCCTCGAGATCCCCGCCATGTCGCCGCCGGCGTACGAGCACCAGTTGCAGGCGAAGACCATCACCTTGTCCTTGGGCTTCTCGGCGAGGATGGCGTGGACCTGGGCCACGAGCTGCTCGTCGGTGAAGTGGCGCATGGTGATCGAGCCGAACTGGCAGCTCGCCCCGCAGGCCCCGCAGCCGGCGCAGGCGGCCTCGACCACGACCGCGACCTCGCCCTTCTTCCAGGTGATGGCGCCGTAGGGGCAGACCCGGGCGCAGACCCCGCACTTCGTGCAGCTCTCGGCGTCGATCTGGCTGGTGATGGCCTCGATCGTGATCTTGCCCGCGTTCAGGAGCGCCCCGGCCCGCGACGACGCCGCCCCGGCCTGGCAGACCGAGTCCTTGATGTCCTTGGGCGACTCGCAGAAGCCGGCGAAGTAGACGCCCCGGGTGGGGGCGTCCACCGGCTTGAGCTTGGGGTGGGACTCCATGAGGAAGCCGTCGGAGGTCTTCGACAGCGTGAGCAGGCTCGAGATCTTCGCCAGGTCCTTCGGGGGCTCGACGCCCACCGAGAGCACCAGCATGTCCAGCTCGTGGCGCTCGAGCTTGCCGCTGGTGGTGTTCTCCACCGTCACGAGCAGGTTGCCGTTCGTCGGGTTCTCCTCGACGTCGCCGGGCAGCCCCCGCACGTAGCGGGTCCCGGCCTCCTTGGAGCGCTGGAACATGTCCTCGAAGGACTTCCCGAAGGCGCGGATGTCCTGGTAGTAGACGACGTTCTCGACGTCCGGGTAGTGGTCGGCCAGGAGCAGGGTGTCCTTGATGGTGTTCATGCAGCAGATGTTCGAGCACCAGGGCCGCCCGATCTTCGGGTTGCGCGAGCCCACGCACTGGACGAAGCCGATGCGCTTCGGCCGCTGGCCGTCGCCGGGGCGCACGAAGTGGCCGGCGGTGGGACCGCCGGCGCAGATCAGCCGCTCGAACTCCATCGAGGTGATGACGTTGTCGAAACGGGTGTAGCCGTACTCGTCCATCTCCGTCGGGTCGTACACGTCGAGGCCGATGGCCACGATGATGGCCCCGACCTCCCGGGTGACGACCTCGTCCACGTCGTCGTAGTTGATGGCCTGCTTCTCGCACACGTCCGCGCACTTGCCGCAGGCGATGGGGTTGTTCCCGAGGCAGTGGTCCATGTCGAGGATGTAGGAGCAGGGCACCGCCTGGGGGAAGGGGATGTAGATGGCCTTGCGGGACGAGAGCCCCATCTGGTACTCGTCCGGCTGGGTCACCGGGCAGACGTCGGCGCAGTCGCCGCAGGCGTTGCAGGCGGTGGCGTCGACGTAGCGCGCCTTCTTGCGGATCTTGACCGTGAAGTTGCCGATGTAGCCGGCAACGTCCTCGACTTCCGAGTACGTCAGCAGCTCGATGTTCCGATGCCGACCGGCATCGATGGCCTTAGGGCCGAGTATTCATATCGAGCAGTCCATCGTGGGATAGGTCTTGTCCAGCTGGGCCATGATCCCGCCGATGGACGCTTCCTTCTCGACCAGGGTCACCTGGTGCCCGGCATCGGCCAGCTCGAGCGCGGCCTCGATCCCGGCCACCCCCCCGCCGATGACCAGCGCCCGCTTCGTGACGGGCACCTCCATCTCCTCCTGGGGCTCCAGCAGCCGCGCCTTGGCCACCGCGCTGGCCACGAGGTCCATGGCCTTGGCGGTGGCGCCCTCGCGGTCGCCGGGGTGGACCCAGGAGCAGTGCTCGCGGAGGTTGGCCATCTCCATGAGGTAGGGGTTGAGACCGGCCTCGAGCACGCACTGCCGGAAGGTCGGCTCGTGCTGGCGCGGCGTGCAGGAGGCGACGACGACCCGGTTCAGCTTGTGCTGGTGGATCGCGTCCTTGATCTCGTTCTGGCCGGGGTCGGCGCAGGTGTACTTGTTGCGGACCGCGCAGACGACATCGGGGAGGCTCTCGGCGTACGCGGTCACCGCCCCGCAGTCCACCGTCCCCGCGATGTTCAGCCCGCAGTCGCAGACGAAGACACCGACCCGCAGATCCCCGTTGGTCGGCTCAGGACTCATGCTGTCCTTCCTTTATCGTTGGCCCCATCGTCGGGCCCCTTCCTTCGTTCCGGCGTCTCGACGCGGCCTCTCGTTCACCGTCTTCACCGTCAATGCGAAGCGTCCTCGCCGGCCAGGGCCTCCACGACCAGCTGGGCCACGTCGCGCATCTCGATCCCGATCTCGCCCCCGAGGTTCGGGTCCTTCATCGCGCACTGGTAGTGGATCTGGCACTTGGGGCAGGCGGTGGCGAGCACGTCCGCCCCCGTCGCCCGGGCCTCCTTCAGCCGATCGACCTGGATCGACTTGGCGAAGCGGTCGCAGTGGGACCAGGTGCCGCCGGCGCAGCACTGGGCCCGCTTGCCCGACCGCGGCATCTCGACCCGCTCGACCCCGGGCAGGGCGTCGAGCACCTCCCGCGGGGCGTCGTAGACGCCGAGGTGGCGCCCCAGGCGGCACGGGTCCTGGAAGGTGACCTTGCGCCCGCCGTTCGCCTTCAGGGGCAGCTCGCCGAGACGTTCCGCGAGGAGCTCGGAGATGTGGACGATCCGCGGGCGGCTTGCCCTCGAAGAAGGGCTCGAAGTCGAGCTTCCAGGTCCGCACGCACTCCGCGCAGGAGGCCACCAGGGTCTCGGCCCCGCTCCTCTTCACCAGGTCCACGTTGAAGCGGGCCAGGGCCTCGAAGCCCTTGCGGTCGCCGTTCCAGAGCAGGTCGTGGCCGCAGCAGCGCTCCTCGGGCGAGACGACGGGCGTGATGCCGAGCCGGTTCATGAGCGGGACCGCCGCCCGGGTGGCGTCGAGGGTGTCGGGCCTCGAGCTCCGGGAAGAGCGCGTCGAAGTACATCGTGCAGCCGGTGAAGAAGAAGACCTCGCCCTGCGTCGGGTGTCGTCTTCAGCTCCTCGGTGAGCCAGCCCAGGCGGTCCTGCTGCGTCCCGCCCCGGGCCATCATCCGCATGAGCGACTGCAGCGCCCCGCCGTGGGGGCAGTCCGGCTCCACGCCCTCCTTGTAGGCCACCTCCCGCAGCTTCTGGACGAGCGGCGTGTAGGCCACCTCGGCCGGGCAGCGGCTGTCGCAGAGGCTGCACGTGAGGCACGTGAAGAGCGAGCTCCCGTCCTCGAGGACCTCCGCCTTCTGTCCCGAGTTGGCGGCCAGGACGTGACGGCGGGGGCTGTAGTCGCGCCCCCGCCCGGGCGATCGGGCAGGTCGCGGTGCACTTGCCGCAGTCGTAGCAGGCCCAGGTCCGCGTGCCGCTGGTGACCGCCTGTAGCTCAGACACGGGCTTCGACCTCCTCAGCCTGCGACGTGGCGGCGCCGGCCGGGTGCCCGTCGCCGGCCAGGGGGCTCGGCCCCAGCTCCCGGAGCTGCTCGATGAACTCGTCGATCACCTGGGCGAAGCGCGCGCCCTCGGCGGCGCTGATCCACTCGAGGCGCAGCCGTCCCTCCTCGAGCCCCAGCATCCGGACGACGTTCTTCGTCTTCTCGAACTGCTCCACCGCCTTCTCGTTGCCGAAGACGTAGTGGCAGTCCCCGAAGTGGCAGCCGGAGACCAGCACGCCGTCCGCCCCCTTCTCGAAGGCCCGCAGCACGAAGCCCGGCTGGATGCGCCCCGAGCACATCACCCGGATCATCCGGAAGTGGGGCTGGTGCTGGATGCGGGAGACGCCGGCGGTGTCGGCCCCGGCGTACGAGCACCAGTTGCAGGCGAAGACCACGAGGCGCGGGTTCCAGGCCTTCGAAGTGCCGGTGGCGGTCATGGCGCGGCCTCCTCCGCGAAGAACGCGTCGATCTGGGCGGTGATCTGGCGGTCGGTGAAGTGGTGGCAGGTGATGGCCCCCGACGGGCACCAGCTCGCGCAGGTGCCGCAGCCCTTGCACAGCGACGCGTTGATGCGGGCGACGTAGCCGCCGTCCGCGGTCGCCACGAGCTGCGGGGGCGTGGAACTGGCAGATCTCGACGCACTCGCCGCAGGCCCGGCACCGGTCCTCGTCCACCTGGGCCACCGCCGGGTCGAGGCGTGACCTCGTCGTGGGCCAGGAAGACCGAGGCCTTGGCCGCCGCGGCCGAGGCCTGGGCCACGCTGTCCACGATGTCCTTCGGGCCCTGGGCCGTGCCCGCCAGGAGCACCCCCTCGACCGCGGTCTCGACGGGGGCGAGCTCGGGGTGGCGCTCGAGGAAGAAGCCGTCCAGCCCCACGCTGGCCTTGAGCATCTCGTGGAGACGCTTCGTGTCGGGCTGGCGGGGCCGCATGCCCACGCTCAGGACCACGAGATCGGTCGGCACCTCGACCGTGCGGTTCAGCAGCTCGTCGTGGCAGCGCACGGCCTCGGCGCGCCCGTCGCCGACGACCTCGGGCTTCCGGTCGGGAGGCACGCGCACGAAGAGGACGCCCATGCCCCGGGCCTCGCGGTACATCTCCTCCGCGCCGCTGGAGACCGTCCGGATGTCGCGGTAGAAGACGGTGGTGTCGATGCCCCGCTGGTTGAGCAGCATCGCCTGCTTGATGGCGGTGGGGCAGCAGTACCGCGAGCAGCCGGTGCAGCTGCCCTCCGCCTCGCGAGAGCCGACGCACAGAATGAACGCCGCCGAGGACGGGCCGCTCGCCCCCGATCGGCGCGTCCGACTCGCTCTCGCAGAAGACGCGCTCGAGCTCGTCGCTGGTGATCACGTTGGGCAGCTCGCCGTAGCCGAACTCGCCCTGCGGGTCGTGGAGGTCGGCCCCGATGGCCAGGACGATGGCGCCCACGGGCAGCGTCTCCGCGGAGCGCCCCTCGAGGTCCACCTCGAAGCTGCCCACGAAGCCCCGGACGTTCGCCACCTCGGTGTTGAGGAGGACGCGGGCCCCGCTCCGCCGCAGGCGGTCGAGCTTCTCCTCGAGGACCTCTGCGGCCAGGCGCATGTTCGGGTACAGGTACTTGAGGTGCGGGGCGGCGAGGCGCCCGCCCAGGCGGCCCTGCTTCTCGACGAGCGTCACCGGGAAGCCCTGCACCGCCAGGTCGGTGGCGGCCTGGATGCCGGCGATGCCCCCGCCCACCACGAGGGCGGCCCGCGTCATGGGCGCCTTGGACTCCTGCAGCGGCTCGAGGTGGCGTGCCCGGGCCACGCCCATGCGGATGAGGGCTCGCGCCTTCTCCTGGGCCGCGTCGGGCTCTCGGGTGTGCACCCAGGAGCACTGGTCCCGGATGTTCACCATCTCCAGCAGGTACGGGTTGAAGCCGATCCGGGCCAGGCCCTCGCGGAAGACCGGCTCGTGGGTGCGGGGGGTGCAGGCGGCCACCACCACCCGGTTGAGGTCGTGCTCGCGGATCAGCTCGACCATCTCTTCCTGCCCGGCGGTGGAGCAGGCGAAGAGGTGGGTCTTCGCGGCCACGACGCCAGGCAGATCCTGGGCCTCGCGGGCCAGCGCCTCCACGTCGAGCACCCCCGCCGATGTTCACGCCGCAGTGGCAGACGAGCACCCCGACCCGCGGCGGGCCGGACAGGTCCATCGGCGCGACCGGGGCTTCTTTCCGCTCGACGCGCTCTCCGGTCAGGAAGAGCTGGGCCCGGGCCGCCGCCGCCGAGGCCTGGGCCACGCAGTCCGGGATGACCTGGGGGCCGACGGCGCTGCCGCACACGTAGACCCCCTCGCGGCCCGTCTCCACCGCGGAGATCGCCGGGTCCTCCCGGGCGATGAAGCCGTAGCGGTCGACCTCGATGCCGAGGGCCTTGGCCAGCTTCCGCGCCCCGTCGTTCGGGGCCGCCGCCACCGAAAGCACCACGAGGTCGGCGGGGACGCGGTGCTGCTCGTGGCCGAGGGTGTCCTCGACGAAGACCTCGAGGGTATCGTCCTCACGGACCTGCTCGATCTTGGCCGGCCGGCCGCGCATGTAGCGTGCGCTCTGCTCCTCGAGCGAGCGCTTGACGAAGTCGTCGAAGCCCTTCCCGAAGGCCCGCATGTCGGTGTAGAGGACGGTGACGTCCTCGACCTCGGGGTCGTGCTGCCGGAGCAGCATCGAGTCCTTGACCGCGTTCATGCAGCAGAAGCGGCTGCAATAGGGCCGACCCCCGTCGCCGCGGGCCCCGACGCACTGCACGAACACGATGCGCCTCGGGGTCTTGTGGTCCGAAGGCCGGATGACGTGCCCCTGGGTGACCCCGGAGGCGTTCAGCATGCGCTCGAGCTCGAGGCTGGTGACGACGTTGGGGAAGCGTCCGTAGCCGTAGTTGCCCAGCTTGCGGGCGTCGAACTCCTGGAAGCCCACCGCGACGATCACGGACCCCACCCGCAGCTCCACGTCCTCGGGGAGCATGTCGAAGTCGATGGCGTCCACGTCGCAGGTGTCGGCGCAGTGACCGCAGACGAGGATGTTGGGGGGATAGTCGGGTCTCTTCTTTCGTTTCAGGCGCTCGACCTTCCCCAGCCTCTTGCGCTGCTTCTCGGTGAGGAAGCCCATGAAGTTGAGACAGGACCCCTTGTCGACCACGTAGGTCGAGGGCACGGACTGGGGGAACGGGCGGTAGATGGCCTTGCGGGCCTTGAGGCCCACGTCGAATTCGTTGCCGCCCACCTGGGGGCAGGCGTCCACGCACAGCCCGCAGGCCACGCAGGCGTCCTCGCGCACGTAGCGCGGGTGCTTGCGGACCGAGACCCGGAAGTCGCCGGGCACGCCTTCGCAGCCTGTGACCTCGGCGCCCGTGACGACGTCGATGAGCGGATGCCGACCGGCATCCAGGGCCTTGGGGCCCAGGATTCAGATCGAGCAGTCCATGGTGGGGAAGGTCTTGTCGAGCTGGGCCATTCGTCCGCCCAGCGACGGGGACTTCTCCACCAGGGTCACCGGTATCCGCGCGTTGGCGAGATCGAGGGCGGCCTGGATGCCGGCGATGCCCCCGCCGATGACCAGGGCCCGCTTCGGCACGGTCTCCTCGACCTCGTCCATCGCTTCCGTCGTCTTCTTCGCCTTGTCCAGCTTCGTCTTCAGGGACTCGAGGTCCACGTCCTCCTCCTGGGCCGCTCGCGGTCGCGCGAGGGCCCGACTACGCCATGGGACTCACGAGGGGCTCTCCCGCCTCGGCATCGCCGGGCACTCCCGCCCCGTAGTGCTCCTCGAAGTACGCCAGGCCCGCCTCGAAGGCCTTCAGGTTCAGCTCTTCCGTCCCGGGAGGCACCGAGGACTTCACCGCCTCGCGCATCTGATCGTGGGGCACGACCCTCGTCACCGCCGCGAAGAAGCCGAGCATCACGATGTTCTGGACCAGGGTGCGGCCGAGACCCTCGGCGATGCGGGTCGACGAGATCCCGAAGGACTGCTGAGCCTTCTTGAGCCGCGCGGGAACGAGGTCCTTCTCGTAGATGAGGGTCCCCTTCGGCTTGAGCCCGTCCCGGTGCATGTCGTAGCCCTCGGCCGACATGGCCACGAGCACGTCGGGGCGACGGATGTAGGGGTAGAGGATCTCCTCGTCGGAGAGGGCGAGGGTCGCCGAGCAGGCCGACCCCCGGGCCTCCGGCCCGAAGCTCTGGATCATGGTGGAGTGGTTCCCCGCGTTCACCGCGTTGGCGCGCCCGATGATGTAGGCGCAGAGCACGACACCCTGGCCCCCGTAGCCGGTGATCCGGATCTCGGTCCTACTCATGGATCCACCCTCCCTCGGGCCCCATCGGCACGTATCGCTCGCCCAGGGTCTTCGTGTAGTGCTCGTTCATCAGCTCGGTGAAGGTCGGCTTCTCGATGTCGACGAACTTCCCGCAGACGATCGGGCCCTGGAAGTCGATCCCGGCCTCCCGGGTGTCGGCCCCGTGCCGGATCTCGGCGTTGTCGTGGTAGAAGCGCATCAGGTCGAGACCCGAGCCCAGCTTGTTGAGCCGGGCGTAGAGCGTCGAGCAGGGCGCGATCACCTCGATGAACCGGAACCCCTTCCGGGTGAGCGCCTCCGAGAACGTCTTGGTGAGCCGGCGGATGTGCAGGCACGTCCACCGGGCCACGTAGGGCGCCCCGCAGCTCGCGGCCAGGTGCACCAGGTTGAAGGGGTGCTCGAAGTTGCCGAAGGGCATGGTCGACGTGCGTGCGGTCACCGGGGTGGTGGGGGCGTTCTGTCCGCCGGTCATCCCGTAGATGAAGTTGTTGACGAGAATGCAGAGGATGTCGAGGTTGCGCCGGGCGGCGTGGATCAGGTGGTTGCCGCCGATCCCCGAGAGGTCGCCGTCCCCGGAGAAGACGGTCACCAGCAGCTCGGGACGACCCAGCTTGAGGCCGGTGGCGAAGGGGATGGCGCGCCCGTGGGTGGCGTGGAAGGCGTCGAGCTTCATGTACCCGGCCACGCGGCCGGTGCAGCCGATGCCGGAGACGATCGACACCTTGTCCAGGTCGAGCTTCGCTCTGCTCGAGGGCGCTGGCAAAGCACCTGACGACGGTGCCGATCCCGCAGGTGGGACACCAGATGTGCGGCATGCGGTCCATGCGCAGGAAGGGCGCGATCGGGTGGGCGTCGGCGTCGACGTTGGTCTGCGGGTTATCGGTCATTTCGCCGCTCCCACTATGGCGTTGCTGATCACCTCGGGATCGTGCACCCCGCCCCCGGCGTGGGGCACGAGGACCGCGGCGGCGCGGCCGGCCGCGCAGCGCTCGACCTCGAGCACGATCTGTCCGAAGTTGATCTCCGGGACCACGAAGGCCTTGACCTTCTTCGAGAGCTCCCGGATCCGCGTCTCCGGGAAGGGCCAGACCACCTCCAGCCGCAGGACGCCGACCTTCACTCCCTTCTGGCGGGCGAGGTCGACCCCCATGCGGGCCACCCTCGAGGTGATCCCGTAGCTCACGACGACGACGTCGGCGCCCTCGGTGTCGAGTTCCACGAAGCGCACGATCTCGTCGGCGCGGCCGCGGATCTTCTCGACCAGGCGGCGCACCGCCTTTTCCTGGCACTCCGCGCTCATGTCCGGGTAGCCCCGCTCGTCGTGGGTGAGGCCGGTGGTGTGGAACCGGTAGCCGTCCCCGGCCCGGGCGAACTCGGGGACCGGGTTCCCGTTGGTCTCGTAGGGCAGGAACTCCCCGGGGGGCTTCTTGGTGAGCTTCCGGGGGATGATGTCGATCTCCTCGGCGGCGGGGATCACGACCTTCTCCGTCATGTGCCCCACGCACTCGTCCATCATCACCAGCACCGGCACCCGGTAGGTCTCGGCGAGGTTGAAGGCGTCGATGGTGAAATCGAAGGCCTCCTGGGGCGAGCGCGGGCACAGCGCGATCAGCTCGTAGTCGCCATGGGAGCCCCACCGCGCCTGCATCATGTCGGCCTGGCCGACCATGGTCGGCAGGCCGGTGGAGGGGCCGCCCCGCTGCACGTTGACCACCACGCAGGGCGTCTCCATCATCGCCCCGAGCCCGATGTTCTCCATCATCAGGCTGAAGCCCGGGCCGCTGGTCACGGTCATGGACTTGGTGCCGGTCCACGCCGCCCCGACCACCGCGGCCATGGAGGCCAGCTCGTCTTCCATCTGTATGAAGGTGCCGCCCATCATCGGGAAGCGGCGAGCGATGCGCTCCACCACCTCGGTCGAGGGGGTGATGGGGTAGCCGGCGACGAAGCGGCAGCCGGCGGCCATGGCCCCCTCGCCGCAGGCGAAGTCTCCGTCGAGGTAGTGGACGCCGGTCAGGACGCCCGCGGGATCAGCCTTCAAGGTGGGCCTCCGTTTTCGCCTCCGGGGGCGGCCTCCCCGGTGGGCATGCTGAAGATGGCGAAGTCGGGGCAGATCATCTCGCACAGGTTGCAGTTGACGCACTCGCCGTGCTTGACGACCTCCGGCGGGTGATAGCCCTTGCGGTTGAACTCCTCGGACAGGGCCAGGACGTCCTTGGGGCAGTACTCGACGCAGAAGCCGCAGCCCTTGCAGCGCTCCACGACGACGTACACGTCGCCCTTCGGGACCTTGACCTGGTCCAGGTCGAGGGGTTTGCGCCAGTATTTCATCTCGTTCCTTCCGACCGAGGGCGCGCTTCCGCTCACGAGGGACGCACCCGTTTCTTCTGCTTGACAGACGGGCCGCGGAGCTTGCGGAACGCGCAGTCCCCCAGCAGCCAGTCCACCGGACAACCCGACTCCACGTAGCCGCAGCAGCGGGCGCAGAAGCCCGCCTCCGGTGTCTCGCGCTCGAGCAGCGAGACCGCGAAGCGCTCCAGCAGGCTCGTGAGCTGCGCCAGCTCCTCGGGCCGGAAACGCTCCAGCACCGGCCTCACCAGCAGGGCCTTCCTCCGCTCGTACTCCTCGACCAGGCGCCGGCCCGCGGGGCTCGCCGAGAGCAGCGTGGCGCGACGGTCCCCGGTGGAGCGTTCCCGCCGGACCAGGCCCAGGCCGACGAGCTTGTCGACGTTCTTGGTGGCCGCGGGGGGGCTCACGCCGAGAAAGTGGGCGACCTCCCTCGCCTGGTGTTGCCCGTCGCGGACCATCAGCTTCAGGAGCTGGAGCTGGGGGAGCGAGGAGGGGGCCTCGCTGACCTCACGCAGGAGCTTCACCTCGAGGACCTCACGGACGGTGGAGGCGAAGATGTGGGTCTGGCGAAGAAGGCCGAGGAGGTTCACGTCCCCCTCGTCCCTCACCCCATCCCGAGGACCCGAGTCGCGTCGCGTCGCCTCTCCGGGCATCGCGTTAACCGCGGCTAATAGTTGGCCCAACTCGCCACGAGTCAGAAGCCCGTCGTGCGACGTCCTCGTCGCGAACGGCCAAGCGCCGGGATGTGCGCTTGGTCCGGACGAAGTCGGGTGAACGTTACGACCCGTGGCTTTCGGGGCGGCCCGACGAGGACCCTGCCCCGCTAAGCGACGGGTCCGCAGTCGAATTTGCGTGGCCGTCGAAGCCCCAGAGGGCTCCGCGTGGTCGAGATTCACTTCGGTGACACGACACTAGTCCGGAACGGTAGGTCGGCGGCGTTGCGCCCGGCTCAGTGCCCAGATGGCCAGGGCGGAGAGCGCGAACCCGGGCACGAGCTCGTAGAGCCCGGTGGGCTCTCGCAGCCAGAGCCTCCAGGCGACCGTGACGAGGGTCCCCGTGATCATGCCGGCCGCGATCCCGTCACGGGTGGCGCCCTTCCAGAAGAGCGAGAGGATCAGGGCCGGACCCAGCGACGCGCCCAGGCCCGCCCACGCGAAGAGCACCAGCCAGAAGACCAGGTCCTGGGCCGACCAGGCGAGGGCCATCGCCAGAAGCCCGCAGGCGATCACCACGATGCGCCCGAGGCGAAGCCGGGTCGCCTCGTCCCCCTTCGGGTCCCGCCGCAGGGTCTTCTCGTACACGTCCCGGGCGAAGGTCGACGCCACGACGAGCAGCTGCGAGTCGGCGGTGGACAGGATGGCCGCGAAGACGCCGCCCACGAGGAGGCCGTAGAGCACCGGCCCGAAGAGCTCCGAGGAGAGCGCCACGTAGATCATCTCGGGGTCGGCTCCGGGCAGGGCCTCGGCCAGCGGAAAGAGCGCCGCGTCCCACGAGCCCGATGAGGACGGCTCCCGCCCCGAGCACGACGTTCCACGCGGTCCCGACGAACGCCGCCGTCCTCAGGTGGCGAGGGTCGTCGATGGACATGTAGCGCACCAGGATGTGGGGCTGTCCGGGCGACCCCAGCCCGATGCCCACGAAGCCGATGAAGGCGCCGAACCCGAGAGCCAGCGGGTCCACGAGCGTGGGGTCGAAGCCGACGAGCTGCCCGCGCAGCGCCCCGAGGCCGCCGAGGCGGACGAGCCCGTACGCCGGGAGCGCCACCAGGGCGAGCAGCATCAGCACCGCCCGCACGACGTCGTTCCAGGCGACCGCAACGTAGCCGCCAAGAACCATGTAGACGAGGATCAGCAGCGCCGAGAGCAGGAGGCCCAGGCCCAGGTTCATCCCGAGGGCGCTCGTCAGCGTCTTGGCTCCGGCGTGGAGCTGGGCCGCGACGTATGCCGTGATGAAGACCCCGATGATGAGGGATCCGAGGATGCGGAGGCGGTGCGAGGTGTCCCCGAAGCGGGACTCGAGGTAGTCGAGCAGCGTGATCGAGCCCAGCCGCTCGGTCTCGGTGCGCAGCCGGGGCCCGAGATAGAGGCACTGCAGGAGCTCGGCCGTCGTGTAGCCGACCACCGCCCACACCGCGCTCGCCCCCTGGGCGTACGCGATGCCGCTCACCCCGAGGACGAGCCACGACGAACGGCCCGACGACACCGCGGAGAGTGCGACGACCAGGCGGTGCATCGCTCGCCCGCCCACGAAGAAGTCGGACTGGGAGCGTGTCCTCCTCACCGTCAGAACGCCCACGAGCACCGGCAGGAACAGCGTGAGCACGAAGACCGCGAGCGCGAGCGGGTGCGAGAGCTTGTCGTAGACGTCCATGACGAGGCGATCAGGATGGGGTCGTCCCGACGGGCGGTCAAGCCGGCGGACGCGACCATCCATGTCGGCAACCGGCACAGGTCAAGGTCTGGAGCTGGGGCCGCATGTGAGTGTGCACTGCAGCTGTGTGGGAAGCGCTATCTGGCACTGGGGCCTTGTGGCTGCAGGGCTACCAGTGCTGGCGGCGTTCGCCGGACGCCGGTTGGGCCTCGGTTTGGCTAGCGCAGGCGGTAGCGGCGTAGCAGAGCCCGGGCGCCGGTGTCGGAGACGACGACGCCCACGCCGCCGTCGAAGGCGGCCACCGCCTGGATCCAGGGTGGGGTGTCGCCGACGTCGAGTTGGTCCAGGCGCTCGTCGTGGAGGAGGTGGAGGCGCTGGCGCGTGCCCGCGTTGACCAGGAGCAGCCAGCCTCCGGACTGCGGTCGCGCCGGCCAGGTGAAGCCGTCGATCCGGGCGACGAAGCGCGCCTGTCCGCTCGCAGGGTCGACGCGCCAGAGGGTGGTGCGCTTTCCGTCGTTCGCCCGGCACAGCGGTTGAGTCTCGCCCGGCCGTGGGGCATCGCACTGAACGTGGAGCTGGGACTCGTAGAGCTCCCGCGCACCGTCGGCGTCGAGGGAAAGCACACGGGCGCCGAGGCCCATACCGGTGTAGCCTGCCAGGACCCACCACAGGCTGGGCGCATCGTCGTCGAGCTCCGTCTCCAGGAGCTCCTCGGCCGTCTCGTCGAAGTGGGACGCGATCCCGAGCGCCGCGGGCCCGTCGCCGACCACCCAAACCGCCCCCTCGGATCCGGGTCCCCAGCGGTCGACCGTGAACGACCCTTCCGCTTCGCCTGAGACGCGAACGAAGGCCCCCGTCTCCCCTTGGATCCCGGTCACGCGCCACTGGCCCGTGGCCGGGTTGGCCGACAGCTGGGCCCCTTCGAGGAGGGGCTCGAGGTCCGCGCGCCAGTGGGCCGGGGCCGCCGGATCGTGGGGACGCTGCTCGACGGTGGGATGACCCTCCTCCCGGAAGAGCGCCAGGAGGCGCGTGTCGTCGAGGAGCACCAGGTCGTCCGCCGGGTACTCGTGGCGGATCCCGCGCTCCGAGCCCACGATCATCGTGTTCACCGGTGGCGTGCCGTCGTTGCTGAACTCGAACCGACGAATCGCCCATGAGGCGCCTGAGGGAGACATCTCCAGTTGGCCTGTCGTCGCCGGCAGCGTCTGCTCGTCGATGAGCTGCGGCGACAGCGTGGATGAGGTCTGGCCGCTGGCCCCCGGCGCGAAGAAGGGGTCGGTGACGAAGCGACTCGCGAAGGTCGACGTGCCCAGGATGAGCGGCACATCGCCAGGGCGGCGGCCACCGCCGCGGCCCCCCGACTCCACCGGCGGGGGACGACGAGAAGCGCGGCCGATGCGGCAACCAGTAGGACGGCTCCGGCCGGATGGTCCCGGGCGGCCACGTGCGCGCGCAACAGCGCCACCAGTCGCCAGCGCCGCGAGCGGCAGAACGAGAAACACCACTGCGAGGAGCCCGAGTGCAAGGGCCACCCACGGCGCCGTGCGCGTGCGGCCGGCCGCGCTCGCGCCAGGCGGTCGTGCCAGCAATCCACAGGCGGCGGCACCGCACGCCGCCAGGCCCAGGGGGGCCAGGCGCGTGCGACCCGCGTCGAGGACCGGGCCCGGTGCCCACGCCCGATACGAAGGCGAAAGCCCCCGCCAGCAGCGCGGACGCGCCGAAGGCCGCGAGGGGACCTGGATGCTGCAGCACGATCGCCAGCAGCGCGGGCACCACCGCCGCGGACCACGTGAGCAGGGCCATGATCGCTCCCGCGCATGCCACCAGAGCGCCAAGGGCCTTGCGCTCGGGCCGGGCGGCGGACGCCGGGGCGAGGCGGTCGGTCGACGGCATCGAGCGCCTGGTGGGCCAGGGCGGCCTCACCGGTCGCCAGCGGCAGCGACCACGCGGCCCGGTGCGGTCGCTCGCGACCAGCACGTGGCCCGGGCCGCGCGGCTCGCAGGCGGAGCTCCACGAGCTCGGAGTAGGCAAAGGAACGCACCCGTAGGGCCGCGGCACGGAGCGCCTCGGCGTCGCGGGGCGTTCCGTCCGCGACGCCCTCGAGCCAGTGGGCCTGTCGGCCCCGAGAAGCACCCAGCGCCCGGGTCGGCGCCCGCGAGGACAGCGGGCAAGGTGCCGTCGCCGCGGATCGGTGGCCCGCCTCGCCCCCGCGGCCCGCGCCCAAGCTCCTCGATCGCCCGCAGGCGGTGCGCCAGGCTGGGGTGCGTGGCCCGATCCTCCTCCTCGGGGTGAGGCGGCGCGGCAGGAGGGCCAGGTCGTGGAGCTTCACGAGGGCGCGGGCGAGCGCCTGCGGGTCGCCGCACAGCTCGACGGCCCGGCGGTCGCTCTCGGTCTCGTGGGCCCGATGGCGAACGAGCGCAGGACGAAGACCGCGACGAGCAACAGCAGGGGCCAGCCGAGGATGATCGCCGTGCTTGCGCCTCCGAGGCGCTCGAAGGCCGCGGCCGCGCCCAGGGTTCCGACGAACACGGCCAGGGTCTGGAGCGCAGCGAGGCGCTTCACGCGGCGCGCGTCGAAATGCTCGAGGTGAGCCTGCTCGTGGGCGAAGACCGCCGCGAGCTCGTCCGGTCGAAGGCCTCGAGGAGGGTGCGGGTGAAGACCACCGCCGGGGTCCGCGTGGCGGGAAGCGCGAAGGCGTTGGCCCAGCGTCCCTCCTGCGGCCCGACCCGCCAGAGCCGGGGCGCGGGGTGCCGTCGAGCGCTCGGCGATCGCGCGAAAGCGCTCCTCGAGCTCGCGGTTGCTCAGGGGCGTCGCGCCCAGGACCCACAGCAGGATCCAGGGGTAGGCGAGCCCCCACGCCACCAGGACGAGGGCGAGCGTGGTGGCGAAGGGCCAGACGTGAGGCCTGGCCCAGGCGACGAGGGCTGGAGCGAAGAGCAGCAGAAGCCAGAAGCCCGCGACTCCGACCGTCAGCCGTGCGAGATGCGCGAGGTAGGCGATGAAGTCCCAGCGCTCACCGAAGAGGGCGCGCCGTATCGGGAACACCCCCGCGAGGCAGGCGAGCACGGCAGCGGCACCGCCCAGGGCGCGTCGCGGTGAAGCAGCACGATCAGGATCGCGACGGACGTGGCGAAGCTGACGATCAGGCGATGACGCCAGGCCGCCACGCCGCTCAGGAAGGGTGGGGTCGTCGGGCGAGCGGAGGAGACTCCGACCCCAGACCCAGGCCAGCAGGCCGGGAAGCGACGCCACCACCACCGCCAGAGCAGTGAGCACGGCTCAGGGGACTCCGTACCCGGCGGCCGCAGTGACCCCTGTTGTCAGGTACTCAGCGTCCAGAGGAAAAAGCGCGTGCTCCATGGCGTCCCCGGGGCTGCAGCCCCGAGGATTGTGCCACCTTGGCACTCACCCGGGGTGACGACGGCTAGAACCCGCGGCGGGGCTCCTCGGGCGAGGCCAGGGTGCGGGGCGGCCGTCGGGAGGGCTCCTGGCGCAGCCGGAGGTCGGCCGCCTTCTTCGCTTCGTGGCCCGCGATGGCGGCCTGGGTGCGTCCGACGAGCGTGTGGGGCGCGAGCCGGCCGCACAGGCCGTCTCCTTCGGGCGAACGGCGTGCACAGACCGCGGCACGCGCCGACCTGGTGGCCGTTCAAGGGGCAGCGCAGGACGGTGTGGATCCGGAGCTTCGGGCCGAGCTTCGGACGATCCTCTCTGGGGCGCAGCAAAGCCAGGACTCACACCTCCTGCCCCTCGATCGTTGGGGACCTACAATGTAGCCCGGTCCGACGGGTGCTGCTGCGACCCGGCCATACCTCGTCGGATCGCGACGAGCAGGCGGGCTCACCCCGGTCCCGGGCCTTCGAGTGTCCGGCTGAGCTCCGAATCTCCACGATCCGCCGCCGCGGGAACGATCGTCCCCACCAGCTCGACAAACCTCGCATCGGAGCGCAGACGGCGGAAGGCGGGTCGCATCCCGATCCAGACGAGCTCGGGAGAGCGCTCGCGCTTCGCCTCCTCCAGCCACGACAGCGCCTCCTCGGTCTCGCCGAGGCCGGCGTTCACCTCGGCGATCAGGGCGGCCGAGATGTACCGGTCGTCCGCCGCCTCTCCTTCAGCTCGGCGAGGATCTGGCGGGCGCGCTCGGTCTCGCCCGCCTCGGCGTACGCATGGCCGAGCCCGGCCCGGAACTCGGCGGAGCCGGGGGACAGGCGGCTCGCGTTGCCGAGGGCGGCGAGGGCGTCCTCGGGCCCGCGACATCTGCAGGTACGTCTGGCCGAGGAAGAAGTGGGCCATGGCGAAGCTCGCGTCGGCATCCAGCGTCTTCTTGAGCTCGGTCACCGCCTCGACGAGGTTCCCGGCGAAGTAGTGGACCAGGCCCAGGCTGGTCTGGATGACGGGGGAGAGAGGGTCGGACTCCTGCGCGAGCCGGATCTCCCGGGTGGCTTCGTCGAACCGGCCCTGGGGGACGAGGCAGTTGATGGCGTACCAGTGGTGCGCCGTGGGGTACCGGGGGTCGTGCTCGATGGCCTGCCGGAAGTGGCGCTCGGAGTCGGACCACGTCCAGTCGTAGACCGCCTTGACGCAGCCGAGGGCGGTGTAGACGGCGGCCAGGGTGGCGTCGGACTGGCCCGGCTGGAGGTCGACGGAGTCTTCGAGGGCCTGGGTCGCCTCCGCCTTCGCCTTCGGCATCACGTCGTTGGGAGGGCGGATGCCGTAGATGCCCAGCAGGACGTAGGAGTCGGCCAGCCCGGCGTGGGCGCGGGCGTATCCCGGGTCCGCCTTGATCGCCTGCCGGTAGAACTCGATGCTCCGGGCGAGACCTTCTTCGGTCCGCTTGTTCCACTCGTGTCGGCCCTTCAGATACAGCTTGTAGGCCTCGGGAGTCCCGGTGGGTCGCGGCACGATGGGTGCGTCGGCGTCCTTGATGAGGGTGACCCGGAGCGCGGCGAGGATCGACTCCGCGATCTCGTCCTGGACCGCGAAGACGTCCTTCATCTCGCGGTCGAACTGGGACGACCAGAGCTGATACCCGTCGCCCACGTTGGTGAGCCGTGCCCCGACGCGCATGCGTTCTCCCGCCGTCCGCACGCTCCCTTCGAGGAGGGTGCCGACTCCCAGCCGCTTCCCGATGGCCCGCACGTCCTCCACCTTGCCCTTGAACTGGAAACAGGAGGTCCGCGACACGACCCGCAGCTCCGGGATCTGGGTCAGGGCGTTGATCAGCTCCTCCGCCATCCCGTCGCAGAAGTACTCCTGGTCTTTCTGCGGGCTCATGTCCACGAAGGGAAGCACCGCGACCGAGGGCCGCTCCAGGGGGAGCGCCGGCCCCTCCGTCGTCACCGCGCTCACCGCGGACTCCGCGGGGGGCGAGGTTCGGCTCCGCAGGGCCCGAAGCTCGCGGGCGAGGTCCGTCGTGGAGACGAACCGCTTCTCGGGGTCCTTCTGGAGGCAGGTCGCGATGATCCGGACGAGGATCTCGGGAATCGCGGGGTTGAGGTCGGCGACGGGGGTGGGCTCGTCGAACATGATGGCGGCCAGGGTCCCGGCCCATCGAGTCGCGGGGGAAGGCGCGCAGCCCCGTCGCCATCTCGTAGAGGATGAGCCCGAGGGTGAACTGGTCCGAGCGGTGGTCGACCGCGGGGGTCTTGGCTTGCTCGGGCGACATGTACTGCACCGTCCCGAGGATCACCCCGGTGGCGGTGGGAGCGTTCTTTGGGTCCGTCGAGAGCTGCGAGACGTCAGGGGTGAGCTTGGCGAGACCGAAGTCCAGGATCTTCACGAGGCCGTCGCCGGTGATCATCAGGTTCTCGGGCTTGAGGTCCCGGTGCACGATGCCGCCGGCGTGGGCCTTGGCCAGGCCCTCCGCGACCTGGGTGGCGATGTCGAGGAGTCGGGGGACGGGGATCGGGCCCATGCCGAGCATCTTCCGCAGCGTCTTGCCCTCGACGAACTCCATGGCGATGTAGGGGAGGGAGTCCACGGTGCCGATGTCGTAGATCGTGACGACGTTCGGGTGGTTGAGGGCGGAGGCGGTCCGGGCTTCCTGCTCGAATCGGGCCAGGCGGTCCGGGTTCGTGGCCGACTCGGGCCGGAGCACCTTGATCGCCACCGGCCGCCCGAGCCGGACGTCGCGGGCGCGGTAGACCTCTCCCATCCCACCGGAGCCGAGGGGGGGGCCGATCTCGTAGGAGGCCAGGCGAGAGCCCGGAGTCAGCGCCATGGTTTCAGGGCCTTGAAGCCCCTGAGCCGGTCTCGAACCATGACATCCTGCCTCCTGAGGGTTTCCAGGCGAGGCTACTGCCCGCCGACGCCCCGGTCAACTGAGCCCCTCACTCGGGCCGGGAGGCGAGCACGCTCGGCATCCGCCACGTCATCCACAGCCACGCCACGAAGCCGAGGAGTGCCGAGCCACCGCCCAGGATCTTGACGAGCCGCCACTTCTGCTCGAGCAGGCCGTGCGGGACGACCGTCACGACCCCCGCCGCGACCAGCGCGGTCACCATCACGAAGAGACAGCCGATGGCGAAGGCCAGGTTGTTGAACATCTTCCGGCGCCACCTCTGGAGCCGCGCCTCCGTCTTCGGGTCCGCGCCGCGCCGCCGAACCCAGGCCATGTTCCCGGCGACGTTGAACGGCCGGCGGCGAAACTGGTCGCGCCAGGACTCGATCAGCTCCTCCGAGGAGCGGTGGAGCGAGGAGAGGAGCGTCTCCCCCACGAGGGGGATCCTCCCCACGATCCGGTCCCGGACCGTGTAGTAGAGGCGCACCCAGAGCATGACCGCCTGGAACGCCGCCCGCGGACCCAGCCTCTTCGTGTCCTTGAGAACGTCCGCGGGGAGGACCATCGCCGGGTAGGCCGGGTCGAGCCGGCCGAGCTGGTCGACGATCATGTGGGCGGGAAGCCGGCGCTGCAGGCCGGCCGTGAGGTGGGGGAAGTAGCTGCGGGCGAACTCCATCAGGGCCACCGTCAGGTGCTCTCCGAACGGGGTGTGCCCGAACTCCTGCTCCCTCACCAGGGCCAGGAGGGCGGTGGCCTCGTCCCAGTCCTCGGTCATCAGGTCCTCGCGGACCCCCATCACGTGACCGATCACCCGCCACAGGTGGAGGAAGCTCTCCTTTCGCTCGCGGCGGATGCGGCAGCCCATGCGCTCCAGTCCCATGGGGATCAGGTAGCCGAAGCTGAGCAGCCCGAAGGCCAGCTCCGTCTGGTTGATGGGGGCGCCCCGCCCTTCCTCGTCCCAGGGCGCGGGGGCGTCGGCGTACCGATCGGTCAGGGTCTGGGGGGCCTGCCCCTCGGTCGCCGCCGGGCGCATCTTGTCGGGGTTGCGGAGCATGAAGCGGATCGAGGCGTGCAGGAAGCGCACCTTCCGGGCGGTCAGGTACCCCTTGCCCCAGAGGAAGCGGTTGGGCTTCCGCCGCTTTGCTATCTCCGCCTCGACCCTCGCCCCGAGCTCGGAGGACTCGAGGGCCCCCGCCGCCCGGAGCAGCCTTCCCCGGCCTCCGCGCTGCCAGTCGCCCTCCGGGTCGAGCTCTCTCAGGACCTTCATGAGGAGCTCGTCCTCGTCCGGGACGAAGTCGCTGAGGACCTCGATCCCGCCCCGGTCCATCACGTCGGCGACGAAGAGGCCCGTCTCGTGAATCCTCTGGAAGATGTACTCGTGCCTGGTCAGCTTCCCGGTCTCGTAGAGGGCGGGAACACCGTTCTTGTAGAGATAAGTGCACGGAAGGCTCAGGGCATAGAGGGAGGCTATGGCCGCGACCGAGTTCTCCTCCCAGAGCGCGCTCGCGTCCCGCAGCTTCGCCTCGTCCACCCACTCCGGGGCCGGCGACGGCTCGAAGTACCGGAGCGCGTCGGTCGAGAACTCCTCGAGGTGGCGCCGGAGCGCGGAGTCCGGGGTCAGGGCCAGCGACGGCGAGGCGAGCAGGGTGTCCGCCACCTCGAGCAGGTGGTTGTAGCGGTGGACACCGCCTGCGTGGCTCATCACCTCCGTCGCGAGCTCGTCCGCGTTCGGGTGGACGCCCGGGTTGTCGCCCTGCGTGCTCGCCTCGTTGAGCAGCTCCTTCGTCCAGCGTGACGTGGCCATCGGTGATCCTCCCTCGTGCCAGCGGCCCCGTGCCCTCCGCGGACATCGGCGCTCGCCCACGGAATGGACTCAGCTCATTCCGGCCTTCAACTCCGGGGCGGGTTCGACTGACCGGTATTCGTTGCGGCGGTGATCGGTCGGATCATAGCCGCGGAACGACTACGGCTCAAGTCACTCCGCCAGGATCCGTGTCTCGTCTGAACGCTCCGGCGGTCGGGTCTCCGCCCTCTGGAGCGGAGGACCCGCCCCGACCCGGGCGCCCCGATCACGTCCACCCGCACTCCCGGCGGCGAGAGGGGGCATGTGAACCTGGGGAACGAAGTTCGCGCACTTCTCCCGCCGGGCCCGCTATAATGCCGTCTTCATCTTCCAGTCATTGGCACATCGTTCCTGTCGGCCTGCATCGCCAGGCCTCTGAAAGGTCAGGAGGAGAACCCTCGTGTCGGCAAGCCAGAGCTATCTGAGAGCGGACCCCGGCTTTTTCGGCGCCCCCGCCGAGAACGGGCCCGCGGTCAACGAAGACGAGATCGTGGCCTACTACGACCACTGCGAGCCGGACTATTCGCTGGTCTGGGGCCTCAAGCGCCACCTCGGCATGCACTACGGGTACTGGGACGAGAGCACCCGGACGCTGGCCCAGGCGGTGACCCGCCTCAACGCGAAGCTGGCGGGGTACGGACACATCCGGAGCTCCGACCGTGTTCTCGACGCCGGCTGTGGGGTCGGCGGCTCTGCCATCTTCCTGGCCCGCAATGTCGGCTGCAGCGTCCACGGCATCACCCTCAGCCAGAAGCAGGTCGAGAGGTGCCGCGCGAATGCCGCCGAGAACCTGGTGGCCGACCTGACGCACTTCGACCGGCGGAGCTACCTGGATACCGGCCTCCCGGCGGCGTCCTTCGACGTCGTCTGGGCCATCGAGAGCGTCTGCTACGCCTTCGACAAGGGTGACTTCCTTCGCGAGGCGTATCGCCTCCTGCGGCCGGGCGGGCGACTGGTGCTCGCGGACTTCTTCTCCGTGCCGATGGAGGGCCGCCCGCCGCGGGACCAGAGTCTCATGCGTCAGTGGACCCGCAGCTGGGCCATACGCGAATACGCCGTCACCGAGGTCTTCGAGCGGCAGATGGAGGAGGCGGGCTTCGAGGACCGCGTCGTCCGCGACGTCACCGGGCGCGTCGCCCGCAGCGTGAAGCGGCTCTTCTTCTACTACTACCCGGGGCTCGTCTACACCCACCTCTGGCAGCTCCTCGGGTGGCGGAACCGCACCCAGACGCTGAACACCTACTCGACCTACTACCAGCACCGGGCCTTCAAGCGAGGCCTCTGGAGGTACAACATCGTCTCCGCGACGAAACCCGAGCAGGCCTCGCGGTGAGCGCCTCGGAGGCCTGCCGATGCTGACCCGTCCGGACGCGCTCCTCTACGAGGGCGCCAACTCGCTCATCTACCGCCTGCCGCCCGGCGAGTACGGCTCACCTGCGATCCTGAAGATCCTCAAAGCGGACTACCCGCCCCCGGAGCGCATCGCGCAGTTCAACAACGAGTTCGAGCTCACGAAAGACCTCGCCGCCGCCGGGATTCGAAAGGCCCTCAAACGCGACAAGGTCGACGGCCGGCACGGGCTCGTCCTCGAGTACGTCGAAGCTCAGACGCTCCGGGAGGCCTTTGCCGAGGGGGCTCTGCCCCTGGCCACCTTCCTCGACGTCGCCATCAAGATCGCCGAAGCCCTCCAGCAGATCCACGACGCGGGCATCGTCCACAAGGACGTCAACCCCGGCAACATCCTGGTCAACATCGAAACGGGCGCGGTCAAGGTCATCGACTTCGGGATCTCCTCGAGGGTGGAGCTGCACACCCACCACCTCGGCAACCCGGCCCGGCTCGAGGGGACGCTCGCCTACATCTCGCCGGAGCAGACGGGGCGGATGAACCGGGTCGTCGACTACCGCACCGACTTCTACTCGCTAGGCGTCACCTTCTACGAGATGCTGACCGGCGAGCTTCCCTTCCTGTCCACGGACCCGATGGACCTGGTGCACAGCCACATCGCTCGCAGCCCCGAGCGGGTCCACAAGGTCCGCGAGGACTTGCCCGAGATCCTGGGCTCCATCGTCGGCCGCTTGATGGCGAAGGACGCCGACGACCGCTACCAGTCGGCCTTCGGCCTCAAGGCGGACCTCGAGGAATGCCGGAGGCAGTGGAAGCAGGGGCAGAAGGTCGTCACGTTCGCCCTGGGGGCGAAGGACGTCGCCGCCCGGTTCCAGATCCCCCAGAAGCTCTACGGTCGGCAGGGGGAGACCGCCGAGCTTCTGGAGGCCTTCGACCGCGTCGCCTGCGGCGGGATGGAGATGGTCCTCGTACGGGGCTACTCCGGGGTGGGGAAGTCGGCCCTGGTGAGCGAGATCCACAAGCCCGTCACCCTGAAGCGCGGCTACTTCGTGGACGGGAAGTACGATCAGTACAAGAGAAACATCCCCTACTCGGCCATTGGCCAGGCCCTGGGCGACTTCTGCGGCCATCTCCTGGCCGAGAGCGAGGACACCCTGGCCGGCTGGCGGAAGAGGATCCAGCACGCGGTCGGGGACAACGGCCAGCTGCTGGTGGACATCGTTCCCGCCCTGGAGCTCGTTCTGGGGGAGCAGCCCCCGGCGGCGAAGCTGCCGCCGCCGGAGACCCTGGCCCGATTCCTCCTGGTCTTCCAGCGCTTCATCGCCACGATCAGCCGAGAGGAGCACCCGCTGGTGCTGTTCCTCGACGATCTCCAGTGGGCCGACTCCGCCTCCCTCAACCTGATCAAGGCCCTGCTCACGGACGAGGAGAACCGCCACCTGCTTCTCGTCGGGGCGTACCGCGACAACGAGGTCGAGCCCGGCCACCCGCTGACGGTGACGCTGGACGAGTCCCGGCAGGAGGGCGCGGCGGTGTCGTTCATCGACCTGCAGCCGCTCACCCTCGACCACCTCTCGGAGCTGCTCCGCGACGCCACCCACGGCGACGACGTTCGTGATCTGGCCGAGCTCGTCGAGGTGAAGACGGGGGGAAACGCGTTCTTCGCCCACCAGTTTCTGAAGGCGCTCCACGAGCAGCAGCTGCTCACCTTCGATCCCGCGGAGCGAACCTGGACCGCCGACGTCGCCCGGATCCGAGAGAGCGGGATGACCGACAACGTCGTCGAGCTGATGGCGGGGAAGATCCGGGCCCTGCCCCCGGATGTCCAGGAAGTGCTGCGCCTGGCGTCCTGCGTTGGCAACACCTTCGACCTGAGGACCCTCGGTCTGGTCTGCGAGAAGGGGGCCCCGCCGACCGCGGCCGCTCTGTGGCAGCTCGTGGGGGAGGGGCTCGTCGTCCCCCTCGACGACAACTACAAGCTGCTCCCGGTCGTCGATCCCGCCGGCGCCGACTTCAACGTCGTGCTGCGCTTCCTGCACGATCGAGTGCAGCAGGCCGCCTACTCGCTGATCCCGTCGGACGAGACGCCGGCCACTCACCTCCGCATCGGGCGCCTGCTCCTCGACAACGCCGCGGATCTCCAGGAGTCCGTCTTCGATGTCGTCACCCACCTGAACAAGGGCCGGGAGCTGATCACGAGCCCGGACGAGAAGGTGCTCCTGGCTGGACTCAACCTCAAGGCGGGGCAGAAGGCCAAGGAGTCCACCGCCAACCAGGCCGCGGTCGATCACGCAGCGGTCGCGCTCTCGCTCCTGAGCCCGGAGGACTGGGGCCGCAACTCTCGGCTCGCCTTCGACGCCCATCTGCTCGGCGCCGAGGCCCATTACCTCACGGGCGATTTCGCCCGGGCCGAGGAGCTCATCCACGAGTGCCTCCAGAGGGCGGACGATCCCTGCGACAAGGCGGACGTGTACTACCTCCTGATGCTCCGCCAGACGATGTCCTCACAGTACGCCGAGGCCATCGAGAGCGCGCGCAAGGCCCTCGCCTCCCTCGATTTCGAGCTGCCGCACTCGGACCTCTCGGCCTGCATCGCCGAGGAGATGGGTTGGCTGCTCCAGCACTTCACGGCGCACGGGCTGGAGAGCCTCTACGAGAGCCCGGACATGGAGGCGCGCGACAAGCTCGCCACCATGAAGATCCTGGACAACCTGTCCGCCCCGACCTACGTGTCGGGGCAGACCGAGCTGTGGATCCTGCACGTGCTCCTCAAGGTCCGGCTCTCGATCGAACAGGGCAACTGCCCGGAGACCGCCTATGCGTTCTCGGAGCTGGGCCTGATCTTCTGCATTCTCGGCCCGCCCCAGCACGCCTACCCGGCGGGGGAGCTCTCGCGCCGCCTGGCCGAGAAGTTCAAGGACGTGTCGCTGCGGCACAAGGCCCGGTCGCTCCACCTCATCGCGAACTACATCACCCCCTGGTTCAAGCCCTTCCGGGACACCGAGGGCACCAACACCGAGTCCTACCAGACGAGCCTCGAGTCGGGCGAGCTGATCTTCGCCGGCTACACCGTCTTCCACCCGTTCTACAACTGGTTCTCGACGGGGGCCACGTCGCTCCCCGGGCTGCTCGAGAAGATCCCCGGGAGCCTGGCCTTCTCCAGGAAGATCCGGCACGACCTCGCCTACAACTCGCTTCGCGGGATGGAGCTGCTGATCGCCAACCTGCAGGGCCACACCGCCGACCGCGAGGAGTTCGCCAGCGACGGCGTGGACGAGGCCTCGTTCCTGAAGACCTGCAACGACGACCGGGACTTCTACTCCATCGCGCTCTTTCACGTGTTCAAGGCGAAGGTCCTCTACGTCTACGGGGCCCTCGACCAGGCGCTGGAGTCGTTCCGCAAGACGATCGACCTCACCGGTCCCCTGAGCGGCCACGCCGCGGCCCTGGGGACCCGCAACGCCAGCCACTCCCTCATCCTCCTCGGGCTGTGCGAGGACGCGGAGCCGGTGGTGCGCCAGGACCATCTCGACGAGGTCGAGCGAAACCAGGAGCAGCTGAGGGCCTGGGCCGCGAACTGTCCGGAGAACTTCGCTCACAAGTATCTGCTGGTGGAGGCGGAGACGGCGCGGATCCTGGGCAAGAAGGACGAGGCCCTCCGTCTCTACAACGAGTCCATCCAATCGGCCCGGGAGAACGAGTTCGTCCACGAGGAGGCCCTCGCCAACGAGCTGGCCGCGCGCCACTGGCTCGCGGAGGGGAACTCGATCTACGCCCGGGCCCACCTTCTCGAGGCGCGTTACGGGTACCAGCGGTGGGGCGCCACGCGGAAGGTCGAGCAGCTCGACGCCGACCATCCCCTTCTTCTCGGTGGCGCCGAGAGAAAGGGCTCGGCTCTCGCCACCACCGTCACCTCGACTTCGACCACCACCACCGGGAGCAGCACCGCCGAGACCCTCGACGTGGTGACGGTCGTCAAGGCCGCACAGGCCCTCTCCGGAGAGATGGTCCTGGCCCGGCTGCTCGAAAAGATGATGCGCATCGTGATGGAGAGCGCGGGGGCCCAGAAGGCCGCCCTCCTCCTGGAGAAGGACGGCCACTGGTGCGTGGAGGCCGAAGGCTCGCTGGACGGAGACCACGTCGAGGTCCTCCAGTCGGTCCGGCTGGAGGACAGCACGACCCTGCCCGCGTCGGTCCTGAACTACTCCGTCCGCACGAAGCGCGAGATGTTGTGCGACGACCCCGCGGAGGAGGGCACCTTCTCGCGAGACCCGTACCTGCGGCGCACCCGGCCCAAGTCGGTCCTGGCCATGCCGCTCGTCCACCAGGGAGGCCTGGGCGGCGTCCTCTACCTGGAGAACGACCTGGCGGCCGGGGCCTTCATGCCGAGCCGGGTCGAGCTGCTGCGCCTTCTGTCCTCTCAGATGGCGGTGTCGATCGCGAATGCCCGCCTGTACGAGAGCGTCTCCGAGCTGAGCGAGGCGTACCGGCGTTTCGTCCCCCACGAGTTCCTCCGGACGCTGGGACACGAGAGCATCCTGAGCGTCAAGCTGGGCGACCAGATCCGGCAGGAGATGACGGTCCTCTTCTCCGACATCCGCTCCTACACCACGCTCTCGGAGGGCATGACCCCCGAAGAGAACTTCAACTTCATCAACGCGTACCTGAAGCGGGTCGGGCCGGCGATCAAGCGCAACGGTGGCTTCATCAACCAGTACTACGGCGACGGGATCATGGCCATCTTCCCGTCCCGGCCGGAGGATGCCCTGCGCGGGGCCCTCGATGCCCTCAAGAAGCTCGCCGCCTACAACGGCGATCGCGAGCGCAAGGGCCGCCAGCCCATCCACATGGGTGTCGGGCTCCACACTGGCAAGCTGATGCTCGGGGTGATCGGCGACGAGGAGCGGCACGACACCGGCGTCATCTCGGACGCCGTCAACACCGCGGCCCGGGTCGAGGGGCTCACCAAGATGTACGGGGCCTCCATCATCCTCAGCGAGGACTGCTTCCTGGGGATCCCCGACATCGAGAGCTACGGCCACCGGTTCCTGGGCCGAGTCCAGGTGAAGGGGCGCGCGAAGGCCCTGGCCGTCTACGAGTTCTACGACGGCGAGCCGGCCGAGATCGTCGCCCTCAAGCAGCAGACGAAGGGTCTGCTGGCCGAGGCCCTGGACGACTACTTCGCGCGGAGGTTCCCGGAGGCCGCGGTCTCGCTGAAGAAGGTGCTCGAGGCCTTCCCCGACGACAAGACCGCCCGTCGCTATCTCGAGAACGCCGCCCGCTTCATGGTGCAGGGGGTCGACGACGACTGGAGCGGCGTGGAGAAGATGACGGAGAAGTAGCGAACCCCCCTTCGCCGGGAAAAGGAGTCGAACCTTGTCCGACGAGACACCCCTGACCGTCGAGGATGTGCTGGCGAGCGAGCACCGGGCGTTGCGCCCGGGGTCGGGCGCCGGGGAAGCGAGTGCGGCCCGGCGGAGCGACGCGGCCGTCGGCGAGCAGAAGCCCCTGAGCGCGCTGTGCATCTCGGGCGGCGGGATCCGCAGCGCCACCTTCGGGCTGGGGGCGATCCAGGGCCTCGCCGAGCGCGGGATCCTCGAGCAGTTCGACTACCTCTCCACGGTGTCGGGCGGTGGCTACGTGGGAAGCTGGCTCACGGCCTGGGTGCGCCGGGCGGGTGGGCTGAAGGGCGTCGTGCCGCGCCTGCGCCGGGACGCCCCGCCGCCCGCCGAAGGCGAGCCCGACCCCATCCAGCACCTCCGGGAGTACAACAGCTACCTGTCTCCCCGGCTCGGGGCCATGTCCGCGGATCTGTGGACCCTCGTCGCCACCGTGCTGCGCAACATCCTCCTCAACTGGCTGGTCCTGATCCCGCTGCTCATGTCCGTCCTGATGGTGCCGCGCCTGTTTCTGTCCGCCCTCGCGTTCCCGGACCTGATCTACACTTCGGTGGTCTTCGCCGGCCCCGTCCCCAACTACACCGCTCCCGCCCTGGACGCGGTGAGCGGCTCGCCGCTGGTCGACACGGTCCTGCCCGGCCTCAGCGTGTTCCTGCTCGCCTGGGCGCTGTTCTTCACCCTGCGCTACCTGCCGGGTGTCGGCCAGCACGACCACTCCCGCTTCGACTACATCCGCGGCATCCTGGCCCCGCTCGTGGGCGCGGTGCTCGCGTTCATGGCGTTCGACTCGCTCTACTACCTCGGCAGCTCCTACGTCGCCGAGAGCAACCTCAGGTCCGTGCTCTGGTGGACCCTCCTCGCGAGCGGCTCGGCGTGGATCCTCAACCTGCTGGTCCATCCCCGATCGTTCGGCCAGCGTCTGCGATTGCTCTTCGGGCCGCTGTCGCTGGCGGTGGTATCGATGGCCGCGGGCACCGGCTTCGCCACCTGGCTGGCGACCAACTTCGTCCTGTTCAACCCGAACCCGCACATCGACCTGTCCTGGGCTGCCTACGTCACGTTCGGCCTTCCGGTGATCCTTTTCGGCTTCGGTCTCGGGACCGTGCTCTTCGTGGGCCTGTCCAGCACGTTCCTGAAGGACGAGGACCGGGAGTGGATGTCGCGCGCGGTGGCCGGCGTGCTCCTCTTCGCGGCCGGGTGGCTGGCCGTCTGCTGGGTCGTCCTGATGCTGCCGCAGTGGGCCCTGGAGTGGCGGACGTGGGGGCACGGCGTCCTCGCCGCCGTCGCGGCGCTCTCCGCCTGGCTGAGCGCTTACGGCGGCTCGTTCGTGGCCAACGCCAACCCGGGGGCGGCGAGATCGGCGCTGAAGCCGGCTCGCGTGCTGTCCGTGGCCGCGCGCGTGGCGCCGCCGGTGTTCATCGCCCTGCTCGCCGGTGCCCTGTCGGTGCTCACGAACGTGCTGCTTCTGGGGCTGCACCGGGCCACGGGGATCCCACTCCTCGATCGGTTCAGCCGTCCCGTCTCCTGGGACAACCACTACGGCATGCTGGACCGGTCCCACCCCACTCTCGTGGCCCTGCTGGCCGCCGGCTTCCTGCTCCTGAGCTGGATCATGGCGCGCTACGTGAACATCAACACCTTCTCGCTCCACGGCATGTATCGGGACCGCCTCGTCCGGGCCTTCCTCGGGGCGTCGAACGCCGAGCGCCGCGCCAGCCGGTTCACCGGCTTCTCGCGCACGGACGACATCCCGATGAGCCAGCTGGATCCCGGCCAGAGGCCGTTCCACGTCGTGAACCTCACCCTGAACCTGGTGGCCGCGAGCCGCCTGGCCTGGCAGCAGCGCAAGGCCGAGTCGTTCACGGTCACGCCCCTGCACTGCGGGAATCACGAGCTCGGCTACCGGCCGTCCGCCGAGTACGGAGGAGGCATCACGCTCGGGACCGCGGTCGCCCTTTCCGGCGCCGCCGCGAGCCCCAACATGGGCTACCACTCCTCCCCGGTCGTCGGCTTCATCATGACGCTCTTCAACGCGAGGCTCGGCTCCTGGCTGGGCAATCCGGGACCGCCGGGGGAGAGCTCCTGGAAGCGCCCGGGCCCCCTCTCCGCCATCCGCTCGCTGATGAAGGAGGCGCTGGGCCAGACCTCCGACCGAAGCGAGTTCATCTACCTGTCCGACGGGGGACACTTCGAGAACCTGGGTCTCTACGAGATGGTGCGGCGGCGCTGTCGGACGATCGTCGTCCTCGACTCCGGATGCGATCCTGACTTCAGCTACGACGACCTGGGGAACGCCCTGCGGAAGATCCGGATCGACCTGCGGGTCCCCATCACGTTCCACGAGCGGCACGCTCGTCCCCTGCGCGACCGGCGGCGCCGGTGCGCGGTGGCGACCATCGAGTACTCGGCGGTCGACGCCTCCGCCGAGGACGGACGCCTGATCTACGTCAAGCCCCTGCTCCTGGGAAGCGAGCCGCCGGACGTGGCGAGCTATGCGGCCGCCCACCCGGCGTTTCCCCATCAGAGCACCGCCGACCAGTGGTTCGACGAGTCCCAGACAGAGAGCTACCGGTCGCTCGGCCTCCTCACCATTGACGAGATGTGCGGGGGATGGGGGAGTGGGTCGTTGGACGACCTGTGCCGTCACCTCGAAACGGTGTACCTGCCCACGGACGGACCCTGAGGCTACCAGGCCTTTTCTTTGGGCAGCTCCTGGATCTGCTCCTTCGGGCCTGTCCCGAGTGAGGCGGATCACAGCGCAGAAGCGGCGGATGGCCAACCGTGTAGCCGGCGGACGGATCGCGTCCCCGCAGAACTGGAGGAACCATGAGGCGTCCCCTCCTCATCGTGCTGCTTCTCGTCGCCCTTGGGCCGAGCTGCAAGACGGCCGGCCCCCCGACCCCTCCCGGGGCCGTCGTGCTGCCCGAGCCGCTCGGAGAGTACCCGAACGAGGTGCGGATCCTGCGCCACCTGGGAGACGAGCAGACGGTCAAGGTGAAGCCCGGCGAGCGACGGTCCGGCTCCTGTGACGTGGCCGTCCACATCCGCTCGGTCACCTACGACGAGGGGACGGCGCGCTTCGCGCTCGACACGATCGGTCTCCCGAAGACGGGCGACGAGGCGCCACCCCGCTGCAAGCGGGCCCGGCCCGGACTGGCGCTGCTCGTCGAGGGGCTCGAGGGCGTGGACGCGTCGGAGGCCCGGACGCGGGTGGACGGGATGCTGCAGACGCCGGAAGCCTACCTGGAGTCGAAGGGCGTCTCCTTCGAGCTGGCGCCGGGCGAGGCCCCGACCGAGGTGGCGAGCAAGGTGGTCTACGCCGGCGACGCCGAGCAGGGGCTCGGCCGACAGGTCACCGCCTGGCCGCGGATGCTGCTGTCGGTCGACCCCTGGTACTACGACGCCTCGGGCCGCGTCCGGCAGGAGGGTGAGATCGAGGTGGAGGCGGTCATCGGGACCGACGGCCGCGTCTACCAGCCGGACGTCAGGACCGGTATGGGCTCCGACCACGAGCGCGCCGTGCTCCGTGTGTTTTCCCTGTGGCGGTTCGAGCCCGCGCGGCGCGAGGCCGGGCCGGTGGGAGCGCGCATCCTCCTGCACCCGGTCCTCCGCATCTTCTGATCCGCTGATCCGCTCTCAGCGTGCGGGGGCGTCCCGGGTGAGCAGCTCCCGGGCCCAGTTCTGGGCGAAGACGATCCGGGGCGCGAGGGGCTCCTGGGTCGCCGCCGGCACCAGCATCAGAAAGCGGAGCCTCTGCGGATCCAGGTCGAATCCCCGGCCCAGGAACTCGGAGAGGGGCACGTCCACGGGATCGTCGGCGCCCGCCCAGACCAGCTCCTGGGCCGTCACCACGAAGCGGCCACTCTCGACGCGGCTGGCGACCCGCCGCATCTGTCGGGTGAATGAGCTCCAGTAGAACAGCTCGCCCCCCCGGCCCCAGTGAGGCCAGCGTCCTCCCCCGATGGAGGCTTTGACGTTGGCCCCGGGGCGGCCGAAGGGCCGGACGTAGACTGCCACCAGGCCCTCCTGCTCGTCGGACTCGTAGGCGAGGTAGCCCCCGTCGGCCGACACGGCGGGGTTCGTCTCGTTGGCGGCGCGTGGCGACCAGGGGCTGGGGCTCTCCGACGGGCCGTCCCGATGAGTCCGACCTCGAGGGTGTGGATGTCCCAGCCGGACTCCTCGCCGCGCTCCTCGAAGACGAGGGTACGGCCGTCGGGAGACCAGACCCCGGGGTAGAGCCGGTTCGGGCTCTCGCGGAGGGTCACGGCGTCCCCTTGGCCGTCGGCCCCGACGGTCACGAGCCGCCAGCCTTCGGTCTCGCTCACCCCCACCGTGAGAGAGCGACCGTCCGGGGTCCACGTGGGACGGAACGCGTGGAGGCCGAAGGTCACCTGGGCCAGGGTGCCGGTCGCCAGGTCGAGGGTCCAGACGTCGGAGGCGGCGGGATCCCCGATACGAACCGCGACGCGCCGGCCGTCGGGGCTCAGGCGGGGATCGAGGAACCGACGCTCGTCCCGGGTCACGGGCTCGCGCCGGCCCTCGGCATCGAGCCAGGCGAGGCGCCGGTCGCCCGAGCTGGACGTCCCCGGGACATAGGCGAGCTTCCCTCCCCGGCACCGCCAGCTTCGTCCCGCCGTTGCGCAGGTCGTAGGCGATCCCGTCGAGGACGAGGACGGGCGTCCCGGTGACCCGTCGAGCGAGCCGAGTCGAAAGGAACCGCGAAGAGCTGTCCCCCGCGGGCGTAGACGATGTGCCCGCTCGGGACGTAGCGCCCGTGGGCCCCGCCCCGCAGCAGCGTGCGACGCTCCCCGGTCTCGAGCGAGACGAGCTCCGAGGGCGGCATCGTCGAACGTGGAGTCCACGTAATCCACGGTGAAGAGGACCGTCTGTCCGTCCGGCAGGACCTCGGGCCAACGGTGGGAGCGCTCGTCGGTGGAACTGTCGAGCTCGGTCAGGGGCTGGGGGTTCCCCCGCGCGCGTCCACCCGCAGCAGCCCCGACGTCTGGGACGGGCCGAAGACGATCGTCCCGTCGGGCGTCCAGGTCGCGCCGCGCGGGTTCCGCCCGACCTCGGCGACGGTCACCGGGGTCGTGCCGTCCAGGGCCACCCGCTTCAGCTGTCGCTGCGCGAAGAAGCCGACTTCGCTACCGTCGGCGGAGAAGAAGGGCTGCCAGGCCCCCTCGGTCTCCGGCAGAGCCGCCCAGTCGAGGTGCCGGAGGCGCCGACGGTAGAGCCGTCCCGTGCCGCCGTCCTCCGCCGAGCAGGACGACCGTGGTCCCGTCCGGCGACAGCGCGACCGGAGAGGCGTAGTCTCCCCGCGGCATGGCGACGCCGGGAGGCAGGTCCAGCACGAACCGTCGAACGTGCGCGCTCGGATGAGGGCTCATCGACCGCAGGCAGCCGGATCACGAACGCGGCGATCGCGGCGACTCCGGCCAGAACGGCCGTCGCCCACGGCAGCGCCCTCCACACGAGGCTCCGCCGCTCGTCCACCCGGCCGCGCCGCCTTCGGGCGTCTCCGGCCCGGCCTCGAGCTCCTCCAGCTCGAGCGCGCACGTCACCGACGTGCTGGAAGCGCTGGCGCGGGTCCTTGCGGAGACAGCGCCGCAGGAGGCGGCGCAGGGCGGCCGGCGTCCCCGGGGGGAGGGCGCCGAGTCCACCTCGTCGCGCAGGACCGACGCCAGGAGGTCGGACACCGTGCGGCCCTCGAACGCCCGCCGCCCCGTGAGCATCTCGTAGAGCAGGCACCCGAAAGCCCAGATGTCCGTCCTCTCGTCGCACCGCCTCGCCCCGGGCCTGCTCGGGGCTCATGTAGGGGGCCGTCCCGAGGATGGCTCCCTCCTGGGTGAGCGTGGCCGAGTCCTTCTCGGCGTCGGCGCGGGGCCCAACCCTTCGCGCGATGCCGAAGTCGAGGACCTTGACCCGCCCGCTGCGGGACACCTTCACGTTCGACGGCTTCAGGTCGCGGTGGACGATCCCCTTCCCGTGGGCCTCCTCCAGCGCCTCCGCGACCTGTCGAGCGATGGGAATCGCCCGGTCCGGAGCCAGCGCCTGCCGGGCCAGGATCTCATCCAGGTTCTCGCCCTCGACGAGCTCGAGCACCAGGTACGGCCGACCGTCGAAGACGTGGAACCCGTAGATGCTCCCGATGTTCGGGTGGCTGAGGGTGGCCAGGAGCTTGGCCTCGCGCTCGAAGCGGCGAAAGCTCGTCTCCTCGGTCGAGAGCTCGCGGAAGAGGGCCTTGATGGCCACGTCGCGATCGAGCCCCGGGTCGTACGCGCGATAGACGCGACCCATCCCACCGGTGCCGAGCACCCCCCGGATCTCGTAGGGTCCGAGGCGGCTGCCGGGCATGATGCTCAGGCCGTCCTCTTCGGCGAGCTCGCTGGCGACACTGTCCCAGACGGAGCCCTTGAGGCCGCCGCCCGGAGTGAGGGCGTCACCGTCCGTCTTCGGCGAGCGCGACCAGCGACTCGACGCGCGCTCGGAGCGTCTCGTCGTCGGGGCACGCCTCGGCGAGCCAGGTCTCGCGCCGCTCCCGTGGCTGCGCGAGGGCCCCGTCGAGCAGCTTGTCGAGGCGGGCCCAGTTCCGCTCCTCGGACATCAGCCCTCAGGCCTCGGAGGTCCCGGCGCCGTTTTGCAGCGCGTCGCGGAGCCAGGCCCGGGCCCGCATCCAGCCACGCTGGACGGTGCGGAGCGAGACCCCGAGGGCGTCCGCCGTCTCCTCTTCGCTCAGGCCGGCGAAGTAGCGGCACTCGAAGACCTGGGCCAGGCGCTCGTCGTGGTCCCGCAGCCCGGCCAGCGCGCGGTCGAGGTCGATCAGCCACTCCGCCGCCGGCTCGAGCCCGACCTGCCCCTCCTCCAGCTCGATGGGAATCATGCCCCCGCCGCGCTTGTCGGCGAGCCGAGCCCGGGCCCGGCTGACCATCACCTGGCGCATGGCACAGGCGGTGACCGCCATCAGGTGCCCGCGGTCACGAAGGCGGAGGGAGGGGCTGCCCGCCAGCTTGAGATAGGCCTCGTGAACCAGGCCGGTCGTGTTGAGGGTCTGACCGCGGGGACCGCGCCGCAGGTGACGGCGGGCCAGGCGACGCAGCTCGTCGTACACGAGGGGGACCATCCGGTCGAAGGCGGAGCGATCTCCCGCATCGTAGGCCCTGAGAAGCTGGGTGATCTCGCCGGCTTCCATCCTGCCCTTCATGCCCCGGGGGGCGGCGCGGCCGATTCCGCTCGGGCGCGCTCCGGCCCTGTCAGTCAGCCGCTACGACCGCTTCCGGGGGACGTGAGGAAGGTAGCACCGCGGCCGGGGGCGCTGTCGAGGCGGGCGGCGTTCGTCGCGGTCTGCGGCACCTGGGGCGGGCCCCACTCCGCCGTTCAGGATACGCCGACCGCCATCGTGTAGCAGACGGCGGTTCCCTCGAGGACGACGACGCCGTCCTGACGGGTGACCGTCGTGGCCAGCTTCGTGATCGGCTTGTCCTCGCGGACCTCGAGCACCTCCACCGCCCCCGTGATCGTGTCTCCCGGCCGCACCGGTGCGGTGAACTTCCAGCTCACCTCCAGGAACACAGAGCCCGGACCCGGCAGATCCTCGGCCACGACCGCGTTGAGGATCGAGCTGGTCACCCCGCCCTGCACCACGATCTCGCCGAAGCGGGAGGCCGCCGCCGCCTTCTCGTCATAGTGGAGCGGGTTCCGGTCCCCGCTGATCTCGGTGAACAGGCGGATGTACTCGGGCTCGACGAGCCGCGACCGCTCGGCCTTCTGCCCGACTTTGGGGGCCTCACCGTGCCAGGTTGTCTCTTTCATTCATGGACCCCCCACCCTGATCATTCAATAACCCCCCTCCCTATCCCTCCCCACGTAGGGGGAGGGAAAACCCTTGAGATAGGCCCCGTACACCCGCGTGTCCCCAGGGAGAGGACACGCGGGCGATCCCAGGCCTGGTGGCGAGTCGCACCAGTATTCTGGACCCTATGCCGAGCGCCGGACCAGTGCCGAAGTCGCGTCGCGCCAGTCTTGCATCGCCACGACCTCCCGCTTCATCTCGTCGCTCAGGCGGAGGTGCATCTCCTTGACCGTGGGGAGGTCCCACGCGAACGAGGCGATCTCGTCGGTGACGTCGAACAGCCCCGTGGCCATCGCATCGCGGGTCGATTGATAGCCGGCGAGCGCGGTCTCGGAGCATTCGACCACCGCCCGCGCCAGGAGCTCGGCGTCCCGCAGCGCATCCGTGATGCCGTGGGCGGTGAGCGGGTCCTTGAAGTAGGCGGCGTCTCCCACCAGGGCCCAGCCGCGTCCCCATGATTGCCGCAAGAGGCCGGTCTGTCCCGGAAAGCCTCGGAGGTTTCCGGACATCTGCCCTTCGGCAACCGAGCGCGCCAGCGCGGGCGAGCACTCCTCGAGCACCCGGTCGAAGCCGGCGGCGGGATCGAAGCGGATCTCGTCTGCGGAAGCGCCGCGAAGGCATGGACGCGAACACGCAGGTGAGCCGCTCGTTCGTGGGGATGATGCCCACGCTCACCCCGGGACGGTAGTGCCAGTGGTAGCCGTCGTCGGCGAGGCCCGAGAAGTAGCCGAACACCACCCCGGTGGAGTGCCGGCCGGTCCGATACGGTCTGGCCTTCACCAGATCGGCCACCGTCGACCTCAGGCCGTCGGCCCCGATGACGATCCCGGCGCCGATGCACCGGAGACGTCCCTCGGCATCCTCGATGACGACACCGTCCACCCGACCGTCGGCCGAGCGGGCGAGGTTCACCAGCCGGGCACCGTAGACGACCTCGGCCCCGGCCTCGCGCGCCCCGTCCACGAGCACCCGATCGAGCACGCTGCGCCGCGGGGCGTACAGCCCCTCGATTCCCTCACGGGGCTTGATCGCGATCCGGATCACCTCGTCGGCGTAGTGGAAGGACGTCGCGCGCACGACGGGGGTCCCCTCCGCCTCGATGGCCTCGAGGAGGCCCCACCGGTGGAGCTGCAGCACCGCCCCCCGCATGAGGGCATGGGTCGAAAGTGTGTCGGCGCCATAGCGACTCCGGTCGACGATCAGGACTCGCAGGCCCTGGCGGGCGAGGAGCATGCCGGTGGCCGCACCTGCACAGCGTGCGCCCACGACGACGGCGTCGTACCGGGAATGCCGAGGGGTATCCGTGCTCATGATCTCTTTCCTTCTCTCAGGCGGCCGCGCGGGGCCGGCGCTCGGCGATGTGGGCAGCCAGGTCGCGGGCGTCGTCGCCCACGCCGTCGATGAAGGTCGACTTGCGGCGGCGCAGAAAGTTGTGGCCGATCACGTACAGGCCGGGCGAGGTGCTGACGCCACCGTCGTGGCGGATCTCCCCGTTCGTGTCGAGGACCGGCACCTTGAGCCACGGGTAGCGACGGCGGAACCCGGTGGCCCAGAGGACGGTCCGGATGCCCTCCGCCTGGAGGTCGAGCTGGGTGGGGGAGGGCGCGGGCCAGAAGAACGGGACGAACGGCTCGCGCGGTCCCACCTCTCCGGCGAGGCCGGCGTCGGCCACGTGATCGTCGATCCGCTTCAGGAGCCGGGCGAGCCTCGCGTCCGCGGCCACCGTCTGGGTGATGAGGTCGTCCTCGAACGAAACCCGACCGCCGTCGACCCCGATCGCCCGCCCCGCGAGCCGGACACCCCGGCCCTGCAGGAGCGGCAGGTCGAGGGTGGCGTGGTCGGGCCGGCCCACGAGTTGGAGCGACGGCTGGCGCCGGGAGACCTCGATGTCGAAGACGTCGTCGGCCGACTCGTCGAGGACCCCCATCGCGTCGAGCCACCAGAGAATGTCCTGACCACGGTAGCGGCGCGGCATGCGGGTGTGGCGCCCCACGGCGAGGGTGACCGGTCGCCCGGACGCGTGGATCTCGTCCGCGAGCTGGATGCCGGACGCGGACGCGCCCACCACCAGCACCCCGCCATCGGGGAGCTGGTCGGGGTTGCGGTAGCGGCTGGGGACGATCTGCACGATGTCCGAGGGGAGCCGGGACCCCATCTCGGGCACGTGCGGAACGTCGCAGTACCCGGTGGCGATCACGACGTTCCGGGCCTCCCACGTCCCGCGGTCGGCGGTGACCCGGTACCCGCCCGCGGTGGGCTCGACGGCCTGGACCGTCGTGTCCGTCTCGACCGGCGCGGCGAGCGAGCGGGCGTAGCTCTCGAGGTAGCCGACGACCTCTCCCATCGTCATGTAGCCGTCGGGGTCGGGTCCCGAGTACTGCTGGCCGGGGAGTCGGCTCTGCCAACTCGGCGTGAGGAGCCTCAGCGAGTCCCAGCGCTCCGAGCGCCAGCGCTCGGCCACGCGGCCCCGCTCGAGCACCACGTGGTCGATGCGGAGATCGGAAAGGCAGCGGCTCATGGCCAGGCCGGCTTGCCCGCCGCCGATGATGACCGTGTCCGTGCAGCTCATCTTCATCGTGGGTGCCTCACTCCGTCGCCGTGGGCCGCGGGGGGCCGGCCGGCCCGACGGATCGGGCGCGGCCGGCCGTCGGCGGCCGTCTCAGGCCGCCTCCACGTTGATCTCGATGGGGGTGCCCTTGGTCATGACGTCGTACACCGCGGAGCGGCTCCGCGACTGCTCGACGATCTCCTGGAGCTTCTCGGCGGGGGCGTCGCCCTTGATCTTGAAGTTGACCCGGATCTTCTCGTAGCCGTTCCGCACCTCGTTGGAGAGGCCGAGGATGCCGAGCATGTCCATGTCGCCCTCGACGGTGGACTCCACCTCGGTGAGCTTCACGCCACGGGCGGCCGCGATGTTGGCGATCCCGGCGGTGAGGCACCCGGCCAGGCCGTGAAGCAGGAACTCGACCGGGGTCGCACCCTTGCCGGTTCCGGTGAGCACCTTCGGGTGGTCGGCGTCGAAGCCGTACTCGGCCTCGTGGGTGTGGGTGCCGCCGGCCCCCGTGAAGGCCTCCACCTGGCTGCGGCTGTGGGTGCCCTCGAGCCAGCGGCTGGAGGCCCGGAACTGGAACTTGGCGAGCTCGGGCTGGCCCTTGACGGCGTTGATGGTCGCAAAGAGCGCGGGGGTGTCCACGCCGTTCATCGGGACCTTCTCGCGCTTCGGTTCGGCGGTCTGCTGAGCCATTGTCATCCTCCTGAGTCCTTCGTTTCTTCCCTCTTCACCTCCATCCACGCGAACGGGGCGAAAACCCGCCAGCCGATCCGCCCAGGTCCCATCCGACCCGCCGCGCCGGTGGGACCCCGGCCGCGAGGCCCGCGGTGGGTGGGCCCCGTTGACGGGCCGGCGGTGCGGGGCGTACCGTGCCTCTTTCACGCTGGGGCCCGCCCCGGGCGGGGCGGGCCACGGATCAGTCAGGAGCCCTCATGCCCGTCAAGATCCCGGACTCGTTGCCCGCCATGGGCATCCTCGAGAGCGAGAACATCTTCGTCATGGGCGAGAACCGCGCCCTCCACCAGGACATCCGGCCGCTTCGGATCGCGATCCTGAACCTCATGCCCACGAAGATCGTGACGGAGACGCAGCTCCTGCGCCTCCTCGGGAACTCGCCCCTCCAGGTGGAGATCGAGCTCCTCCACATGGAATCCCACGAATCGAAAAACACGCCGGCCGACCACCTGCTCGAGCACTACTCGTCCTTCTCGGAGATCAAGGGGCAGAACTTCGACGGCCTCATCATCACCGGGGCCCCGGTGGAGCAGATGCCCTTCGAGGACGTGGACTACTGGGCGGAGCTGGTGGCGGTGATGGACTGGGCGCGGACCCACGTCTACTCGACCTTCTACGTCTGCTGGGGGGCCCAGGCCGGGCTCTTCCACTACTACGGCATCCCGAAGTACCCGCTGCGCGAGAAGATGTTCGGGGTCTTTCCCCACCGGCTCAACGTGCGGTTCGAGCGTCTCGCCCGGGGCTTCGACGACCTCTTCTACGCGCCCCACTCCCGCCACACCGAGGTGCGGCGCGAGGACATCCTGGCCGTAGAGGACCTGGTGCTGCTCTCGGAGTCCGACGAGGCCGGTGTCTACATCGTGGTCTCGGCCGATCGGCGCCACATCTTCGTCACCGGCCACTCCGAGTACGATCCCCTCACCCTCCGGAGCGAGTACGTCCGGGACGTGAACAGGGGGCTGCCGATCAACGTGCCGAAGAACTACTTCCCCGACGACGACCCCACGAAGGAGCCTCTGGTGAGGTGGCGCGGGCACGCCAGCCTGCTCTACGCGAACTGGCTCAACTACTACGTCTACCAGCAGACGCCCTACGACCTCGGCGAGATCCCGCCCGCCGCCTTCGGTGAGTCCGCCTGAAGCTCTGGGCGCCGAGAGCAGCCGGTCCCCCGCGAGCACCAGAATAGGCGCACTGCGTCGCCCCGAAGACGATGTGCTCGGATCGCCGCCACGGGTGCGGGTGGTCGTCCTCGAGCTCGCGGAGGTCGGGCCGACACCGGCGCGTCCCCTGGTTTTTCGGGGCGCTATAATCGAGTCACTTGACCGGCGACCCGAAGGCGACCGACATCGGCTCCCTCGGTCGGTCTCTTCTCTTTTCGTCCTTCCTGCTCACCGGCGCGACCGCGCTCGTCTTCGAGGTCGTCTGGACCCGCCTGCTGCTCCTCTCGCTCGGCGCCACCGCGGTGGCGGTCGGCGCGGTCCTTGGGGCCTTCATGGCGGGCATGGCCGTCGGCGCCTGGCTGGCGGGGCGGCCGTCCGTGGCTCGAGTCGACCCGGTCTTGACCTACGCGCTGCTGGAGGGGTGGGCGGGACTGTACGGCCTCGCCACGCCCTTCCTCCTGCGCCTGGCCGAGACGCAGCCGCCGGTCGTCCAGTTCGGGGCTGCGGTCGCCCTGCTGATGCCGGCGACGATCGGGATGGGCGCCTCGCTCCCCATCCTCGCCCGGGCCCTCGGGCAGGGCTCGTCCTGGGTCGCGGTCGACGTGGGGCGTCTCTACGCCGCGAACACCGCCGGCGCCGTCCTGGGTCCGCTCGTGGCGGTGTTCTGGCTCTTCCCCCACGTCGGGCTTCTTCGGACGCTGCACGTCGCCTCGGGGATCGACATCCTCGTCTGCGTTGCCGTCCTCGTCTTCCGCCGAGGTGTGTTCCCGGCGTGGGAGGCGCCGGCCCCCGCGCCGGTGGAGCGACGCACCCCCCACGGCGACGGGCAGCTCCTCCTGGCTCTCTCCGTTTCCGGCGCGGTGGCGATGGTGTACGAGGTGGCCTGGACGCGGGTCCTGTCCCTCGCGTTCGCGTCTTCCGTCTACGGCGTCACCATCATGCTCTCGGCCTTCCTCGCCGGCCTCGCCGGGGGATCGGCCTGGGCCTCGGCCGTCCTCCGTCGGGCGCGCCGTCCCGCGTCGTTCCGGACGGTCTCGTGGCTTCTCGCGGGCACGGCGGTGGGCGCGTGGCTGAGCCTGCCCGTCGGCAACGCGCTCCCGCGCCTGTTCCTCGCCCTCCACCGGACCGCCCCCGGGCAGGAGACAGGCCTGTTCGCGGCCCAGTTCCTCGTCGCGGCGCTCCTCATGCTCCCCTCCGCCCTGTGTCTGGGCGCGATGCTGCCGGTGGCCGCGAGCGTGCCCTTGCCCGACCGGCGCGAGGTCGGGGAGAGGATCTCTCGCCTCTACACCGCCAACCTCGTCGGCTCGGCCACGGGCGCGCTCCTGGCGTCGGCCGTGCTCCTCGGACACTACGGCGTCTCTCTCACGGTGCGGCTGGCCTCGGCGGTGGCCATGGCGACCGCGCTTATCCTCGTGGTCCGGACGCGGAGCCTCTCGGTGCGGCGGACCGCGGCGGCCGCGGCGAGCATCCTCCTGGTCGTCGCCGTCGCGCCCGGTGGGACGGCCGTGGCCAAGGGGATCGGCTTCTACGCCGGGCTGACCACCTATCGGGAGCTCAGCGCGGAAGAGCTCCGTCGGGTCGTGGACTCGCACCGGTTGCTGTACTACCGCGACGGTCCCACCGCCACGGTGGCCGTCCACGACGTCGGGGGCTATCGGGTCCTGATGATCAACGGCAAGACCGACGCCTCCAACGGCCCCGGCGACATGCAGACCCAGCTCCTGCTGGCCCACCTGCCGCTCATGGCCCACGAGGCGAAACGGGTGGCGGTGGTGGGGTGGGGCAGCGGCGTGACCGCGGGGGCCGTCCTCACCCATCCGGTGGAGCGCGTGGACGCCTTCGAGATCGAGCCCGCGGTGGTGGAGGGCTCGGCCCACTTCGACGAGGTGAGCGGAGAGCCCCTCGACGATCCGCGCCTTCAGATGATCGTCGGGGACGCGCGCGCCCTCCTGCGTCGCTCACCCGAGAAGTACGACGTCATCATCTCCGAGCCCTCGAACCCCTGGATCACCGGCATCGCCAACCTCTTCACGCAGGAGTACTTCCGCATCGTCGAGTCGCGGCTGAGCCCCGACGGCATCGTGTGCCAGTGGTTCCACCTGTACGGGATGTCGGAAGAGGCCACCCGGTCCCTCGTGGGCACCTTCGGGAGCGTGTTTCCCGAGAGGCTCCTGTTCAAGCTGTCCTCCGGGCGCGACGTCCTGCTCCTCGGCTCCCGCCGGCCGATCCGCTTCCCCCTCCCCGCCATGCGACGCGTCTTCGAGGATCCGGAGCGCAGCGCCGCCCTCGGCTCCATCGGGCTGCACTATCCCTTCGACCTGCTCGTGGAGCTCACGCTGGACACACCGGGGTGCGAGGAGTTCTCGCGCGGAGCGCCCCTCAACACCGACGACAACATGCGGCTCGAGCTGTCCGCCCCGCGTACGCTCTACGTCGACCGGATCGAGGAGATCGGCGAGGCGTTCGCCCGGCATCCCGTGAGCGTCGTCGATCACGTCTCCGGCTACCGCTCGGTGGCGGAGGTAACGCTCGAGCAGGCCGCATCGCTGTTCACGGCCGGCAAGAGCGAGGCGGCACTGGCGGCCTGCGAGCAGGCCATCGCCCTCGAGCCCAGTTTCACCGCCTACAAGCTGCGCGGCCAGATCCTGCAGGGTCTGGGTCGGGCAGCCGAGGCCCGCCGCGCATTCGAGTTCGCGCTGAGCCTCGGCGGAGGCGCAGAGGAGCAGGCCTTCGTCCAGGCGCTGCTGCGCTCGCTGGTGTCCCGGTCCGGAGCGGAGTAGCCGGAGGAGGGGCCGCGGGCTCCTCTCGCGGGACCCGGGACTTGCCCGGGATCCTATGTCTCGGGTGTGTCTTCCGGAAGAGAGCGTCGGGTCATCCAGCCGTTGGCGGCGACGAGGACCGCGAGCACCACCGCGAACTGGAAGAGCACGGTCCCGACGTTCTCCTGGGCGAAGGGGGTCAGCCACCCCTCCGGGTCCCACGACCAGGCCTGGACCAGCCACCAGACCAGCAGGATGACCGCCTCGACGGGCACGAGCGACGCCGATCACCACGTCCCACCACCGGCCGATGCGGATGTCGGAGTGCTCGTGGTTGATCTGCTCCTCGCGGAACCGGCGGACGCCGTAGCGAAGGATGGCCAGGGAGAAGAAGAGACCCGAGACGAGCAGCCCCACGCCCCACACCCAGTCCTGGTTCTTGAGCACCTGGAGCGACAGGGCCGACGGCACTCCCAGCAGGAAGGCCCCGACGCCCACGAAGCGCACCGCCTTTCTCCGCTCGACCCCGCCGTCGACCAGCACGCGCGTGGCGAGCTCCACCATCGCGATCAGGCTGGTCATGGCGGCAAGGCCGAGCGCGGTGAAGAAGAGCAGCATGATCACCCTCCCGAAGGGCAACGTCCCCATCAGCTGAGGGATCCAGATGAAGGTCATGCCCTCGTTCCCGGCGCCGAAGATCGTCCTCTGGAGGAGCTCGGGCGTCACCGCCTCTCCTCCCTGGACCGCCTCGGCCAGGCTCGGGAAGCGGGCCAGGGCCTCGGGGTTCGAGGCCATGTTGGCCACCAGCCCCGGCACGACCGAGAAGACCGTGCAGAGCACCATGACCCCGGCCACCAGCGAGATCACGTTGTTGGCGACAGGCAGGACCACGGCGTTCAGCGCGGTGTCTTCGCGCTCGCCCAGGTAGGCCGCGTAGCACAGCGCAAGCCCCCAGCCCGCGCCGGTGTCCCACGCGTTCTGGGTCAGGGCCTCGACCCAGAGCCGCGCGTTCAGCAGCGCGCTCCAGTCCACCCCGAAGAGGTAGGCGAGCCCGTCGGAGGCGCCGGGCAGGCTCACCGCGCGCCCGGCGAGGAGCACGATCAGGAGGATCAGCATCGGCATCAGCACCCGGGCCACGCGCTCGATCCCGCCGATGCCCCGGGACACGACGAGGGTGCCGAGACCGATCGCAACCCCGTGGGTCACCACCGGCCACCAGGAGCGCGTGTACTCGGCCCAGAACGCCCCCGGCTGGGCGTCGGGCAGCTCGCCCAGCAACGAGCCGAGGACATAGCGGAACGTCCAGCCCGCCACGACCGAGTAGTAGAAGAGGATCGCGGTGGCAACGAAGGCGACGAAGGCCCCCATCCAGGCCCAGCCCGGGCCCATGAGCCGGGCGAAGGCGACGACCGGTCCCGCCCGAACCTTGCGCCCCAAGCCGAACTCGACCAGGAGGAGAGGGATCGACCACAGGAACAGGAAGATGACCCAGGGGATCAGGAACTCCCCGCCTCCGTTCTGGGCGGCAATGCGCGGGAAGCGCCAGATGTTGCCGGTGCCGACGGCCATCCCGAGCATGACGAGCATCATGCCCAGGCGCGAGCCGAACCGATCCTGCGTGCTCATGCGCTCGATCACCCGCGGTTGAAGTGCTGCCGGATCTTTGCCCTCAGGAACTCGGCGCTGCGCTTCAGCTGGTCCAGGCCCTCCACCCCGTCCTCGATGCTGATCCAGCCGTCGAAGCCGACCTCCGCGAGCTGGGTGAAGATGGCGTCGTAGTCGTTGAGCCCCTTCCCGATCTCCCCGTGGCGCAGACGCTGCGCGTAGCCCACGGAGCCCTCCTCCCGGCGCAGGTCCTCGAGCGTGCCCTCGACCAGATACCGGTCGCGACGCGTGCATGGTGACGACGCGGTGACGGACGCGGCGGAGGAGCTCCAGGGGATCCTCGCCGGCGAGAATGGTGTTGCTCGGGTCGTAGTTGACGCCGAAGTGCGGGGACTTCACACGGTTCACCAGATCGCAGAAGACGTCCATCGCCTGCGCGAACTCGGGATACTCCCAGTAGTTGTCCTTGTAGTGGTTCTCGATGACCAGGGTGATCCCGGCGGCGGCGGCGTGGGGGAGGCACTCCCGGATGCAGTCCGCCGCGTAGCCGAGGCCGTCCTCCCGGGAGACCTCGGGCCGGCGCTGGCCGGAGAGGACACGACAGGACTCGCCGCCCAGGGCGGCGGCCATGTCGATCCAGCGCTTCTCCGCCTCGACCTGCTGGCGCCGATGCTCGGGGTCGGGGTGGGTGAAGTCGGGAGAGCAGCACAGCATGGGGACGCACAGCCCGTGATCCTCGACCACGCGACGGTAGCGCGGCCAGCTCGCGGGCTCCTTCAGGTCCAGGAATCCGGCGTAGAACTCCAGGCCGTCCAGATCGAGCGTCGCCGCCATCTCGATCCAGCCCTCGAGCGTCAGGGAGCCGTCGACGCACAGGCCGTCCATCCACGCCTTGGGAAACGCCGCGAGTCGGGGCATGTCGATCCTCCTGCCGGATCGCCTTCTACTGGATCACCTTCGGGGGGTTGCGGCCGATCACGGGAAACTGGCCCAGGTCGACGACGCTGCCGCTCATGGGTCGGCTCTCGTCTCCGATCCAGTAGAGGGCGGCGGCGGCGATCTCTTCGGGCCGGATCAGTCGCCCGGACGGGGCAAGCTCCTTCGGGAGCTTCTCGTACCAGTCCGGCGGGTTGCCCTGCCTCTCCTGGACGCGCTTCTCGCCCTCCGTGAGCACCCACTCCGGGTTGACCTGGTTGACGCGCACGCCCCGCTCGCGGTGCAGGGTGTCTCCGAGGTTCCGCGTCAGCGTCATCAGTGCCCCCTTGCTCGCGCTGTAGGCCAGGAGCGTCGCCTCGCCGCAGTGGGCGTTGACGCTGCCGATGTTGAGCACCGCTCCGCGTCGGCGCTCCAGCGGCTCGAGGGCGGCCCGGATCAGCAGCAGGGGCGCGCGGACGTTGATCGCGATCACGCGGTCGAACGTCTCGGCGTCCGTCGTCTCGAGGGTACTGCGCTCCACGCGCGCGGCGTTGTTGACCAGCGCGTCGATCTGCCCGAAGGCGGTGAGCGCCGCGTCGATCACCCGCGGCGCGGCCTCGGGAGCCGTGAGATCCTCGATGTGGAGGGCAGCGGCGTCCCCGAGGGAGGCCGCCACCGCCTCACCCAGATCCCGCTCGAGACCGTGGACGAGAACGCGAGCCCCCTCGGCCACGCAGCGCCGGGCGATGGCCTCTCCGATGCCCTGGGTGCTCCCGGTGACGATGACGACCTTGTCCTTGAGCCGCATGCCGAGCCTCCTTCGGGCGGTGCCTTAGAGGGCGCGCACTCTGGTGACGACGTCCCTCAGGATCTGCTCGAACTGCTCTCCCGTCGCGAACCGATCCGCCTGGATGGCCAGCGGGGCCCCGATGACCACCGACCGGGCCCCGCGGCGGACGGTCTCGAGGGCCTGCTCGATCGACAGCCCGCCGACCGCCTGCACCGGGAGATCGACCGCGGCGACCACGCGGTCGAGGTCGTCCAGGGGCGAGACCCCGGCCACGTGGCGGCGCTCGTCGAAGCCCGTGTGCAGGATGATCCAGTCGACACCGAGGTCCTGCATGGCCCGGGCGTCGGCGGCCTTGTCCTCGGCGCCCAGGACGTCGGCCATGACCTCTCCGCCCATGCGGTGCGTGACCTCGACCATCTCCTTCACCGAGGCCCAGTGGGCCCGGCTCATCACCACGACGTGCGTGGCCCCGGCCCCGAGCATCATCTCCGCCTCGAGCCCGGCACCGTCCATGGTCTTGAGGTCGGCCACGATCGGGACGTCCGCGAACTCCTCCCGCAGCGCCCTCACCGCGTGCAGGCCCTCGCCCAGGATGAGCGGCGTCCCCGCCTCGAGCCAGTCGACACCCGCGCGCCGTGCCCCGCGGGCCAGATCGAGCGCCTCCACGATCGTGGTCACGTCGAGTGAGACCTGCGTCGTCACGTGGTCGGTCATTCGGGTCGGTCCTCCCCGGGTCGCAGCACCGCCTTGACGATCTCGCCGCGGTGCATCTGCTCGAAGGCCTCCTGCCATCGTCCCATTGGCCACACACCGCCGATCAGCGGCCGGACGTCGAGCGCGCCCGAGCCGAGGAGCGCGATCACACGCTCCCAGACCGGCCAGTTGTGGCTGAAGCTGCCCTGCAGCCGGACCGCCTTCTGGACCAGGGGGTCCAGGGAGAAGTCCAGCGGCTGCGCGCCCCAGCCCACCTTGGTGACGAAGCCGGCCGGGCGCACCAGCTCCAGCGCCTCCCGCAGAGCCGCGGAGTGCCCCGACGCGTCCACCACCCCGTCGACGCCGGTCCCGTCGCGGGCCCGGGCCCAGGCCCTGAGCTCCTCGCTGCCGCTCGTGAAGCGCTCACACCCGTAGGCCGCGGCGACCTCGAGGCGGCGGGCGTCCTGCTCCAGGCCCGACACCGCCACCTCGGCCCCCCGCAGACGGGCCACCGCCGCGCACAGGATACCGATCGGCCCGGGGCCGAGGACCACCACCCGGTCGCCCGGCTTGACGTCGCTGTTGACGGCCACGGCGTTGTAGGCGACGGCGCACGGCTCCGTCAGGGCCGCGTGCTCCGGCGAGAGGCCCTCGGGAAGGTGGTGCAGGATGCGGGCGGGGACGGGCATCCGGGGGCGCATCGCGCCGTCCACGGTGGCCCCGTAGCCCCGGCGGCCGGGGTCCAGCTGGTAGAGCCCGGCCCGGGTCAAGGGGCTGTCCGGGTCGACGATCGCGTGGGTCTCGCACGCGACCCGATCCCCGGGGGCAAAGCCCCGCACGGAGCGGCCGACCTCACGCACCGTGCCGCAGAACTCGTGGCCCAGCACCACCGGGTGCCTCACCGGCCAGCTGTTCAGCGCCTGCCATTGATGAACGTCGCTTCCGCAGACGCTCACCGCCGCCACCTCGAGGAGGACCTCGTCGTCGGCTGGTGGCGGCAGGGGGACCGGTCTGAGCTCGACCGCCCCCGGCTCGGCGCTGTAGTTGACGACGGCGGGCTCGTCCATGGGGTTCTCCGGCGCGGCTGGGTCTTCGCGCGTAGATCGATGCCACCCGCGAGCGGCGAACGATGGCCGATTGTAGTTCACCGCGCCACCCGAGTGCCGCCCGCGTGGCTCGGAAGGGACCCCGGCTCAGCGTCCGATGGCGAGGACGTGATGGTGGGCGCGGACGTAGGTCATGCCGTCGGAGAGCGCAGGGGTGCTCATCAGGAGCTCGCCCACGCTGTCCCGGGACAGGATCTCGAAGTCCGGCCCCGCCTTGAGGGCGAAGACCTCTCCATCCTCGCTGGGGACATAGACGACACCATCGGCGGCCACCGGCGAGTTTGCGAGGCTCGTCATGGATCACTCTCTCCAGGGATGGGTCATTGTATCCGTGTGCCCGCCGCCAGCCGCGAGTAGGATGGACGCGCGTACCAAACCTGACGAGGCTTCGAATGGCCAACCTGGACCGCATGACTCCGAAGGAGCTCAAGGACTTCCTGGTCGGCGAGGGGATCCGCCGGTTCTTCCTCGTGTGGGACGAGGAGCGAGGAGGCGTGCGCGCGTCCCACCCGCAGCTCGAGCCGCTGGCCCGGCTCCTGAGCGGGGACCGGCGCGACTTCGACCGCCACGAGGGCGTCTTCGTGCAGGTGGCGCCGGAGACGGGGGTCCTCCAGGGGGCGTCGGTCCACCGCACCTGTCGCGGCCAGGCGGCGGGGGGCGTCCGCTTCTGGCGCTACGACACCGTCGAGGAGTACCTGCGGGACGGGCTGCGGCTGGCCCGGGGCATGACCCACAAGAACGCCCTGGCCGGGCTCTGGTGGGGCGGGGGCAAGGGTGTCATGGCCATGGGCACCGGCCAGGACGAGTCCGACCCCGCGGTTCGCAGACGGATCTACGAGGAGTACGGGGAGTTCATGACGTCTCTTCGCGGCTGCTACGTCACCGCCGAGGACGTCGGCACCTCGGTCGAGGACATGGCCGCGATCTTCTCGCGGACCCGCTTCACGACCTGCATCCCGCCCGAGCTCGGGGGCAGCGGCAACCCCTCGGCCCCCACCGCGCGCGGCGTCGTCCGCGGGATGGAGGCCGCCCTCCACTTCCTCGGGATGGGCGACCTGAAGGGCAAGAGCGTTGCCGTCCAGGGGCTGGGCCACGTGGGGGAGCCTCTCGTGGCGCTCCTTCACGAGCGCGGGGTCGGGAAGGTCGTCGGCTCCGACATCGATGCCAGCCGTGAAGAGGTCCTCCGCAGACGCCTTCCGGGACTCGACCTGACCGTGCGGCTCGTCGAGAGGGGAGACAACACCCTCCTCGGCGAGGCGGTGGACATCGTCTCGCCGTGCGCGACCGGGGCCATCCTCGGCCCGGAGACGATCCCCCGCATCCGGGCCAGGATCGTCTGCGGCGCCGCGAACAACCAGCTCGAGGACCCGGAGAGAGACGACGCCGCTCTTCAGGACGCGGGCGTCTTCTACATGCCGGACGTCCTCGTCAACCGCATGGGGATCGTCAACTGTGCCGACGAGTCCTTCGGCTACGTCGACGGCGACCCTGCCTTCGAAGAGCACCTCGGCGACGCCTGGGACAACAGCATCTACCGCCTCTCGCTGAGCGTCCTCGAGGAGGCCCAACGCACCGGCCAGACCCCGGCGAAGGTCGCCCTGGCCCTCGCCGAGGAACGCTCCTTCGAGACACACCCGATCTGGGGACACCGCGGCGTCCAGATCATCGGCTCGTTGGTCGCCTCCGACTGGGCCCGGGGCTGACCCGGGGTTCCGTCCGAGCCGCTCACGCCATGGTCGGCCGCGCTCACCCGGCCTCGGTCGCGAGTCACCAGGACGTCGGGCTGGCCGCCACCTTCTCCCCGGCGTGAAGCACCCTCTCCTCGGCGGAGAGCTCGCGCGTCAGGTACGAGTAGACCGCGGGGACGACGTACAGCGTGAGCCCGGTCCCGAAGACGAGACCGCCGATGATCGCGACGCCCATCGGGACCCGGCTCTCGGAGCCGGCCCCCAGCGCGAGGGCGATGGGCAGGATCCCGAGAACGGTCGAGAGCGTCGTCATCAGGACCGGGCGGAAGCGCGCCGCCGCCGCCTCGATCGTCGCCTCCAGGACGGCGAGCCCCTGCTCCTTGCGCTGGTTGGCGAACTCGACGATCAGGATGCCGTTCTTGGTGACGAGCCCGATGAGCATGATCATCCCGATCTGGCTGAAGACGTTCAGGGTGAGCTGGAAATACCAGAGCGAAAAGAGGGCGCCGGTCAGGGCCAGGGGGACGGAGAACATGATCGTGAAGGGGTCGCGGAAGCTCTCGAACTGCGCGGCCAGGGTCAGGTAGACGAGGGCGAGGGCCAGAAGGAAGACGAGGAACAGGCTCCGGGAGCTCTCGGCGAAGTCTCGCGACTGGCCGGTGAGCGCGGTCGAGAAGGTGTCGTCCAGCACACGGTCCGCGATCTCCTCCATCGCCACGATGCCGTCCGCGATCGTGTGCCCCGGGCTCAGGTCGGCCGAGACCGTCGCCGAGAGGTACCGGTCGTAGCGATAGAGCTGGGGCGGGCGGCTCTCCTCGGTCACGCTCACGATCTTGTCCAGCATGACCGAAGCGCCCTCGCGCGTGGGCACGTAGAGATTCTTGAGGTCGAGCGTCTCGTCCCGGTTCGCCCGCTCGACCTGACCAATGACCTCGTACTGCTTGCCGTCCATGACGAAGAATCCCAGGCGCTGCTCGGCGAGGGCGAGCTGGAGGGTCTCCGCGATGTCGAGGGTGGAGATTCCGAGGTCCTGGGCCCGGTCGCGGTCGATCGTCACCCGCAGCTCCGGCTTGTCGAAGACGAGGTCCAGGTCGACCGCGGAGAACGTGGGGTGCTGCTCCGCCTCCGCGACGAATCTGGGCAGGACATCCTGCAGCTTCGCGAGGTTCGGGGCCTGAAGCACGAACTGAACCGGCAGCCCGCGACGCCGTCCCACCGAGATGGTCGGCGTCTCCGTGACGAAGACCCGGGCCCCCTCGAGCTCTCCCAGGCGGCGGCGCAAGGCGTCGGCGATCTCGTGCTGTGATCGCACCCGCTCCTCGGGCACCTTGAGGTAGAGCCGCCCGAACGCCGTGTTCGTCGAGCTCGAAGCGCCGAAGCCGGGGGACGTGACGGTCACCAGAAGCCGGCTCTCCTCCCCGGTCTCGTCCTCGAGGAGAGCGAGCATGTCCGCCACGAAGGCCTCCATGTACTCGAAGGTGGCACCCTCCGGGGCCCGGGCATTGAGCGAGATGCCGTCCCGGTCCTCCAGCGGGGCCAGCTCCGCGGGGAGGGTCGTCATGAACAGGGCAATCAACCCCCCGCAGACGACGATGACGGGAAAGGCGAGCCAGCGGCGCACCAGAAACGCCCGGAGACTCTCCCGGTACCCCGTGGACAGCCACGTGAAGAAGGGTGCCGTCCACACGTAGAGGTGCGAGTGGCCACGGCGGCCCTTGAGGACCCGGGTGCTCAGCATGGGGGTCAGGGTGAGGGCGACGAAGGACGAGATCAGGACGGCGCCGGCCAGCGTGACGCCGAACTCCACGAAGAGCTCCCCGGTCAGCCCGCCGAGGAAGAGAATCGGGAGCAGGACCGAGACGAGCGCGACGGTGGTGGCGATGACCGCGAAGAAGATCTCGCGTGTCCCCTCGATACCGGCCTGGATCGGGGGCTGCCCCGCCTCGATCTTGGAATAGATGTTCTCGAGAACGATGATCGCGTCGTCGACCACGAGACCGATAGCCAGCACGATCCCGAGAAGGGTCAGGACGTTCAGCGTGAAGCCGGCGACGTACATCACGAAGAAGGACCCAATCAGCGCGACCGGGATGACGATCACCGGGATGAACGTGGTCCTCCACTCCCGGAGGAAGCCGAAGATCACGAGGATCACCAGGGCGAAGGCGATGGCAATCGTCTGCTGCACCTCGGCGACGGACTTTCGGATGTACTCCGAGGCGTCGAAGCCGAAGGTCACCCGAACGTCGTCCGGCAGGTCGCGCCGTATCTGCTCGACCCGGCGGTAGTACTCGTCGGCGATGGCCACGTAGTTCGCGCCGGGCAGCGGCCGCAGCACCACCGCCACCATCGGCACCCCCTGGGCCCTGAGGATGGTGCGACTGTTGCGGGGTCCCAGCTCGGCCCGGCCCACGTCCCGGAAGCGCACCACCCGGCCGCTCTCCTCCTTGAGGATCAGGTCCTCGAACGCCTCGGGGGTGTTGAGACGGCCCAGGGTGCGGACGGCCAGCTCGACCTCCCGCCCCTCGATGCGGCCCGACGGCAGCTCCACATTCTCCTCACGGACGGCGTCGCGCACGTCCATAGGGGACAGCTGGTAGGCGGCGAGCTTCTGCGGGTCGATCCAGAGCCGCATCGCGTACGTCCGGTCGCCCCAGACCATGATGTCGCTGACGCCGTCGATCGTCTGCAGGCGCTCGGCGAAGACCTCGTCGGCGAGCCGCGAGAGCTCGAGGAGACCCCGGGTGTCGCTGTAGACCGTGAGCATCAGGATGGGGAAGGCGTCGGCGTCCGCCTTCGCCACCCGGGGGGGCTCGACGTCGGGGGGGAGGTTGTACTGCGCACGGGAGACCCGGTCACGGACGTCGTTGGCCGCGCGCTCGAGATCGCTGCCCAGCTCGAACTCGACGGTGATCGTGCTCCGGCCCTCGCGGCTCACCGAGGTGAGGGTCCGGATCCCGGCGATGCCGTTGATGGAGTCCTCGAGCGGCTCCGTGATCTGCGACTCGATGACGTCCGCGTTGGCGCCCCGGTAGTCGGTGCCGACGGTGATGACCGGCGGGTCGATGGCCGGGAACTCCCGGACCCCGAGCTGTCCGAACCCGATGACCCCGAAGAGCACGATGACGGTGGACATCACGATGGCCAGGACCGGCCGGCGGATGCTGAGGGTGTAGAGGGTCATCGCTCCTCCGTCTCGATCTCCACGGGGAGGCCCGGGCGCATCCGCTGGATCGCAGTGACGATCACGCGGTCGTTGGGCTCGAGGCCCTGCGTCACCTCCACGACGTCCGCGGTCCGCAGTCCCGTCTCGACGGAGCGGGGCTGGGCCTCCCCGTTCTCGTAGACGAACACCTTCCTCCCGCCAAGCTCGGGGATGATGGCCCGGCTCGGCACCGCAAGCGCGCCCTCGATGCGCCGCACCACGATCTCGACGTCGGCGAAGGCTCCCGGGAACAGGAGCCCCTCGGGGTTGTCGCTCCGTGCGCGCACGGTCAGGGAGCGGGTGTCGAGGTCGATGAGCGGCTCGACGGCGAGGATGGTGCCGGTGTGGACCCGCTCCGAGCCCTTGGTCCGGAACTGGATGGTCGACCCCGCGCTCAGGTGCCCCACGTACTTCTCGGGGACCGAGAAGTCGATCTTTACCGGATCCACGTCCTGAAGCGTCGCAATGCGTGTCTGGGGCGTCAGGTAGCTGCCGACGCTGACGTCGCGGAGACCGATGATCCCCTCGAAGGGGGCTTGGATCCGGGTCTTGATCAGGCGGGCCTCGGCCAGCTCCAGCTCGGCCCGAAGGACGTTCAGCTCGCTCTGCGCGAAGTCGTACCCTTCCTGGCTGGTGAGCCCGTCGTCGAGGAGGCGCCGCTGGCGGGCCTCGCTGCGCTCGGCCAGGCTCCGGCGATGGGCGGCCCGGTCGCGCTCGGCGCGGAGCTGGGTGTCGTCGATCTCCAGCAGCAGCTGCCCGGCCCGCACGCGGCTCCCCTCCCGGAAGTGGATGCCCGAGACCTTGCCCGAGATCTCGACGACCAGCTCCACGTCCTCGTTGGCCCGCACGGTCCCGGTGGTGGACAGGCGCTCGGTGAGCGTCTGCGGGAGGACCGTGACGGTGTGGACCGGCACCGCCGACGTCGCCGCGGCCGTCGCCTCGGGCGCCGAGCGGTCCGACCTCGAGGAGAGCAGGCGTGGCACGAGGGCGCCCGCGACGAGAGCTGCTGCCAGCACGGCGTAGAAAAGGGAGCGTCGCTTGATCATGGTGGACCTCGAGGGCGATGCGCGGTCAAGTTGGCCGCAGCTTCATCTTAATCCCAGTACGCCCGCTCCCGGCGGCGGTCCATCGAGACGCCCGACCAGGCTGTCCGTCACCGAACGACCGCTCGAGGTGCCGGTCAGCGCCGAGAGCGCGACCCTGGGGCCCGCCGCGCGCGCGTCTTCCCCGACGCTCGGCCACGGCCCGCCTTCGTCTTCGGCCGGCCCTCCGCCGGGTCTTCCGATCGCTTCTCCGTCGTCGCTTCGACACCCACCCATCCCTCGGGCGGGGCCTGGCCCTGCGCCTCGAAGAGGAAACGCGACGGCGTGGCGGCGCTGCGGCGGCCGTACTTCGCGCGCTCGGAGGCCCAGGTCAGGGTGAGGGTGTCCATGGCCCGGGTGATGCCCACGTAGGCCAGGCGCCGCTCCTCCTCGACGTCGCCGTCGGCGGCCGAGCGCGTGTGGGGCAGCAGCCCCTCCTCCATCCCGGCCAGGAACACGTGGGGGAACTCGAGTCCCTTGGCTGCGTGCAAGGTCATCAGAGTGACCTTGTCGCCCCGGGTCTCGGGGTTCTCGGTCGACTCGTCGCCGCTCGAGATGGCCAGCTCCTCGAGGAAGCCGTGAAGCGTCGGCTTCGATGAGCGGCTCGCGTAGTTCTCGGCGAAGTTCAGGACCTCTTCGACGCCGGCCCACCGCGCGTCCCGCGTCATGGGGTCGGAGTAGAGGCGCCTCACCTCGTCGCGGTAGGCGATGGAGTCGAGGAAGCGCCGGAGCCGGAAGACGAGATCTCCGCCTGCCTCCGCGAGGTCGGCGCGCTCGAGGGCCCCCGTGAGCTGTCGATAGCCCTCGACAGCCTGGGGGTTCAGCTTCTCGATCTCGTCGGCGCGGTCGAACGCCTCGGCGGCGGAGATGCCGTGCTCGGTGGCGAAGGCGAGCACGCGGTCGAGGCTCGTCTTGCCCACCCCGCGCGGGGGGGTGTTGATGACCCGCAGCAGCGCGGTCTCGTCGCGGGAGTGCACCGCCAGCTTGAGAAAGGCGACGACGTCGCGCACCTCCTTGCGGTCGAAGAACGACATGCCCCCGACGACGACATAGGGGATCCCGGCCGCGCGCAGCTCGGCCTCGAATGTGCGGAACTGCACCTGCGTCCGGCACAGGATGGCGAAATCCTGCGGACGCGCCTCGCGGCGTCGGAGGGCCTCGTGGATCTCCCTGACGACGAACCGTGCCTCCGCCGTTTCGTCCTTGAGACGGACAGTGCGCACCGCGTCGCCGTCGCCCTTCGCCGACTCGAGCGCCTTGTCGTGGCGCGCGGAGTTCTGGCGGATGACCGCGTTGGCGGCCTCGAGGATCGGCACCGTCGAGCGGTAGTTCGTCTGGAGCCGGACGACCTTCGCGCCCTTGAAATCGCGGTGGAAGCCCAGGATCTTGCGGATGTCGGCCCCGCGCCAGCCGTAGATCGACTGGTCGTCGTCGCCGACGACGCACACGTTGCGGTGCTGGCCCCCGAGCTCCCGAACGATCTCGTACTGCGGGTGGTTCGTGTCCTGGTACTCGTCGACCAGGATGTGCCGGTACCGTTTTCGGTACTGGGAGCGAACGGTCTTGTGCTCCCGCAGGAGGCGCACGGTCTGCAGCAGAAGATCGTCGAAGTCGAGTGCCCGCGCCCGGGCCAGGTGCTCCTGGTAGCGCTCCCAGACCGAGCCCACGAGCTGGTCCCGGCCCCCGTTCCCGCTGGCGCAGGAACGTCTCGGGCGTCTCCATCCGATTCTTGGCGAGGGAGATCCGGGCGAGGACGGCCGAGGGGTGCATGGTCGTCTCGTGGACCCGCAGCTCACGCATGACGGACTTCACCGCGCTCAGCTGATCGGAGGCGTCGCAGATCGTGAACCGGCGAGAGAGGCCGAGGGCTCTGGCGTGCTCGCGGAGGACGCGGACGCAGAACGCGTGGAACGTCCCCACCGTGACCTCACGCGCCTTGTTGCCGGCGAGCTGGGCCACGCGCTCCTTCATCTCGGTCGCGGCCTTGTTGGTGAAGGTGACGGCGAGGATGCTCGAGGGCGCGGCGCCGAGAGCCATGAGGTGGGCGATCCGCGTGGTGATCACGCGGGTCTTGCCGGTGCCGGCGCCGGCGAGGACGAGGAGTGGCCCGTTGGCCGTCGTGACGGCATCGCGCTGTGCCGGGTTGAGGGCCGAAAGGAGCGGGCTGTCCGCCCGGGAAGGGCGGCGGCGTTTGGCAGACGCAGAGGGCATGGGTCGGGTCAAAGGACCCGAGCTTACACCACGGGGGCGGCCGGGAGGTTCCTGTTCCCCTTCTCCGCGGGACAGCTCAATCCAGGAATCGCCCGCGCAGCAGCGGCTCGTAGACCACCCACCAGATTTCGGACCCTTCTTGGCCTCGTGTCTGCAGCAGAGTCCGACCGACGCATGTCATCTCCTTCACTCGGCCCGCGCGCGATATACTCCCGCGGCGAGGGTCCTGGCTCGTATGGTCGACACTCCAGAATCCGTCAAGGTGGCCGTCATCCAGGCGGCGCCCGTTCTCTTCGACCGCGAGGCCACGATCGACAAGGCCTGCCGTCTCGCCGCCGAGGCGCAGGCCGAGGGCGCCCGCCTCATGCTGTTCCCGGAGGCCTTCGTGCCGGCCTATCCCAGGGGACTGGGGTTCGGTATGGTCGTCGGGCAGCGGAGCGAGGCGGGACGACGCCTCTGGGAGCGCTACCGCGACAACGCGGTCGACGTGCCGAGCGCGGCCACCGAGCGGCTCGGCGAGGCCGCGCGCGCGGCCCAGGCGTACCTGGCCATCGGCGTCATCGAGCGAGACGCGGTGTCGGGCGGGACGCTCTACTGCACGCTCCTGTACTTCGGGCCGAACGGGGAGCTTCTCGGCACGCACCGCAAGCTCAAGCCCACCGGCGCGGAGCGTCTGATCTGGGGCGAGGGCGACGGGAGCACGCTCGTCGCCGTGCCCACGCCCTTCGGGACGATCGGAGGGCTGATCTGCTGGGAGAACTACATGCCGCTCGCGCGCATGGCCATGTACGGCAAGGGAGTGAGCCTCTACCTGGCGCCCACCGCCGATGCACGCGACAGCTGGCAGGCGACGATCCGCCACATCGCCTGTGAGGGGCGCTGCTTCGTCCTGGCGTCGAATCAGTACGTGACCCGATCGATGTATCCGAAGGACCTGGAGGCGGCCGAGGAGCTCGCCGAGCAGCCCGAGGTCATGTGCCGCGGAGGGAGTGCGATCCTCTCGCCGTTCGGTGAGGTCCTGGCCGGACCGCTCTTTGGTGAAGAGGGCCTGCTCAGTGCCGAGCTGGACCTCGGCGAGATCGCGCGGAGCCGCCTCGACTTCGACGTCGTCGGGCACTACGCGCGGCCCGACGTGTTTCAGCTCCGCGTGAACGAGCACCCCGCGAGATCGGTCGCGAAGGCCGGGGACGGCGAGTCCGAGCCCTAGCATCGCCCCCGCCCCGGCGGGGGGTGTTGCCCGACGAGCCGGAGCGGAGGCGGCCTCGTGGCCACCTCCGCCCGTCGATCTGTCCTACCCCAGCGGGTAGCCGACCTGCTCGATGGCGGCGTCGGCGACCTGGCGCCGCAGGGCCACGGTGTTGCAGACCTCCCGCTTCGTGAAGCGCTTGAGGGCGGCGAGGAACGTGCGGAGCGTGTCGCCCTCCTCGACCGCGGCCAGGAGCTTGCGGCCCGAGACCTCGATCGTGTCCATCGCGTCCTGGGCGTAGCAGCGGACCGCGGCCTCCTGGAGGCGGCTGTCGTCCTCGCCTCGCGCGGCCGCGCGCTTGCGGGTGCGCAGCAGCGCGCTCTCGAGGGCGTAGATCTCCATGGCGATGTCGGCGAAGTGGCCCAGGACCTCCTGCTCGTCCTTGAGCTTCTCGCCGAACTTCTGGACCGCCATCCCCAGGCACATGAGCGCCACCTTCTTGGCGCCGGTGAGCATGCGGGCCTCGGCGGCCAGGAAGCCCTCCTCGGGCGCCTCGAGGGACGGGCCGCTCGTGAGCTCGTCGATGAGCGCCTTGGCCTTCTGGAAGATCGGGCAGCTCGCCCTTCATGGCCCGGCGGATGAGGCGTCCCGGGACCAGCAGGCGGTTGATCTCGTTGGTGCCCTCGTAGATGCGGTTGACGCGGGCGTCGCGCCAGTAGCGCTCGGCCGGGTAGTCCTCGACGTAGCCGGCGCCGCCGAAGATCTGCACGGTCTCGTCGACGACGTAGTCGAGGACCTCGGAGCACCAGACCTTCACCATCGAGCACTCGACGTCGTACTCCTCGATGCGCTTCAGGGCGGTGGCGGGGTCGTTGATCGCCCACGTCGGCGAGGTTGCGGTCGATCATCCCCGCGGTGCGGTAGACCACCGCCTCGGAGACGTAGGCCAGGATCGCCATCTGGCCGATCTTGTGCTTGATCAGCCCGAAGCTGGTGATGGGCTGGCCGAAGGCGGTGCGGGAGTTGCCGTACTCGGCGGCGCTCGCCGACCGCCAGCTTCGCGCCCGCGGCGGTCATGGCCCCGAGCTTGAAGCGGCCGATGTTGAGGATGTTGAAGGCGATCTTGTGGCCCTTGCCGATCTCGCCCAGCAGGTTCTCCTTCGGGATCACGGCGTCCTGCAGGATCAGGGGCCGGGTGCTGCTGCCCTTGATGCCGGTCTTCTTCTCCTCGGCGCCCAGGCTGACGCCGGGCATGCCCTTCTCGACGATGAAGGCGGTGAAGTGCTCGCCGTCCACCTTGGCGAAGGTGATGTAGACGTCGGCGAAGCCGGCGTTGGTGAGCCACATCTTCTCGCCGTTCAGGATCCAGCTCTTCCCGTCCTCGGAGAGCACCGCCCGGGCCTTGGCGTTCATGGCGTCGGAGGCCGAGGAGGCCTCGGAGAGCGAGTAGGAGCTGACCAGCTCGCCGGTGGCGAGCTTCGGCAGGTACTTCTTCTTCTGCTCCTCGGTGCCGAAGTAGACGATGGGCAGGGTCCCGATGCCCGCCTGGACCGCGAAGGTGGTGGCGAAGCTGCCGTCGCGGCCCGCCTTCTCCGCGACCAGGCAGCCCGAGACCTTGTCGAGGCCGAGGCCGCCGTACTCCTCCGGGACCTCGACCCCGAGGAGGCCCAGCTCGCCGGCCTTGAGCAGGAGCTCGCGGTTCAGCTCGTAGTCGAGCTTCAGGAGCTCCGGCAGCCGCGGCATCAGCTCCTTGTCCATGAAGTCGTCGGCGGTCTGGCCGATCATGACCTGCTCCTCGGTGAAGTCCTCGGGGGTGAAGACCTCGTCCGGGGTCCGGTCCTCGATCAGGAAGCTGCCGCCCCTGGCGGCGATGACGGGGGCCTGGGTATCGGTGGCCATGGCGACATCCTTCCTCTGGTCCGCCCGGCGGGCGGGTCCTACAACCTCTCGAAGACGCCGGCGGCGCCCATGCCGCCGCCGACGCACATCGTCACCATTCCGTAGCGGGCCTCGCGCCGCTTCAGCTCGTGGAGCATCTGGGTCGAGAGCTTGGCCCCGGTGCAGCCGAGGGGGTGGCCGAGGGCGACGGCGCCGCCGTTGACGTTGACCTTGTCGGGATCCAGCTCGGCCGCCTTGATGACGGCCAGGGCCTGGGTGGCGAAGGCCTCGTTCAGCTCGATGACCTCGATGTCCTCGAGCTTCAGGCCGGCCCGCGCCGAGGGCCTTCGGGATCGCCTCGACCGGGCCGATGCCCATGATCTCGGGGGGCACGCCGGCCACGGCGAAGGACACGAGCCGGGCGATGGGGCGAGAGCCCGAGCTCCTTCGCCTTCTCGGCGGAGACGACGACCGTCGCCGCCGCGCCGTCGGACATCTGGGAGGCGTTGCCGGCGGTGACGACCCCGTCGGCGGCGAAGGCGGGCCGGAGCTTCGCCGAGGGCGGCCATGTCGGTGTCGCGGCGCGGGCCCTCGTCGGTGTCGAAGGTGATCGGCTCGGGCGCGGCCCCGTTGGCGGACGGCGGCGTCACCGTCAGGGGCACGATCTCGTCCTTGAAGCGTCCCGGCGTCGATGGCCGCGACCGCCTTCTGGTGGGAGGCCAGGGCGAAGGCGTCGGTCTGCTCGCGGTCGATGTCGTACTTCTGCGCCAGCCGCTCCGCGGTGAGGCCCATGCCCAGGTAGACCTCGGGGTGGGCGTCCACCAGCGTCGGGTTGGGGGAGATAGCGCTGCCCGCCCATGGGGACGAGGCTCATCGACTCGGTGCCCCCGGCCACCGCCACGTCGCACTCGCCGCACTCGACGGCCCGGGCGGCCAGCGCGATGGCCTGCAGGCCCGAGGAGCAGAAGCGGTTGACGGTCATGGCGGCGGCGGTGTGGGGGATCCCGGCCAGCAGGGCCGAGATGCGGGCCACGTTCATCCCCTGCTCGCCCTCGGGCATGGCGCAGCCGAGGATCACGTCCTCGACCATCTCGGGCTTGATCGCCGGCACCCGGGCGAGGGCCCCCTCGATGGCCGCGGCGGCCATGTCGTCGGGGCGGGCCTGGCGCAGGGTCCCCTTGAGGGCCTTGCCCACCGCCGTCCGAACGCTGCTCACGATCACTGCTTCGCGCATGGGTGACCTCAGTTCCGCAGGGGCTTGCCCTTCTTCAACATGTGCTGGATGCGCTCCTGGGTCTTGCGGGTGCCCAGGAGCGACAGGAACGCCTCGCGCTCGAGGTCCAGGAAGTCCTGCTCGCTCGCGAGCCCGGGGGCGCGGTCGCCGCCGCACAGGATGGTGGCGACCTTCGTGCCCAGAAGGGCGTCGTGCTCGCTGATCTGGTTCCCCTGCTGGATGTTGTAGATGGCGCTCTTGAAGGTGGCGAGGGCCGGGCGGCCCATCGCCGGGATGTCGGTGCGGGGGCGTCCCGCCCGATAGCCGGCCCGGGCCGCGCCCAGGGCCACCTGCTTGGCGTCGTGGATCAGGCGGTCCGGGTTGGGGGACAGCGAGTCGGCCGGGGTCAGGAACATCTGGAGCGCCTCCGCCCCCGAGGTGGCGACCTTGGCCATGCCGATCGTCTCGAAGGCCCGGCGGAGGAAGGGGAAGGGGTCGGCGTCCTTCACCCCGGCGCAACGGTCGTGGGCCCGGAGCGCCATCTCCTTCGTCCCGCCGGCGGCGGGGACGACGCCCACCCCGACCTCGACGAGGCCCATGTAGGTCTCGGCCGAGGCCCGCACCCGGTGGCTGTGCAGGCAGATCTCGCAGCCGCCGCCGAGGGTGAGGCCGAAGGGCGCCGCCACCACCGGCACGTCGGCGTACTTGAGCGCCATGTTGGCGCCCTGGAACTGCCGGATCATGAGGTCCAGCTCGTCCCACTCCTCCTCCTGCGCGGCGAGGAGGACGAGCATCAGGTTGGCGCCGGCGCTGAAGTGCTCGCCCTGGTTGCCGATCACCAGGGCGTCGAAGTTCTGCCTCGCCTCCTTGACCGTCGACGCGAGCATCGAGATGGCGTCCGCGCCGAGGGCGTTCATCTTCGAGTGGAACTCCACGAGACCGCAGCCGTCGCCGAGGTCGACGAGGCTGGCCCCGGCGTTCTTCTTCCTGAGTCCGCCCGCCGCCTTGACCGCGGCGAGGCTGATGACACCCGGGCGCTCGGGGACCGGCTGGACGCCGGTGGGCCCGAAGACCGTGGCCTGTCCGTCTTTCGTCTCGTAGAAGCTCGTCCGACCGGAGTCGAGGAGCGTCTCGACCAGGGGCGGGATCGTGCGTCCCTCGGCGCGCGCCCGCTCCGCCACCGCGGCGACCCCGAGGGCGTCGAGCAGGCGGAAAGGACCCATGCCCCAGGCGTAGCCCCACTCCATGGCGTGGTCGACCGAGACGACGTCGTCGGAGATCTCCGGGACGAGCGATGCGGCGTAGAGGCAGGACGAGGACAGGACCCGCCAGAGGAAGTCGGCGGCCTTGTCCTTGCCCTTGAGGATCATCTGGATCCGCTCGCGCGACGTCCTCGAGGCTGCGCCCCGCGTCGACCGCGGGGAGCTTCGGCTTGATGCGGTCGCGGTACTCGAGGGTCTTCCAGTCGAGGGTCCGGATCTCCTTGCCCTCCTTCTTGTAGAAGCCGCCGCCGGTCTTGGCGCCCAGCCACTTCCGCTCGAGCATCTGGGCCACGAAGTCGGGGAGGACGAACGTCTCGCGCTCCGGGTCGTCGGGGGCGCCGTCGTAGAGGTTCTGCGCCACCTTCGCCACGACGTCGACGCCGGCGATGTCGGCGGTGCGGAAGGTCGCGCTCTTGGGTCGGCCGATGGCGGGTCCGGTGAGGGTGTCGACCTCCTCGATGGTCATGTCGAGGTCGACCATGGTCCGGAGCGTGAGGGCCATCGCGTAGAGGCCGATGCGGTTGCCGATGAAGTTGGGGGTGTCCTTGCAGCGGACGACCCCCTTGCCGACGACCTCGTCGAGGAAGCGCTCCACCGCCGCCATCACCGCCGGGTCGGTGTCGGGGCCGGGGATGGTCTCGAGGAGCTTCAGGTACCGCGGGGGGTTGAAGAAGTGCGTGCCGAAGAAGCGCTGCCGGAACTCCTCCGGGAGGTGGCCGCTCATGGCCGCGATGCCGAGGCCCGAGGTGTTGGAGGTGACGATGGCGTGGGGCGGGGCGGCGGCGGCCACCTTCGAGAACAGCTGCTTCTTGATCTCGAGGTCCTCGATCACCGCCTCGAACACCCAGTCGGCGTCCTCGAGCTGGGCCCAGTCGTCCTCGAAGTTGCCGGGACGGATGAGACCCATGTGCTCGGGCAGGTGGAGCGGGGAAGGCTTGAGCTTCTTGAGGCCCGCGACGGCCTTTCGGGCGAGAACGCTGCGATCCTCGCCCTCGCCGAGCCCCTTTGGAACGATGTCGAGGAGGACGACGTCGATCCCCGCGGCGACCAGGTGGGCGGCCACCTGCGCCCCCATCGTCCCGGCCCCGAGGACCACTGTCTTCCGAATGTCCTGTTTCACGGCTCCACCTCGATCTCCACCGGCCGACTTGAGTGAAGCTTCATTCACTTCCATGGTCGCCGACATCGCTTCCCGACTCCTTCAGCTCGGGGCGCGGACTCCGCGGCTCACCGTCGCCCACGCGCCACGGCCGCCAGGGCCGGCCGCGCGCTGCCTTCTCGCCTGGATGCCGCCGCCCCGCGGAGGAAGAGGTCCACGACGGGGACGGCCTGGCTGACGAGGTCGTAGTCCTTCGGGCTCAGGATCCAGGAGGTCACCATCTCGTCCAGGGCCCCGAAGAACGCCTTGGTCGCGAGCTTCCGGGACAGCTCGGGCCGGAGAGTGCCATCGCGCTGGCCCTCCTCGATGACCTCGGAGATGACGGCCAGGTAGTCCTGAAGCCACCCCGCCGTGAAGCGCTCCATGAACTTCGTGGACTGCCGGAGCTCGACCTGGAAGACCACCGCCAGGTCCCGATTGCCCCCCAGCAGCCGGAGGTGGTGCCTCGCGATGACCAGCGAGACGGGCCTCGGCGCCCTCGACCGCGCGGAGCTCCTCGCGCCCCTTCGCGATGTGCTCGGCCATCACCTCGTCGAACAGCGAGACCAGTATGTCCTCCTTGCTCCGGAAGTAGAGATAGATGGTCCCGTCGGCCACCCGGGCGCTCTTGGCGATGTCGGAGACCCGCGCCCCGAAATACCCCTTGCGGGCAAACACCTTCACCGCCGCATCGAGGATGCGGCTGCGCTTGTCAGGAGTTCGCCGGCGCACCATCAAAATGAATGAACCCCCATTCATAATCGGACCCCACGGAGTCCCTGTCAAGGACTTTCGAGCCGGCCGTGCGAACCGAGCTCCTGCTCAAGACGCGGTCATGCCGAGGAGCCCACCTGGGACTCGCGACGAAGCATCCACCGTTGCCGTCGATGGCGGGTTCTTCGCACCGCAGCCCAGGCAACGGTTCCGGTTCCCCCCGTCGGCGCCAGAGAGCGACGTCCGAACCGGTGATCAGATCCGCTGACTCGAGACGCCGGCCACGTCTTGACCAGGGCGGACTTCCCGGGGAGCATGTTTCGTCATGGCTGCCGACCCACACCCCATGCCTGCGCCACCCCCAGCATCCCCCTCTCGACCCGCTTCGAGTCGCTCGATGCTCCTTTGGGCCCTTCCGGTCCTTCTTCTGCTCGCGGGCTGCCGGACGGGGATCCGGCCGACGCCCAACCTGCGCGAGACCGACCTGGACAACGACGGGCGCATCGACCGCATCCACAGCATCGACCAGGACGGCCGGGTGGTCGGCGTCGTCGACGCGGCCGCCCCGGGCTCGGATCCCGAGCGCACGGTGGTGATCGCGATCGACGCGGTGCCCTACGACGTCTTCGCGAAGCTGCAGAAGGAGGGCCTCTTCAGCAGCTTCTTCCCGGCCGCGCGCATGATTGCGCCCTTCCCGTCGCTCACCAACGTCGGGTACACCGCGATCCTGAAGACGGCTCCCGTCCTCGGGTACGAGGACCGGTACTACGACCCGGTCGAGAACCGCACCGGCGGCGGCGTGGGCGACCGCCTCTTCAACCGCTTCAAGAACGTGGCCCCGTTCCACGACGTCTTCGCGTGGGAGCCTCCGCACCTCTGGGGTGTGGGCATCTACTACTTCCCCGGCACCATCTCCAAGGCCGAGCTGCGACAGATCCAGGAGATCCTCCACACGAGCGACGAGAAGGAGCTGGTCCTCTATTTCGGAGGGACCGACGCCCTCGGCCACGTCCGGGGCTGGGCCGGGCTCGAGGAGTATCTCCGTATCGTGGATCGCGTCCTGAGGGGGTTCCTCGCCGCCGGGGGCGCGAGTCGCCGCGTCGTTCTCTTCTCCGACCACGGGACCTCGGCGTTGCCGAGCCGGCGAATGGACCTGAAGAAAGCGCTCAAGGCGGCCGGCTTCCGGGTGCGAAAGCACATCGATCGGCCCGGCGACGTGGTGGCGCCGGTGTACGGCCTCGTGGGCTCGATCCAGCTCTACACCCGCTGCGGCGAGGAGGAGGCCGTCGCCCGCGCCGTCGTCCAGGGCGAGGGAGTCGACTTCGCGTTCTGGCGCGAGGGGGACGGCATCGGGGCGGTCTCTGCCGACGGCCGTCCCGACCCGCTGGACCGGCCTGCCGACGAGTACCCGGACCTTCGCCGCCGCGTCGAAGAGGCGGCGCGCAACCACGTCGCCCACCCGGCCAGCGTGTTCGTCAGCCTGAAGGACGGCTGGCACTACGGGAGCGCGCTCTTCGAGGCGCTGGTCGACATGAAGGGGACCCACGGCAGCGCTCGGGCCACCTCCACCCTCGGCTTCGTCGCCTCCAACGTCGATCGCCTGCCCGAGACGCTCCGCGCGCACGAGGTGTACCCCTGGTTCGGCCTCTCCCGCGAGCCCGAGCCCCCGCGCCCGTTCGTCGACCCCTGCCCGATCGACCGATAGCCCAGCGCCTCACCGGGCGGCCATTCCCTACCGGCGTGTCGATGGGGAGTCGCGGTCGCGCGGTGTGTCGCCGGTCTGGGCGGCGGGAGGGTCGATCTCGAACAGCACCGCCGCTTCTCCGTCGGCGGCGATGAGCCCTTCGATGTGCTTCACGAGCTCGGTGCGCCTTCTGAACAGCGCTCGGAGCTCTCCTTTCCTCAGGAAAGGCTCGAGGCGCTGCTGCACGGACGCTTCGTCCAGGTTGCGCAGTGCGAGCCACAGGTCTCGGCTGCAGCGTGTGACCTTCGCCGGGTCCGGCAGCTCCCTGGACTGGGCGAAGGTGCGCGTGTGGTCGATGAACCACAGCGTCCCCTCACGACCGACCAGGATGTTGCCCTGGTTGCGGTCGACGTTCGCGATGAGGGCGTCGAAGACGAACAGACGGCGCTTCTGGAGATTCCATCGTGCGATGTCAGGCGGGTCGACGACCTGCTCCAGGAACCCGTCCTGGGTCATGGCCCCCTCGAGCCAGATCTGCACCGAGCCGGTGGTGCCGTCGATCTTCCTCCACACCGTTGGGGGCACACGGCCGAGTCCCAGGGCCTGGCTGAGCTCGTAGGCGGCGCACTCGAGGATGGCCGCGTCTCGGATCCGACGGTAGGATCTCGGGAGGCCCTCGAACGGCCCGCGGCGCGTCTCGTCAACGGTGCGGAAAGCGGCGTGGGCTCGTACCCCGTCGCGGTCCATGAGGAGTCGTTCCGCACCGGAGACTCCCCGACCGATCGGGCGTCGATCGACGACCTCGGCGCTGCGCAGATACTCGAGTATCTCTCCATGCGTCTGGAACGGAAGGGGCTCGCCGGCGCTGTCCAGCCAGACGTGCGACGTGGCATGTCGCTCCGGCGTCCCTTGCGCCTCGATCGGAGCCGGTGCGAGGAAGGCGGTGGCGAGTGTGACCAGCGCGCCGGCCGCTCGAAGCCAGCGGCGGTGCGGGGACACGGTACGGGGTCCGCCGCGTGCTGTTCTCATGGCAGACGGGATTGTCGCAGAGGCTCTCCTCACCGGCATGACTCCCACGGAAACGGCCCAAGAGCCCCACCGGGGCCCCGCCACACCCGCCGCGGCAACCCCGGTATCGAGGTGCCAGCCAGGGCGAGCTGACAGGCTCCGACTACTGGGGGGGGCTCTCATCGGGCGGTGCGGACAGGAGGATGTCGATCTTGTCGGCGTACCGCCGCTTCAGGGCGTCGGTCGCCGCCACCTCCTCCGCCCGGGACAACCAGCGCCGGGCCTTGCGCTCGTCTCCCTTCTTCATGTAGCTCAAGCCCAACAGGTAGTAGAAGTCATCCTCGTTCTTCCTCTTGCGCACGGCGTAGTCGAGATGGCCGATGGCGGTGTCGAAGTCCTCGGCCAGGAACGCCTCACGGGCCAGGTAGTAACGGTAGTAGGGGTTGCGCCTGCGGTGAGAGTCGACCTGCCTCCGGTACCTGGCCGCCCGCTCTCGATCGCCCCGCCGCTCGTAGAACGCGGCCAGGTTGCTCATCGCCACGAGGTCCCCGTCGTCCGCTCTCAAGGCTTGCAGGTAGGCGGCCTCGGCATGGGCGGGATGGCCTTCTCGCCCATAGAGCGTGCCCAGGTTGGTCCAGGCGGGGGAGAACGAAGGGTCCTTTTCCGTGGCCCGGCGGAAGTACAGAAGAGCCGATGCGGTATCACTCGCCTGCATGCGCTCGACGGCCATGTTGTTGTAGTAGTGGGCCAACGCCCGCGCGTCCGAGATCAGGCGCTGGTCGTAGCTGGTCTGGAAATCATCCATGTTGAAGTCCACGACGTGCTCGCCCTCCCTCCCCAGGTCCACGAGCACGTTGACGTGGCGGTTCAGGATGAACGCGTCGTCCCGGAACGACCAATCGGGCGGAACGTCCACCTCCTGGAAGGACACGTTCAGGCGCACCTGGCGAGCCATGGCCACGAACATGTTGGAGAAGGACAGGCAGTTGCCCCGCCGGACCCCGAACGTCTCCGAGGCGGTGCGGGTCGTCTCGTCGTACTCCAACCCGAAGGTGTCCTCGTCGGTGATCGCGCGGGCCAGCTGTCGCAGTCTCGGGGTTCGACTGGCCCCGCGGGCCACGTGCGCGTCCAGGAAGTCCTGCATCTCGGGGCTCACCGCGAGCACCTCCTCCTCGCCGACGAGCGTAGGGGAGTCCTGCGCCGCGTCGAGAGCGGCCCCGGCCAGCAACTCCTCGCGCGTGACCGCCGCCCGGTCGCGTTTCCACGGCGCGCTCGCACACCCCAGTGCGGGCGTCACGAGAAGGACGACAACGACACGCACCCACATGGTCTGACCGCCCGCCCGCCCCCGCATCGCCGCCCGCGTGCCCCACCGGAGAAACCGGGCGTCCCGGGGGCTCACCCTCCCAGTATTCACCACGCTGCGGTTTTTTGCGATCCCGGGGACGGGGCGGCGAGCGCGACCGGGGAGGCGGACGGCAAGAAAAGAGGCGGCCCCCGGGGGGACCGCCTCTCACCCGTCTCTGTCCCGACTAGAGCTGGGACACTAGAACGCGAACTCCAGGCTCACGTAGATCGAGCGGCCGAGATAGTCGTACGCGCCGTAGTAGCCCGGTCCGTAGTCGATGTCTTGCAGCCCCGCTCCCAGCGGAGGCTCCTTGTCCATGATGTTGTTCACGCCGCCCGTCAGCCGGAGGCCGTCCCGGAACGCGTAGGTCGCGCTGAGGTCGAACCAGTTGTACGTCGGGAACTTGTCGGAGCCGGCGCCGATCAAAGCCACGTGGTTCGCCTCGTTCCTGAGCTGCGGATTGTCGCTGAAGTCGTCGTTCGTGACCGGGCCGAGCAGGCGCCAGCCCAGGGTGAGCGTCGTCTTGAAGTTGGTGTTCCACGTCGCCCGCATGCGATGGCGCCACTTCGGATTGACACCCCGGCCCTGGCCATAGCCGCACTGGTCGCCCATGAAACCGGCGCAGTCGTAGCTGATGAGCGGGTTGTCGATCGAGTTCTCAAACATGTTGGAGCCGACGAACGAGAAGTTGATGAACCCGTGGTCGCCGAGGTTCCAGGGGTAGGCGGCGCTGACGTCGAAGCCGCGCGCCCTGAAGTCGCCGATGTTCTGGTTGGTGCTGACGGTGTAGGCACCGCCGGGGTATTGGCCGACGAGCCACAGCGTCCCGCGCACGTCGCGGTGGATGAGGCCGCAGAGCGCGGGGTCACCGTTCGCGGCGCACGCCCGGATGGTGTCGTCCGGTGCAAAGGCGGAGATCGTGTCCGCGATCTGGATGTCGTAGTAGTCGACCGTGAGCGACAGGCCGGTGATCGAGCGCGGCGTCCACACGACGCCGACGGTGAGCGTGTCCGCCGTCTCGACGTTCAGTGCCGGGTTCCCGCCGTCGTAGCTGTTGTACTGGCCGGCCGGGTTCGGCACGATGTTGCCGTACTGCGCCGCGGTCACGCCGGTTCTGGCGCACTCCTCAAAGGTGGCGTCGGGGACGGGGCCCGAGCAGATGTCCTCGCTGCCCCCGAGGCCGAGGGAATTCGGGACGAACAGCTCCTGCACGTTCGGCGCGCGGACGGCGCGATTGATGCCCCCGCGGATCCGGAAGCCCTCGACCGGCGCCCAGGACAGCAACGCCTTATAGCTGTTGTTGTTCTTGGCTTCCTGCCCCTCGGGCTTGTACTTGGCGAAGCGGTAGCCCAGCTCCACCGTCAGGTCCTGGAACCCGGGGGTGTCCTGGATGATCGGAACCAGCACCTCCGCGAAGAGCTCGCGCGTGTCGTAGAATCCGTCGACGGCGGGCTGCTGCACCGCCCTGGCCGGTGGCCCCACCGACCTGGTTCACCTCGTCGGGCTGGAAGTACAGGGACTCCTTCCGATACTCGCCACCGAACGCGAGCTGGACCGCCTCCGTCGCCGAGGGGAACTGGATCCCGGCGCTCTCGAGGTCGCCCCGGATGACCCCGTTGATCATGTTCGTGCTGGTCCCGGAGTTGTAGAGGTACACCAGGCCGATGTAGTCCAGCGCCTCCTGGGTGATGCCATCCGCCACGTTTGCCACGGGCTGATAGCTGCCCAGGTTGGTGAAGAGGTTGTAGGGAACGCAGCCCGCGTTGCCGGACTGGCACTGCCATGTGCTCGGATCGTTCCGGTCGCCCACGACGAGCAGGGAGTCCTGGAGGCGAGCGATCGACATATCGTTCTGGTAGTACTCTGGGGCGTTGAGCGAGGCCTTCATGCCGTAGACGTCGTAGCTCCAGGACGGGCTGATGTCGCCGCGAGCGCCGGCGACCAGGCGCCAGCTGGTGTGTTGCAGGTGGTCGTTCCGGTTGCCGCCCTCGACGTTCCGCTTGCCCGGGAAGAAGTCAACGTCGCCCGTCGTCTGGGTCCCGCAGACCAAGGCGAGCTGCTGCGGGCTCATCATCGGGTTGTCGCAGTTGATGTGGTCCGAGGCGTAGAAGGTGCCCGTCGGCGCGATCTGGGCGTCCGAGATGTTGTCCATCACCATGACCTCGGCGTAGGGCTCGAAGTGCTCGTTCACGGTGTAGTGGGCGAAGGCGCCGCCGCTCCACTTCCGGTCGTTGCGCTGCATGAAGTTCAAGGGCCCGAAGTTGTACGTGTCGGTCCCCACGCGGGGGCGGAACGTGTTCGTAAAGCCCGCGGCCGGGTCCGTGACGTAGTCGCCGGTGCCGAAGTTCGTGAAGAAGCGACCGTCTGGAGTGGTGCTCGAGCCGCTGCACTGGGCGCCGGTGTCGGAGAGATTCTGGACGGAGCAGTTGGTGTAGTCGCGCGAGTCCTTCCAGATCGCCTTGATGTCGCGGTAGTCGACGTAGGCGGAGGCGTGGCCCTTGCCGTCGTTGAGCTTGCCGCCGACGGCCAGGTTGAAGTTGTAGCCCCCGTTGTCAAAGGCGTTGCCGGTGGGGGGGTCGTAGCCCGCATCCCTGTTGAGCTGCTGCGCCAACTCGTTGTTGTTGTTGTGCTGGAAGCCGTTCCAGTTGACCTCGCCCCGGAGGCCCTCGAACTCCGTGTCCAGGACGAAGTTGACGACACCGGCGACGGCGTCGGCGCCATAGGCCGCTCCGGCGCCTCCGGTGAGAACGTCGACCCGCTTCACGAGAGCCGTCGGGATGAAGTTCAGGTCGGCGCCCGCCGATGTCGCGAGCGTGGCGTCGCCGGACCCCATACGGCGCCCGTTGATCAGGCCCAGCGTGCGCTGCGCGCCCAGGTTGCGCAACTGAACCGTCGCCGTCCCCGTCGCGCCGTTGGAGATGCTGGCGTTCTGCGCCGCGAAGGCCTGCGGCAGGTTCTGGATCAGGTCCTCGATACGGCCCGTCCCCTGGTAGGTGACCTCCTCGACGTCAACGACCGCAACCGGGCTCAGTGAGGAGAGGTCTCCGCGGGGAATCAGCGAGCCGGTGACGGTGACCTCGTCGGCCAGCCGAACCACGCCCTCTTCTTCCGCCTGCGCGACGGCTTCGTCCGTCTGGGCGGGATCGTCTTGCGCCGCCAGCGGCGGCACCGAGATGAGCATCAGTGGCACGGCCAGCCCCAAGACGAGGAACAGGCGTGCGAACCATCTATTTGTCATGAGCATTGCCCCCAATGGAGCCGGCACGGGGTTTGCCGGATGCTGCGCACATCGCCGAGCCGCACCACTGACCTGCAGTTCTCGGCTGCATGGCTCGCGAAGCCACGCCCAGGGTCATCCTGGATGCCATTGCCCCCCTAGTGTCCCTTCTCGATTTCCGAGGGCGCCCGCTGTGACTCCACATGTGACTGAGCGCCCAGCGCCGGGGAGAGTGGCAAGAAGCGGGCCAGGGAGTGCAAGGGCACGCCGACGACCGAAGCCCCACATCTTCAATAGCTTGTGGGCCAGGTCTCCGAACCCGAGGAGGCTCTCCCGGATGCGCTCTTCAAGATCTTGCACCCGAAATCCAAAGATCTAGAGTTTGGCAAGACCACCCGGTCCAAACGAGCGATTTGGAGTGTTCAAACTGTTGGATCTCTGGGGTGCAGCGTCACGGGACAGTACGAGGAGTCGCCGCCGCAGCGGCCTGCTCCGGGGAGCAGGCCGCTGCCGGGCCTCAGGACTCTTTCAGGTACTTGAGGGCTCCCTCGGCGGTGGCGGCATCCGGATCGTCCGGCGCCAGCTGAAGGAAGCGCTCGAGGTGGCTCTTGGCTTCTTCGTTGGCGCCCTCGCGCATCAGGAGGAGCCCGAGGAAGAAGTGGGGCTGCGGGTAGTTCGGATCGATCTCGAGGACCTTGCCGAATCTCGTCTTGGCCCTGACGGTGTCGTCGGAATCGTAGGCCGCCTGGGCCAGCTTGAGAAGGCCGTCGATTGCCGTCACGGGATCGACGGTCGCCAGGCCCACCAGCGAGTCCACGACAATCGCCTCATCCCTGAGCTCCAGGGCGGCGTTGTACCGGATCCGGAGTGCCGGCTCGTACTCGGGATTCACATCCAGGATGGCCTCGGCGGCGCTCGCCGCCTCTTCAGGGCGACCCAACTTGAGGGCGGCGGTGGCGAGCCCGAGCTGCGCCACCTGAAGGCTCGGGTCGAGATCGAGAGCCTCCCGGAACTTCATGAGGGCGCCGTCGTCGTCGCCCGCCTTCGTGAGGGCAACCCCCTCGTTGTAGATCCCCTTCGCTTCCTCGGCCAGACGGCCGACTCTCTTGAGATCCTCCTCCGCCTCGGCGGTCTTGGCCTCATCTCCGAGCTCGCGGTAGGCCTCCCACCGCGACCGTAGGACCGACGCCTCCGTGGAGCCGAGGGCGATGGCCTTCTCCGCGGCCGCCACCGCCGCCTCGAAGTCCTTCTGCTCCATGTGGGTCAGGGTCAGCAGGTCCCACGCCAGGCGCAGGTCGGGGTCGTGCCCCAGCGCCTCTTCGAGCTTCGCCCGGGCCGTCGGGTAGTCCGCGGCGTCATAGGCGCGGACCCCTTCGTTGAAGGCCACGATCGCCGGGGTCGACGTCGAGGCCGGGGCCCGGCCCGCGACCGCCCCCGTCTCTCCCGGGTTCATGGTGAACTCGAGACGCTGCGTGCCCTCGATGTTCCAGTTCTGCTCCATCAAGAGGGGCTGATACCCGAACTTCTCGAGCTGATACTTGTACGCCACGCCGATGTCCTCGAAGTCCACCTTGAAGAGGCCCTTCTCGTTGGTCGTCGTGACCTCGTTGAAGTCGGCGATGTCCGGCGACGTGGTGGTCACGGTGACTCCGGGGATCGGCTTGCCCTCGGTGTCGAGGACCTTCCCGATGAGCCTTGCCTTCCTTGCGGCCAGGGTCAGCCCCGGGACGGCCAGGATCAGGACCAGGAGCCATGCGATTCTGCGGTGCTCCGTCATCATCTTCATCACCTTTCTCCGTGTTCGAGGCGTAGCGCCACCCTGGGCTCCACCGCATGGTCGAGACGCATGCCGGCGGCCAGTCTCGGCAGCAAGGGCCCGGCGCATCGCACGTGCAGTATATCGCGGGGCCGAGGGCCGGGGCTGGAATCTGTTTGACCCTCGCCGGCGATGCGCCATAGAGTGAGTAGGGGGCTGTCGATGGAGCTCGGGAAGGAGCCGCCATGAAGTGCATTCGCGTATCCACCCTTGGTCTGGCGGGTGCGGCCATCATCCTCGGAGGCTGCGCCAGCGCACCGGCCACGAAGGAAGCGAGCCAGGGCCGGAACTGCATCAACACGCGCGAGATCAACGCGATCAGGCCGCTCGACGACGAGCATCTCTTCGTCAGGGTCAGCGCCAGCCAACATCAGCTGTTCACGGTGGATCAACCGTGCAACGGACTGAGGTTGGCCAGGAGGGTCATGATCGCGGATGCGGCGACGCGCGTGTGTGGAGACGGAACCACCCTCATCTCATTCGACTATCCGGCTGCGGGCGCGGTCCGCTGTCGGATTCGCCGCCTCGACCCCGTCGCCGACCGGGCCGAGGCCTTGGAGCTGATCGAGGCGCGAGCCGCAAGCGAGGAGTAGTCTCCGCTTCGCGAGGGCGACCTGACGTCGCTATCCCAGATCTCCCGCGATGCGGCCAGCGGGGAATCTGGGATTCTCCGGGACTACCAGGAGCTCGAGGCGACGCGCCCGAGGATCCGGACAAAGGTCCGGGCGGCCGCGACCTCCCGATCCGCGCGGATGAGGGTCACCCTGACGTCGTAATCGCCGGACTGGGCATACCTGTGGCGGGCCGAGAAGAAACGAGCGACCTCCATGCCCGACTCGAACGGGTCGCAGTCGGACTCCTGGTAGCTGCGCGTCCCGTCTCCCCAGTCCCACCTCAGGCCGACGCAGTAGAACTCCTCGAGATTCTCTCCCCCCACCAGCTCGGCCACGGCCATGACCGGGACGGGCCCGATCGCCGCGCCGTAGTTGGCGCGGAGCTTCAGGCGCGGTTTGCGTGCCCGCGCCTCGCCCGCGAACCCGCTGGTCGCCAGGGCGACGGCGATCACGGTGGCCCACCCCACTCGGCTCCGCATCTCCGTACCCTCCCGGCGGCGCCTGCCACCGCCATCCCCTGCCAGTGCAACGGGGGGGCCGACCCGGCGGAGGGTGTGATCCAGCGCACTGCACGCCTGCAGTGCTTGAGAAGGGAAGGGAGCTCATCCCGGCGCCCTTGCGTGTTTTCCGAGCCTGGCCTGGAGAGGCGAGGTCGGCCGGGGAGCTCGGAGTGATTGCCTCGCGCGGCGGCCGCCCGTCGCGAAGCGACCGGAAAGCGGTCACCCTCCGGCAGACAGTGACCGATCCGGGTACAGGGTCAGGGCCTCAGTGCCGGACCGGCACGAACTTGTAGCCGTAGCAGAGGATGCCGGCCTCGCCGTCCTGCCGGACCCGCCGGAACTCGAGCCGCACCCGGTCGCCGATCGCCAGCTCGTCGGGGTCGCAGTCGACGATCTGCGCCGTCACCTTGACGCCTCCGGGCAGCGACACGATGCCCACCGCGTACGGCGCCTGGTCGACGAACCCGCTCGGGGCCACCCGGATGATCGGTGAACGTCTCGACTGTGCCGTCTCCGGCGAGCGTCGTCCTCTCGAACTCCCGCCCCCGGCAGCGGCGGCACACGGTGCGCGGGGGAAAGAAGACCTGGCCGCATCCCGAGCAGCGCGCGGCCTCGTACCGGTACCGCTGGGGTGTCTCGCGCCAGTAGCGTGCCGAGCCGATCATGATCCCTCCGCTATGCTCGCTCGAAGACGTGCACGACCGTGCTCGCCCCGGTGCCGCCCATGTTCTGGGTCAGGCCCCGGTGGGCGTTCTCCACCTGCCGCTTGCCGGCCTGGCCGCGGAGCTGGAGGACGGCCTCCCGCACCTGCGCGACCCCGGTCGCCCCCACCGGGTGACCCTTCGACTTCAGCCCGCCCGAGGGGTTGACGGGCAGCTTCCCGCCGAGCGCGGTCATGCCCGACTCCGCTCCCGAGCCGCCGCAGCCGCGCGGCGCGATGCCCAGCGCCTCGATCACCATGATCTCGGCGATCGTGAAGCAGTCGTGGACCTCGCAGAAGGAGAGGTCGCCGGGCTCGATCCCGGCCTGCTGGTAGGCGAGCCGGGCCGCGCGCTCGGTGGAGGCGAGCCAGGCCAGATCGTCGCGCTCGTGGAGGGCGATGGAGTCGGTGGCGTGAGCCGAGGCCACGACCCGGACCGGCGGCTGCTCGGTCAGAGAGCGGACGCCCTCCAGCGGCACGAGGACCACCGCCGCCGCGCCGTCGGTGATGGGGGAGCAGTCCAGGATCCGGAGCGGGTCGGCCACGAGCACGGACTCCTCGACCTGCTCGGCGGTCACCGGCTGAGGGAACTGGGCCAGAGGGTTGAGCGACCCGTGGCGGTGGTTCTTGACCGCCACCGCCGAGAGCTGGCGTCGGGACGTCCGGTGCTGGTGCATGTGCGCGTGCGCCATCATCCCGTAGAGGCCGGGGAAGGTGACCCCCTGGTAGCTCTCCCACTCCTGGTCGGCGGCGGTGGCGAGGGCGTCGGTGGCGGCGCCGCCGTCCACGTCCGTCATCTTCTCGACGCCGGTGGCGAGGACGACGTCGTGGAGCCCCGAGGCCACGTCCATCCACGCCTGGCGGAAGGCGAGGCCGCCCGAGGCGCACGCCGACTCGACGCGCGTGCCCGGGATCGGGCCCATCCCGAGCTGGTCGGCGAGGAGCGCCCCCAGGTGCTCCTGGCCCACGAAGAGGCCGCCGCTCATGCACCCGACGTACATGGCGTCGACGCGATCGACGCCCGCGTCGTCCACCGCCTCGAGGGCGGCCTCGGTCCAGATGTCCCGGAGCGACTTCTCCCACAGCTCGCCCCAGCGGTTCATGCCGACTCCGATCACGGCCACATCGCGCATGGCGGTCGCTCCTATTCCGTGGCGCGGAGGATCTTGCCGCGGAACTTCGCGTAGGTCCCGTAGTCGAGGTAGAGGGGGTGGTCCTCGATCTGGTCGCGGGTCTTCGGGGCGAGGTCCTGCACCTCGCGGATCCGCTCCTCGACACGCCAGATGAACCCGTCGCTGCCCGCCCCGGACCCGTAGCTCACCATCAGGATGCGGTCGCCGGGCGCGGCGACGTCGAGGATCGCGGTGAGCCCCATCGGCGAGGAGCCGGAGTAGGTGTTTCCGATCACCGGGCACAGGAGCCCCTGGTCGACCTTCTCCTTCGGGAACCCCAGCTCCTTCGCGGCGCGCAGCGGGAACTTCCCGTTCGGCTGGTGGAAGACGGCCCACCGGAAGTCCTCGGGGGTGGTGCCGCTTCTCTCCATGATCCCGCGGGCGCAGGAGAGGACGTGCTTGAAGTAGGCGGGCTCGCCGGTGAAGCGCCCGGCGTGGCGCGGGTAGTGCTGGTACTCGCGCCGCCAGAAGTCCGGGGTGTCGGTCATGTACGCGTAGGTGTGCTCACAAACCGCGACGAGCTTCTCGCGAGCGAGGACGAACGCGGCCGCCCCCGCCGAGGCCGAGTACTCGAGCGCGTCCCCGGGAGCGCCCTGCGAGGTGTCGGCCCCGATCGCCAGCGCGGTCTCGACGTCGCCCGAGCGGACGAGCGAGAGGCCGACGAACATCCCCTCCGACCCCGCCTTGCACGCGAACTCGAAGTCGGCGCAGTGCACCTCGGGCGTCGCCCCGACCGCCTCCGCGACGACCGTCCCGCTCGGCTTCACCGCGTACGGGTGCGACTCCGAGCCGACGTACACCGCGCCCAGGCGCACCGCGTCGGTCCCGGCCCGTGCGAGGGCATGGCGCGCGGCCTCGACGGACATCGTGATGGTGTCCTGGTCGGGAGAGGGCACGGACTTCTCCTGCAGCCGCAGGCCCTTTTTGTAGGACGGGGCATCGGTCCCCCACACGCGCGCGATCTCCTCGACCTTGATCCGGTGGCGGGGAACGTAGGCGCCGTATCCGGCGATTCCGACCTCCATCGATCCTCCTCCCGGGTGAGCCGGCCCCGGGCCCTAGTCCCGTGCAACGACCGCGTCGTGCTCCTCGAACGCACCCTTGCGCTCCACGATTCCGCGCGCCCGGAAGACGAGGTACGGGTGGACGTGGAACGCCTCGGCCACCTCCTCGGGGCGGCCGTCGGTGAGGAAGCTCAGCCCCCGTGGGTCCTCGCGGGCCGCCTCGATCAGCGCCCGGGCGCGTTCCTCACAGTCGTGCCGGGTCCTTTGATTCGGCGTGTGCGGCAGCGGCCGGGCCAGCCGGCGGTCGCGCTCCCGGCGCACCGCCTCGATCAGCTCCGCGCGACCGTGCGGGGTCTCGAGGTAGGCGCGCACCGCGTCGATCGCGAAGGGGTGCACCCCGAGCGTCACCGCCACGCTGTCGACCCAGCCCTGATGCAGGAACCCCAGGCCGTGAGGATAGTGGGCGGTGCGCCGCACCACATCGGCCAGCTCGGCGGGCAGACGTCGGATGACCATCTCGGCCCCCTCGCGCGACAGGTCCAGTCTACGAGAAGCCCTCCCGGGGGGCCTGAGCCGTTTGTCCCATGCGCGGGCGGCGCGTGACGACGCTCACCCCGCCCTGGGATATACACTCGGGTCGTGCTGGACCCCGACTTCGTCGCCGACTGCCCCTACGCGGCCGAGGCGATCCTGTTCGACGACATCGTCGAGCTCGACCGCGACGGCGGGCGCCTCGTTGCGCGCATGCCGACCCACGACCACCTGCCCCTCACGGAGCTGCAGCGCGTCCACCCCGAGCGGCACCCGCGCCACGTCTCGGGCGCCCTGATGATTCACCTCACGGGCATGCTGGGCTTCGCGCACGGCTACTACGTGCTCGGCATGCGCCACGCCGACGGCTGGATCGGCTTCGGCACGAACATCCACGAGGCCCGCTACGGCCGCCTGGCCACCATCGGGGCGCCGCTCCTTCTCGAGTGCCGCGCGACGCAGGTGCGGCGCATCCACGGGACCGTGTACGTGAAGTACGCGTTTCGCTTCGAGCAGGACGACGCGGTCGTGTACGAGAGCCAGCAGGGTGCGGTGTGGCGCCGCATCACGCCGCAGGGCGACGCCGAGCGCCGTCCCGACTGAGAAAGGAAGATCCCATGCCCGGAACCGTCATCGTCTTCGTTGCCGGCGCCCTCCTGGCCACCCCGGTGCTTGGCGCGCGACGCGAGCCCGGCCCGGAAGGCCGCGCTCGAAGCGGCCGTGCAGCTGGAGGATCTCACCGGCGAGATCGCCCGCGACCTGTGGACGCTGTCGGAGACGGCGCTCAAGGAGGAGCGGTCGGCGGAGCGTCTCTCCGAGGTCCTGGCCGCCGAGGGCTTCTCCGTCGAATCGGGCGTGGCCGGCATGCCGACCGCCTTCGTGGCCACCTGGGGTGAGGGTCGACCCATCGTCGGCGTCCTGGCCGAGTACGACGCCCTTCCCGGGGTGGGGAACGCCGCCGTCCCCGAGCGCTCGCCGCGCGAAGACGGCGTCACCGCCGGCCAGGGGTGCGGCCACAACCTGTTCGGCGCCGCCTCGGTGACCGGGGCCATCGCGGTGAAGCGGGCCCTGGAGAAGCTGGGCCTCCCGGGAACGGTCCGCCTGTACGGGACCCCGGCCGAGGAGACGGTGGTGGGGAAGGTCTACATGGCGCGCGACGGGCTCTTCGACGACCTCGACGCCGCCATCGACTGGCACCCCGGCACCGAGACCGGCACCCGCAACCAGCCGGGGCGGGCCATGAACAGCTTCACCGTCGAGTACTTCGGTCAGGCGGCCCACGGAGCCCTCGATCCCTGGAACGGCCGGAGCGCCCTGGACGCGGTCGAGCTCATGAACTACGGCGTCAACCTCATGCGGGAGCACGTCGAGCCCACCGCCCGCATCCACTACGTGATCCCCGCCGGCGGCGACGCCCCCAACGTCGTGCCGGAGTACGCGAAGGTCTGGTACTACGTCCGCGACGTGAACCGGGAGACCGTGCAGGGCTACTACGACCGGATCCTCAAGATCGCCGAAGGGGCCGCCCTGGCCACCGAGACCACCCACAAGGTGACCCTCATCACCGGCGTCCACGAGTGCCTGATGAACCGGCCGCTGCAGGAGGCCGTGCAGGCCAACCTCGAGCTCGTGGGACGTCCCGAGTACACCGAGGAAGAGCAGGACTTCGCCCGCCGTCTGCAGCGCTACCTCGAGGTCGAGGAGAAGGGCTACGTCGGCGACGTCTTGCCCCTTGCGGACGAGATCCAGCCGGTCGAGGGAGGCTCGACCGACGTCTGCGAGGTGAGCTACATCGTGCCCGAGATCGGCTTTCGGGTGACCACCGCCGCCGCCGACATCCCCTGGCACAGCTGGGCCGCGACGGCCTGCCACGGCACGACCGCCGGGCTCAAGGGGGCGATCGTGGCCTCCAAGGTCATCGCGCTGACCGGCGTCGATCTGATGACCGACCCCGAGCTGCTGGCGGCCGCCAAGGCCGACTTCCTCGAGCGCTCGGGCGGGCGGCCGTACCAGTCACCGATCCCGGCCGACCAGCAGCCGCCGCTGCCCTAGCGGCGCCTGAGGTCCTCCGGCTCAGGCCCGGGCTGTGCAACACGGCCGCGATCACGCGAAGTCCTGCCACATCTTGATCGCGAACACCGCAAGGATCTGCAACACGATGACCGTCGCCGTACCGAGCCAGATCCTCCTCCGGCACAGCAGCGTCAACTCCTTGCCCGCCAGGAGTGCCACGAGGGGAGTGAGGAAGATCCACAACCGACCCGTCTCGCCCACCGTCTTGCCGAAGAAGGCCAGCGACAGGACGAGCACGGTGAAGGCCACAGCTGTCATGACACAGGGATCGCCCCGGTGCCTGATCCGACGACACGACCTCGCTGAATACGCTAGAGCCAGCAGCGACAGCGCCCATCCGGACCAGAGCGCGAACTCGAGCAGGTCGACGGTGCCCACCTGCAGCGCAACCCATGTTGTCCATCGTTCGATCTTCCAGGTCTGGTGGGCGGACATCGAGAGACGAAAGCTTTCGACGACATCGTAGTAGAGCAGGCGGGTGAGCACGACCTCGACCAGGACGATGCCGGCAAGATAGAGGCCCCCCTTCAGCCCCGCATCCCACAGCACGCACCTGGTGTTGTGGGGACGCGCGCTCGAAGACGACAGATCTCCGGCGACCTTCAGCAGAAGCATCAGGGCCAGGAACGGGAGCAGCACGACGAGCGAGAACGAGATGAAGGCGGCACACGCGGTCAGGACCCCGGCGGCGAAGAAGAGCCACGGACGACCCGAGCGCAATCCATACACAAACAGGCTGACGGGAGTAATGAAGAGCAGTGGATAGAGCCACTGATCCAGATGGAGCGTGATCAGGGTCACGCTGGGGATGCTGAGGTACAGAAGCAGTGGAACGTACGCCTTTCTTCCCTTGATACACAGCCGTGACAGCAGGTACAGCGGAACCAGGCAGAGATACGAGAGCAACGGCCAGGCATAGGCCGCAAACGTCGCCGTCTTCTGCAGCTCGTCGTCCTCGATCCACGGAACCGCCCGTGCAAGCCGGTGCGTCAACATGTAGACGAGCAGCTGCCCCGGGGGCTTCGTCACGTGCGGATAGCGGGGTATAGCCCTGATCTCGATCAGGTCCTCGTAGCGACGGGCGACGAGGAGCAGGCTGTCCTGCTCGACGGCGGCCCTCGCGAAGCGGGCGTGTCCGGTGCGCAACATCCGGTCCCGCATCGCATCGAGGCCCCGACCCTCGATCTGGGCGCACATCTACCAGCCTCGCCGTACTCGACCAAGCCCGACCGCCGGCCGGCCGTTGACCTGGGCCAGTGTCTCGCCGGCTTGCATGGTAAAAGGGACGCCGTTGTTCTGGATCAAGGCCAGGCTCGCTTGATTCTCGATCAAGGGGTGCTGTCCCTCGGTCCGGGCACTGGACGAGGACAGGGTACCGTTTTCAAAGACAACGCCAAAAACCTCCGAGAGGGCGTTCATATCTTGCCAGTCTTCGTTCTCATCAAAGGCCAACCCAAAGAGCTGGAGGCGATGGGCGCTGTTGGTCAGCACCAGCAGCCCCCCTTGCTCCACGTACGTCAGCAGCGCTTCGATCTCTTGATCGCTCCAGGCCTCATCATACAGGGTTAGATCGCCGCCGGGACCGGGATAGTCTATCACCGGCAGCACCACCACCAAGTCGGCGTCCGCCAGCTCGTCAGGGGTCACAGCCTGACCATAGGGAATCACGTCCACGTCAAAGCCTTCCCAGGCCAGGGCTCGATCCAGGTCGACGAGTGTGGTGGGCGTCATGTGCACGACCTCGGTATGGCTGGCTACGATCAGGGCGCGGCGCTCCGGCTCGGGGGTGACGCGCAGTTCGGGCCGATCCCGTCCGGTTTCCAGGGCGGCGAGCAGGGCCATAGAAGTGACCTGTTCCAGCAGCGCTCCCTGTTCCGCCACGACCTGCACGGTGTCGTAGGGGCTGTGTGCATAGCCACCCTTTTCGCTGCCAAAGGCAAAGCCGGTCGTGGGCACGAATCCGTTAAAGACCCCTTCATCGGCACCGATGCCTTGCAGTTCCGTGACCTGGTCAATGGGAATGTCTGTGCACCGCCGCCTTTTCGAGCCAGATAGCGGGAGAAGGGTCAGCTGAACGTCGCCAAAACGGCTGTGGGACCACTCGGACAGTTCCAGGTAGGCACTCGGCAAGGGCCCGATGATCCCATCCATCACAAAGGCGGCGACCGTCCGATCGAGCAATTCCTGGTGGGTATTGACGAAATGTTGAGAACCGTACAGCCACAGTTCCTCGCTGCCAAACCAGACCAGGTAGAGGTCGATCTCGGGTTGGATTTGGGCCTCGTTCAGAATGCGGGCCACCTCCAACAGGGCAACCGAATTGATGCCGTTGTCAATGGCCCCCGGCGAATTGGGGCTGTCGATGTGTGCCCCGAGAATGATCGCTTGCGAAGAGTCGGCACCGGGGATGCGAGCGACCAGATTGCCTGAGGTGCCCGGCGAGAAAACATCGGTATCCCACACCAGGCGCGCCGCCTCGATTTGGGCCAGATCCTGCCAATCGGAAATGCCTGCCGGGGCCAGGTCTTCCAAGCGCACGTACAGAGTCGGGGGCGCCGCCTCTGTCGTTACTCGTTCGAGGGCGGTGCCATCCCCCACGAGGCGGCCATAACTCTCCCCGGGCACCGTCGGAGAATTGCGTCACCAGCACCAGGCCGGCTGCCTCCTTTTCTATGAGGTTGGCTGACGATTTGTGTGCCCTCTCCAGCGGCGCTTGTCGCCGGGTCTATGCGAGCTGCATAGTCCAGAAAGACAATCTTGCCCTGGAGGTCGCTCTCTTGCAGAGCGTCGATTTCGCCGGCCGAACGGATCAGCACAACGTCCCCTTGGACCTCGACCGGGTTTCGTTCCGAATCGTTGAGCACACCATCCGAGTCGAAACGGAGGGCCTGGGCAACATCGTGCCGGTGACCTCGCGGGGCATCGGCGGGCACTTCTGTCTCTTGCCCCTGTGTGGTCAGGTATAGCCGGGTGTCCCACAGTTCCGTAGCCAGGAAGACGTGAAAACTCGAACGCTCCAGTTCCAGCCCCAGGGTTTGCAGATAGGCCAGGTCGTCCAGGGTATCGGCCACGTAATCCAGCGCCTCGGCTTCTCCTTCTGTAGCCGAGTTGCGCCAACCGGAATAGGGTTGAATGGTCGTCAATTCTTCCAGAGAGGCAAAAAGGCGTTCTTGGGAAATGAGCGATAGCAAACTGTCCAGCGGTTCTAGCGCCTCTGTGGGTGTTGGGGTGTCTGCGGTCGGCGGAACTGCCGTCGCCGTAGGCGGAAGGGCCGTGTCAGACGGTCGTGCCGTCGATGTTGGCGGAACCAGGGTCGCCGTAGGCGGAAGCGGTGTATCCGTGGGGGGTATCGGCGTGGCGGTAGGTTCGATTGCTCCGCAGCCGGTGACCAAAAACGATACGAGCAGGGCCAGAGTGATTGCTCTGATACGGGCAGACATCTTTCCCTCCCTCTCCTCTTGTCAGTTGAAATAACTCGCTGCCGAGACCGAGCGTTCAGGAGAGGATCATGGGATCGAGGGCAGAGCGGGGGCAGGGGACCTGACCCGCTCAGTTCTGCGGATAATCTCCCATCCATTGCACCCAGTCCAGGTGCTCGTGAACAGCATTGTACAGCCGGCGATCACCGGTGATCAGAGGCTGCTCGCTCGTCTCAGCCAGAGCCAGGTAGGCTGCGTCATACGCAGAACGATCGAAGCGTAGGGCCAAAGGGAGCACCTGCTGCCAGGTCACCGGCCTCAAGTCGATCCCCAGGCCTTCAAACGAGGTTAGGATCTTCCCTGCTTGCTCGTCGCTGATGCGCCCCCGCCGCCGTGCCTGGACCACGGCATTGGTCACTTCGTAGAGGAGCAGGGTGGGCGCAACCAACGGCACACGCCCCATGACATGCTCGCGGATCAATGACTGGGCTTGCGCCTGATCCTCATCGGGAAAGAAGGCACTCAGAATGACACTAGCATCGACAATCATTGACGTGACTCCAGTTCCTCTCTTGATGCCTGGAACAGCTCATCAGCGATCACGTCGCTGTCCTGGAATGAACGGGAAAGCCGGAGCATCTCCAGGTAAGCTTGCACCTGGCGCAGGCGTTCGTATTCTTCAGGAGACACAAGAACGCCAATAGGCTTGCCCCGGCGTGTGATGGTCACAGGTCGCTCGGGCACTTTTTTCAACCAGTACGAGAGGCGGTTATGTACTTCGGTAATTGAAACCAGCATCTGACACCCTCCTTTCTAGACAAGGGATATAGACAATTATACAGGAAAGAATAGGAGATGTCAACTGTCATAGAGGTGGAAATGGACAGCGCGGATTCAGCCGACCAGAAACTCACCGACGATCCGCGCCAGGGCGGCAATGGCGGGAAAGATCACGGAGAAGAAGAGGGTGCGCAGCATGGCCGTGTCGTAGGGCCAGGTGCTCGTTTCCTGGATGCGCTTCTCGTAGGCGACCAGGGCGTTGATCTCGGCGCCCAGCGTGCCGGTGCGCTCCTCAGTGTCGAAACGCACCATCAAGGCCCGGCAGGCCAGCAATATGCGCTCCTGGACCGCTTCTAGCTCTTTTTTCTTCTCGGCCGCCAGCACGCGATGCGTAGGCCGCATATTGAGAAAGAAGATGAGTACCGCCACCAGCGCCAGTAGGGAATAGAGTAGCCAGTTCCGCCAGTCCAGCATGCTTTCCTCTACGAGGCTGGACAGCATGCCCAACACGATGCCGCCGACGAATACGAGGGCGATGATGAGACTCTGACGGCCAACGGGCCAGAAGGGTCTTGTATCAAAGATGTCGACGCGAAGCGGTTGGCGGTGGAGCTCGGCATTGAGCCGGGTGCCGGCCAGTGCACACGTAGATCGTCCACACCAACAGGCCAAACATGAGGCCGACTGATGGAATCACGACCAGTTTTAGCCAGAAAGCGTCGGAGCCAAGAACCCACGACTGCCCTATCCAGACACCTAGGACGGCGCCCAGGCCAAAGGCGATCCCCTCACCGATGGGATTGATGCGGGAGGCCTCGACGACCAGACGGTCAAAGCCATCATCGTCTATCAGGACCAATGGCCGGAACGCCTCAATGACACCAGCTTCCGCCTGCTCCACGAACGGGGCCACGATCAGGATGTAGGCGATCACCACGCCAGGACCCAACATCAAGCGCCAATGCCCCTGGCTGAGCAGATCGTCCAGAAGGCCATCCAGGTAGGCCGCTACCAGCGGGGCCAGGATGAGCAAGAGGCCGATGGCCACGGTGATCCAGAGGAGGTCGCCAGCGGCCAATCAGTCTGAACCATATAGAGGCGGCGGGTTTCTCGCCGGAATCTGTGCTCATGATTCCCTCCAGGAAACAGTATAGCCCCTGTTGACCGGAAAGTCAATGGTGCTGCCGATGCCTCAAGTCATCAACCCCAAGTGGCAGATGGGGAAATCAGTCTCGGTCCGCCGTTTTCGCTTGCTGAGCCAGTGCCCAATCTCGCCACTATGCGTCAAGATTAGAACAAATTTTCGATCTATTTATGACATTTTCTGACACCTTTCCAGTGTAAGATGAA
>CAVOYO010000007.1:0-300976 GCA_963700695.1 uncultured Acidobacteriota bacterium | reverse complement strand
GAACTACGTCCAGCAGGGCACGGACATCCACGAGTTCCTGAAGATCATGGGGACGAAGGTCGGCCGGTCGACGCTGTTCGGCATCCCCCTGCAGCAGACCTGGTCGTACGAGAACACCGGCGACTTCGCGCCGACCTACTACCTGCAGACGGACGCGCCCCTCTACTACTACTCGTTCACCGACGCCTTCATCGCGATGGCGTACCGCTCCCTGACGAAGGAGGAGCAGGCGCGGCTTCGACCCCATGATCACCGGGCTTCAACCCCGCCGACATGTACGCGGCCGACCACATCAAGCGGGTGCTTCAGACGTTCCCCGGGGTCTTCTCCGGGATCGGGGAGTTCACCATCCACAAGGAGTTCGTGTCGGCCAAGGTGGCGGGCGACGTCGCCAGCCTGACGGACCCGGCGCTCGACCGGATCCTCGATTTCGCCGGTGAGGCGGGTCTCGTCGTCCTCCTCCACAACGACATCGACATGCCCTTCCCGAAGCCGGGCCAGGAGCCCTACATGCTCGCCCAGATGAAGGAGCTGTTCGTGCGGCACCCGAAGACCACGATCATCTGGGCGCACCTCGGCCTCGGCCGGATCGTCCGCCCCCTCAAGGAGCAGGCCGCGATCGTCGAGAAGGTGTGCACCGATCCGGCCCTGCGGCACGTCTACATGGACATCTCGTGGGACGAGGTCGCCAAGTACGCCACCGCGACGCCGGAGGCCACGCAGAGGACCGCCGACGTCATCAACCGCTACCCGGACCGCTTCCTGTTCGGGACCGACGAGGTCGCGCCGAAGGAGCAGGCGTCCTACCTGAAGGTCTACGACATGTACGCGCCGCTGTTCGCGAAGCTGACGCCCGAGGCCAGCGAGAAGCTGCGCAAGGGCAACTACGAGCGCCTCTTCGACGAGGCGCGGCGCCGCGTGCGGGCGTGGGAGCAGGCCAATGGGAACTGATCGCAAGGGACGCAAGGAGGAGGCTGCCGGCGCCGCCGGGAGTCGACACGAGAACAAGGAGGATGCGGTGAAGAGAACGAGGAACACCAGCGGCCGGCGCCGTGGCGCCGGCTGGCTGATCGTGGCGTCGCTGGCGCTGGCGACGCCGGCCCTGGCGCGAGCCGGGGAGGACGCGGTGGGGCCGGAGCCGATGCCGACCCCGACGCCGGCCGCCACGGCACAGGACACGACCGCCCCGGCCGAGCCCGGACCCCGGATGGACATCTACGGCGCGGCCATGCTCGACATGGGGTACCAGTCGGGCCAGAACGACCCGAACTGGTTCGACGTGGTGCGGCCCACCAAGCTGCCGGCCTACGAGAACGAGTACGGCGAGGACGGCCGCTACTTCGCCGGCGTGCGCCAGAGCCGCCTCGGGGTGAAGGGCTACGCGCCCACGAAGCTGGGCGAGCTCAAGACGATCTTCGAGTTCGAGCTGTTCGGGGTGGGCGCCGACGCCGGGCAGACGACCTTCCGCCTGCGCCACGCCTGGGGCGAGCTCGGGCAGATCGGGGCGGGGCAGACCTGGAGCCCGTTCATGGACCCGGACGTCTTCCCCAACTCGATCGAGTACTGGGGTCCGAACGGCATGGTGTTCTTCCGCAACGTCCAGTTCCGCTGGACGCCGTGGCAGGACGGCGGACTCGAACTTCATGGTCGCCCTGGAGCGGCCGGGAGCGAGCGGCGACCGGGGACGCTACGACGAGGCCATCCCGCTGCAGGGCATCCAGGCTCGCTTCCCCCTGCCGGACGTCTCGGCCCACTTCCGCTACGCGGAGGACTGGGGCCACGTGCAGGTGGCGGGCATCGTGCGCCGGATCGAGTGGGACGACCTGCAGACGACGACCAGTTCGACCTCGGCGGCAAGGCGACGGGCTGGGGGATCAACCTCAGCTCCAACATCAAGCTGCAGAAGCACGTGGCGCGGCTGCAGCTCGTCTTCGGCGAGGGCATCGAGAACTACATGAACGACGCCACGGTCGACATCGGGGTCGAGGACGACTTCCAGAACCCGGTCACGTCCCCTCCGGGGCAAGCCCCTGCCCCTCCTGGGAATCGTGGCCTTCCTGGACCTCAACTGGAACGAGCGGTGGACGAGCACCGTCGGCTACTCGTACCTGGACATCGACAACACCGACGCGATGAACGCCGACTCCTTCAAGAAGGGGCAGTACGCCCTGGCGAACATCCTCTATCACCCGACCCCGGGCCTCTTCCTGGGCCCCGAGGTCCAGTGGGGCAAGCGTGAGAACTTCCGCGACGGCTTCAGCTCGGACGACGTCCGGATCCAGTTCTCGGCCAAGTACAACTTCAGCTACTCGTTGGGAGGCAAGTGATGAACGGTTCGAAGACGGTTGGCAGAGGGCCTGCGGCTCCTGGCCGTGGCCACAGTCGTGCTCGCGGTGGCGGCGCCCGTCGCCCACGCGCAGACCCCGGCCGAGATCCAGGCGGCGCTGGACGCGGCCCACGCGAAGTACCAGACGTTGGAGGAAGGCAAGAACGCCGACTACATCCCGGCCCTGGCCAAGGTCGACTCGAACATCTACGGGATCGCTCTGGTGACGACCGACGGCAAGGTCTACACCGCGGGCGACGTCAAGTCCGAGGTCTCCATCCAGTCGATCTCCAAGGTCTTCACCATGGCGAAGGTCATCCAGGACTCGGGTCCCGACGCCATCGCGAACACGATCGGCACCGACGCCACCGGCATGCGCTTCAACTCCATCGTCTCCATCGAGTTCTCGCAGAAGGCGCTCGGCGGGCCCGAGATGAACGCCCTCGTCAACCCCGGGGCCATCGCCGCCACCAGCATGCTGAAGGGCGCGAGCCGGGACGCGATCTGGCAGAGCCTCCTCTCCTACTACTCCGACTTCGCGGGGCGTCCCCTGTCGGTGAACCAGGAGGTCTTCAAGTCCGAGTCCGACACCAACCAGCGCAACCAGGCGATCGGCTACCTGATGTACGCCTACGGCTACATCAAGGCGGAGCCCATGCGGGCGACCGACATCTACACCGAGCAGTGCTCGGTGAGCGTCAACGCCAAGGACCTCGCCACGATGGCGGGGACGCTCGCGAACGGCGGGAAGAACCCCGTCACCGGCAAGCAGGTCCTCAAGCCGGAGTACGTGCCCAAGGTCCTGGCGGTGATGGCCACCGCGGGCCTCTACGACGACTCGGGCAAGTGGCTGTGCGGCCACCGGCCTCCCCGGGAAGAGCGGCGTTGGCGGCGGCATCGTCGCCGTGTCCCCCGGCAAGTTCGGGATCGCGGTCATCTCGCCGCCCCTCGACGAGGCCGGCAACTCCGTCCGCGCCCAGAAGGCGATCGCCGACATCTCGAACGCCCTCGGGGGCAACCCCTACGACGTGAAGCCGCAGTAGACGTCCCCGATCCGGCCCGGTGGCCTCCCTGGCACGAGCCAGGGGGGCCTCTCGAGGACCCTGCCGGCCGAGTGGGTATACTCCGTCGGAGCATGTCCCCGGCCGATCACTCGCCGTCGCCCGCTGAAGGCCCCGACGGTCTTCTCGAGTTCGAGACGCTCATCTCCGAGCTCTCCTCCCGTTTCATCAACCTGCGTCCGAGCGATGTGGACCGTGAGATCGAGGACGCGCTCCGCCGTGTCTGCGAGCGCCTCGGCATCGACCACGCGGTGCTCTGGCAGTGGTCGACCGGCACCTCGAGCGTCATCGCGCCCACCCACGTCTACCCCGCCCAGGAGGATCTCCAGCCTCCCGGCCCGCCGGTTCAGGAGAGTCTACCCCTGGTGCGTGCAGCAGATGCTGGCCGGCCAGACCATTGCCCTGTCCTCTCTGGAGGAGTTGCCGGCCGAGGCCGCCGTCGACGGGGACTCTGCCCGCCTGGCCGGCATCAAGTCGAACCTGACCCTCCCGCTCGCCGTGGGAGGCGAGCCGCTCGTGGGCGCCCTGGCCTTCAACACCCTGCGGGCGGAGCGCGAGTGGCCCGACGAGCTGGTGAATCGGCTGCGCCTCGTCGGCCAGGTCTTCAGCAACGCGCTGGCCCGAAGGCGAGCCGACGAGGCGCTGCGCGGGAGCGAGGCTCGCCTCGCTGGCCGGTGCCGACCTCGCCGGTCTCGCGTTCTACGAGACCGACCTGGACGCCCGCACCGTCTTTCTGGACGACCGGTTTCGCGACCTCTGCGGCGTTCCCCCGGATCGGCAAGAGGGTCTCCAGACCCTGGAGTTCTGGATGGAGCACCTGCACCCGGAGGACCGCCAACGGGTCATGGAGCTGCGCCAGGAGCTGCACGACGGGAAGCATGAACGGATCAGCGCCGAGTATCGCTACCGGCATCCAACCCGGGGAGAACGGTGGCTGCACCACATGGCCCGCGTCTCCCGGCGCGACGCCAACGGACGGACCGTTCAGACGTTCGGTGTCCTCCGTGACATCACGGAGAGACGGCAGCGCGAGGAGGCCCTGAAGCAGTCCTACGCGGAGATCGAGCGGCTGAAGGACCGGCTCCAGGCGGAGAGCGACTACCTCAAGGCCGAGATCAGGGTCGTCCACCCGCATGGCGAGATCACCGGGCGGAGCCCCGCCATGCAGAAGGTCCTCCGCCTGGTGGAGCAGGTCGCAGCCACGGACTCCTCGGTGCTCGTCCGAGGCGAGACCGGCTCCGGCAAGGAGCTCGTCGCCCAGGCCATCCACCGGCTGAGCCCCCGGCGCGGCCACCTCATGGTCAAGGTCAACTGCGCCGCGCTGCCCTCCGGGCTCGTGGAGAGTGAGCTCTTCGGCCGGGAGAAGGGCGCCTACACCGGGGCCCTGACGCGCCAGGTCGGCCGCTTCGAGGTGGCGGACGGGTCGACTCTCTTCCTCGACGAGATCGGCGAGCTGTCCCTCGAGGTGCAGGCCAAGCTGCTGCGGGTGCTGGAGACGGGCGAGTTCGAGCGGCTCGGGAGCCCCAGGACGATCAAGGTCGACGTCCGCCTGGTCGCGGCGACCAACCGCGACCTGGTCGCGGATGTCCGCAAGGGACGCTTCCGGGAGGACCTCTACTACCGCCTCAACGTCTTCCCGATCCGCGTCCCGCCGCTGCGCGAGCGGCCGGAGGACATCCCGGCGCTGGTCTGGACGTTCCTCGAGGAGCTCTCCTCCCGCATGGGCAAGACGATCACCCAGGTGCCGCGCCAGACGATGGAAGCGCTCCAGCGTCAGCCCTGGCCGGGCAACGTCCGCGAGCTGAAGAACGTGATCGAGCACGGCGCCATCGTCACCACCGGGAAGACGCTGAGGGTGCCCCTGCTCGACGACGCCGCTCCGGTCGCAGCGCCGCCGCAGACCCTGGCCGAGGCCGAGCGCGAGGTGATCCTCCGGGCGCTCGAGAGCCGGCGCTGGCGCATCAAGGGGCCGAAGGGCGCGGCCGCGGCGCTGGGCCTCAACCCCTCGACCCTCTACGGCCGCATGAAGAAGCTGGGCATCGGGTCGCGCGGGGCGGAGGAGGACGACTCGGCGTAGGCCGCCTCGGGCGCGACCGAAGGACGGCATTTGGTCCACGGGTCCGTATTTGGTCCATTCCTGTCTCGCCGTCGCATGCCGGCCAATCGGGCTGGGACCTCTTATCTCGCTCAATTTCAGCGAGATAGGCCCGGATACCGAACGACTCCGGGCCGGGCACGAATACGGCAATACCCTGTCGACGTGATCGTCGGCACGCTCAGAATCCGCCCTGCACCGCACCGACACGCCGAGGTCCTGGAGATCTTCCAGAGCATTCAGGGGCCCGTACTGGCCCAGCTCGGCTGCCTCGCTTGCCACATCTACGAGGAGCAGGAGCCGGAGCCGGCCGTCGTGCTCGTCGAGAGGTGGGAATCCCGGGCGACGCTCGAGGCGCACCTTCGCTCGGAAGCCTACCGCCGGATCCTCGGCGCCATCGAGCTCTCGGGCGGTCCGCCCGAGGTCTGCTTCGACTACGTGTCCGCCAGCGAAGGGATGGAGCTGATCGAGCGATCGCTCATACCCGGAGGAACGGCGGGCGGGAAAGGACACGAATCATGAAGGTCATCATCGTGGGCGGAGTGGCGGGCGGGGCATCGTGCGCGGCGCGCCTGCGCCGGCTGGACGAGAAGGCCGAGATCGTCATGGTGGAGCGCGGCCCGTACCTGTCGTACGCGAACTGCGGTCTCCCCTACCACGTCGGCGGGGTGATCCCGAAGGAGTCGAGCCTCCTCGTGGCCAACGAGGCCTACTTCAAGGCGAACCTGGGGATCGACGCGCGGACGGGCTGCGAGGCGGTCGCCATCGACCGCGAAGAAGAAGACCGTCGACCTGAAGAACGTCGAGACCGGCGAGGTGACGACGGAGTCGTACGACAAGCTCGTCCTCTCGCCCGGGGCGCCGTCGGTCCGTCCGCCGCTCCCGGGCATCGACCTGCCGGGGATCTTCCACGTGCGGACCGTTCCGGACGTCAAGGCGATCCGCGAGTGGGTCGAAGGGGGCACGGGCTTCCTGGCGGGGATGTTCCGGTACTCGGGGATCCAGTTCGTCAAGCCCACGACGCGCGCGGTGGTCGTCGGCGGCGGCTTCATCGGCCTCGAGATGGCGGAGAACCTCGTCCACCTCGGCTTCGAGGTGACGCTCATCCAGAAGGGGCACCAGGTCCTGGACCCACTGGACCCGGAGATCGCGCGCCTCGTCCAGGAGCACGTGAAGAGACACGGCGTCCGCCTCGTCCTCGACGACGGCGTGGCCGGCTTCGCGCCAGCTCGACGGCGGCGCCCTCGAGGTGAAGACGGCGTCCGGGAAGACGCACCCGGCCGACGTCGTGATCCTCGCGATCGGCGTCCGCCCCGACACGACGCTGGCGAAGGCCGCCGGCCTCGAGATCGGCGAGCGCGGCGGCATCCGCGTCGACGAGCACATGCACACCAGCGACCCGGACATCTTCGCGGTGGGCGACGCCATCGAGGTCAAGGACTTCGTCACCGGCCAGTGGAGCCTGGTCGCGCTGGCCGGGCCGGCCAACCGGCAGGGCCGCATCGCGGCCGACGTGATCGCCGGACGTGAGTCCCGCTACCGCGGCACCCAGGGCACCTCGATCATCGGGCTGTTCGAGGGCGCCGCCGCCTGGACCGGCGTCAGCGAGAAGACGCTCAAGAGGCTCGGTGACGACGGACTACGAGAAGATCTACATCTTCCCGAACTCCCACGCCGGGTACTACCCGGGCGCAAAGATGATCGGGCTGAAGGTCCTCTTCCGCAAGTCCGACGGACGTCTCCTCGGGGCGCAGGCGCTCGGCGTCGACGCGCCGGCGGTGGACAAGCGGATCAGCGCCCTGGCCGTGGCCCTCCAGATGGGCGCGACGATCTACGACCTCGAAGAGGCCGAGCTGTGCTACGCGCCGCAGTTCGGGAGCGCGAAGGACCCGGTCAACTTCGCCGGGATGGTGGCGGCCGACGTCCTGAGGGGCGACATGCCCCTCGCCCACTGGGACGAGACGGACGGCGCGTTCCTCCTCGACGTGCGCACGCCGGTCGAGCTCGTCGTCGAGAGCGTGCCCGGCGCGGTCAACATCCCGCTCCACGAGCTCCGCGGGCGCCTCGGCGAGCTGCCGAAGGACCGGGAGATCCTGGTCATCTGCCGCTCCGCCCAGCGCGCCTACTACGCGACCCGCATCCTCCTGCAGAACGGGTTCAAGGCCCGGAACCTCTCCGGCGGCACGCTGTCGCGCGCCGATGCTCGTCGGCGGACGTGAGCCGTGGAAGGGATCCAGGACTTCCTGAAGCACTTCGTGGAGCAGCTCCTCGGCCGGCTCGAGCGGGCCGCTGAACTTCCGCCTGGTGGTCATGCCCACGGTGGTCACCCTCCTGGCGCTGCGAGCCGACTGGAGGGACGCCCGCGAGGGGCGGCCGGCGTTCCTGGGGGCGTTCATCAGCGACCCGGTCGAGCGGCGGCGGCTCTTCCGCAGCGCGGTCAAGGACATCGGCCGGGTCTTCATCGTGGCCGATCGTGCTCGACACCGCGTACCAGCTCATCGTCTTCCACTGGGTCTACCCCGGGCAGGTGCTGATCGTGGCCGTCGTCTGCGCCATCGTTCCGTACGTCCTGGTCCGAGGGCCCATCACACGCATCGGCACGCCTGCTGCACCGCAAGTGGGCCGAGTCCCGCCACGGAGCGTGAGGCCATGTTGAACAAGATGCGTTGGCCTCGTCCGTTCGCGGGACTCCAGGGGATCACGTGGGCCGACGTCCCGCGGGAGGCCGCGGCAGGGGTCACCCTGGCCGCCCTGATGATCCCGCTGAACATCGGCTATGCCCAGGTGGCCGGCCTGCCGCCGGTGGCTGGCCTCTATGCGGCCATCATCCCCCTGGCCGTCTTCGCCCTGCTCGCGAGCTCTCGGCACCTCGTGACCAGCCCCGACGCCTCGATGGCCGGGCTGGTGGGCGCGGCCCTGGTCGCCTTCGCCGCGCCCGGGGACCCCCTGCGCCTGCAGTACGCCCTCGCCCTGGCGCTCCTCTGCGCGCTGGTGTTCTTCGCCTTCTGGGCCTTCCGGCTCGCCTTCCTCGCCAACTTCCTCTCGCGCGCGGTGATGGCCGGCTTCATCACCGGCCTCGGGATCGAGGTGCTCACGAACCAGGTGCGGAAGATCCTCGCCGCCCCCCACCTGGCCGACGGCGGATCGGGCCTGCTCGCGGCGGCGGAGCAGCTCAAGGACGAGCATGGCGAGCTCCGTGAGCACCGAGGGCTACTTCGTGGAGGTGGTGGCGCTCGTCGAGAGCATCCCGCGCGCCAACCTCTACTCGGTGGCCATCGGCGTCAGCGCCTTCCTGATCGTCCGGCTGATGAAGCGGTACGCGCCTCGCATTCCCGGCGCGCTGGTGGCCCTCGTGCTGCTGACCGTCGTCGTGGCCGTCTTCGACCTGCCCGCCAGGGGCGTGGGAGTGCTCGGCGCGATCCCCTCGGGTGCCCCGTCGCTGACCCTGCCCGCGATCCCCGCGGCCGACTACCTGCGGCTGCTGCCCAGCGCCCTGGCCATCGTGGCCATCCTCCTGTGCGAAGGCCTGCTCGTCGTCCGCAGCTACTCCAGCAAGTACGGCTACAAGGTGGACGGCGACCAGATGCTGTTCGCCTGGGGCGCGGCGAACCTGGCCGCCGGCTTCACCGGGTCGCTGGTCACGGGCAACAGCCCGTCGCGGTCGGCGGCGATGGACGCCTCGGGCGCCCGCAGCCAGGTGCCCAGCCTGGTCGCGGCGGCGACGATCGCCGTCGTGCTTCTCTTCTTCACCGACCTGCTGGCGTTCCTGCCGAACGCGGCGCTGGCGGGGATCGTCGCCAACGCCGTGCTGTCGCTCATCGAGGTCCACGAGCTCCGGGAGCTGTGGCACATGCGGCGGTCGGAGTTCTGGATTGCCGCGGCCTGCCTGCTGAGCGTGCTGGCCCTGGGTCCGCTCCGGGCCGTGGCCATCGCCTTCCTGCTGTCCACGATCGACGTCATCCGGCGGGCGGCCAGCCCGGAGACGTCGGCCCTCGTGGAGGCGCCCGACGGCAGCCACTTCGTGCCGCTCGACGCCGGGCAGGCTTCCGGCCTCCCGGGGCTCGTGATCTACCGGTTTGGCGCTCCGCTCTACTTCGCGAACGCGACCCTCTTCCTCGACGACGTCGAGCGGCTGGCCACGCAGGGGCCGGTCCCCGTGCGCTGGTTCGTCCTCGATGCAGAGGCGATGGTCGACGTCGACACCGCGGGCGCGGCCGTGCTCAGGCAGGCGATGGACCTGCTGGCCAGCCGGGACATCACCTTCGCCGTCAGCCGCGCCGACCGACCCTTCCGTTCCTGGCTGGAGAAGTACGACCTGATGGAGCACATCGACCCCGGCCGGTTCTACCCGACCAACCGGCACGCGGCGGCGGCGTTTCGCGAGGAGGCACCATGAAGGCGATCACGGTCGAGCCCGGAAAGGGCGGGACCGCCCGGTTCGAAGACATCCCCGAGCCCGATGCCCGCGAGGGCTCGGTCCTGGTCGAGGCGGTTGCTGTCGGCGTCTGCGGGACGGACGTCGAGATCGCGGAGGGCAAGTACGGCTGGGCTCCCCCGGGACACACACGGCTCGTGCTCGGCCACGAGTCCCTGGGCCGGGTCCTCGACCCGGGCCCCAGCGGCGGCTTCAAGAAGGGCGACCTCGTCGTCGGCATCGTGCGCCGCCCGGACCCCGTGCCCTGCCCGGCCTGCGCCGTGGGCGAGTGGGACATGTGCCGCAACGGCCAGTACACCGAGCGCGGGATCAAGCAGATCCACGGCTTCATGTCGGAGCGCTGGCGGATCGAGCCCGAGTACGCGATGAAGGTGGACCCGTCCCTGGGAATCCTCGGCGTCCTGCTCGAGCCGATGACCGTGATCGCGAAGGCGCTGGAGCAGGTCGTGATGGTTGGCCGGCGCTCCTTCTGGGAGGCGGAGACGGTGCTGGTGACGGGCGCGGGCCCGATCGGCCTCCTCGCGGCCTGCGGAGCGAAGCTGTTTGGCAAGGAGGTTCATGTCCTCGACCGCGTCGAGACCGGCCCGAAGCCGGACCTCGTGCGGGCGCTCGGCGCCACCTACCACTCCGGCAGCGTCCTGGACGTCCCCCTCGAGCCGGACGCCATCATCGAGTGCACCGGGGTCGGCGCGGTGATCGCCGACTCGTTCCAGAAGATCGCCTCCGGCGGGGTCATCTGCCTGACGGGCGTCGGACAGGGCGGTCGGTCCGGCTACGCCGTCGCCGACGTGTCGGCGAAGATCGTCCTCCGGAACAACGTCATCGTCGGCAGCGTGAACGCGAACAAGCGCCACTGGTACAAGGCGTCCCAGGCGCTGCTGCAGGCCGACCGCGCGTGGCTCTCCCGCCTGATCACGCGCCGCCAGAAGCCGCAGGACTTCGCGAAGGCGCTGGACAGGACGCCCGACGACATCAAGGTCGTCATCCAGTTCTCGAACGTTTGAAGAACATGGCCGACAAAACAGACGACCGCTGGGCACGACTCACCTTCCGTCCTCCTCCGCCGTCCAATGCCCCGGAGCCTGACCGGCCGGTGCTCGTCGAGTACGTCTCCGGCGGGCGTGTGGCACTCATCACGTTCAACCGGCCGCACGCCGACAACGCGATCACGACCGAGCTGGCGGCGAGCCTGATCGAGCTCCTGGAGACGATCGCGGCCCGCACGACCGTGCGCGTCGCCGTCCTGACCGGCGCCGGCGACCGGGCCTTCTCCATCGGCGGCGACCTGCGCCAGCGCAAGAACATGACGAAGGAGGACTGGCTGCGCCAGCGGCAGGTCTTCGACCGCGTCCTCTACACGCTGCGGCAGCTGCGCAAGCCGGCGATCGCGGCAGTCCACGGGATGGCCTACGGCGGCGGCTGCGAGATCGCCATCAGCACGGACTTCATCATCGCGTCCGAGGACGCCCTGTTCGGCCAGCCGGAGGCGGCGGTCGGCCTCTCCGCCGGCGGCGGCTCGCCGGTGTTTCTTCCCCGCGTCCTCCCGCCGGGCAAGGCCATGCAGATGTTGATGACCGGCGAGCCGATCACCGCGCAGGAGGCGTACCGGCTGGGGATGGTCAACGAGGTCCACCCCCGGGCCGAGCTGATGCCGGCCGTGCTGCGGATCGCGGAGACGATCGCGGCCAACTCACCGACGGCGGTGCAGGCCGTCAAGCGGGCCGTGCGCATGGGCTGACGGGGAGCCGATCGAACAGGCCGTCGCGATCATGATGGAGGCGCACTGGCGCTCTGCGATCCATCCCGACCGCATCGACGGCATCCGCGCCTTCAACGAGGGCCGCGAGCCGGTCTTCCAGGACCCCGACTACTGACGCGAAACCGACGCGTGACGAACCCGTGGACGAGGAGATGACGAGATGAACGACCTCATTGAAACGAAGACGATGATCAAGGTCGACGAAGACCTCTGCATCAACTGCGGTAGCTGCATCCGCGCCTGTCCCGGCGGCCTCATCACCAAGCAGGAGTTCCCGGTTCCGATCCCGAACGGGTGGGACCTCTGCATCGACTGCGGCCATTGCGTCGCCATCTGCCCGACCGAGGCCATGCACCAGCGATCGATGGGGCCCGAGGACTGCGAGCCGATCGACATCCACCTGATCCCCAGGTGGGATCGCGTGAGGCAATACCTGATCTCGAGGCGCTCCGTTCGTCGCTACATCAAGAAACCGGTCGAGAAGGACAAGATCCTGCAGTTGCTAGACGTGGCCCGCTGGGCGCCCAACGGGGCCAACCGCCAGGTCATCCGTTGGCTCGTGGTCAACGATCCGGCCGAGGTCCACCGCATCGCCCAGATGACCATCGACTGGATGAAGGCCGTCAAGGACAAGAACCCGGCCCTCTACCAGGAGGCCAAGCTGGAGGTGTTCGTCGAGACCTGGGAAGCGGGCCAGGACCGCATCTCCCGGGGGGCTCCCTGCGTGATCCAGGCCTGGGCCCCGAAGGACGAGCGGACGGCGCCTCCGGCGGCCATGATCGCCATCGCCCAGATCCAGCTCGCGGCGCCCGCGCTCGGCCTCGGAACCACCTTCACCGGCAGCATCAACACGGCCAGCCAGGCCTACCCGCCGCTCGTCGAGGCGCTGGGGATCCCGGCAGGCTCGATGGCGCACGGGACGTTCGTGATCGGCTATCCCGCCGAGAAGTACCAGCGGGTTCCCGCGCGAAAGCCCGTCGACGCGATCTGGCACTGAGCTGAGGCAGCAGCCGTCCATGACGATACGAAAGGCGCGCCATGACCGAGAAGAAGAAGAGCGAGGCGAAGCCGAAGTACCACTGCGCCTGCGCGCCGGGGGACCTGTCCGCCATCCGGCCCGTGACGGCAACGCCGGCAGGCGAGACGAACGCGAAGCCGGTCGAGAGCAAGCCCTCGAAGCCCGCGGCTGCCGTGACGCCCGGTGCGGTCGAATAGCAGAAGACGAGGGGATGAGCAGCTGAGGACGAGAGGCATCGCCGTCTGGTGATGCGCAAACAGGAAAGGAACTGATATGCCGATAACGACCGTGGCAGGAAAGAAGCTCACCAGCGTGGACCTTCGCTGGGACGAGGTGTACTACACGAACTGCCCGCTCATCTCCGCCTCCAACGTCGACCAGGAGCTGGGCTGGACCAAGGAGGAGTACAAGAAGATTGGCGTCAACTACCTGTATCTCCGCGCTCGCAAGGAGAACGACTGGTACCCGCACTACGTCCACAACCTCGACAACCTCATCCGCTTCGGCGGCCTGTTCCCTCCCATCCACGTCCAGGCCGACATCCGCCGGACGCGGCTGCTGGGCGTGACACACGCGCCGCGCGAAGGCGGCGTGATGATGGTGCGCTCGCGCGACGACATCTACCGGATGGCCGAGCTGAAGGGCAAGAAGATCGGTCTCTCGAGGAGCCAGAACAAGGTCAAGACCGACTGGTGGGGCATCCAGGAAGAGCAGGGCATCGAGCTGATGCTCCGGCTCAACGGCATGACGCGCAAGGACGTGCAGATCGTCGAGTTCCCGTACCCTGACGACTGGTACGACAAGCCCGAGATGATGGGCCCGGAAATGGAGAACCCGTCGGAGCTGTGGCTGCGCCGGGATCACAAGCACGACCTGGCCTTCCGCCCGCTGGAGACGGCGCTCGAGAAGGGCACGATCGACGCGATGTACATGCAGAGTGGACCGCTTTCGCAGCTGTCGGAGACGACGGGCAAGTTCAAGTCCATCGAGGACCTCTCGCGGTATCCGGACTGGACCCTGCAGGTGGCCAACATCCCCGCTGCCATCACCTGCACCGACGTGATGGCCGAGAAGCACCCCGAGCTGGTCGTCGCGTTCATGAAGGGCATGATCAAGGTCGGGCGCTGGGCCAACGAGCACAAGCGCGCCGCCGCGGCGATCCTCGACAAGCAGACCTTCTACCGCGACGTCGCTGCCACCTACGAGGGCATCAAGCCCATCGATCTGGTGCCCAACCTGTCGCCCCAGAACCTCGTATCCGTGGAGATCGGCAAGGACTTCATGCTGAGCCACAAGTACATCAAGAACGACTTCGACGTGAAGGCGTGGGCAGCGCCGGAGTTCCTCGAAAAGGCCGCGAAGGAGCTGCTCGAGCAGCAGTGGAAGAAGACGACCACCGCCAAGCTGCCGGAGGCCACCGAGCTTCTGGGTTCCGGCCAGCGGATCGGGTAGTCCAGGATCGGCGAGCTTCGCTCCGTGAACGCAGCGAAGCTCGCCGAGGCCGTCAGTCGCGCGATCGTGAAGGAGGATCGATGGCCCGGAGAACCTTCGGATCCGTGCTGGCCGCGGCGGTGCTGGCGCTCGCGGCGGCAACACCAGCCGGCGCACAGGACCTGCAGCAAAAGCTCGCGGCGGCGAAGCAGTCCGCCGCGCAGAACCAGCAGGCGCTGCGGTCGTGCGGATGGGGCGACGCCCTGTCGCTGACGTTCGACTCGGCAGCGAAGTCGCTCCGGCAGCTGGGCGTGTCCACGTACCTCGACACCCGGAGAGCCCGGTGAGGCTGAGGGTCGCCATGCAGACGCTGCCGGACGGGACGCGCCACTCGGGGAGCGTCGTCCTCGGGATGCCGGCCCGCCAGATCGAGGTCCGGATCACGAACAGCAACTACCAGAGGCTCGCCCAGTAGCATGGGAGGGACGCGACCACGTGACGCGGTGCTCGCTATCGATCCGCCGGATGCTGTGCGTGCCAATGGTCCTGAGCGCGTGCGTGGCCCTTGGTGGCGCCGCGTCCGGCGACGATCCCTGGGAGTTCTGGCCGGAGGGCCAGCTGTTCGTCGGGCTCGAGTCGAGGACGCGGCTCTTCCTGGACGCCGCCAATGTGAAGGGCAAGGAGTCGGACCAGGCGTCCCTGGACGCGGCCGCCTATCTCGACATCTCCCTCCTGCCCCTCGGGCCGCGGCGGCGGCACGCCGTCCGGAGCGAGGACTGGCAGCGCAACCGCTACTTCTGGGCGCGGGTCGGGTACGACCGCATCTTCAAGATCACGGATGCCGAGGGCGCGTCCGTGGCGGAGGACCGGGGCATCCTCTCGCTCTGGGGCAAGGTCCCGCTGCCCGGGAACGTCTGGCTGGAGAACCGCGCGCGGGCCGACCTCCGGTGGATCGGTGCCGAGTACTCGACCCGCTACCGCTGGCGGATGGAGGCCACGCGCGAGTTCGTCGTGCGCGATCACCCGCTCGTCCCGTACTTGAACGTCGAGTGGTTCTACGACATGCGCTACGAGGCCTGGGCCAGGACCCTGTACCAGGCGGGCTTCGAGTTCACGGTGAGCCCCCACTTCCGCTTCGAGCTCAACCTGAGTCAACAGACGGACACTCTGCCGGAGACCTCACGGCTGAACGCGTTCTCGGTCGTGCTCAAGGGCTACTACTGAGGAGGAGGCCCTCGACGAGGCGTCCGTCATGAAGACGGTTGTCATAGGGTTCGCCGAGGTGTGAACGGGGCGGGCGACAGGACACAGGAGGACTGCACCATGGCTCTGCGTATCGAAGACTACGCGATGATCGGCGACACCGAGTCGGGGGCGCTCGTCGGCAAGAACGGCTCCGTCGACTGGCTGTGCGCCCCGCGCTTCGACTCGCCCGCGTTCTTCGCGGCGCTCCTCGGCACGGAGGCGAACGGACATTGGCAGATCGCGCCGGCGGGCGAGGTGCGGCGGGCCGAGCGCCGCTACCGCCCGGGCACGGCCGTCCTCGAGACCGAGTTCGAGACGGCCGGCGGCGCGGTGCGGCTGGTGGACTGCATGCCTCCGCGGGACGGTCACGCTCATCTCGTTCGCGTGGTCGAGGGCGTGCGAGGGCGCGTCGCGATGCAGATGCACCTCGCGCCACGGTTCGACTACGGCCGGCTCGTTCCCGCCCTCGGGCACATCGATCAGGGCATCTTTGCCGTCGCGGGACCGGACGCGCTCTGCCTGCGCACCCCGGTGGGCCTGCGCGAAGAGGGGGCGGCCGCCTCGGCGGAGTTCACGGTCTCGGCCGGCGAACGGGTGCCGTTTCACCTGTGCTGGTATCCCTCCCACCTCCCCACCCCGCAGCCGGCCGATCCGTTGGAGATGGTCGCGCGCACGGAGGCCTGGTGGCGAGAGTGGTCCGGGCGCTGCCGGTACGAGGGACCGTACCGGGACGAGGTGGTCCGGTCCCTGATCACGTTGAAGGCGCTCACGTACGCGCCGACGGGCGCCATCGTGGCCGCGCTCACGACGTCGCTGCCGGAGGAGATCGGCGGCGTGCGGAACTGGGACTATCGCTTCTGCTGGCTGCGTGACGGCGCCTTCACGCTGGCCCCGCTCGTCCAGACCGGCTACCTGGACGAGGCCGTGGCCTGGCGGAACTGGCTCCTGCGCGCCATCGCCGGCGACCCGGGCCAGATACAGCTCATGTACGGCATCGGGGGCGAGCACCGGCTCACCGAGCTCGAGCTGCCCTGGCTGCCGGGCTACGAGGGCTCCGGGCCGGTTCGGATCGGAAATGCCGCCAGCGACCAGTTCCAGCTCGACATCTTCGGCGAGGTGCTCGCGGTCGCCCACCGGGCCTGGCAAGCCGGTCTGCCGGACCGCGGCGATCCTACGCGATCGCCGGGAATCGACCTCGTGGCCATGATGGACGTCGTCGAGCGTCGCTGGCGCGAGCCGGACGAGGGGATCTGGGAGATCCGGGGTCAGCGACAGCATTTCACCTACTCCAAGGTCTCCGCCTGGACCGCCTTCGACCGCGCGATCAAGCTGGCGGAGGGTCGACGGCCGCGCGGCGCCGCTCGAGCGCTGGCGCCGCGTGCGCGACGAGATCCACGCCGACGTGTGCGCGCACGGGTTCGACGAGAAGCGCAACTCGTTCGTGCAGTACTACGGGGGCAAGGGGCTGGACGCCAGCCTCCTGCTCATCCCCATCAGCGGCTTCCTCCCGGCACCGGGACCCTCGCGTGCTGGCCACGATCGACGCGATCCAGCGGGAGATCTGCTCCGGCCCGTTCGTCTGGCGCTACTCGACCGAGGAAGGCGTGGACGGCCTGGCCGGGCACGAGGGAGCCTTCCTGATCTGCTCGTTCTGGCTGGTCAGCGCCCTGGCGCTCGCGGGACGCATCGAGGAGGCCGAGCGCAATCTGGACGCAGCTGCGGGCGCTCCAGAACGACGTCGGTCTGCTCAGCGAAGAGTACGATCCCGTCGGCCGGCGCCTGCTGGGCAACTTCCCCCAGGCCTTCTCGCACATCGGGCTGCTGCACTCCATCTTCACGCTCTCGGAGGCCAGGGCGGGGCGATAGCGCGCGGCGATCGCTTCCGATGGGAGCTACTGTTCTTTCCGAGCTCATCGGAACGGCGGCGCTCGTCCTGTTCCGGGCGCTGCGGCAGCGCATGATGGCCGCGGCTCAGGCGCAGGGCATCTTCACCGACGAGGACGTGTTCGACCGCGTGTCATGAGGTTGGCCCTCGACGCGAACGTCCTGATCGCTGCGTTCGTCGCGCGGGGGCTGTGCGCCGAGCTGCTGGAGCACTCCGTCCGCGAGCAAGAGCCCGTCACGTCGGCGGCGATCCTGGAAGAAGTCCGCCGGGACCTGGTCGACAAGATCAAGGTGACGGTGGCCCAGGCGGACCAGGCGATCTGGCTGCTGCGCACTCGCTCCGAAGTGGTCGAGCCTGTTGACCTGGGGACTCAGGTGTGCCGGGACCCGGATGACGACGTCGTTCTGGGCACGGCGGTTGCGGGCCGATGCGAGGCCATCGTCACCGGGGACAAAGACCTGCTCGATCTCGTCTCCTGGAGGGACACAAGGATCGTCTCGCCGCGGGCCTTCTGGAGCCTCGAGAGCCGCGGACGGTCTCGATCCTGAGCCGGGCGCCGAACGAGAGGTCACCCCGCGGCCGAAATCCCGGTCCGCCGGGCGGTCAAGGTCAGCTCTCGATCCGCAGGATCCTCGACTGGTAAGATCGCGGGGACATGGAGACCTCCGACCCGGCCCCCGAAAGCCCCGTCGAGTCCGCGCTGCGGCTCGCGAACGAGGCCATCGAGAAGGGTTTGATCGGCAGCTACGCAGTGGCCGGAGCCTTCGCCTTCATCTTTCACGGAGAGCCCTTCGAAACGAAGGACCTCGACCTGATGATGAAGCTGTCTCTCACGCACGGCGGTCTGATCGACCTGGCCCCGGTCTGGCGGCACTTCGTCGAAGGAGGGGCGGTCGCAGAAGGGCAGTTCCTGCGGTTGTCGCGCATCCTGGTGGACATCGTCCCGGCCTGCGACGCGCTCGACGACGAAGCCCTGCGGGAGGCGGTCACCTCTCCGGTGGGACGCCAGACCGGGCGCTTCCTGACGGCCGAGCACGCCGTGGCGATCGCAGTCCGAACCGCGCGGCCTCGGGACGAGATGAAGATCACGCGACTGCTGGCCTCTGCGCCGGAGGCTGTCGATCACCGCAAGCTGGAGGATGTCCTCATGCGTCACGGCCTTCTCGAGGCTTGGAGACGCCTGCGCCCGGCGCAGTAACGAGGGGAGGAGAAAGCGCTCGTGACGCAGCCCCCCGAAGCGAAGCCGCTCGACCGGTATCTCCGGGAGCTCCTGGCGGCCAAGGCGGAACGGAGACGGCTCGATGCCCGCCTGCCTTTCGAGGAAAAAGTCCAGATCGTGCTGGAGCTGCAGGAGGCCTCTCGCCTGATACGGGAGGGCGCTCTCGAGTCCTCGCGCCGCCGGCCCTGATTCGATTCGAAGGCTCCACGCGCTCGCGCTCGTCACGTGCCTGGCGGTGCCCGCTGCCGCCCAGACCGTGGGCGACAGCTGCCTGGCCGGCCCGCCGCCGCGCAGACCGCGACCACTCCGAGCCCCGCCACCGCGACGTTCGCCGAGCCGTCGACCGCCTGGCATCTCTACGGCGGCCTCGGCTTCGGGGCCGCCGACGGCAAGTTCGGGGACGTCCTCCAGAAGCCCGTCCAGTGGCAGGCTCCGCATCGCGAAGCAGAGCCCGTCCGGCGCGTGGCGCTTCGGCGTGGGCCTGCATGTTCGGGTCGATGGACCCGGCCGACGATCCCAACATCCCGCCCGAGACGCTGGAGCTGTGGCTCACACCCGACGAGGAGTGGGCGCGCCTCGAGACGTCCTTCAACGTCACCCGCGTCTTCAACCCCCGCGACCGCTTCCGCCCCTATCTCCTGGCCGACGTGGGGATCGAGCGCATTCACCCGCGTAGCGAGCTCTTCTACAACAAACCGCCCGAAGGACTCGAGCCCGGCGAGAGCCCGACCTACGCCACGAACGGCATCCGGTTCACGATCCAGCCCGGCTTCGAGCTGGCCCTCGGCCGCACGCTGTCGCTGGACGTTGCCGGCTTCTACACCTACTACAATACGGGGTCCTACGACATGTCCCCGCTCGGCCTGCCGGACGTCGACTCCGGCATCGAGTGGGGCGGACGGGTGGGCCTCGCCTGGCAACCGTTCTCGGCGACGCCCCGGGATCCGAGCCGGAAGGCGATCCTCGTCGACCCGGGCACGGGCCAGCCGCTCCCGCTTCCGCCCGCCGACTCCAGCCGCGACGCCTGGGGGGTGCCCCGCAGCTGGGGCTGGGCGACGGCCGAGATGCTCGCGATCAACTTCGGCGCCTCGATGTTCAACGAGTACGTCCGCGACGCCAACTTCAACCAGATCAGCCCTCGGAGCTTCTGGGCGAACCTCGAGGAAGGCTTCACCTGGGACGACAACGAGTTCAAGACCAACCAGCTGATCCACCCCTTCAACGGCGCGACGTACTTCAACGCCGCGCGCGCGAACGGCATCGGGTTCTGGGGCTCGTCGGTCATGTCGATCGCCGGCGCCTTCGTCTGGGAGTGCTGCGGGGAGACTCACCCATGTCGTTCAACGACATGGTCTCGACCGGCATCGGGGCATCGCCCGCGGCGAGGTGACGCACCGCATCTCCTCGCTGATCCTCGACAACACGAAGCGCGGAAGGGCCGCGTCGCGCGCGAGGCGGCGGCCCTCTTCGAACCCCATCCGCGGGTTCAACCGCCTCGTCACCGGCGACTCGAGCGAGGTCAAGGGCAACCCCGTCGACCCCTCGAGTGGCGGCCGGACTTCCAGCTCGACGTTCGGGCGGGCGGGCGCGTCATCGGCCAGGGCGAGTCGATCACGGAGAACACGAACAGCTACGGCTTCCTCGAGTCCGGGATCAGCTACGGCGACCCGTGGAACCGGAGCACCGGAAGCCCTACGACCGCTTCGACGCCCTGACGCAGTCGAACTTCGGCGACAAGACCCGCCTCGGACGCCTGCTGATCCGGGGCGACCTCTTCTCGAAGCCTGTCGCGAACCACAGCTGGCGCTGCAGCAGGACTTCGACTACATCGACAACGAGGCCTTCGAGTACGGCGGCCAGACCCTGGGCCCGGCGCTCCTGTCGCGCTTCGAGCTGCCGTCTTCGACCCGCGTGGTCGCGCTCAGGCCTACGGCATCCTGCTCGGTGCCGTGAACTCGAGCTCTCGTTCCTGGCCGACGTGGCGAACCCGGAGCGCATCCGCGAGTACGACTACGGACCGGGCGCGGGGCCGCGGTCGAGCTCTACCTCCTGCGCCACAACCTGCCGCTCCTCATCGCCCGCTACCGCTACAGCTACCTCGACGTGTCGAACGGCTCGATCTACACGAGGGCGCGGCGGCCGGGCTCGACTCGACCACGGCATCCACCAGCCCCAGGTCAAGCTCGAGGTCCCGATCACGCGAAGCCTCGCTGACGGGCGCCGACGGCTCGGTCTTCCTCCGACGGAGCCGCTACGACTTCACGGGCAGCGACCTCCCGGAGCTCGCCGGCGAGCCCGGCCGCCGCACGATCACGCAGAGGAACCCCGAGGTCCGCGCGTTCGTGGCCTGGACGTACAACCACTGAGGCGACCAGCCGCTCGGCGCCTCCGCTGAGAACCGCTCGAGAGGCGAGGACTTAACCGTCCGTACGGAGTAGCGTCCCCCGCGCCGTCTGACTGCCGCTTCCCTCCCCTCGATCGGCGCAGCCCCGCGCGGACCGCGGGCCCGGACCGCTACGGGTACGTGAGTCTGCGGGATGAGTCGCTCAACCTGAAGGGCTCCCCCCCGTAGACTCGTTTCCTCGACCGGCGGGGCCCGAGCGGCAGCTCCGGGAGGCGGCCCAGCGCGCGCCGGTAGTCCTCGGTGGACAGACGGCGGGAGTGCTTCACCCGACGCAGGGCCAGGACTTCGGCGGGCGTCGTGGGGCACGTCGCCCGGCGCTCCGAGGCGTCCAGACCGAGTCCGCCACGAGCTCGTAGAAAGCCACCCTCGTCCGAGCGGCGCCACGCGTCCAGACCCGCGCGACATCCAGGGGCCACCTCCGACGGCGAGGATAGCACGCAGGTCTCGCGCCACCCAGCCGACCCTACGCGAGCTCAGTCCACGCCACCAGTCCCGTGAGCCTCGGCTTCGTCCACACCTGGACGCCCCCGACGGGACGGAATGTCGCCTCGCGGACGGCATTTCATCCCCCACCGCCCCTCCGGGTTGCCTTCTCCGGGCGCTCGGACCCTCGTTGGCGTGACTGGTCAATAAGTTAGGCCGGCCATTCGGGTTGGGCTCGCTCCGGCACGGATCAAGCAGGTAGATGACTGAGCCCTGCAGAGCGAGGACGCGCGACTGGACGGATGCTCGGCGGTGTGAACGAGGGGAACGCCCATGGCAAAGAAGAAGGCGGCCGAGACGGGTGTCGTGGACTGCACCGAGCAGAAGCGGCTGAACGAGGCGCGCGAGGCGGGGGTCCCCTGGAAGAAGTGGGGCCCGTACCTCAGCGAGCGGCAGTGGGGGACGGTCCGCGAGGACTACAGCGCGGACGGCAACGCCTGGGACTACTTCACGCACGACCAGTCCCGGTCCCGGGCCTACCGGTGGGGCGAGGACGGCCTCGGCGGGATCTCCGACGACCAGCAGCGCCTGTGCTTCGCCCTCGCGCTGTGGAACGAGCAGGACCCCATCCTCAAGGAGCGCGCGTTCGGCCTCACCAACAGCGAGGGGAACCACGGCGAGGACGTCAAGGAGTACTACTTCTACCTCGACTCGACGCCGACCCACTCGTACATGAAGTACCTCTACAAGTACCCGCAGCGCGAGTTCCCCTACCGGGACCTCGTCGAGACGAACCGGCGGCGCTCGAAGGAGGAGCTCGAGTACGAGCTCCTCGACACGGGGGTCTTCGACGAGGACCGGTACTTCGACGTCTTCCTCGAGTACGCCAAGGAGGGACCGGAGGACATCCTGATCCAGGTGTCGGTCCACAACCGCGGACCGGAGGCGGCGCGGCTGCACCTCCTCCCGACGCTGTGGTTCCGGAACACCTGGTCGTGGGGAGACGAGGGAGACAAGCCGGTCCTCCGCGAGAAGGGCGGGGCGATCGTGGCCTCCCATCCCGAGCTGGGCGAGTACACGCTCTCGTGCGGCGGCAAGCCGGAGCTCCTGTTCACCGAGAACGAGTCGAACGCCGAGAGGCTCTGGGGCCAGCCGAACCCGACGCCGTACGTGAAGGACGCGTTCCACCGGTACGTGATCGACGGCGAGCGTGACGCGGTCAACCCCGCGAAGACCGGGACGAAGGCCGCGGCGCGCTACGTCCTCGAGGTGCCGGCGGGCGGGGTCGAGGTCGTCCAGCTCCGCCTGGCCAAGGGGGCGGCCAGCCAGAAGTTCGGGGCGGCGTTCGAGGAGGCGCTCCGGCAGCGGCTGCTCGACGCCGACGAGTTCTACGAGCGGATCACGCCCCGCTCGCTCGGCGAGGACGAGCGCCGGGTCCACCGCCAGGCCCTCGCGGGGATGCTCTGGACGAAGCAGTACTACTACTTCGACCTGGACCGGTGGCTGAAGGAGCACCAGGCGCACCCGCTCCTCGGCGGCGCGAACCGCGGCGTCCGCAACGCCGAGTGGTTCCACATGCTGAACGGCGACGTCATCTCCATGCCCGACAAGTGGGAGTACCCCTGGTACGCGGCCTGGGACCTGGCCTTCCACACGATCGCGCTGTCGCTCGTGGACTTCGACTTCGCCAAGGAGCAGCTCCTCCTGATGCTCCGCAGCCTCTACAGCCACCCCAACGGGCAGATGCCGGCCTACGAGTGGAACTTCAGCGACGTGAACCCCCCGGTCCACGCCTGGGCGACGCTCTTCCTCTACAAGTTCGAGAAGAACCTGGGCCGGGAGGACGTCAAGTTCCTGGAGCGCTCGTTCCAGGGCCTGATGCTCAACTTCAACTGGTGGGTGAACCGGAAGGACCCGCAGGGAAGGAACGTCTTCGCCGGCGGGTTCCTGGGCCTCGACAACATCGGCGTCTTCGACCGCAGCGCGCCGCTGCCCACCGGCGGGTCGCTCGAGCAGGCGGACGGCACGGCCTGGATGGCCTTCTACGCCCAGTGCATGCTCGAGATGGCCCTCGTCCTCGCCGAGCACGACCCGGTCTACGAGGAGGTCGCGTTCAAGTTCCTCGAGAACGTCATCTGGATCAACTACGCCATGGACAAGGTCGGCGAGCAGCAGGACGACATGTGGGACGAGGAGGACGGCTTCTACTACGACGTCCTCCGGCTGCCGAGCGGCGAGGCGTTCCGGCTGAAGGTCCGCTCGATGGTCGGGCTCCTGCCGCTCTGCGCGAGCACGGTCTTCGAGGAGGACATGCTGACCCGCCATCCCAGGCTGATGGAGCTGATCGCGCTCTTCAAGAAGCGTCACCCCGAGGTGCTCGCCCACGTGGCTCCGGACGTCGAGGGGTTCGTCGGCCACGCCGGGCGCCGGCTCCTCTCTCCCCTCAACCGAACGAAGCTCGAGCGCGTCCTCGGCTACCTCCTCGACGAGAACGAGTTCCTCTCTGACTACGGCATCCGCGCCCTCTCGCGCCACCACCGCGAGCACCCCTTCGTCTTCCACGTGGCCGGCCAGGAGCACCGCGTCGAGTACCTCCCCGGCGACTCCAACAGCGGGATGTTCGGGGGGAACTCGAACTGGCGGGGGCCGATCTGGATGCCGGTCAACGCCCTGATCGTCCGGGGGCTCCTGAACCTCTACGGCTTCTACGGCGACGACTTCAAGGTCGAGTGCCCGACCGGCTCCGGGAACCGCATGACGCTGTTCGAGATCGCGAAGGAGATCTCGAGGCGCCTCTCGAGCATCTTCCTGCGCGACGCGAGTGGCCGCCGTCCAGTCTACGGCGGCGCCGCGAAGTTCCAGGAGGACCCGCACTGGCGCGACCTGGTCCTCTTCTACGAGTACTTCCACGGCGACAACGGGGCCGGCATCGGGGCCAGCCACCAGACGGGCTGGACCGGGCTCGTCGCGCGGCTTCTCGACCTCTTCGGACGGGTGACGGCCGAGGACGCCCTGGAGACGCCCAAGGAGAGGCTCGAGGCCCGGCTCGTCCGCGAGCAGGTCGGCGGCGACTAGGGAACGGCCATGGCGACACCTCGGTATCCCGCGCTCTTCCAGGTCAACACGCGGGTCCGCCTCTCGGAGCTCGCGGCCGCGCTGGGGCGAGAGGCGACGCTCGACGACATCCCCGACGCGGAGCTCGACCGTCTGGCCGCGGACGGCTTCGACCTCGTCTGGTTCCTCGGCGTCTGGCAGACCGGCGAGGCGGCCCGGCGCGTCTCGCGGTCGAAGCCCGAGTGGCTCGCCGAGTACCACCGCGTCCTTCCCGACTTCCGCGAGAAAGACGTCTCCGGCTCCTGCTTCGCGGTCCGGGACTACCGGGTCCACGAGGACTTCGGCGGGGACGACGCCCTCGCCCGGCTCCGCTGGCGCCTCCAGCACCGGGGTCTGCGCCTCATCCTCGACTTCGTCCCGAACCACATGGCCCCCGACCACCCCTGGGTGACCGAGCACCCGGACTTCTTCGTGTCGGGGACGGAGGAGCAGCTCGCCGCTCAGCCGCAGAACTACTGCCGTGTCGAGACGAAGGAGGGCGCGCGCGTCCTGGCCTACGGGCGCGACCCGTACTTCGACGGCTGGCCGGACACGCTCCAGCTGAACTACGGCAACACGGCCCTCCACGAGGCGATGCTGGGCGAGCTCGGCCGGATCGCGCGCCAGTGCGACGGCGTGCGCTGCGACATGGCGATGCTCGTCCTGCCCGAGGTCTTCGAGAAGACCTGGGGGATCTCTGCCCCGCCGTTCTGGCCCCGGGCGACGGAGGCGGTCCGCGCCAAGGTCCCGGGCTTCCTCTTCCTCGCCGAGGTCTACTGGAACCTCGAGTGGACCCTCCAGCAGCAGGGCTTCGACTACACCTACGACAAGCGGCTCTACGACCGCCTGGTGGAAGGCCACGCCCGCCCGGTCCGCGAGCACCTCCGCGCGGGCCTCGACTTCCAGGACCACCTGGCCCGCTTCCTCGAGAACCACGACGAGCCGCGGGCCGCGGCCACTTTCCCGCCCGAGGTGCACCGCGCCGCCGCCGTTCTGACCTTCCTCACCCCGGGTCTCCGCTTCCTTCACCAGGGCCAGCGCGAGGGCCGGCGGGTGCGGATCCCCGTCCACCTCGGCCGCGGGCCGGATGAGGCCGCCGACTCCGCGATCACCGCCTTCTACGACGATCTCCTGGAGTGCCTGAGGGACCCGGTCTTCCGTGACGGTGACTGGCACCTCCTCGAGTGCCGTCCCGCCTGGGACGGGAACGAGACCTCCGACGCCTTCGTGGCCTTCTCCTGGACCGGCCCGGGCGAGAGGCGCCGCCTCGTCGCCGTCAACTACGCCGGCCACGCGAGCCAGTGCCACGTCGCGTTGCCGTGGCGCGACCTCGACGGGCGCACCTGGCGCCTCCAGGACCTCACCGGGGCCGCCGAATACGACCGCTCGGGGGGCGACCTGACGTGGCCGGGGCTCTACCTCGACATGCCCGCCTGGGGCCACCACGTCTTCAGCCTCTCACCCCCGGAGTGACCCGCGGTGCTCAGCCCTTGCTTCACGATGCGCACTCGTTCCACACGTCTGGGGCGGGGCGGGACCCTTTCGTCCCGCGGCCGCGATTCGCAGTTCCGACAGACAGGAGTCAGATTGATGAAGAGAAACAGGATGTTCGTCGTCTTCGCAGTCGCGGCCGCCGCGGCGACCCTCCCGGCGACCCCGGTTGGGGCGCAGGGCGGACCGGAGCAGACCGCCACGTTCTTGAAGACGGTCCAGAACACGGTCGAGGCCATCGGGGAGTCGCGGGCGCAGCTCCAGAAGACCCTCGCCACCTACAACTCGATCACCGGGATGACGGCCAAGGACCTCAAGGGCGCCTACAAGGACCTCGGAAAGGACGTCGCGGACAGCGAGAAGAAGGTGGCCGACGGCCGCCCGAAGGTCGATGCGATGAACAACGCGGCCAGGGGCTACTTCGCCGCCTGGGAGGCGAGCGCGGCGGCGATCTCGGACCCGGAGCTCCGCAAGAAGAGCGAGGGGCGCCTCGCCGACGCCCGGGCTCGCTTCGACACGATCGCGGCCGCCGGCGCGGACGCGCGGCAGGGCTACGACACGCTCATGAAGGACGTGAAGGACCAGTACACGTTCCTTGGGCACGACCTCAACCCCGACGCCATCGCGAGCCTCGAGCCCGACGCGGCCAGGTTCAACACCCGGGCCGACACCGTCTTCACGAAGGTCGACGGCGTGACGAAGATGTACGACGAGTACATCGCCTCGATGAAGCCGTAGCGCACCGCGGCTCGGCAGCGGCCTCCAGCCTTGAGCGTCGGCTGTGAAGGGGGAGGGGCTCTCGCGTTCCTGGCCTGAGCTCCACCCCCCGGAGGAAAACGGAGGACGCCTGACGTCTCCGGGTCAGTCGCTCAGCCTGAAGGGCTCTCCCCCGAAGGCGCCACGCGGTCCAGGACCCGCGCGAAATCCAGGGGTCACCTCCGAAGGGGAGAAGAGGATGCGGGCCCCGCCCCTCTTCGGGCCGACCTGCCGCGAGCCCGGTCGACGCCACCGGGGTCGTCAGCTCACCTGGAAGCGACCCTCCGATGGCCTTCTCGGGCTCACTTCCGAAGTCCCTCCCGTTCCGGCGCCTCGGCGCCGAGCGCCGCGAGCTTGCGGTCGTAGAGGGCGATGCCCGGCAGGGCCGTGACACCGTGCGCGACGATGCTGAGTCCCACGGTCGCGATCACGGCCAGCCTGATCGTCTCTTCTCCAGGCAGGTGGATCTCGTGCTCCAGGTAGACCAGGCCCAGGACGATGGAGGCCAGGCCACGGGGACCGAACCAGCCCATGAAGGCGACGCTGGCGCGGCTCAGCCCCGTACCCATCAGGGCGAGGGCCACGGGGAGCATCCGGACGGCGGTGAGGCTCAGCACCGCATACACCGCCGCCAGCGCGGTGAGTAGCGACCAGTCTCGCCCGATCGCCAGCCCGAAGATGAAGAAGACGGAGAGGTTGACCAGCTCTCCCCACTTCTCCGCGAACTCGACGCTGTGTGTGCCAGCTCTCGTGAAGACAATCTGGACCGCCAGTCCGGCGACGAACGCCGCGATGAACATGCTCGCGCCGACGGCGTCGGAGACGATCATGCACAGGAGCGGAAGCGCGACCACGCCGATGCCCTGAAACGACTCCCCCATCCACTTCCTGCGATGCGCCAGCTCCCACGCGGCCCCTCCCACGAGACCGATCCCGACCCCCACGACCACGCCCAGCCCCAGCTGCTCGGCAATGAACTGCGCCAGGCTCGCGCCGGTGCCCTCGGCCCCGGCTCCCGCGAGGGCGATGAAGAACAGCAGGAACGGGACGGACAACCCGTCGTTGAGGCCGGCCTCCACGTTGAGCGCCTGCCGGATGCGCACGGGCACGCGCGGACTGGTCACGATGACCTGCCCGAGACCCGCGTCGGTGGGCGCGAGAATGGCCGCCAGGATTCCCGCCTCCCAGATGGAGAGACCCGGGAAGACGAGTCGCGCCGCGAGAGCCCCGAGGAGCATGGTCAGGAGCATCCCCGTGGTCAGCAGGCGCGTGGGCAGGCTATAGGCCCCCCGCAGCACCCGCAGGTCGGTCCTACTGGCGTCGGTGAACAGCAGTAGGACCAGGCCGATCTCGGCCAGGTGAAGGAGGATGCCGGCGTCGGCGCCGACGGACTGTGGCTCCGGAAGGACGAGCCACGTCACCATCCCGACGGCGGTGAACGCGATGGGTGCGGTGACGATCGTCCGCTCCAGGCGGCGCGACACGAGGCTGTAGAGGAAGAGAAGCAGCACGAACACGGCGAGGAGCATCGGCGGGAACCCTCCCTGGTCTCTACGGGCCCGGCGGCGGGGCCGCTGTCTCCGGCTCGGGCTGCCACCCGCCGCCCAGCGCCCGGTAGAGCTGGACGAGGGCGCGCAGCTCGGCCCCGCGGGTCTGCGCCAGCAGGAGCTCCTGGTCGAACAGGTACTGGTCGGCGATCAGGATCTCGAGGTAGCTCGACAGGCCGTTGTCGTAGCGCTCCCGCGAGAGCTCGGCGGCATCGCGGAGCGCCTCGACCCCCTTCTTGATCTCGGTCCGCTGCTCACCGAACTTCTGGAGCGAGACGAGCGAGTCGGCCACCTCGCGGTAGCCGTCGAGGGCCGCGCGGCGGTACTCGCCCATGGCCTGCTCGAAGCGGGCCTGGGCGGCCTCGTAGTTCCGCCTGATGCGGCCGCCCTGGAAGATGGGCTGCAGCAGCCCGGCGCTCAGGTTCCACACCGCTGCGTCGCCCTTGGCGATGTCGCCGAGATCGCGGCTCACGCCGCCCAGGATGCCGGTGAGCGAGATCGTGGGAAAGAACAGGGCCCGGGCCGCCCCCACGTTGGCGTTGGCGGCCACGAGGAGCTGCTCGGCGGCGACGACGTCGGGGCGTCGCTCGAGGAGCGCGGCGGGGAGGCCGGCGGGGACCGCGGGGGGCACTTGCTGGTCGTCCAGGGCGGCTCCCCGGTCGATGGGCCCGGGGACGCGCCCGAGGAGAAGCGAGAGGACGTTCTCGGTGATGGCGATCCGCCGCTCGATGTCGGGGATGGCGGTGGCGGTCCGGGCCCGGTTGGCCACGGCCTGGTCGACCTCGAGGCGGTTCGAGACGCCGCCCGTGAGGCGCTTCTGGTAGAACTCCACGGTCTTGTCGTTGGACACCACGGTGTCGCGGGCGATCTCGAGCTCCAGGTCGAGCTGTCGGAGCAGCAGGTAGTTGGACGCCACGTCCGCCACGAGGGTGATCAGGACGCCGCGACGGCCCTGGTCGGTGGCCAGGTAGGCCGCGAAGGCCGCCTCGTTCTGCCGCCGGATCCGGCCGAAGAGGTCGATCTCCCACGAGAGCGTGAAGCCCGCGTCCCAGTTCTTGAATCTCTTGTCGTCGGTGATCGACTGGGGCGGCTCGGCGTCGCGGGAGACCTGCCGCGCGTCGTAGCCGGCGGTGACCCCGACCTGAGGGTAGAGGAACGACTTCGAGATGCCGGCCACCGCCCGGGCCTCCTCGACACGAGCGGTGGCGATCCGCAGGTCGAGATTGTTGGCGACGGCCTCGCGGATGAGGGCCACGAGCTGCGGGTCCTTCGTGACCTCCCACCAGGGCACGTCGGCGAGCGACTCGGCCTCCGCCGGGCCCTCGACGAAGCGGTGCTGGGGAGGGACCGGCATCTGCGGGCGCTCGTAGTTGGGACCCACCATGCAGCCACCGAGGAGGAGAGCTCCGGCGACCAGAACGGCGACGGGCGAGAGGCGGGTGATGCGCGTCATGTCAGTGCCCTCCCTCGTGCTCGGGCGCCACCGGCGGGCCGGCGCTCGGCTCGCCGTGGCCACCCTTGCGCCCGATCATCTTCTCGACGGCGACGAAGAGCACCGGGATGAGGCACACGCCGAGGATCGTGGCGATCAGCATCCCCGAGAAGACCGCCATCCCCATCACCTTCCGCCCTTCGGCGCCCGCCCCGCTGGCCCGGACGAGCGGGGTCACGCCGAGGATGAAGGCGAAGGCGGTCATGAGGATGGGGCGGAAGCGCAGCTTCGCCGCCTCCAGGGCGGCGGTGACCGGGTCCTTGCCCTGCTCGTGGAGCATCTTCGCGAACTCCACGATCAGGATGGCGTTCTTGGCGGCGAGGCCGATGAGCAGGATGAGCCCGATCTGGGCGAAGACGTTGTTCACGTAGCTCGGCGACACGAAGCGCATGGCCCAGAGCCCGAAGTAGGCGCCGAACGCCGCGAACGGGGTGCCCAGGAGCACGCTCCAGGGCAGGCCCCAGCTCTCGTACTGGGCGGCGAGGACGAGGAAGACCAGCAGGAGCGCGAGGGCGAACGTGGTCGCCACACCCGGGGCCTGCTGCTCCTGGTACGACATGTCCGCCCAGGCGTAGCCCATCTCCGGAGGCAGGACCTCCTTCGCCACCTGCTCGAGGGCGTCCAGGGCCTGGGCCGAGCTGTAGCCCGTCGCCGGCACGCCGCTGAGCTCGGCCGCGCGATAGAGGTTGAAGCGGGTCGTGAACTCCGGCCCGCTCGTCGGCCGGGTCGTCACCAGCGTGTCGAGGGGCACCATGTCGCCGTCCTGGCCCCGGACGAAGAAGAGGCCCAGCTGCTTCGGGTCCTGCCTGAACTCCGGCTCCGCCTGCACGTAGACCTTGTAGACGCGGCCGAAGCGGTTGAAGTCGTTCACGTAGGCGCTGCCGAGGAGGGCGCCGAGCGTGGTGTTCACGTCGGCGAGGGGGACGCCGGTCTTCAGCACCTTGCTGCGGTCGATGTCGGCGTAGAGCTGGGGCACGCTCGCCCGGTACACGGTGCTGACCCGGGCGATCTCCGGCCTCTGGCGCGCGGCGGCCATGAACCGCTCGGTCTGCTCGGCGAGGTACCGGGGGTCGTTGCCACCCTGGTCCTGGAGCTGCATGGTGAAGCCGGCGCCGCTGCCGAGCCCGGGGATGGCCGGGGGCCCGAACGCGGCCACGATGCCTTCGGGGATCTGCCGGGCGAAGGCGGCGTTGAGGGCAGCGGTCACTCCGCTGGCCTGGCTCTCCTCGCCGTGCCGCTCGTGCCAGGGCTTGAGCTGCACGAAGAAGAAGCCCATGTTCGACGAGTAGGCCCCGGTCAGGAGGCTGAAGCCGGTGAGGTTGACGACCCCCTCGACGGCCTCGTTGGCCCCGAGGATCGCCTCGGCTTTCTTCATGACCTCGTCCGTCCGCTCGAGGGAGGAGGCGTCGGGGAGCATCACGTTCACGAGCAGGTAGCCCTGGTCCTCCTCGGGGACGAAGCCGCCGGGGACCCGCGAGACGAGGCCCCCGGTCACCACCACCAGGAGAGCCATGAACACGAAGCTGCGGCCCATCTTGCGGACGAGGATCCCGGTGAAGCCGATGTAGGCGTCGGTGCCCCGTCCGAAGACCCGGTTGAACCAGTCGTAGAAGGGCGTGAGGAGCGTGCGCTTGCCGCTGGGCGGCTTGAGGAGCATGGCCGCGAGCGCGGGGGAGAGGGTGAGTGCGTTGAAGGCCGACAGCAGCACCGAGATGGCAATCGTGATGGCGAACTGCTGGTAGAGCCGCCCGGTGATGCCGCCCATGAAGCCGACCGGCACGAAGACCGCGGCCAGGATGACCGCGATCGCGATGACCGGGCCCGAGACCTCCTCCATGGCCTTCAGGGTGGCCGCCTTCGGCTCCATCCCGTGCTCGATGTGGTGCATGACCGCCTCGACCACGACGATGGCGTCGTCGACGACGATGCCGATGGCGAGGACGAGCCCCAGGAGCGAGAGGACGTTGATCGAGAAGCCGAGGAGCGGGAAGAAGATGAAGGCGCCCACCAGAGACACCGGCACGGTCAGGAGGGGGATGAGGGTGGCCCTCCAGTTCTGGAGGAAGACGAAGACGACCAGGATGACCAGCAGGACCGCCTCGAGCAGGGTGTGGACGATCTCGTTGATGCCCTCGCTGACGGGCAGGGTGGTGTCGAGGGAGATGCCGTACTCCATGTCCCCCGGGAACCGCGAGGAGAGCTCGGCCAGGGTCGACTTGACACGGTCGGCGACCTCGAGGGCGTTGGTGCCCGGGATCTGGTAGAGCATCAGGACGGCGGCCGGCTTGCCGTTGAAGCGGCCGACGGAGTTGTAGAGCTGCGTCCCGAGCTCGATGCGGGCCACGTCCTTCAGGAGGATCTGCGAGCCGTCCGGGTTCGAGCGGACGATGATGCTCCCGAACTCCTCCTCGTTGAGGAGGCGGCCCTGGGTGCGCACCGTGTAGGTGTACTCGGTGCCCCGCGCCGCGGGGGGACCGCCGATCTGTCCGGCCGGGCTCAGCTGGTTCTGCTGGTTGATGGCGCCCACGATGTCGGGCACGGTGAGGCCGAGCTGGGCGAGCCGGTCCGGCCGGATCCAGATGCGCATCGCGTAGTCGCTGCCGCCGGCGAGCTGGACCTGGCCCACCCCGGGGATGCGCGCCAGGTTGTCGGTGATGTTGATGGAGGCGTAGTTGGAGAGGAAGTTGTTGTCGTATGTCCCGTTGGGAGACCCCAGAGTCACGACCAGCAGCGGGAAGGCGAGGGATTTCTTGACCGAGACGCCGTAGTTCTTGACCGCCTGGGGCAGCGTCGGCATCGCCTCCGAGACGCGGTTCTGGGTGAGCACGTTCGCCATGTCGAGGTCCGTCCCGACATCGAAGGTCACCTTGAGGGCCAGGGTGCCGTCGTTGGCGTTCGTGGACTTCATGTAGATCATGTTCTCGACGCCATTCATCTTCTGCTCGAGCGGCGTCGCCACCGAGGCCTCGACGTCGGTCGCGCTGGCGCCGACGAACGACGTGGTGACCTGGACCATCGGCGGCACGATCTCGGGGTACTGGGCGATCGGCAGTCCGGACATGGCCACGACACCCAGGAGGACCGTGACGATGGAGATGACCATCGCCACGATCGGACGGTTGATGAAGAAGCGGGCCATGGCCTAGCTCGCGCCTCCAGATCCGGCGGCGGGCTCGGCCGCTCCGGGCGGGGCGGCAGGCGCCTGCGGCTTCGCGGTCACGGTGATCCCGTCGCGCAGGCGCTGGAGGCCTTCGACCACCACCTTCTCGCCGGGCTCGAGGCCCTCCTCGACGACCCAGAGGCTGTCGACCCGCGGTCCGACCTTGACGTTCCGGAGCTCGACCTTGTCGTCCGCCCCGACGACCGCCACGCTGTAGAGGTCCTGCAGCTCCTGGACGGCCCGCTGCGGCACGAGCAGAGCGCCCTTCTTGACCTCCGACTCGAAGCGCGCGCGGCCGTACTGGCCGGGCCGGAGAAGCCGCTCGGGGTTGGGGAAGGTGAACTGCACGGCGAGCGTGCCGGTGGTGGGGTCCACCGCCCGCTCGACGGCCTCGACGCGCCCGGTGTGGGAGTGGGTGGTGCCGTCGGCGAGGAGGAGTTGGACGACCGCCTGCTGGCCGCCGCTCGCCGCGCGCAGCTCGTCGGCCCGGCGGGCGATCCGGAGGTACTCGGCCTCGCTGATCCCCGCCCGGAAGAGGATGGGGTCGATCTGCGAGACGGTGGTGAGCAAGGTGCTCTCTCCCCGACCGACCAGGTTTCCGGCCTTCACCAGGGTGGTGCCCACGACCCCGTCGATCGGCGAGGTGATGCGGGCGTACCCCAGGTCGAGGGTCGCCTTCTCGGCGGCGGCGCGGGCAGCGTCCACCTGCGCGCGCGCGGCGTCCTGGCTCGAAAGCGCGTTGTCCAGCTCCTGCTGGCTCACCGCCTGCTGCTCGGCAAGGGGCTTCAGCCGGTTCACCGAGACCGTGGTCTGGTCGAGCCGGGCCTGGTTCGTGGCCAGGTTGGCCTTCGCCTGGGCGAGGGCCGCCTCGAGGGGCTGCGGGTCGATCTGGTAGAGCAGGTCCCCCTTCCGGACGAAGGCGCCTTCCCGGAAGGCGACCCGGTCCAGGAAACCCTCGACCCGGGCCCGGATCTCCACGTCCTGGGAGCCCCGGGTCTGCCCCACGATCTCCACGTAGACCGGAACGTCCTGCTGGACGACCTCGGCCACGTAGACCTCGGGCGGGGCCGCCGCCGGGGCCTCCTGCTGGGCGCAGCTCACGGCGACAGCCGCCGTCAGGACGCACAGGAGCGGTATGGGGGCGCGTGTCATGAGTCTGTCTCCTCGAGAAATGTCCGGATCATGTCCCCGAAGGCCCAACTCTGAACGCGTGCGTTCTCGGGGCGCCTCGTGGGGCGACGCAAGCATATCAGCCCCGCGTCGTGGACGAGGGACTTCCGTGTGGCACCCGGCGTTGCCAGCGGGCGCTCCTGGTCGGGCACGTCCACACTACGTGCCGGTCAGGGGACCACAGTGCACGGGCCGTCGACCTGCTCGCGGCCGCCGGGTTCACGAACGCCTACACCATCATCGACGGCGGAAGGCGACAAGGTGGAGGATCCCTCGCCCATTCGCGGCGCGCCCATCGGCGCCGGTCGGCGGTCCAGGGGGAGTAGGCCAGTCCCTCCCGTCCTAGCGCCCGGGGCACGCATTCGAGGGCGCTCTCGAAACTCGTCAGGCGACGGAGCAGCGCGTTGTACCGGGAGTGGGCCGAGTCGGGTTCGGCCTGGGCCAGCTTCTGGTACAGGCGGTGCTCCGGGTCGGGCAACACACGGGCGATACGCAGACCCGCTTCCCGGAGCCGCGGCGCGGCAATCGAAACGAGGAGCGCTTCGACGGTCTCGCGGCGGCCCTCCAGGTCGAGCCGGCCTTTCACGACCAGGTCGCCTCCCGGCAGGTCCTCGAGCACCACCTGTTCATTCCAGACTACTGGCGGCGAGCCGGAGCGTCCGATGGGGGTCTGTGTCGACGGCTGGACTCGCCCGAGGGGTCTGGGATCAATACGTAGAGGGTTGCCCTGGAGCGGGCGGGGTCATTTCGGCTTGCCGATCCACGCGTACTGCCACGCCACCGAGGCGATCCGGTAGTTGCCTCCGAAGCGGACGTAGGCGCCCTGGGCGTAGGAGATCTTCACGGACTGGTGACCGGTCACCGGGAACGAGGCGGTGACCCCGACGCGGGAGCTCTTCTGCAGGGTGACCGGGTTCTCCACGCCGTTCAGGCTGGTCTTTCCGCCGTACCAGAAGTTGCCGTCGAGCGACACCCACAGTCGGGGCCTGACGTCGTAGCTGAGGTGAAGCTCGACGGCCCCGATCGGGTCCTGGGTCTGGGCCTGCGTGGGGGTGTTGAACTCCGGGTTGTTCGAGAAGAACTCGGGGTTCTCGGTGAAGAAGAGCACCGACCCGTAGGCGTCGAGGAGCCAGTGCCCACCGAATCTGTGGGACAAGCCCACCTCGGGCTTGAACGTCCAGCGGTTGGAGCCCAGGTTGATGAGCTTGGCCGGGTCGTACTGGCCCGTGGGCGGGATGACCTTGAGGCTCACCCCCAGAAGGGTCTTCTGGCGCCACTGCCGCATCTCCGGGAGGGACATGGCGGGGGCCCCCACGAGGTTCACGGAGAACCGGAATTGGGAGTCGAAGAGCCCCGAGCGGTAGATCGACCGCTCCTCCTGTTCCAGCACCCTGCCCTCGAATGTCCCCACCCCGTAGGGAAGTGCGGCGAGAACGTTCGCCGAGCGGCCGAGCAGGCTGAACGAACGGTAGTAGGCGACCGAGGGCACGCTGAGCCTTCCGGTGGCGTCGGTGATGGGGACGGCGCCCGCGAACAGCAGCTCGCCGTGGTTGTACGAGTAGCCCAGCGTGACGGCGTTCGACTTCACCGGGGTGATCACGTAGGCCCGCGGGGAGAGGTCCTGGGCCAGCAGCGCCGGGACGGAAAGAACGCTCAAGACACACGTCACGACTCCGGCAGTGACCGCTGGGTTGAGCTTCATTCGACGCCTTCCATCCTTTCCTGCCGCACGTTCGCCGTAGAGGGTCTCATGCTCGTCCAGCCGCCCTCTGTCTCGAACCACCACTTCGGCGGCGGACCGGGGCCCCGGCGAGGGGCGACCGAAGCCGCCCGCGAGGCGGACCGCGGCGGCCAGCAATCGCGACGTGCCCGGGTCAGTCGCTCAACTTGAAGGGCTCCCCCCCGTAGACTCGTTTCCTCGACCGGCGGGCCCCGTGGGGCCGCTCGGGGAGGCGGGCCAGCGCGCGCAGATAGTCCTCGGTGGACAGACGGCGGGACTGCTTCACCCGACGCTGGGCCAGGACGTCGGCGGGCGTCGTGGGGATCCCCCGCTCGAGGTCGAGGAGGTCAGAGTCTCCCGATGAGCTTGTCATACCACTCCGTCAGTCCCGCCTTCTCGAAGTAGCCCCGAACCGCCTCGCGGGGAGTCTCCGGCAGCCCGAGGAGGTACTGGATGTCGGCAAGGTCCTGCAACTCCCGTGACGGGTCGTTGCGCAGGGCCTGGACCTTCATGGCAATGAGGTGCTCCGCACTGGGGACCGGCACCTCACGGTCGCCCAACTTCAGGGTGCGGGTGGACGCGCGGAACAACTGACCCGCGGTCTCCGCGTCGACGTACACGACGTCGACATCCCCCCACTCTGGATCCGGGTGCGCATGGTTGGAGTAGCCGGCTGAACGGTGCACGGTCTCGTAGCCCAGCTCCTCCAGCGCCCGGACCAGCGGGCCCTGGGCCTCCGACCCCGTCACCAGGTCGAGATCGAACGTCGCACGGCTGTGCCCGTAGGCGTGCAGGCCGAGCCCGCCCACGAGCGCGTAGGGAAAGCCGCCCTCGTCCAGGAGCGGCGCAACGCGGTTCAAGACCCGCGCGAAGTCCAGGGGCCACCTCCGAAGCCGAGGATAGCACGCAGGCCTCGCCCCACCCCCGACCGACCACCGCGCAGCCGAGCCCTTCCCGCGCGTCCTCACCTGTATCAGATTCCAATACAGGAGGGGTCATGCGGGACACGGTGACCGTCAGCCTGCCGCCAGCAATCCGCCGAGAGCCGGGATCCGGACGATGACGTCGTTCTGGGCACGGCTGTCGCGGGTCGATGCGATGCCATCGTCACCGGGGACAAGGACCTGCGCGATCTGGTCCGTCTCCGGGACATCGAGATCATCTCGCCGCGCGGCTTCTGGAGCTTCGAGAGCCGCGGACGCTCCGGAGGGTGAGCCACACCGGACTACGGCCTCCGTCCCCGCGCCCCGCGCGGCCACGCTGCCGCGACAGACTCGCGAAGGCGACTGAAATGTCGAGGGGGGAACGCGAAGAAGACGGCGGCCAGGACGCCCGTGGGCCGGGCGATTGTATCCGCCGGCAGGCCTCGACTACACTCCGACGGCTTCGAGCCCCCCCATGAGTCCCGAGAGGCACAGCCCGATCTTGCGCGCCTCCGTCGTCTCGGCCACGGGAACGGGTCTCGCCCGCGTTCTCGGCGCGCTTCGCGACGTCGTGCTGAGCCACGTGTTCGGAGCGGGGCGTGCCTCCGACGCCTTCTGGCTCGCCTGGACCGTGCCGAGCATCTTCCGTCGCTTCGTGGCCGACGAGGGGCTGACCGGGGCCCTCATCCCCGCCGTGGGTCAGGCCGAGCGGGAGGAAGGGACCGCGGGCGCCCGGCGCCTGGCCGGAGCCGCCCTCAGCGCGCTGCTGCTGGCCGGGGCCGTCATCTGCGTGGGTGGCGTGCTGGCCGCACCGTGGCTCGTCAAGGTCTTCGCGTACGGCTTCACGAGCGATCCGGCGAAGTTCGAGCTGACCGTCACCCTCACCCGCTGGCTCTTCCCCTTCGTCGTCTTCGTCAGCCTCGTGTCCTACTGCGAGGCCCTGCTCAACTACAAGGGCCACTTCTTCGTCCCCAAGGTGGCCCCTGGCGTGGTGAGTGGATGCATCGCCGCGGCCGCCCTCCTTCTCTCGAGCCGCTTCGAGGAGCCCGTCTACTCGCTGGTCGTGGGAGCGCTGGTCGGGGGGCTGGTTCACTTCCTGATCTGCCTGCCCTCGCTGGTGACCCGCTGGGGCGCCCAGATGCCGTCGCTGAGCGCCCTGCGCACGCCCCGCTTCCGGAGGCTGCTCGGCGAGATGGGCAAGGTCGTCGCCATCGGCGTCGTGGCGCCAGGCCAACGTCGTGCTTCTGCGTCTGATCGCCTCGTTCCTCGAAGACGGGTCGGTTACGCAGTACTGGTACGCGGCCCGGGTCGTCGATCTGACCCAGGGCAGCGGTGGCGGTGGGCGTCGGCAGCGCGCTCCTGCCGGTCATCTCGCGGGATGCCGCGGCGCGGAGCTGGAACGAGTTCCGCGCGCATTTCGCCGAAGCGGTGCATCTCGTGGCGCCTGGTGCTGCTGCCGGCGGCCGCGCTCCTCCTCGGGCTGGCCCCCGCGATCGTGTCCATCCTGTTCCGTCACGGCGCCTTCGATGCCGCGGCGGCCGCGCGAACCAGCGCGACGCTGCAGATGCTCGTCCCGTTCATGCTCGCCCTGGCCGGGATCAACATCCTGAAGAAGGCCTTCTTCGCCCTCGACGACCGGACGTCGCTCCTGGCGGTCGGCGCGATCGGCCTCGTATTCACCGCGGGCCTCGGCTACCCGCTCGCGCGGCAGCTCGGGGTCCAGGGCCTGGGACTGTCGCTCTCGCTCTCCGCGAGCCTTCAGCTCGTCGCCTATCTGGCGATCCTGCGCCGGAAGATGGGCACGCGCCTCCGGACTGGCGTCAGCTCGTCGTCCCGCTCCTGAAGCTGCTCGCCGCGGCCGTCCCCGCCGCCGCCCTGGCGGTCGCGATCTGCCGGGCCGGGGCGTGGGAGCTGGGACCGGCGAACCTGACGAACTGGGTCCTCCTCCTGGTGGCAGGGATCGCAGCCGGCGTCGTGTATGTCGGTCTAGCCTGGGCGCTGGACGTGAAGGAGCTCAGGGCCCTCCTCCGTCGGATCCGAGGCGTCAGGTCCTGAAGGCACTGAGCAGGGAACCGGCATCAGCCGGCTGCCTCGAGCAAAGGACCACAAGAAGAGGGTCGTCGCGGCTTCGGCCCGGGGCGCGCCAGGGGCCCGCGGAGCGGGGCGTGGAGCTCCCCTCCTACAATGAAATGTCCGTGAAGCGTGGGGGGCGATTCGAGCGAGGGAGGGCGCTCCTTCCTCTTGAAGAGGCCGACGCCCTCCCGAGCGTCCCCCCGAGCGGGCCCCTGGAGCGCCCCCGCCGCGCGCCCCGGGGCTTCGTGGTCCTTAGCAGGACCGTTGCGCTGAGCAGCGGTCCGAAGAATCTCTCCGTCAGCCCAACGGAGAGATCCTTCGTCGCATGGCCACCACGGGCTCCTCAGGATGACACGCCGGAGCTACAGCTGGCTCGTCTGGGACGACGGCCTCGAGGTTCAGCCGAGGGTCGGAAGAATCGTCTCTACGATGGTGCGGAGGACGAGCATCCAGTTGGCGTCGGCGTCGCTGACGCCGCTCCAGGCCGTGGCCGCGGCGATGGCCGTGTTCCGCTCGGGCACGATGAGAATGAACTGGCCTCCGTATCCGACGGCGAAGGTGAACTCCAGGCCCGTCCGGCTGTCGCGACCGATCCACCAGAGATAGGCGTATCCGGAGCCCCAGGGCAGGGCGTCACCGGTGGCGCGGTGCCAGTTGGTCGACTCCCGCACCCAGCTCTCGGAGACGACGAGACGACCCTGCCAGGTGCCGTCGCCGAGGAAGAGCCGGCCTAGCTTGATCATCGTGCGCCCGCGGAGGCTGACGCCATGTCCCCCATAGCAGTACCCGCGGGTGTCGGTCAGCCAGGACCCGACCTCGTCGTCGAGAGGGCCGAAGAGGTGAGCCTGTCCGAACTCCCTCGCGCTCGCGCCGGTGGCCTCGGCGAGGATCGCGGAGAGAATGTGGGACGCACCGGTGTTGTAGTTCCAGGCCTCGCCCGGCGGGTACTCGAGCGGACGATTCAAGATCCAGAGCAGGGGATCCGGGGAGCTGACGAAGGCGAAGTAGTCCTGCTCCTCCGAGCCCAGCTCGAGCCAGGGGAGGCCAGACGTCATGGTCAGCAGCTGGCGGATCGTGATCCGGGCCTTCTCCGCCGTGAGGGAGGGAACGACGGGCGCGAGGTAGTCGCCGACCGTCTCGTCGACGCTCCGGATGAGCCCCCGGTCGATCGCGATGCCGATGAGGATGGACATGACCGTCTTGGTGACCGACCGGACGTCGAAGGCACTCGAGGCGCCCGCGCCGTTGAAGTACTCCTCCATGACGAGGACGCCGTTGCGCTCCACCAGCAAGAGGCGGGTGTAAGGGTTGGCGGCGAGGGTTGTGGACGCACTCTCGAGGCCTCGCGGGTCGACCCCCTGCGCCGCCGCCTGAGGGTAGCGCTCGCCTTCGGTCGGGCGGGTCCCGCCGTCCTCTGCCCCGCCCCCGCAAGACGCGAGCACACCCGCGAGCAGAAGGGCTGTCGCTCTCTGCGTTCGCGTCATCACGGCAGCCTCTCCCGGGAGAACTCGCCTGGAGTCTCCGGTGACTCGTGCACCGCACGGGCCAGCGCTGATCCGCGCCCGGAGCTCCGGGCGCGACGCCGGCGGCCCTCGACGGGCCGGAGTCTAGCACGCGGCGGAAGAGGGGTTGGGCCCCGGCGCACCCCAAGGACAGGACGCCGGGCCCCACATCGGTGCCACGTTCGCCAGAGAGGTCGCGACCGGGCGGGGGCGCCTCCCCGAGATCCTCCTGGTCACCACGCCGTCGTGCGGTCGACGGTTATCGGGATTTGGCTCGCCGCCCGGCCGCGACGCACAATGTCTACCTCAAAACGGGCCCGGTGAGTCCTTAGATTTTTCTTGGATTCTCGGACCCACTAGCCCCTGCTAGAATCGCGGAAAGGACAAACCCCGTCACCGTGGGCTCGCTGGGCATCCCGCCCGAGGTCGTGGTGGCTCTTGCAGGAGTTCGGGAGGAAGACCAGTGTTCAAGAAGATCAAGCACGCCCTGGCCGCGGCACTCGTCGGGGCGATGGCGCTCGGAGTCGTGGGGGTGGCCGCCTCGAGCACGGACGTCATCAAGGACCGTCAGCACGCGATGGAGAACGTCGGGGACGCAATGATGGCCCTCGCCGCCATCGCCAAGGGGGAGGCCCCGTTCGACGCCGCGGTGGTGAAAGAGAACGCAGCCACCATGGAGGACCACCTGCGGAAGGCCGCGACACTGTTCCCGGAAGGCAGCGACAAGGGCGACGTCGAGACGTGGGCCAAGTCCGAGGTCTGGTCGGACAACCCCGACTTCGTGGTGAAATTCGAGGCCGCGAAGGCCGAGGCCGAGGCCATCGGGCTGGTGACCGAGGAGTCGGCATTCCGGCCCGCCCTGGGCAAGCTGGGCAGCAGCTGCAAGAGCTGCCACGAGACGTACCGTCGTCCCAAGCAGTGACCTCCCGTGGTCGGTCGGCGGTGGCGGCGTTCGTCCTTCTCGTGGGGGTCGGCGCCGCCGCCTTTGTGGTGCTGACGAGACCCCAGCCCCTCGACGCCACCGCCCTTCCGGATCACACACCCGACCCGGATCGGGGGGAGGTGCTGTTCCACGTGGGCAGCTGCGGGTCCTGCCACAAGGCCGCGGACGGTGCGCCGGGGGCCGACGAGGGCCTGCCCGTGGGAAGCGCGGCGCTGGCGACACCGATCGGGACCTTCTACCCGGGGAACCTCACCCCGGACGCCGAGACCGGCATCGGGCGGTGGAGCGAGCTCGACTTCGTCAACGCCATCACGCGGGGGCTCTCGCCGGACGGAGAGCACTTCTTCCCGGCCTTCCCCTACCCTTCGTACGCCCTCATGCCGGTCGAGGATGTCCTGAACCTCCACGCCTACCTCATGACGCTGCCCGCAGTGAGCTCGCCCGCGCGCGAGCCGGAGGTGCCGATGACCGCGGTCGCACGGCGAGGCGTCGGCCTCTGGAAGAGGCTCGCTCTCGAGTCTGGACCGATCGAGCCCGATCCCGCCCGGAGCGAGTCGTGGAACCGTGGCGCGTACCTGGCCAACGGACCGGGGCACTGCGGGGAGTGCCACACGCCCCGCAACTGGATGATGATCCCCGACGCGAGCCGGCGCATGGCCGGAGGCCCGCACCCAGCCGGAGAGGGGGCTGTTCCGAGCCTCCGGGGGCTCGTCGCGCGCGAGCGGTACAAGGACGTCGGGGATCTGACCCTGGCCCTCCAGTACGGGGAGACGTTCGGCTACGACAAGCTCTCGAGCGGAGGGATGGCCGACATCCAGGCGAACCTCGCGAAGCTCCCCGAGAGCGATGTCCAGGCGATCTCGGAGTACCTGCTCAGCCTGGACTGACCGCGCATGCCCTGCATGAACGAAATGCATGGGTCCGCTTGACCGGCTTGTCGTCGTTCTCTATCTTCGTCCATTACCCGTGAGCCTGCGGTCCGCGGAGGGGACACTCGGGCGGCTCACGCACTCTCCGGCCGGAAGGCCCCCCAATCCGGAAGGCCCCTTAATTAAGGATGTCGCGATGCACCAGACGCACTCGAGCGAAGGCCTCTACGATCCCCGCTTCGAGCACGACGCCTGTGGCGTCGGCTTCATCGCCGATCTCAACAACGTCCGATCCCACGAGATCGTCGAGAAGGGCATCGAGATCCTCCAGAACCTCGACCATCGCGGCGCCCGCGGGGCGGAGAAGGAGACGGGCGACGGCGCCGGGATTCTCGTGCAGGTGCCGCACGCCTTCTTCCTCCGGGAGTGCGCGCAGCTTGGGATCAGCCTGCCCGAGCCCGGCGGGTACGCGGTCGGCCAGTGCTTCCTCCCGAAGGACCCGCGGACCCACGTCGGGGCGCGAAGCACGTCTTCCGGCGCGCGATCGACGAGCTCGAGCTGGAGATCCTCGGTTGGCGCGAGGTCCCCACCGACAACTCCAACCTGGGCGCCACCGCCATCTCCGGCGAGCCCGTGGTCCAGCAGGTGATCGTGCGCCGCCCGGTGAGCTGCCGGACCCAGGACGAGTTCGAGCGGCGGCTGTTCGTGGCCCGCAAGTACGGGATCCGCATGGTGCGCGAGTCGGTCAAGAGAGCGGCATGTCTTCTACATCTGCTCGCTGTCCTCGCGGACGATCGTCTACAAGGGGATGCTCACGCCGGCGCAGGTCCCCGCCTACTTCCCGGACCTCACCGACGAGTCGTTCGAGTCGGCGCTCGCCCTCATCCACAGCCGCTTCTCGACCAACGTGCTGCCGACCTGGCCGCTCGCCCACCCGTTCCGGACCCTCGCCCACAACGGCGAGATCAACACGCTGCGCGGCAACATCAACTGGATGAGGTCGCGCGAGGCCATCATCTCCTCGTCGCTCTTCACCGAGGATGAGATCCAGAAGATGAAGCCCATCATCCAGGAGGGCAGCTCGGACTCGGGCATCCTCGACAACGTCGTCGAGTTCCTGATGATGGGCGGCCGCAGCCTTCCCCACGTCATGATGATGCTCATCCCGGAGGCCTGGGAGAAGGACCCGGAGATCCCGGCCGACCGCAAGGCCTTCTACGAGTACCACGGCGCGCTCATCGAGCCCTGGGACGGCCCGGCCTCGGTCGCCTTCACCGACGGGACGCTCATCGGCGCGACGCTCGACCGCAACGGGCTCCGGCCCTCGCGCTACTGCCTGACGGACGACAACCTCCTGATCATGGCCTCCGAGGCCGGCGTCCTCGAGGTGCCACCCGAGAAGATCGTCCGGCAAGGGGCGCCTCCAGCCCGGGAAGATGTTCATCGCCTCGCTCGAGGAGGGACGCATCATCCCCGACGAGGAGATCAAGGCCCGCGTCTGCTCCGCACGCCCCTACCAGCAGTGGCTCGACGCCGGCAAGATCCCGCTCGCCGAGCTCGAGCCGCCGCGCCAGATCCTGCAGCCGCCGGCCCGCCGGGTCCTCACGCGACAGAAGGTCTTCGGCTACTCGCTCGAGGACCTGAGGATCCTCATGGCGCCGATGGTCAAGGACGGGCAGGAGCCCGTCGGCTCCATGGGCAACGACACGCCTCTCGCCGTCCTGTCCGAGAAGTCGCGCAGCCTCTTCGACTACTTCCACCAGCTCTTCGCCCAGGTCACCAACCCCCCGATCGACCCCATCCGCGAGGAGATGGTGATGAGCCTCGTCTCCTTCGTCGGGGGCGAAGGCAACATCCTGGAGGATGGCCCCGACCACGCGAGCGTGATCGAGCTGCCGCAGCCGGTCCTCAACAACGAGGACCTCGAGCGGCTGCGGTGGGTGGACCGCCAGAACTACCAGGCCAAGACCCTCTCGATCTGCTTCAAGGCCGAGCCCGGCCGGATGCAGCGGGCCCTCGACCGCCTGCGGCGGGAGGCCGAGGAGTACGTGCTCGACGGATACGAGGTGATCATCCTCTCCGACCGTCCGGTCGACTCCGATCACGCCGCGATCCCATCGCTGCTCGCGGTCTCCGCGGTGCACCACCACCTCATCCGCAAGGGTCTGCGCTCGCGGTGCGGTCTCGTCGTCGAGACCGGTGAGCCGCGCGAGGTGCACCATTTCGCCTGCCTCCTCGGCTTCGGGGCCTCCGCGGTCAACCCCTACGTGGCGTTCGAGACGATCGAGGACATGCGCCGGCGGAAGCTCCTGCCCAAGAGCCTGAGCGAGGACGAGGCCCGGGAGCACTACGTCAAGGCGGTGGGCAAGGGGCTCCTCAAGACGATGTCCAAGATGGGCATCTCCACGATCTCCTCCTATATCGGCGCGCAGATCTTCGAGGCGGTGGGCCTCTCCGACGAGGTCGTCGAGGAGTACTTCCCAGGCACGGTCTCTCGCATCGGCGGCATCGATGTCGCCACGATCGAGCGAGAGACGCTGATGCGCCACCAGGCCGCCTACATCGACGTGGATGACCAGACCGACCTCGAGCTGGGCGGGCTGTACCAGTGGCGGCTTCGGGGGGAGCGCCACCTCCACAATCCGGACACGATCCACAAGCTCCAGCACGCCGCGCGGACGAACGACCACGCGCTCTACCGCGAGTACGCCCGCCTCATCGACGACGCGGCGAAGGCACCGATCACCCTTCGGCACCTCCTCGAGTTCACCAACCTCACGCCCGTCCCCCTCGAGGAGGTGGAGCCCGTCGACGCGATCGTGAGACGCTTTGCCACCGGGGCCATGTCGTTCGGCTCCATCTCGTGGGAGGCGCACACCACCCTCGCCATCGCGATGAACCGCCTCGGCGGCAAATCGAACACCGGCGAGGGGGGCGAGGACCCGGCGCGCTTCGAGCCGCTCGCCAACGGCGACAGCATGCGCTCCGCGATCAAGCAGGTGGCGTCGGCACGCTTCGGGGTGACCTCGAACTACCTCGTCAACGCCGACGAGCTCCAGATCAAGATGGCCCAGGGCGCGAAGCCCGGCGAGGGCGGCCAGCTCCCCGGCCATAAGGTCGACAAGACGATCGCCCGGGTGCGCCACTCGACGCCCCACGTGGGGCTCATCTCCCCGCCACCCCACCACGACATCTACTCGATCGAGGACCTCGCGCAGCTCATCTACGACCTCAAGAACTCCAACCCCCGTGCGCGCATCAACGTGAAGCTCGTGGCCGAGGTCGGCGTCGGGACGATCGCGGCGGGGGTGGCCAAGGCCCACGCCGACGTCATCTTGATCTCGGGCCACGACGGCGGGACCGGAGCCTCCCCGCTCTCGTCGATCAAGCACGCGGGGCTGCCCTGGGAGCTCGGCCTCGCCGAGGCCCACCAGGTCCTCATGCAGAACAACCTGCGGGACCGCGTCGTGCTCCAGACGGACGGCCTCCTTCGCACCGGCCGGGATATCGCGATCGCCACCCTCCTCGGGGCCGAGGAGTGGGGGGTCGCCACCGGGGCGCTCATCGCGATGGGCTGCGTCATGATGCGCAAGTGCCACCTCAACACGTGCCCGGTGGGTGTGGCCACGCAGGACGAGGAGCTCCGGAAGCTCTTCACCGGAGACCCGCAGCACGTCGTCAACTTCTTCCGTTTCATCGCCGAGGACCTCCGCGAGCACATGGCGCGGCTCGGCTTCCGCGCCGTGGACGAGATGGTCGGCCGGGTGGACAAGCTCGCTCCCCTGCGCGACGTCAAGCACTTCAAGGCCAGTCAGCTCGACCTCTCCCGCCTCCTCCACTTCATGCGGCCCAACGATCGCTGCGGGACCTTCTGCTGCGTCCCCCAGGAGCACGGGCTCGACAAGGCGCTCGACAACGAGCTCGTTCGTCTGGCCCGCCCCGCCCTCGAGCGGGGCGAGGCGGTCGAGGCCACGTTCGAGATTCGCAACGTGAACCGCACGGTCGGCACGATCCTGGGCCAGGAGATCACCCGCCGCACCGGCGAAGAGGGCCTACCCGAGGACACGATCCGCTTCAAGGCCACCGGCTCGGCCGGACAGTCGTTCATGGCCTTCGCCCCGAGGGGCCTCACGATCGAGCTCGAGGGCGAGGCCAACGACTACTTCTGCAAGGGGCTCTCCGGGGGCAAGGCGATCCTCTACCCGCCGAAGGCATCGGCCTTCAACCCGAACGAGAACGTCATCTGTGGGAACGTGTCGTTCTACGGCGCCACCTCCGGCAAAGCCTTCATCCTCGGACCGGCGGGCGAGCGCTTTTGCGTGCGCAACTCCGGGGCCCACGTCGTCGTCGAGGGGGTGGGCGACCACGGTTGCGAGTACATGACCGGTGGGCGGGCGGTCGTCCTCGGGTCGATCGGCCGGAACTTCGCGGCCGGGATGTCCGGAGGGATCGCCTACGTCTGGGACGAGGACGAGCGGGCCCGCCCGCGGATCAACCCGGGCATGGTCGACCTCGAAGACGTGGTCGACCCGGAGGACGCCGCCGAGCTCAAGGACCTCGTCGCGGAGCACGCTCGGGTCACGGGATCGGAGCGGGCCGAGCGGATCCTCGCCACGTGGGAGGTGCAGCTCCGGAAGTTCGTCAAGGTGATGCCGCGTGACTACAAGCGCGCGCTCGCCGAGCTCGCGGCCGAGACGGCCGCGGTGGCCTGAGGGAGCGGCATGGGCAAGGACACGGGCTTCAAGGAGTTCGACCGGAAGACCCCGGCCTACGAGCCGGCGGAGGAACGGATCCGTCACTGGCGTGAGTTCACGATCCCGCTCGCGCAGGAGGAGATCGAGATCCAGGGTGCACGCTGCATGAACTGCGGCGTGCCCTTCTGCCACAACGGCTGCCCCCTCGGAAACGTCATCCCCGACTTCAACGACCACGCCTACCACGGCAAGTGGCAGCGGGCGCTGAAGGCCCTCTACTCGACGAACAACTTCCCCGAGTTCACCGGGCGCGTCTGCCCGGCGCCGTGCGAGTCGGCGTGCGTGCTCGACATCAACAAGCCGCCGGTCACGATCAAGAGCATCGAGGTCTCGATCATCGAGCGGGCCTTCGACGAGGGCTGGGCCGAGCCGCGGCCGCCCCGGAGGCGGACGGGACGGGCGGTCGCCATCGTCGGCTCGGGGCCCGCCGGCCTCGCCGCCGCCGACCAGCTCAACCGCGCCGGCCACTCGGTCACCGTGTTCGAGCGGGCCGACCGGATCGGGGGGCTCCTGCGCTACGGGATCCCCGACTTCAAGCTGTCCAAGGACGTGCTCGACCGCCGGATCGAGCTGATGATGACGGAGGGGGTGGCGTTTCGCACGGGGGCCCACGTGGGCGTCAACTACCCCGCGGCCCAGCTTCTCGCCGAGTTCGACGCCATCGTCCTCGCCGGGGGCTCGACGAAGCCCCGCGACCTTCCGATCTCCGGTCGCGACGCCACCGGCGTCGAGTTCGCGATGCGCTTCCTCACCCAATCGAACCGCCGCGTCGCCGGCGACACGATCACCGGTGAGGCGGAGATCCTCGCCACCGACAAGGACGTGGTCGTCATCGGCGGTGGCGACACCGGCTCCGACTGCGTGGGAACCTCGATCCGGCAAGGAGCCCGCTCCGTCACCCAGATCGAGATCCTCCCGAAGCCGCCGGAGGGCCGCACCGCCCAGACGCCGTGGCCCGTCCACCCCGGGCCGCTCATGCTGTCCACGTCGAGCTCGCAGGCCGAGGGCTGCGAGCGCGACTGGGCGATCCTGTCCAAGGAGTTCCTGAAGGACGACACCGGCGCGCTCCGCGCCATCCGCGCGGTACGGGCCGACTGGAGCTCGGGCCGGCCGGAGGAGATCCCGGGAAGCGGGCACGAGCTACCCGCCCAGCTCGTGCTCCTGGCCATGGGCTTCCTTCATCCCGAGCACGCGATCCTCGACGCCCTCGGCGTGGACAAGGACGAGCGCGGTAACTGCGCCTCGAGCGGCTACCGCACCTCGCGGGACGGGGTCTTCGCCGCCGGAGACATGCGCCGCGGCCAGTCGCTCGTCGTCTGGGCCATCAGCGAGGGCCGTGAGTGCGCCCTCGACGTGGACGAGTACCTCACTGGCCGGCCATCCCTCCTCGGGGCCAAGACCCGCTCCCGCAGCGACGCCGCCCTGGTCCGGTAGCGCGGAGCGGCGGACCGCAAGACAAAGGCCCCGTCGTGAGCACCAGCGACCGACCCAAGGCCGCCCCGCCGCCGCGGGGTCTCCTCCTCGACCTCGACGGCACCGTCTACGAGAGCGACGCTCTCGTCCCCGGCACCGACGAGGCGATCGCCGCCCTGCGGAACGGTGGCGTGCCCGTCCGTTTCGTCACCAACACCACGCGCGTGCCCTGCGCCACCATCGCGAGCTGGCTCGAGGCCTACGGCATCCCCGCCACCCCCGACGAGATCTTCACCCCCCCGCGCGCCGCGGCGTCCTGGCTGGGCGAGCGGGGGGTCCGCCGCCTCGGGCTCTGCCTGCCCGAGGAGTCCTTCCGCGAGTTCTCGGCCTTCGAGATCGTGGACCGGGACCCCGAGGTCGTCGTGATCGGCGACCTGGGCCCGGCGTGGACGTTCGACGTCATGAACCGCGCCTTCCGGTGGGTACTCGACGGCGCGGACTTCGTCGCCCTGCACCGCAACCGCTACTGGAGGACCGGCGGGCAGCTCGTGCTCGACGTCGGGGCTTTCGTCGCCGCCTTCGAGTACGCGACCGGCCGCGAGGCGACGCTGGTCGGCAAGCCGAGCCGGCCGATGTTCGAGGCGGCGGCCCGCTCGATGGGCCTCGCGCTCGCGGACGTGGCCATGGTCGGCGACGACCTGCGGGCGGACATCGCCGGCGCCCAGGCCCTCGGAATCCGGGGGTTCATGGTGCGGACGGGCAAGTACCGCAGGGCCGAGGTCGAGGCGTCCGAGATCGAGCCGGACCGAGTGATCGCGTCCGTGGCGTCGCTCCCCGACCTTCTGCTGGGCTGATCGCCGCCATGCCGCGCACCCCGGCCTCGGGGACCCGCACGGTCCTCGACGAGATCTGCGTCCTCTACATCGACGGCGGGACCACGCGGACCCGCGCGTGGGTGGTGGTGAACGACCGCGTCGTCGCATTCGAGCGGGTGGCCGTCGGCGCGCGCGATACCGCGCGCGAGGGCGCGCGCCGAGGCCTCGCCACCCCCCTTGCTGCAATCCGCATAGAATGCCCGGAGTGCGAAGGAGGTCGCGTTTCATGCGTGTTGCCCCTTTGGCCGTCGCCACCGCGCTCGTGTGCGCGCCGCCGGCCCTGGCGCTCTGCTCCGACGAGCGGGCGGAGGGCGGCGACCCTGCCACCCTTGCCGAGGGCATGGTCGTCGTCCCCGCGGGGACCTTCGTGATGGGCACGGAGGGCGACCTGGACGACAACCCCTCCCACGACGTGTCCGTCGACGCCTTCCTCATCGACCGCCACGAGGTCACGAACGCCAGGTACCTCGAGTTCTGCACGACAACGGGCAGCCCCCTCCCCGAGTTCTGGGGCAAGGAGGCGTTCCACTCCGGCTCGGACTTCCCCGACCATCCTGTCGTCGGGGTGAGCTGGCTCGAGGCGAAGGCCTACGCGGAGTGGCGGGGCCGGAGGCTCCCCACCGAGGCGGAATGGGAGTACGCGGCGCGCGGCGGCCTGGTCGGGAAGGAGTATCCGAACGGAGAGGGATTGACCCCTGAGGAGGTCAACTACACCGATTCGAAGCTCGGCGGCACCATGCCCGTCGGGAGCTTCCCCCCGAATGGGTATGGCCTCCACGACATGGCAGGCAACGTGGGGGAGTGGGTCGAGGACCGCTACGGGGCCGGCTACTACCGCGAGAGCCCGCGCGAGAACCCCCGCGGCCCCGAGAAGGGCCGGTTCCGGGTGTTCCGCGGCGGCGGCTGGCACTCGGGTCCCTACTGCAACCGCGTGACCTTCCGCAACGCCTTGCCCCCCAACTGGCGGGACTTCAACGTCGGCTTCCGCTGCGCCATGGATGCACCCACAACACGACGAACGGCCGAGACCGATCTGTCGGCGGCGCCCGCCGTCGGCGGCCAACGTTGACCGTCGAGCCCGACACCCGACCGCCGTGTCCTGGGGCGCCGAGAAGTGCCACACGCGTCAGCTCGTCGATACGGGGGGAACCGGTGACCGCCGGACGTGACATTCCGCCTGGATAGAATGGCCCGCGCCCCGGGAGTCGGGGCCCCATTCCCGTCAGGAGGGACAGCCATGCCCAAGGTCACCTTCGCCCACAGCGACAAGACCACCGAAGCCGAGGACGGGATGTGGATGTACGACGTGATCGAAAGCTGCGGTGGAGGGATCCCGTTCTCCTGCAAGGCGGGGGCCTGCGGCACCTGCGCCACCGAGGTGAAAGAGGGCCGCGAGAACCTCGGGGAGCAGCCGCTCTGCGATTGACTGCCGGCATCATGGCCCGTCCCAGCCTCAGACAGTTGGAACGGCACTAGTTCTCGAGCCGAGGCGGAGCTCAGGGTTTCTCGAGCAGCACGGCGTTGCGCCGTCGGAAGCCGGGACGCCGGGCCACGCTGAAACCCTCGCGACGGGCGGCGGCAAGCTCGTAGTCCCACGTCTGCGGGGAGACGTGGCCCTTCGGCTCGATCACCAGCAGCCGGCCCCCGGGCCTCAGGGCGGCCGAGATCTGGTGGAGCGCGCGCTCGATGTCGGGCATCTCGTGAAGCGAGTGGATCGCCACCGCGAGGTCGACGGTCGCCTCGTGATCCCCGAGGCCGAGGTCGTCCTCGCCACACGCGATCGGCACGATACGCCCCTGAAGCCCCGCCCGCTTCGCCCGACGGACGAGGCCATCGATCATTCGGGGCTCCACGTCGACACAGAGGACGCGGCCGGCCGGGCCCGTCATCCGGGCCAGAGGCAGGCTGAAGAAGCCCATGGCACAGCCGACGTCCAGGACCGTCATGCCCGGTGAGACCCAGGGGCCGAGGAGCCTCTCCGGGCTCTCCAGGAGCCTCCGGATCGGGCTCGCCATGAGGGGACCGGCCCACCAGGGGCATCGGTGGGGGTGTCGCGCCGGGGGCTCGAGCCGTGCCTCCAGCGGCGCTGTGATCGTTGGTTCGGTTGCCATTCCCCTTCTCCCTTGCTCGGATGCCCCCGGGCTTGAAACCTGAGTATTTGCTCGGTTACACTCCCAAAGATATGAGCAATTGCTCGGTTTGTCGACTCGCCTTCACCAGGGGGCACTCGTGACGCGGAAGGGCGCCCAAAGCCATTCCGGCCCAGCAACTTCCCGCCCCAGGGGCAAGCCGCAAGGTACCAGCGCCCGGCCGGGGGCTCGCGTTCGCCGGGGCGCGGCCGGGTCGAGCCGCCCGTCCTCCGCCCTCGAGCCGCGGAGGCGGCCGCTGCCAGGAGCGGGCTCGGGCAACGGTCGAGGCCATCGTCGCGGCCGCGGCCGAGGTGATCACCAACGAAGGCTATGCCGGGATGACCACGAACAAGGTCGCAGCCCGCGCCGGTGTCTCGATCGGGTCGCTGTACCAGTACTTCCCCGGCAAGCAGGCCATCCTCGTGAGCCTCCTCGAGGAACACCTCGCCCGCGTTCACCCCGTCGTCGAGCGATCGCTCGACGAGCTGAGCGATCCCGGGGTGCCGTACGCCGAGGCCATGCGCCGGATGTTCGTGGGCCTGCTCGCCCTGCACCACGACGCCAACCCGCGACTGCAGCGGGCACTCGGGGAGGAGGTGCCCCAACCCCCGCACGTTCGCGAGCAGCACCGCCGGCGGGAGGCCGAGTACAACGCCCGCGTCGCCGCCATCCTGCGCGCCCGTCCCGATGTCCGGGTCGAGAACCCCGAGGTGGCGGCGAGGGTGCTGGTCCAGGCCACGTCGGCCCTGTCACGCTGGCTCGCTCACGACGCACCACCCGACCTCGACCGCGAGGCCTACGTCGACGAGGCCGTACGACTGCTGACGGCCCACGTGCAGCCGTCGCGGCCGTGAGTCCCACCCCCGAGCGTGGCCGGCCTTCCGTGTCTCCCCCCCGCGCTGCGTCCGCAGCATCCTGCCGTGGGGAGCCGTCTGGTTTGCGGGTGTAGCCCATCTGCTTCACACCCGGGTCGTCGAAATCTGAAAGAATGCTGGGGCCGGCGCCGCCGGCGAGTCGTGCTGCGACGCACTGCCGAATCATCCCTGCATTGGAGATCAGACGATGCGCACTCGCTTCCTTGTCGCCCTCGTGGCTGCTGCCACCTTCTCGCTCGCTGGGCCCGCACTCGCCGAGGAGGACGCTGACGCCCCTCCGCTCTCGGCCAAGACCTTCAAAGACCTCAAGCTCCGCAACATCGGCCCGGCGCTCATGTCCGGGCGTATCGCCGACATCGCCATCCATCCCGACGACCCATCGATCTGGTACGTGGCGGTCGGGTCGGGAGGGGTGTGGAAGACCGAGAACGCGGGCATGACCTGGACGCCGGTCTTCGACGATCAGACGTCGTACTCGATCGGCTGCGTCACGATCGACCCGTCGAATCCGCACCGCGTCTGGGTCGGCACCGGCGAGAACGTCGGTGGCCGCCACGTGGGCTACGGCGACGGGGTCTACCGCAGCGACGACGGCGGGGCGCACTGGGAGAATCTCGGTCTCGCGGAACTCCGAGCACATCTCGAAGATCGTCGTCCACCCCGAGAACCCCGACGTCGTCTGGGTCGCCTCGCAGGGGCCCGCTGTGGTCGAAGGGTGGCGAGCGGGGCGTGTTCAAGACGACCGACGGCGGCGCAGACCTGGACGCAGGTCCTCGGGGACGACGAGTGGACGGGGCGCACCGACCTGGTCATCGATCCGCGTGACCCCGACGTGCTCTACGCGGCCACCTGGCAGCGCCACCGCACCGTCGCCGCCTACATGGGCGGCGGGCCGGGATCGGGGCTGCACCGCAGCGTCGGACGGCGGCGTCACCTGGGAGAGAGTTGACGGAGGGTCTACCCGAGGGCACATGGGCAAGATCGGCCTCGCGATCTCGCCCGCAGAACCCGGACGTGCTCTACGCGGCGATCGAGCTCGACCGTCGCAAGGGTGCGGTCTACCGCTCCACCGACCGTGGCTCGTCCTGGGTCAAGCGCTCCGACGCGGTCGCCGGCGCCACCGGTCCGCACTACTACCAGGAGCTCTACGCGTGCCCCCACGCCTTCGATCGCATCTACCTCGCCGACGTGCGCATGCAGGTCTCGGACGACGGCGGCAAGACGTTTCGCCGCATCCCCGAAGAAGGCCACAAGCACTCCGACAACCACTCGCTGGCCTTCCGCGCGAGCGATCCCGACTACCTGCTGGTGGGAACGCGACGGCGGCCTCTACGAGAGCTTCGACCTGGCCAAGAACTGGCGCTTCATCGACAACCTGCCCGTGACGCAGTTCTACAAGGTGGCGGTCGACGACGCCGAGCCGTTCTACAACGTCTACGGGGGCACGCAGGACAACAGCACGCAGGGCGGCCCGTCGCGGACCGACAACGTGCACGGCATCCAGCAACTCCGACTGGTGCGTCACGCTGCTCGACTGGGACGGCCACCAGCCCGCGACCGAGCCGGGCAATCCCGACATCCTGTACGCCGAGTGGCAGGAGGGTTTCCTGCACCCGCGTCGACCGCACGACGGGTGAAATCGTCCACATCCAGCCCCAGCCGGAGCCGGGCGACCCGCCGGAGCGCTTCAACTGGGACGCCCCGATCCTGGTCAGCCCGCACCAGCCGACGCGCATCTACTACGCGTCGCAGCGGGTGTGGCGCTCCGACGACCGGGGCGACAGCTGGCGCGCGGTCTCGGGCGACCTGACCCGCGACCAGGACCGGCATGCGCGCTGCCGATCATGGGGCAGACAGTGGAGCTGGGACAACGCCGTGGGACGTGCAGGCGATGTCCACCTACAACACGATCACCTCGCTGGCCGAGTCGCCGATGCAGGAGGGTCTGCTCTACGCCGGCACCGACGACGGGCTCATCCAGGTCTCGGAGAACGGCGGCGAGAGCTGGCGCACGGATCGAGGTGGGCTCGCTGCCGGGCGTGCCCGACACCGCCTTCGTCAACGACATCAAGGCCGACCTGCACGACGCGGACGCCGTCTACGTGGCGCTGGACAACCACAAGTACGGCGACTTCGACGCCGTACCTGCTGAAGAGCACGGACCGCGGCGCCGAGCTGGAAATCGATTCGCCGGGGACCTGCCCGATCGGCACCTCGTGTGGCGCCTGGTGCAGGACCACGTGAAGCCCGAGTCTGCTCTTCGCCGGGACCGAGTTCGGGATCTACTTCACCGTCGACGGCGGCACGACGTGGGTGAAGCTGACCGGCGACGTGCCGACCATCTCCTTCCGCGACCTGGCCATCCAGCGCCGCGAGAACGACCTCGTGGGCGCCTCCTTCGGGCGCGGGCTTCTACGTGCTCGACGACTACGCGCGCTGCGCGAGATCGACGAGGCCGCGCTCGAGCGGGAGGCCCTGCTCTTCCCGACCCGCCGGGCCTGGTGGTACATCGAACGCCAACCCCTGGGCGACGACGGGCGGGGTAGTCAGGGGGCGTCGTACTTCATCGCCCCCAACCCGCCCTTCGGTGCCGTCTTCACCTACTACCTCTCGGAGGAGCTGAAGAGCCGGAAGGAGGCGCGCCAGGAGGCGGAGAAGCCGCCGGAACGAAGCCGGAGAGGACACTCCGTATCCCGGCTGGGACGAGGTCGAAGCCGAGCGTCGCGAGACCGAGCCGAGGATCCTTCTCACGGTGAGCGACAGCGACGGTGACGTCGTGCGGCGCCTGGAAGGCGCCACCAAGAAGGGCGTTCACCGCGTGGCCTGGGACCTGCGCTATCCCGACACCGCCGCCATCGACCCCGTTGCCGCCCCCGAAGAGTGGCAGAGAACACAGGGTGTCCTCGCGGCCCCGGGGACCTACACGGTGACGCTGGCGAAGCAGGTCGAGGGCGAGACCACCACGCTCGCCGGTCCCGTCCGCTTCGAGGTCGAGCGCATGCGCACCGGCGCCCTCGAGGGCTCCTCGCCGGAGGAGACCGTCGCCTTCTGGCAGCGGCTCGCCGCCGCACAGCGCTCGGCCAGCGCAGCCACGGCGGCCGTCGCGAAGACCTTCGCGCGCCTCGAGAACCTGCGGGTGGCGCTGGGTCGGTCCCGTTCCGCGCCGGATGGCCTCGACGCGGAGCTTCACGCCATAGCGCAGGAGCTGTACGCCATCGAGGAGGGGCTGAGCGGCAACAAGTCGCGGGCGACGGTCGGTGAGCCGGACGTCCACACCGTCAGCCGGCGGCTGCTGGCGGTGAGGGCCGGCACTCGGCTGTCCACCTACGGCCCAACACCGACGCACCGCCGCAGTCTGGAGATCGCCGAGCAGGGGCTCACCGGGCTGCGGGACCGCCTGAACGCCATCCTGGAGGAGCGACTGCCCGCTCTCGAGCGTCAGCTCGAAGAGGCGGGTGCGCCGTGGGCCCCGGGTCAGCCGGTGCCGCCGGTGCACTGAGACTCGCCCCGCAGGCCGGGGGGCACGATGACCCGACGCGTGCTGTTGGGCTTCTGGTCGGCTCCCCGCGAGCAAACGGGAGCCGCTCCCGGTGCGGCCCCACGCGTTTCTGCGTGTCCCACGCAAGAGGCCGGAGTGCGCCCAGGCGTTACGATCGGTGACGGTTTGGAGGGGCTCGGGCACTCCGCGGCGAGGTGCCTGTCCGTGCCTAAACCGTTGATTTGGGTGGTGTTTGAGCGGTTGTGAGCACGAGACGGCACGAGTGCTGCATTGACACACGGCGAGTGGGTGGCACATCAGGCGGGAGGTGCCCCATGCAGGCAACGCTGGCCGAGACGATGCCTTCTCCGAGCGCAGGCCCCGAGGGTCCGATGGTCTGGCTCGAGAGCGGGCGCGGCCCCATCGCACGCGGGGTGGTCCAGTTGGTCTCCGCCGAGGGGGCCCACATCCGGCTCATCGGGACCACCTCCATCGAGCCGGACGACGTGCTCGAGGTCCGGCTCAGCTTCGACCGGGACTCCCCGACCCTCGGGGCGACCGCACGGGTCCTCTGGATCCAGGAGTCCGACGACGTCACCGAGTGCGAGCTCGAGTGGACGCACTCGGGTCCGCAGCGGGACCAGCTCGAGTCCATGATCGCGGCCCGCAGCTGATCCGTCTTCGAAGACCGGCCGCCGGGCCCGTCCGCCCTCGTCAGCGGGACGAGCCCAGCTCCGCCTCCAGCCTTCTCTGTAGCTCACCGTAGCGGTCCATGACCGCACGGATGACCTGGGGGTCGCTCATGTCGACCCCCGCGCGCTTGACCGCGTCCATCGAGTAGACGCTTCCTCCGAGCTCGAGCATCGCCAGGTAGTCCGCCACCGCGGTCTCGTCACCGTCACGGAAGCGTTTGGCGAGGGCCTCGCCGGCGGCGTAGCTCGTGGCGTACTGCCACACGTAGAACGACCGGTAGAAGTGGCTGATCCGGGCCCACCCCGCCCGGTACTCGTCGTCGACGGTGAGCGTGGGGCCGTAGTACGTGCTCCAGAGGTCTCCGTAGACCTGGCCCATGGAGTCCTTGGTGAGAGGCTCGCCGCGCTCGGCCATGGCGTGGGCGGCCGCCTCGAACTCGTGGAAGAAGATCTGCCGCACGAAGGTGCCGGTGATGTTGTCCATCGCCTGGTTCAGGAGCAGCTTGCGCTCGTCCGGGTCGGTGCTGCGCTCGAGCATCCACTCCAGGAACAGCGACTCGCTGGCCACGGAGGCGACCTCGGCCACGAAGATGGTGTACTCGTAGTCGTGGAACGGCTGGTTCTGAGCGGCCATGTGGGTGTGGACGGAGTGCCCCATCTCGTGGACCAGCGTGGAAACGCCGTCCAGGCGGCCGTTCCAGTTGAGGAACAGGTAGGGGTGTGAGTCGTAGGTGCCGGAGGAGTAGGCCCCCGGTTGCTTGCCTTCGTTGCTGTAGACATCGGTCCACCGCTCCCGGCGAGCACGCTCCGCCACCGCGGCGTACTCGGGGCCGAACGTCTCCCTCCAGAACTCCATCGCCAGGGCCCACCCCTCCGCGAAGGTGTAGCGCTTGTCGAGGTTTGGGAGCAGGTTCACGTACATGTCGTAGATGTGCAGCTCGTCGAGACCGAGCATCCGCTTGCGGAGCTTCCCATAGCCGTGAACCTGCTCGATGTTGTCGCGGACGGCGCCGACCAGGTTGTCGACCACGCTGCGGGGTACGTTGGTGGAGTCGAGCGCCATATCGAGACTCGTCTCGTATCGGCGAGTACGGGCCAGCCAGGTGTCGTGCTGGATGCTTCCCCGCAGTGTCGCCGCGAACGTGTTGGCGTGTTGGGTGTAGGTGCGGAAGAGCGCGAGGGCCGCCTCACGGCGCACCTCCCGGTTCGAGTCGGTGACGAGGCGTGGGTACTGCCCGGGAACCACCTTCTGGGGCTCCGCGCCCTCGACTTCGATCGTCGGCCAGACGATGTCGCTGCTCTCGAGGCTCGAGAACGCGGCCTCGTGCGCGGCCCCGGGCAGGCTCGCGCCGGCCAGGATCTGCTCGATCTCGGGAGAGAGGATGTGGTCCCGGGTGCGCACGACGTTGTCGATGTAGTGGCGGTACGCCTCGAGGGCCGGGCTCTTCCGGAACTCGATCAGCTGCTCCTCCGGGATGCGCACGATCTCGGGGTCGATGAATGCCGTCGCCTCCTGGAATGTCCCATAGAGATTCCGAGCCGTCGTGAAGAGCCCCTGGGCGTCGGCGTCTCCCATCTGGGTGTGTAGACTCTGCGCGGCATAGACGTAGACATTCTCCAAGTTCCTGAGAACATCGAACGTCTCTCGCAGTGCCTCGGCCAGCACCTCTGGTGACTCCGCGAGACGGCCCCGGTACTCGCCCAACTCGGGCAGTGCCGCCTCAACCTTCTTTCGTGCCATCTCCCAGGCCTCGCCGTCCTCGAAGATGGCGCCGACGTCCCAGCGGTACTCGAGCGGGATCTCCTCCCGCTTCTCGAAGTAGAGGGTCTCCTGCGCGCCTTCGTCCGCTCCCTGGGCCACGACGCCGGGGATGAAGGTCAGGCTCACCAGGGCCGTCAATGACAGGGGTGACGAGAGCCTTCGGAGGCCCCCGACCGCATGGATGATTCCGTTCATCGGCTCGTCTCTCCTCTCGCCCGCCCTCGCGGGTCCTTCATCTTAATATTGCGGACGACTCCACAGTATGATCGTGGGACTTCGGAGGAAACCACGTCATGCCGACCAAGACGATCGGGCTGCTCGTCGAGGCCAGCAGCGGCCCCGGCGTCCTGCACCAGACCACCGGCGTCATCGCCAAGCACGCGGGAGACATCACCCTCGTGGAGATCCTGGAGCGCAGTCCCGAGGCCACACGGCTCTATCTCGAGGTCGAGCTGCCGGGGGAGGCGGATCCGCTTCTCGACGAGCTCCGGGGGACGAGCGTCCTTCGCTCGGTCCGGGCCGTCGACTCCTTTCAGAGCATCTACGGCAAGCGGATCATCATCATGGGCGGCGGCGCCCAGGTGGGCCAGGTGGCGATCGGGGCCATCTCCGAGGCCGATCGCCACAACATCCGCGGCGAGCACATCTCGATCGACACTATCCCTCTCGTCGGGGAGAAGACCCTCGCCGAGGCGGTGCGGGCGGTGACCCGTCTGCCCCGGGCCCGCGCGCTCGTCCTCGCCGGCGCCCTCATGGGGGGTGAGATCGAGAAGGCGGTGCGCGAGGTCCGGGAGCAGGGCCTGCTCGTCGTGAGCCTCAACATGGCGGGCAGCGTCCCCGACGCCGCCGACTTCGTCGTCACCGACCCGGTGCAGGCCGGGGTCATGGCGGTGATGGCTATCGCCGACACGGCGCATTTCCAGAGCAGCCGGCTGAAGCGCCGCGTGTTCTAGGCGCACGCTGACGTTCATGGTGGGGGGGACGAGCGCGCGCAGCGTCGCGGCCCGGAGCACCGACCGGCCGCTGTCGGGCGCTCGTCCGTGAATCTTCAACCGCACGACGGCGTCGGGGTGCTGGCGGCCCAGCAGGTTCGCCAGCAGCGGGCCGAAGCCTTGTCCATCGACCCGGGCCACGCTCAGATCGACCTGCACCATGGGCCGGGTGGGGAGCGGGTGAAAGCGCCAGCGTCGAACGCGTCCTCGACCCGATCCGTCCGCCTCGACCTCGAGATGAACGGACCCCTTGGTCTCGTTCTTCTCCGCCAACGACGTCCGCTCCGTGGACCCCGCGTAGAGCACCGGCGCCGGGAGCGGCCGCCCTCGGAGGTCCCGCGTGAGCACCTGGTGGCGATGAACGTGGCCGCAGAGGATCGCGGTGAAGCCGCGCGGCAGGTCGCCCCCCCGGATCACGTCGTCGCCGTCACGGAAGACATAGCCTTGGGGTCCGACGGTGGCGCCTTCGACGCACTGGTGCAGGCACAGCAGGCGTAAGTCGGCATCCACGTCGCGCCACCCCGTGCGCTCCAGCACCTCGGGGAAGCCGTCGCGCACGCCGTCCCGCACGAACGGGAACCCGGCCAGGGCGATGGTGAGCCCCGCGACCGGGACCCGGAAGGTCCGCGGTCGGTCGAAGACGAGGATGCCTGGATGACGGACGAGCAGCGGATGGGGTATCCGGGAGCGCTCGTGGTTTCCGGGCACGACGCACACCGGGATTCCCTGGTCGGCCAACTCCGTGAGCGGGGCGAAGGCCCGGGCCACGAGATCCATCGGCACCCGGCTCCGGAAGAAGATGTCCCCCCCGTGGACGACGAGGTCGATCTCGCCACGTCGGGCCGGGGCGAGCGCGGCCTCGAAAGCGGCGAAGAACTCGGGGCCGCGCCCCCGGCGGGCAATGCGCGGCCGCCGCGGCAGGTCCAGGCCGAGGTGGGTGTCGGAGAGGAACAGGACGCGGGCGCGGGCTACAGACATCCGAGGGCCCGCGTGAGGGTCTCCCGGTCCAGGATGGAGGTGGGCCCGAGCCGCAGCGCGACCGGACCGGGTCCGGAGACGAGCGCTCTCAGCTCTCGGGAGAGCACGCTCAGGCGATCGTAGGCGGCGAGGTCGATGGACTCCTGCCGCTCACGCAGCGGCACCGCGTGACCGGGAGCGAGCGGCGGCAGCAGCCGACCGCCGCCCGGCACATGCTGCGAGATCACCTCACCGCGGCTCAGGATGACACATCGGATCGGTCCGCCGGCGCCTTCGCAGCCCCAGGCCACGCTGCACTCGCTGAGGGCGCACAACCACCGGGCCCGGCGCATGACGTAGGCTCCTCGCCGCACGACCTCTTCGAGCACGGACGCGACGCCCTCTGCACTCCAGCGCTCCGTCCGCGGAGACTCCTCGTCTCCGCCCGGGGACTCGGCCTCGGGCTGGAACCTGCGGAGCCGGGCGGCCAGTCTCTGCACCGAACGCACCGGGGAGCCGCTCTCCCACCATCGTCCGTGCCGAGCCGCCAAGAGGACGAGACCGGCGCCGAAACAGGCGGGGGTGGGAGCGTATCGGCGCGGCACCCCGAGCACGCTCGCCGCGAGACGCTCCGCGGCCCGCGGGCGTCCTCCGCTGTCGAGCAGCTGCAGCAGCGCCGAGAGCGGAGGACGCGGGGCTGGGAGCGGGAACGGCCCGAGGGGATGGCGCTCGTCGGGTCTCCCCGCGACACCTCGCAGCGTCCACGACCAGTAGCCGAGACGCCGGTCCTTCTCCTGCAGGGCCACGTTGTAGGGCGGACGGAGCCTCTTGATCTCGTCGGGCTCCAGAAGCGCGGCCTCGAGCGCGGACCCGGTCGGGGTGACGTCCACCGCCCGCGCCTGCGCGAGCATCTCGAGGGTGCGGTCCTTGTGGCCCCGAGCGGTCTGAAAATACGTGTTGACGCGCTGACGCAGCGACGTGGCCTTGCCCACGTAGAGGACGCTCCCGTCGGTGCGCTGGAAGCGGTAGATCCCGGGCCGCTCGGGCAGGTCCAGGCGGATCCGCGTCTCCATCGGGTAGGCCCGCTCGAGGCGACGGGGCTCGGTCCCGGCCAGCCAGTCACGCAGGTTTTCGAGGCTGTGTATGCCGTGGGCTTCCTCCAGCAGAGCGACCAACCCCCGCCAGATGAGGACGGTGGCCTCGACGTGGTGCCGAGCGCGCCTCAGCTCGGGTACGGCGTGGCCGAGATACCCCGCAACCGCCCGCAGGCCCCGGCGGGGCAGCGAGGGCAGGAGGCGGCGCGCCAGCTCGTGGGTGCAAACGAGCTCAAACGGGAGCGCCCCGCCCCCGGAGAGCAGCGCGCGCAGAAAGGGCTCCTCGAAGCGGGCGAAGTGGGCCACCGCCACCCGCGGACTTGCGCCGCCGGCCGGCGGCGGTGTAGCCGCAACCGCCGCCCTCAGACGAGCCCCCACGCGATCCCGTGGCGCAGCGGCTTTCAGGTCCCTTGCCGTGAGGCCGGTCAGCTCCCGCACGCGACGCGGGAGGCGGACGGGGCCGGCCGGGGCCACGAGATGAGACTCCACGTCCGGCTCCCCACCCCCGGCCGCCCGCGAACGGGCCCAGCCCACCTCGAGGAGCTCACCTTGCGGAAAGGCCCTCGTCGCCTGGCAGTCGAGGGCCAGGACCGAGAGATGGGCCAGCGGCACGGGCATCGCGAAGTCACCCCGAGTCCGACGTCCGCACCCTAGCAGTTGGGCGGGCCGTCACAGGTCCGGGTGGCGGCTTCACGGCTTCGACGCCGTTCTGCGCCCGACTCTTCTCGGCTCCCCTATCCGGACTTCCGGAGCACCGCCGAGAACGTTCCCAGGGCCTCGGCGAATCCTCCTTCGCACGCACCGAAGCCCAGTCGGAGGTGCGACGGGTATCCGAAGCAGTCCCCCGGTGCCAGCAGAACGCCGCGCTCGGCGACGCGACGGCAGAGGGCGCGGGCGTCCTCTCCGGAAGTCAGGCTGGGGAACGCCGTGAAGCCGCCCTGGGGCCGGACCCACGACAGGCTCTCTTCGTGCTCGCCGAAGAAAGAGTCGAGGAGCGCCAGGTTTCTGGCCGCGGTCGTCCGCGCCCTCTCGAAGATCCTGTCTCGATTTCGTACCGTCACCTCCGCCAGCCCTTCACCGAAAACCCCGTTCGAGATCGTGAAGTAGGAGCGGGCGTTTCGGTGTTTCTCCAGCCTCTTGCGGTTCCGATCGATGATCCACCCGACTCTCAAGCCGGCCATGCAGAGCGCCTCCTGCCGTATACTGGCGATCTTCCGAGCACAGGAGCTTCGGGTGGGACGGCGGCGAGGCTGCCGTCCTTCGGAGCGTGTCGAGAAAGTCAGGAGGTCTCATGACCGACTCCGGCCTCGGGCGGCACGGCCGCCTCATCCTCGTCCCCGCGGTGATCACGCTCGCGGTGACATTGCTACGTCTCACGGGCGAGCTGCTCGAGTGGTCGTCCGTGTTCTTCAACCGGGCCGCGGGGGGCGGCTTCGCGATCGTGGGGATCGTGTGGCTCATTCCGATCCTCGGCATCTTCTTCGCCCTTCGGCTCACGCGTGCGGGTGACGGCCCCGGGAAGGTGCTTCGCGCCCTCGGCCTGGTCCTTCTCGCCTTCGTGCTGATGCCCGTGGTCGGGTTCGCGGCGACGGCCGCGGGGGTGGATCCGAACGGGGTCGCTATGCTGCTCTGCTTCGTCGCGGCCTCGGTCGGAGCAGTGCTACTGGCGCTCAGCGCCTGGCCCGCCCTGGCGCGCGTGCTCGTCGCCTACGGCCTGGCCGCGCGCATCCCGGTGGCGATCGTGATGCTGATCGCGATCCTCGCGAACTGGGGCACCCACTACGACGTACCCCCACCGGGCTTCCCGGAGATGGCCCCCCTGGCGAAGTGGTTCTGGATCGGGTTCATCCCCCAGATGACGATCTGGATCGCCTTCACCGTCGTGGTCGGGATGCTCTTCGGCTTGATCGCAGTCGCGATCGTCCATCGCGGCCGGACGCAGCCGGTCTAGTCAGTGCGATTAGCCACCCGAACGGATCGACGGATTCACGGACGAGCGAAGCCTTCGCGGCGAGACGCCGGTGCCCCTCGGTGACGGCGGCCGGCACTTCGTCCTGGTCCAGGATCCCGACGGCAGGTTCATCGAGCTGATCGGGCCGATGAAGTGAGGACCGTACTCTCGCCCTGCACTGCCCCCGCCGGCGGCCGCAGGCCCTGAGGAGACCGTGATGCAACCGCAGACGCTCCCCCAGTTCTACGAGCTGATGCACTCGACGATCCCGGTGCGCCGGGCCCTGACCGAGGAGATCCTGGCCTCCCGGCCGGCGAGCCCGGAGGCGATCGACCGGTTGCGGGAGGCTCTGGCGAGCCTCGAGGCGATCCCCGAGGAGCCCGCGGGGCGGCGGCTCACCCTGGAGGGAAGCCGGGCGATCCACGTCGATCTCGGCTACGAGATCGAGGAGCTGAAGAAGGACCTCGTCTTCCTCGAGCGCGGCGAGGAGGCGCTGCTCGAGGACCTGGCCCGTCGGCACGCCGGGTTCCGCGACGACCTCGAACGCGGCCTCGACACCCTGCGGGGGGTCTCCTTCCAGGCGCTCGTGACCGACCGTGACGGCACCGTCAACAACTACTGCGGGCGGTACGCCTCGTCGGTCCAGTCGACGTACAACGCCGTCTTCCTCACGCGCTTCGCGCGGGCCCGGAGCCACGGTTCGGTCGTCCTGACCTCCGCCCCGCTCGACGACATCGGCCTCGCGGACATGGCCGTCACTCCCCCGGGGGCCCTGATCTGCGCTGGCTCCAAGGGCCGGGAGTACTTCGACGCCGAGGGGCGGCGGCGCCAGTACCCGGTCGAGCCCGAGAAGCAGGAGAGGCTCGACACGCTGAACCGGCGCCTGGGAGAGCTCCTGAAGACGCCCGGCCACGATGTCTTCACCCTGATCGGCTCGGGCCTGCAGCACAAGTTCGGGCAGACGACCATCGCCCGTCAGGACATCGCCGGCTCCATCCCCGAGGAGACGTCCGAGCGCTTCATGGACGAGGTCCGCCTGCTCGTCCGATCCGTCGACCCGGACGGGTCGTTCTTCCGCATCGAGGACACCGGTCTCGACCTGGAGCTCCTCCTCACCGTCGACGACGAGGCCGGAGGGGGCACGCGGGACTTCGACAAGGGTGACGGGGTCCGCTTCCTGAACGAGGACCTGAAGCTCGATATGGGCCGGGGCCCCTGCCTCGTGTGCGGGGACACGGGCTCGGACGTGCCGTTGCTGGCCACCGCGCTCGAGCTGGCCCCGCAGACGCGCGGTGTCTTCGTGACCGGAAAGGACGAGCTGCGCCAGAGGGTGCGCGACGTCCTGCCGGAGACGCTCTTCGTGGGCGAGCCCGACGCCCTCGTGGCGATCCTGAACGCCCTCAGCCGGAGCTGAGCCCCGCCCGGGGCCCACGGCTGTGCCGGACCCCGTCCCTGGCTGGGGCCCGTCCCCGGGGGCGGGTCGCGGCGCCCTGGAGCCGCCCGCTGGCCTTTTCCAATTCCTTGATACAATGCTCTATTCGTCCCCGGACAAAGAGCCGTGACCACCGGGCCCGCGGGTTGCGGGAGCCGGGAGAGGCACTCCGAGCGTGGTGTCGGGCGATGGCGCGAGCCGAGGTGCCGGGCACACGCTGGGACCCATCGGACGGGTGGGGTTTGCCGGGACGTGAGGAGGACTCGACGTGATTGGACGCACGATCTCGCACTACAGGGTGAGCGCGAAGCTGGGCGAGGGGGGCATGGGCGAGGTCTGGCGGGCCGAGGACACCAAGCTCGGCCGCGACGTCGCCCTCAAGGTCATCCCCGACAGCTTCGCCGGGGACCCCGAGCGCCTGGAGCGCTTCGAGCGCGAGGCCCGCGTCCTCGCCTCACTCTCCCACCCCAACATCGCCGGTATCCACGGCCTCGAGGACGTCGAGGGCAAGCGCTTCCTGGTCATGGAGGTCGCCGAGGGCGAGACGCTCTCTGAGCGGATCGCCCGGGGACCGCTTCCCGTGGAGGACGCGGTCCGCATCGCGGTGCAGATCGCCCAGGCCGTCGAGATCGCCCACGAGAAGGGGATCATCCATCGCGACCTGAAGCCCGGCAACGTCGTGGTGAGCCCGGAGGGCCGGGCCAAGGTGCTGGACTTCGGCCTGGCCAAGGCGATGGGGATCCACCCGCTCTCGGGCAACTCCGGTCAGAACACCCAGTCCCCCACCCTCGCCCCGGGGATGACCCAGGCCGGGATGCTGCTCGGGACCGCGGGGTACATGAGCCCGGAGCAGGCGCGGGGCAAGGAGGTCGACCGGCGGACGGACAACTGGGCCTTCGGGTGCGTGCTGTTCGAGATGCTGGGGGGCCGCAAGGCCTTCGACGGCGAGACGGTGACGGACGTCCTGGGGGCGATCGTCCACAAGGAGCCGGAGATCGACAAGCTCCCGGCGAGCGTCCCCCCGCGGATCCGGCGTCTGCTCGACCGTTGCCTGCAGAAGGACCCCAAGCGGCGCCTGCAGTCGATCGGCGACGCGCGCGTCGCCCTCGAGGAGTGGCTCGAGAACCCCGACGCCGCCGAAGCGGCGACAACCGCCCGGACCACCGCGGTGTGGCGTCGCTGGCTCCCCTGGGCGGCGGCGGTGACCGCCGCCGTCGCCGGGTGGCTGCTGGCCTGGGCCACACTGGGGCCGTTCGAGACGGCGCCCGAGCCGGTGCGGCGATTCGAGGTCGACCTGCCGGAGCAGACGCTCTTCACCGACCTCGGGGCCGCCGCGGTGCTCGCCCCCGACGGTCGGCGGATGGCCTACGTCATCGGGTCGGGCTCGGGCAACCGCGAGCTGATTCTGCGCTCGCTCGATCGCTACGAGGGCGCACCCCTGGCCTCGGGTCCCCTGGCCGAGGCCCCGTATCACCCGTTCTTCTCCCCGGACGGCGAGTGGCTGGGGTACGTCACCCGGGGCGAGATGAAGAAGGTGTCGGTGACCGGCGGCGCCCCCATCACGCTGGCTGAGGTCCAGTTCAGCCGGGGCGCGACCTGGGGTTCGGATGGCACGATCGTCTTCTCCGGGGGGCGGCAGACCGGCCTGTCCCGGATCCCGGCGGCCGGGGGCGAGGTTGCGGCGCTCACCACCCTCGACGCGGAGGCCAAGGAGGTGAGCCACCGCTGGCCGCAGTGGCTGCCGGGGGAACGGGCGGTTCTCTTCACCAGCGCCACCGGAGAGGGCGCCAGCATCGAGACCTCGATCGAGGTGGTGATCGCGGACACCGGCGAGCGCAAGGTCGTCCACCGCGGGGGCTTCTACGCTCGGTACGTGCCGACCGGCCACATCCTCTACGTCCAGGACGCCACGCTGTTCGCCCTGCCCTTCGACCTCCAGCGCCTGGAGGCCACGGCCTCGCAGATGCCCGTCCTCGAGGGCATCGAGTCGCAGCCGGGCGACGGGGCCTCCCAGTTCGACGTCTCCGAGAACGGGATACTGAGCTACGTCTCCGGCTCGGCCTCGCTCATGGCGTTCCCGATCGCCTGGGTCGACCGCGCCGGACGCACCGAGACGCTGTGGGCGGAGGAGGGGATCTACGGCGCGCCGCGCCTCTCGCCCGACGGCCGGCGGCTCGCGCTGTCGGTGCTGCGGGACAACAACTGGGACGTGTGGACGTACGACCTGGATCGGGCGGTCGCCACGCGCCTGACGTTCGGCGAGGGGTACGACGCCGATCCCGTCTGGTCGCCGGACGGAAAGTGGATCGCGTTTGCCTCGGACCGCGAGGGGCCGCCGACGGTGTTTCGCAAGCGGACCGACGGCTCGGGTGAGGCGGAGCGCCTGCACGAGCCCGGCATCGTCGATTTCGCGGCGCCGATCACCTGGTCGCCGGACGACGACGTCATCATCATCCAGACGAACACCGCCAGCGGAGGCGACGACCTCTTCTTCCTTCGGCTCGGCGTGGAGGACAAGGTCGAGCCCTTCCGCGCAACGCCCTTCAGCGAGGCGTCGCCCGCCTTCTCCCCGGACGGGCGGTGGATCGCCTACGAGAGCAACGAGACCGGCCGGCCCGAGGTCTACGTCAGCTCGTACCCGCCGGGCGGCGGCAAGTGGCAGATCTCCGACAGCCTCGGCGCCCAGCCCCGGTGGTCGCAGACCGGACGCGAGCTGTTCTTCCGCAGCACGGACGGGATCATGGCGGTCGAGGTGGACGGACGGGGCGGCAGCTTCAAGGCCGGCCGGCCTCAGTCGCTCTTCTCGGGGTCCTTTCTCGGCGGCATCGGCGGGGTCTCGGTTCCGGGGCTGTCCTTTCCCGACTACGACGTCTCCGCCGACGGGCAGCGCTTCGTCATGTTCACGGGCGGCTCGAACGAGTTCGGCTCGTCCTCGGTCAACATCGTGACCGGCTGGTTCACGGAGCTGCGCCGACTCACCAACTCGGAAGACGAGTGAGGGGGCTGACGTGATCGGAAGGACCATCTCGCACTACAAGGTGAGCGCGAAGCTGGGCGAGGGGGGCATGGGCGAGGTCTGGCGGGCCGAGGACACCAAGCTCGGCCGCGACGTCGCCCTCAAGGTCATCCCCGACAGCTTCGCCGGGGACCCCGAGCGCCTGGAGCGCTTCGAGCGCGAGGCCCGCGTCCTCGCCGCACTCTCCCACCCCAACATCGCCGGTATCCACGGCCTCGAGGACGTCGAGGGCAAGCGCTTCCTGGTCATGGAGGTCGCCGAGGGCGAGACCCTCTCCGAGCGGATCGCCCGGGGACCGCTCCCCGTGGAGGACGCGGTCCGCATCGCGGTGCACATCGCCCAGGCCCTCGAGGTCGCCCACGACAAGGGGATCATCCACCGCGACCTGAAGCCCGGCAACGTCGTGGTGGGCCCGGACGGCCGGGCCAAGGTGCTGGACTTCGGCCTGGCCAAGGCGATGGGGATCCACCCGCTCTCGGGCAACTCCGGTCAGAACACCCAGTCCCCCACCCTCGCCCCGGGGATGACCCAGGCCGGGATGCTGCTCGGGACCGCGGGGTACATGAGCCCGGAGCAGGCGCGGGGCAAGGAGGTCGACCGGCGGACGGACAACTGGGCCTTCGGGTGCGTGCTGTTCGAGATGCTGGGGGGCCGCAAGGCCTTCGACGGCGAGACGGTGACGGACGTCCTGGGGGCGATCGTCCACAAGGAGCCGGAGATCGACAAGCTCCCGGCGAGCGTCCCCCCGCGGATCCGGCGTCTGCTCGACCGTTGCCTGCAGAAGGACCGCCAGCGGCGCCTGCAGTCGATCGGCGACGCGCGTGTCGCCCTCGAGGAGTGGCTCGAGAACCCGGAAGCTGTCGAGGCGGAGCCGGCGACCGCCGCGGCCGCCCCGGCCTGGCGTCGCTGGCTCCCCTGGGCCGCCGCGCTCGTCGCAGCGGCGTGGGCGCCCTCCTCGGGATGACGGTCCTCCGCCCGCGCCGGCGAGGACCCGGAGCCGCAGCGACGGCTCGAGGTCGCGGTCGGGAGGGCGGAGCTTCTTCGCCGGGCTGGGCTCGAGCGGCGGTCCTCTCGCCGGACGGGCGACATCTGGCTGACGGTCGTCGGCGACGGCAGCGCCACCGAGCTCTGGCTCCGGCCCTTCGACCGGCTGGAGGGAACGCGCCTCGTCTCGGGCTCGGGGCATCCGAGACTGCCCTACCAGCCCTTCTTCTCGCCGAACGGCGAGTGGATCGGCTACGTGACCCCGCAGAGCTCAAGAAGGTGCCGATCACCGGGGGCGCCCCCATCACCCTCGCCTCGCTGCAGCGCAGCCGAGGGGCGAGCTGGGGACCCGACGACACGATCGTCATCGCGACGACCGCCTCCTCCGGCCTGTCCCTCGTCCCCGCGGCCGGAGGAGAGCCCACCGTCCTGACGACCCTCGACGAAGAAGCGGCCGAGGTCACCCACCGGTGGCCGCAGTGGCTCCCCGGGGGCGAGGCCATCCTCTTCACGGTCGGGGTCCAGGACGTGGGGAAGTTCGACGACGCCACGTTGGAGGTGGTCGAGGTCGCGACGGGAGAGCGCAAGGTCGTCCACCGCGGGGGAACCTACGGTCGCTACGTCGCCTCCGGCCACATCGTCTACATCGAGAGCGAGACCCTCTTCGCGCTGCCCTTCGACGTCGACCGGCTCGAGCCGACGGGCTCACCGGTCCCCGTCGTCGAGGGCGTGAGCGCCAGCCAGGGTGAGGGCGGCGCCCAGTACAGCGTCTCGAACACGGGGATGCTCGCCTATCTGGGCGGGGGTGTCGGCGCGCCCCAGTACCCCGCGCTCTGGGTCAAGCGGGACGGGGGGACCTCCACCCTTCTCTCCGAGCCCGGCACGTACGCCCACCCCCGTCTCTCGCCCGATGGCACGCGCCTGTCCCTCACCGTCCTCCGCGACGACAACTGGGACATCTGGATCTATGACCTCGCCCGGGACGTGTCCACGCGGCTCACGTTCTCCGACGGCTACGACGGCGACCAGATCTGGTCGCCGGACGGGACCGAGCTCCTGTTCACGTCGAGCCGGACCGGCGAGACGATCGCCTTCCGCAAGCGGGCCGACGGCACCGGCGAGGCCGAGCCGCTGATGGCCGATCAGCGGGACCAGACCTACGCTACGTCCTGGTCCCCGGACGGGCGCCACATCATCGGCCAGCGACTCGGCCAGGGTCTGGACCTCTGGCTCCTCGACCTCGAGAGCGGGGAGGTTCAGGACTATCTGGCCACGTCCTTCACCGAGAGTCTGGGCGCGTTCTCTCCGGACGGCCGGTGGGTCGCCTACGAGTCGGACGAGTCGGGGCGCACCGAGGTCTACGTACGCCGCTTCCCCGCGGGCAGCGGGAAGTGGCAGATCTCGGACGGTGGCGGCGCCCAGCCCAGGTGGTCCGACAACGGCCGCGAGCTCTACTACCGGAGCAACGAGGGCCTGATGGTCGTCCCCGTCGACGGATCCGGCGCCTCGTTCCAGGCGGACCGGCCGCGCCAGCTCTTCACCGGGACCTTTCTGGGCGGGACCCAGGGCCTCTCCGTCCAGGGCTTCTCCTTCTCGGACTACGACGCCACCCGCGACGGCCAGCGCTTCGTCCTGTTCCCACAGGAGGCCGAGGGTCCCGGAAGCTACGTCACGCTGGTGACCCGTTGGTTCGACGACCTGGAGAAGGTGGTCCCGTCCGACCGCCCCTGAAGACCTCGTCCGGAGATCGGCCTCAACTCGCCCAACTCATCTGAGCCCCGCCACTCCCGCGGACGCGGCCGGCTGGACGAAGCTCTCGGTCTTCGTGAGGTTCGACTCCTTGTCGCCCGGGGCGTGCTGCATCTGGACGGCGGCGGCCCGAATGCCGCTCATCCGCTACTGATCCCGCCCCAGAGCACGGAGAGCCTGGTCGCCGAAATACTTCACGATGAGGCGATTCCAGGACGGACCGGCGCGGAAGTTCGCGACGTACTCGCCCAGGGCCGCGAGCAGCGCGGCGTCCTCCTTCCGCACGCCCCACCCCGCGCGCCCGGCGGCCCCGACCGCGACCCCGCCCTGGAGATCGGGGTGAAGGCGCGTAGCGAGAAGGAAGTCGGTCGTGGTCATGACCGTGGCCGTGATGCGGCCGTCGGCGAGCGCGGCGAACACGCCCTCGCGGTCCGGGAAGAGCATCATCCGCTCGAGCGGGACACCCGCCTCGACCGCGGCCTGGGCCCAGGATGTGGCCTTCACCACGCCGACCTTCTCCTCCTGGAACTCCTCGACCGTCCCGACGATCCGGTGGGGCTTTCGCGTCACGACGAGGTGGCGTGCCGGCAAGACCTCCCCCGTGAACGCGATCTGGCTGCGTCGCGACTCTGTGTCCACGATGCCAATGATGACGTCGCCCTTCCCGCTCAGCAGCGCCGGGATCCGGTCCGCAGTGGTCCCGACCGGCACCGGCTCCACATCGACCCCCTGGATCCGGGCGAAGCCCTGGATCATCTCGCGCTCGAAACCGGGCTCTCCCTCGCCGGAGAACCGAAACATCTCGAGGGCCTCGCCCTTCTGGGCGATCACCTTCAGCGTCCCTCGGGCCTTGATGTCCGGCAGGTCGGAGGCGACGGCACCGGTGGTGCCGACCGCGACGACGAGCGCCCCAACGATGGTGCGGTGCATGGGGAACCTCCTGCGGCGAAAGTCTCCGTAGCCGATTGCCCAGGGCCCGGATGCAGGCCTCCGCCGAAGGCGAGGTTAGCATACGCTGTCTTGGGAGGAGGCTTCATGCGGACGAGAACAAGTGTGATCCTGGCGGTGCTGTTGATGCTGGCGTGGGGCGCGGCCGCTCCCACCGTCGCCGAAGAAACGGCGCCCGGCGTGCCGTCCTGGGCGGCAGCGGCGGTGAAGGCGCTGGAAAGCGAGCTCGTCGCGACGTACGGCGAGGCGCAACGGGAGCGGGCTCGTGGTGGTCTCGAGCGGGTGGCGAGCTTCTGGCGCGAGTCGGACGGCGACCGGGCGGCATTCGAGGCCTTCGCTCGGCGGCACTTCGCCGGGGACCAGGCCACGCTCGATACCGTCTTCGCACGCTTCGAGCGTCTGCTGGAGAAGCTCGACGGTCACATGCTGGAGATCATGCTCGCGTTCCGCTGGCAGTCCGATCTCGACCTGGGACCCATCCTGCCCTTCGACGAGATGTTCGCGGGCTACAATCCCTCTGCTCACGTCACCGACGACTTCTTCGACAATAAGCTGGCGTTCGTTGTTCTGCTGAACTTTCCGATCACCACCCTCCAGCAACGGCTGACCGAGGGGCGGGAGTGGACGAGGCGGCAGTGGGCTGAGGCGCGTCTGGCAGATCGCTTCTCCAAGCGGATCCCGGCCGAGGTCCAGCTGGAGGTCGCCCGGTCCGGGGCCCGGGCCGGCCAGTACATCGCCCAGTACAACATCTGGATGCATCACCTCGTCGCAGACGGGAAGCGGGTGTTCCCGCCGAAGCTCCGGCTCCTCTCGCACTGGAACCTGCGCGACGAGCTCAAGGCCTCCTACGCCGATCCGGAGACGGGGCTCCAGAAGCAGCGCACGATCCAGAAGGTGATGGAGCGCATCGTCGATCAGACGATCCCCGAGGTCGTGATCGACAGCCCCCACGTGGACTGGAACCCGTTCACGAACGAGGTGGCGGCGGCAGCGGTGCTGGACAGCGACGCCCCGGCTCCCGAGGGTCTGGAGATCTCGAGCGCCCGGGAGCCCGACACCCGATATGCCGTCATCCTTGACAACTTCCACGCCCAGCGGAAGGTCGACCCCTGGTCGCCGACCGCCCCCACCCTGATCGCCCGCCGCTTCGACGAGGATCGGGAGATCCCCGAGGAGCGGGTGAAGGCGATGTTCGAGACGGTCCTCTCCTCGCCGCTCCTGGAGAGGATGGCCCGGCTGATCGAGTCCCGCGTGGGGCGCCCGCTCGAGCCCTTCGACATCTGGTATGGCGGCTTCCGCCCGCGCGGCGCCTACACGGAAGCCGAGCTCGACGCCACCGTCAAGAAGCGGTACCCGACTGCCGCGGCCTACGAGAAGGACATGCCGAACCTGCTCGAGGGACTCGGCTTCACGAAGGCGCGGGCGGCCGAGCTTTCCGAGGCTATCGCCGTCGATCCCGCGCGGGGCTCCGGCCACGCGTGGGGCGCGGCCATGCGGGAGGCGAAATCGCGCCTGCGGACGCGGGTGGGCCCGGACGGGATGGACTACAAGGGCTTCAACATCGCGGTCCACGAGATGGGGCACAACGTCGAGCAGACCATCTCGCTCCGAGAAGTCGACCACACCCTCCTCACCGGCGTTCCCAACACCGCCTTCACCGAGGCCCTGGCCTTCGTCTTCCAGGCCCGCGACCTCGAGCTTCTGGGCCTCGCCGCCCCGTCCGCGGAGAGCCGGGCGCTGCAGGCCCTCGACGATTTCTGGAGTGCGGCCGAGATCGCGGCGGTGGCACTCGTGGACATGGGTGTGTGGCACTGGATGTACGAGCACCCGGAGGCCACGCCCTCCGAGCTGCGCCAGACGACGATGGCCATCGCCCGGGGGGTGTGGAACAGGTACTACGCACCGGTCGTCGGAGAGCGGGACTGCGTGCTGCTCGGCATCTACTCCCACATGGTCGCGCGGAATCTCTATCTGCCCGACTACCCCATCGGGTCGTTGATCGCCGTCCAGCTCGAGGAGCAGATGGCGAAGACCGGGAATCTAGGAGCCGAGTTCACCCGGATGGCGGTCTTCGGGCGCGTGGTTCCCGACCTCTGGATGGAGAACGCCACCGGCTCCCCGGTGGGCCCCGACGCCCTGCTCGCGGCCGCGGCGAAGGGCCTCGAGCAGATCGGGGAGTAGGCCCAGCCGCTCGAGCAAGGACAGTCATTCGGAGGACCGTTGCCCTGGCTGCGGTCCGACGAATCTCTCCGTCCGGGCGAGATCCTTCGTCGCCCGTCCGTGGACGAGGCTCCTCAGGATGACAGTTCAGGGGGTCAGAGCCAGGGGGCCGTCTTCAGGCGCGCCGTCTTCCGCTCCAGGTCGAACAGAGCGCGGGCGTTGCCCCGCATGATCGGGTCGATCAGCTCGAGGGCGGCCTCGAGGTCCAACCACCCTTCGTCCACGAGCTGGGAGAGGGCGACGGTGATCCCCCGCCGGGCGAGCGCAGCGTGGCCCACCACCGGCTCGACCGGGACGTAGTCGCCCCCGAACGTCAGCACCTTGTTGGCGGGCGCGGTCACCAGGTACTGCATCAGGAACCGGGTGGCGGTCACGGGGCTCAGGATCCAGGCCCAGCACATGTCGACGTAGCAGTTCGTGTAGTGCTTGGCGACCGCGATCAACTCCTCGTAGAAGGGGTAGTTGATGTGCATGAAGACGAAGCGGGTCTCGGGGGCCATTCGGCACAGGTCGGACGCCGCGTTCACGTTGCCCTGGAGCCGCCCCATCGGCATGCGGCTGTCCCCGGCGTAGTAGCCCGTGTGCACCTTGACCGGGAGGTCGTGCTCGGTGGCCTTCCGAGCGGAGTACCAGAACAGGTGGTCCTGGAGGCGCTTCTCGTCGGCGGGTCTGACGACGTCCTTCTCCAGCGTCTTCTTGAAGGCCGCCTCCACCTCCTCCGGAGGGACGTCGGCGAAGTCGATGTCCCGTGAGTACGCGGCCTGGGTCTTCACCGCGACCGCGTAGGGTCCATAGGTGTCGAACCACCAGTCGATGACCCGGTGCCAGTCCGCCAGGTCGCGGACCGCGATCCCCGGCTTCTTCGCGTAGGCCTCGACATCGGGCCCCATGTGCATGCCGAGAATGGAGATGTCCTGCATGAGCAGGGTCGGCTGGGGCGACTCGCTGAAGGGGACCTCGAGCGAGTTGACCTGGCACGATTCGATCCGCGCGACCTCCCCCAGGACCTTCTTGTAGAAGCCCGGCGTGATGCCCTTTCGGTAGCCGTCCTGCACGCGCCCGATCGTCTTCCGGGACAGGCCGTCGATTCCGTAGAGCCGGCGCGCGGCGATCTCGACGGCCTGGGCGTACCCCGTGTGCTGGATCCGCGGCCAGTAGGGCTCCAGCAGATCCCACTTCCGGATCGGGTCCGTCTCGGGGGAGAAGAACGCCTCGTGATCCTCCCGCGGCATGCCGCACGTGAGCATGTCGGAGTCCAGGTAGTGAGCGATCAGGAACGACCAATCGTTCGCCTCGATGCGGTCGTTCTCCCCGCTCAGCCGCGCCTCTTCCTCGATCAGGTGCTCGTGGGTGTCGACAAGCGGCGTGGACTCGACGCGCTCCTGAACGGCGCGGGAGACGTCATCGCCGGCGTGAGCCTCGGGCGCCCCGGACGCCGGTCGGGCCAGCCCTCCCAGCATGCCCGCGGCCCCGGCGGCGGCGCCGCTCTTGATGACGGCTCGGCGTGGAAAGATGGATCGACCCTGCCCCACGGTCGTGCCCCTTTTCGGACCGTCCGGCCCTGATCCAGAGCCGAAAGGGTGCCAGATTCCCGGCCCGGGCGCCAGGGGTCCTATGATTCAGTCCCCATCACGCCAACCCCCCTGGTTGCCGCGGCGCGAGATCGGCTGCTAGCATCCTCGAGCGTGCGCATCCGGTTCCCGTCGCGGTGCCACTTCCTTCCCTTCGCGGCGTCCGTGGCGTGCCTTGCCGCTGTCGTCTCGGTTTGGCGTCGGCCTTCGACTCCGGAACACCCGGATCTCGTTCTGATTTCCATCGACACCCTCAAGGCGAGCCATCTTGGGTGCTATGGCTACGCGCCCGCCCGCACACCCAATATCGATGCCCTCGGGGGACGGGGCACCGTGTTCCGCAACGCCTACACGCCCTTCCCCCGAACAACCCCTGCCATCGCCTCCCTGTTCACCGGTCTGTGGCCGTTCGAGCACGGTTCGCGGGAGGTCAAGCAGCCCATGGCACTCCGGCCGACCTTGGCCGCGTTGCTCAAGCAGCACGGCTACCACACGGTTGCGATGGCGGGCACCGACGCGCTGTCGAAGTCGACAAACGTGCATGTGGGGTTTGACCATTCCTTCGTTCGGAATATCAAGCGCGCGAAGAACCTGAACCGCTGGGTTCTCCCGCAACTCAAGAAGGCGCCGCTGCAGAAGCCCCTCTTCCTCTGGGTTCACTACATGGACCCCCATTGGGGATACACGCCTCTGCCCGAGTGGCGAAGCGAGCGATGCGCTCCCGAGTGCTACGCCATCGCCAACAGCGCCGGAGAGTTCGTGACCTCGAACATGGATGGAGCGGCGCAAGCAGTATTGGGTAGCTGCGTTGCCTGCTACGACGACGAGATCGCTTATGTCGATCACAGCCTCGGGGAGCTTCTGCGGGCCATCCGCAGCCAACGCCGTCACCGAAGCCAGCTGATTGTGGTGACGTCCGATCATGGCGAGAACATGGGTGAGGGAGGTGTCTACTATGAGCACGGCCCGACAGTGCACGAGGTCGCGCTGCGGGTCCCTCTGATCTTCGTCGGACCGGGCGTGACGTCGAGAGTCGAGGAGAGAGTCGTTGGCCTCGTGGATGCTCTGCCAACATTGTGGGGTCACCTCGGTCTTCTCGAAGAGAGCCTACCCGCAACGAGCGGCAGGGATCTCTCCAGCTGGCTCAGGTCACCCAAGACTCCGGCCGCGGGAGGTGAGCATCTGGTGTTTGCCGAGAGCGGGAGTGCGCTCTTCGCCGAGCAGACCCGATTCGTGCACTCGGGGACGCGGGAGGGAAGGCACTGCCTGAACGCGGAGCGCTACTCGCTGTGCGGTGAGCCCGGGGCCGAACGACTCCTGTACGATCACATCAAGGATCCGAGGTTGCTCGAGGATGTCTCGGAGGTCTTCCCGCAAGAGAAGGCCCGCCTGATGGAGAACCGCGAGCTCTGGGCACCTGAAGAAGCCCGGGAGCGGGCGGTGATCAGCGGTCGCTTCAAGTTGGTGCAGCGTCCGATCGTGGATGGTGGATACCTGAGCAGCCTCTATGACCTCGTCCAGGATCCCGACGAGAGCGAAGACGTGGCGCGCCTGTTTCCGGACGAGGCGAGAAGACTGCAGGAGAGCCTGGCGGCCTGGGACGCGGATGCTGCCCAGGTCCGGGAGGGCGCGTCTCGGAGCGCCGAGACCCTGGAGCAGCTCCGAAGCCTTGGCTATGTTCGGTAGCGGACCCGTCGCGCCGTAGGGTTCATTGACCACCGCGGTCCGGGGCGCGCCCTTCTGCTGCTCCGCGAGGCGGGAACGACCCCGTGGGTGGCGTCAGCGATGGCGCTCAACGGCGATCGAACTCGTGAAAGTAGAGACGAGGCGGCGCCTCACGGAAGCGCTCGTCGTCCTCCAGGAGCCGCACGAGCGGCTGCAGGTTCGGGCCTTCGTCGACCAGGATCACGTCGACGTGGGGCAGGTGTTCCTGGATCTTCCGGAGCCGGAACGGACGGCGGTAGATCTCGCGGATCCGCACCTCGTCCCAGTGGCCGATCGTGAAGTAACGCACGACGTTGCGGTCCTGACTGACGACGCACAGGGGCGTTCGCCCCGCTGCGCTGAGCGCTCGGGCCCGGCGCCCGACCGCCGCCGCCATGTCGGCACCGTTGAGCTTGGTGGGGTCCGATGACGGAGGGGTCTGGAAGTAGGACCAGAGACTGAAAGCGGCCACGGCGTACAGGAGCAGGACGATCCGGGAACGCTGACGGGGAAAGGTCGCGATCAGCCGAGTGAGCCCGATCCCGATGAAGAGCACGATGACCGGGAACAGGATGTACAGGCGCGTCAGGCTGGGCCCGGTGAAGCCGAGGGCCAGGACCGCGACGACATAGAAGAGGAGAAGAAAGCGAACGACGGGCCGATCCCGATGGCTCCGCACCGCGAGGAACAACCCCACGAACGAGATGGCGCCCAACAGGGGAGGGACGGCCGACAGCCCGGCCATGGGCAGGGCCACCGCCACCGAGTCGAAGTTGTGGCCCGGGCCGAACTCGGACCGGTAGAGCTCGGCGTAGTGCACGGGAAGGACCACCGTCGCCAGGACATTGGCCAGCCAGCCGGCGACCCCGCCCCGGATGACGTAGACCCCTCGCCCGAAGAACGCCTCCGGTTCACGAAGGGCCCACGCCGCGCTCCAGGAAGAAACCAGCAGGAACCCTCCAGCTGCGGCGCCGAGCTTCCGGAGGAGGCGTTTGCCCTCGTCCCTCGAGCGGTTCGTGGCCCGAACCAGCTCGAGCGCGCCGAACAGGGCGAAGGTGAGGACGACCAGACGGAACGACGTGTAGCCGTAGGTCCCCAGGGCCAGCATCGCCCCGGCGAGGACGTCCGTCGGGTGGACCCGGCGGTGTCTCAGACCCGCCTGAAGCAGGACCACGAAGAGCAGGAGCAGGGCGGGCGAGGACACGGCGCGAAGCCCCGTCCGGGCGTAGTGGAACATCCACAGACAGGCCAGCGCCACCGGGACGACGGCTTCGGCATCGAGGATCTGCGGGTTCGTCCGCGAGAACCTGTACAGGAGGAGCACCAGGAGGAGGGTGGCGGCCCAGGCGGGGATCAGGATCGCGAGGGCCTCGCCTCCGAGAAGGTGGGCGAGGGCGCCGATGACCAGGACGTGAAGCGCCTCGAAACCGCTCGCGTTCACGGTGGCGGAGATGGGCACGAAGTCCTGATCTCGGATCATCAGGTAGCCGCTCAGGGCCTCCTCGGCGATGTCGTTGTAGGGCGCGCCGGGAACCGACTCGTGCTTGTAGACGAGGAGCGCCAGGTACACGGCCACGGACAGGACGAGCAGGCTCGGGCCAGCCCACGCGGCTCTCGGCATCCTGGGCGGAGTCTATCCGGAAGCGGACGGGGCCGCAGGGTCTCCGTGGCCGGCGCGGCGGTGTAGATACCGCGCGGCCGAGGATGCTATCCTCCTCGCCCGGCGCCGCCCGTTCTCCATCAACCCCCGGTCCACGAGAGCCGATGCCCCTGAAGCCGAGTCGCCGCTGGACCATCCTGGCCGGCCTGCTGCTGCTGGCCCTTCTCGGGCTCGTCTTCGCCACGTTTCCCGACTACGGGATGACCCTCGACGAGGGGGTGCAGAACCGCTACGGCCGGCGCCTGGTGCGCTGGTACGCGACGCTCGGGCAGGACTCCCGGGCCGCGGAGCAGAACGATCTCTACTTCTACGGCGGCCTGTTCGAGCTGGCCGCGCAGGCGGTCCAGCCGCTCTCCGGCCTCGGGGTCTACGACAACCGTCACCTGGTCAACGCTCTCTTCGGCCTGGTGGGCATCGTCGCCGCGTGGGGGATGGGCGCCCATCTGGGAGGCCCGGCGGCCGGCTTTCTGTCGGCGCTGTTCCTGACGCTCACCCCCGCGTACTACGGCCACGCCTTCGCCAACCCCAAGGACATCCCCCTCGCCTCGCTGTTTGCCCTGGCCGCCTGGGCGATCCTGCGCGCGAGCGAGCGCGTGCCCGTGCTCGGCTGGCGTGAGATCGTTGCAGCCGGCGTGGCCATCGGACTCACGGCGGGGGTCCGCGTGGTCGGCCTCGCCCTGCTCGGCTTTGCGGCCGCGCTCTGGCTCGGCTGCCTGTGGCTGAAGCGTCGCGAGCCGCCCGACCCGCCCGAACGCATCCACCGACACCCGTTGACTCGGCTCGGGCTGGCCTGGCTGGGCACGGTCGCCGTCGGATGGTCGGTCATGGTCGCGTTCTGGCCCTGGGCCCAGCTCGACCCCGTCCGCAATCCCTTGCGAGCGTTCTTCAAGTTCTCGAGCTTCAGCGACCGGATGGACCTGCTGTTCGATGGCCAGATGCTCACCTCGGGGACGATCCCGCGCTCGTACGCCGTCACCTGGTTCGCGATCACGCTTCCGGAGTTCTATTTCCTTGCGCTTCTTCTCGGCGCGGGGGCCCTGGTCGTTCTCGCCCGGCGCCGCCTCCGGGAGCCGGCCTTTAGGAAGAGGCCTGCTGCAGGCCACGTGGATCGCGGCACTCGCCACTGCGCCCGTCGCCTGGGTGAGCGTTCGCGGCACGCCGCTGTACAACGGCCACCGCCATCTCCTGTTCGTCCTCCCGTTCCTGGCCGTCGTCGCCGGCCTCTCGGTGGCGGCCTGGTGGGAGAGCCGCCCTCGCGCTCTCCTCAGGGCGGCGGGCGTGCTTGCGCTCGCCGCGTCGCTCCTTCTCACGACCGTCGACATGGTCCGGCTCCACCCGTACCAGTACGTGTTCTTCAACCGGCTCGTCGCCGGGGGCCTTCCCCGCGCCGTCGACCGATACGACGCCGACTACTGGATCGCGGCGGCGAAGGAGGGCATCGAGTGGGTGGCCGCGCACTACGACGAAGAGGAGCAGCCGATCCGTGTGGGAGGGCCACTGCTCACCCACACCCCGTTCAGGTACTACCTGGGGAGAATCGACGGCGGCCTGCGCCGCTTCCAGCCCGTCACCTTCGACGAGGGGCCCCGGCTGGTTCTGACCTCCACCGCGTACCGTCACCACGAGGAGGCCGGGGGCAAGGTCGTTCATGTCGTGGAGAGGCAGGGAGCCCCATTGCTCTACGTCTACGACGTGAGGCTGCCCGAGTAGGCACGGGGCGGGCTTCCACCGCGCCGGGAGGCGTGCTCCGACGCCCCGCCGCTTTGCCCTTGCGCGGGGGCGGCGGCGTGAGTACCGTAGCTTCGCCATGGAGGCGGCTGTGAACGTCACGGTCAGACTCACCGTCAACGGGACGGAGAGCCGCATCACCACGGATCCGCATCGCCGGCTGCTGGACGTCCTTCGCGAGGAGCTGCTGCTGACCGGCACCAAGTACGGCTGCGGCGAGGGTCAGTGCGGCGCGTGTCTCGTTCTCCTGGACGGCGAGCCCGCCCGATCCTGCCTCCTGCCCGTGACCGCGGCCGACCGGAAGTCGGTCGTGACCATCGAGGGGCTGGGCCGAGGTGACGCCCTCCATCCCGTTCAGGAGGCCTTTCTCGAGGAAGGCGCGTTGCAGTGCGGCTACTGCACGAGCGGCATGATCCTGGCGGCGGCGGCGCTGCTCCGGAAGACGCCCGACCCGACGGACGCGGAGATCGTCGCCGGGATGAACGGACACCTGTGCCGATGCAACGGGTACGTCAAGATCGTGAACGCCGTTCGCCGGGCGGCGGCCTCGATGCGAGCCAAGAGCCATGGATGAGGGCACGAACGCCCTGGACCGGCGGGCCTTCCTGCAGGTCCTCGGGTCCGGCCTTCTCATCACCGTGACCGCGCCCGAGACCTGGGCTCAGGGGGGCGAGAGCTCCGGGATGCCGGTGTCCGCACGCCTCTTCCTGGACGACGACGGCACGATCACGGCACTGAGCGGCAAGGTGGAAGAAGGGCAGGGGCCCCGGGCCGAGCTCTCGCAGGCCGCGGCCGAGGAGCTGCGCGTCCCGTTGGATCGAGTGCGTCTGGTCATGGCCGACACCGATCTCGTCCCCGATGACGGGATCACCGCCGGCAGCCGGACGACACCGAGAAACGTCCCCGAGATGCGCCAGGCTGCGGCCACCGCCCGCGAGCTGCTCACGACGCTCGCGGCCCGGCAGTGGAAGGTGGATGCCGCGACGCTCGAGGTCCGTGGGGGCGTGATCACGGGTCCCGCCGCCGGACAGACGATGACCTACGCCGACCTCGCGAGGTCCGGCGACGTGGTCGCGACACTGAACGAGGCCATTCGGCCCGACGTGGCGCTCACCCCGGTGCGGGAGTGGACGGTCCTGGGCCGGGCCGCGGCGCGGCCGAACGCCCGCGACCTCGTCACCGGCGCCCACCGGTTCCCGTCCGATGTCGTGCGCCCGGGCATGCTGTACGGCAGGGTCCTGAGACCGCCGGCGTACGGGGCGAGCCTGCAGTCCGTCAACCTCTCCGCGGCCCAGGAAATGGGCGACGTCGTCGTGGTGCGCGCCGGGCCATTCGTCGGGTTCGCGGCGCCGTCGTCCCACCGCGCGACGCAGGCACTGAAGGCGGCCGCGGAGACCGCGTCGTGGACGACGTCGGCCCGACCCGTCTCGAATGAGACCGTCTTCGATCATCTGCGGGAACACGCGCAGACCGAACGGGCGCGGACGGAGATCATCGGCTCGACCGAGCGGGCCCAGGCGGACTCGGACCGGACTCTGAGCGAGTCGTACCGGGTCGGCTACATCCAGCACGCCCCGATGGAGCCCCGGGCCGCGGTGGCCGAGTGGAGCGAGAACGGGCTCACCGTGTGGGTGGGCTGTGACGGACCCTTTCGCGCTCAGCAGGCCCTGGCCGAGGAGTTTGGCATCCCCGCCGAGCGCGTCCGCGTGATCGTCCCCGACATGGGGGGCGGATTCGGCGGGAAGCACACCGCCGAGGCTGCCCTCGAGGCCGCGCGTCTGGCCCGGTCTGCCGGGAAGCCCGTCTCGGTGCAGTGGACGCGCGAGGAGGAGTTCACCTGGGCCTACTGCCGTCCGGCGGCCGTGATCGAATGTCACGGCGGGCTGAGAGCGGATGGCTCGCTCGTGGCCTGGGGGTTCACCACCATCAATGCGGGCGGGGCGGCCATCGGCACCCCCTACGCCATCCCGAACGTCAGGATCTCTTCCGTCGGCTCGGACTCCCCCCTGCCCCAGGGATCGTACCGGTGCCTTGGGGCCACCGCGAACAACTTCGCCCGCGAGTCGTTCATGGACGAGCTGGCGACCGCCGCCGGCTCGGATCCGCTCGAGTTCCGGCTGGCTCACCTCGAGAACCCGCGCCTGCGGGCCGTCCTCGAGAAGGCGGCCCGGGAGTTCGGCTGGACGGCGCGACGGAAGCAGGTCACCCGGGAGCGGGGAGTCGGCCTGGCGTGCGGGACCGAGAAGAACTCGGTCGTGGCCGCGTGTGTCGAGGTGGCGGTCGACCGCTCGGAGGGCACCCTCGAGGTCACCGAGATCTGCGAGGCCTTCGAGTGTGGCCCGATCCTGAATCCCGCCAATCTCCTCTCGCAGGTGCAGGGCTGCATCGTCATGGGGCTGGGAGGGGCCCTCACCGAAGAGCTCGAGTTCCAGGATGGGAAGATCCTGAATCCGAGCTTCTCCCGGTATCGGGTCCCCCGCTTCCGAGACGTCCCGAGGGTCGACGTGCACCTGGTGGACAAGCCGGACATTGCCCCGGCGGGTGGAGGGGAAACACCCATCATCGCGGTGGCCCCGGCGATCGGGAACGCCGTCTTCGCCGCGACGGGCGTTCGCCTCCGGTCGATGCCCATGCGCGGCGAGACGGTCGCGAGCGCGACGTAAGCCGCACACCCCATGCGTCGCCTGGCCCTGCTGGCCTTGCTCGCCGTCGTGGCCGCCCCGGCCGGGGCGCACAACTTCGCGCTCACCGACGTCGGTCTCGAGCTGGCCGGGGACGGGACCTACCGCGTCGACGTCGTCTGCGACCTCGACGCGCTCGCCCTAGGCGTCTCCGTCGACGGCCGACTCTGCCGCCCTCGCCGCCGAGATCGAGGCCATGGACCCCGCCGCCCGCGAGGAGCTCGTGGGGCGGCTCGTCGTTCTGCTGAAGCGCCGTCTTCGCGTGCGCTTCGACGGGGAGCGGGACGACTTCGAGGTGACCCTGCCCGGCCCGGGGACTGCCGCCGCCCGAAGGGCTCCCGCCGACCGCGCTCGGGCTCGTGGCCCGGCTGTCGGGACGCGTGCCGGCCGACGCGCAGGAGGTCACGTTCTTCGCCTCGCGCGCGTTTCCGCCCGGTGCGACTCACCGTGACCCGCGCGGGAGAGACCGCGGGACCCGTCGAGGTCCTCGCGCCGGGCGGCGAGAGCTGGCCCGTTCCCCTCGCCGGCCCGCGGGTCGCCGCCACCGGCCTGGAGACGGCGCGTCGCTTCGTCGTCCTCGGCGTCACCCACATCGTGCCCTGGGGCCTCGACCACGTCCTCTTCGTGCTGGGCCTGGCCCTCCTCAGCCCACGCCTCGGTCCCCTGCTCGCTCAGGTCACGGCCTTCACCGTGGCCCACACCCTGACCCTGGCCCTGTCCAGCTACGGCGTCGTGCAGCTGTCGCCACAGATCGTGGAGCCGCTGATCGCGCTCTCCATCGTCTACGTGGCCGTCGAGAACGTCGTCTCACCGAAGCTGCGCGCCTCCCGGATCGTGCTCGTGTTCGCCTTCGGGCTGCTCCACGGGCTCGGGTTTGCCGGCGTGCTGGGCGAGATCGGGCTCCCCGAGGGACAACGCCTGACCGCGCTGCTCGGCTTCAACGTCGGCGTCGAGCTGGGACAGCTCGCGGTGATCGCCCTCGCCGCCGTCGCCCTCGGCGCCTGGGCGAAGCTGGGGGGCGACCGGAAGACCCTGGTCCGACCGGCCTCGCTCCTCATCGCGGCGGTGGGGCTCTTCTGGTTCGTGCAGCGGGTCGCCGCTCCCTGAGGAGACGGGATCGGCCTCGGGCACACTGAAGGACCCGGCGAGGCTCGCGGCCGGGCGACGGGTCACGGCCCGGGGTTGAAACGACCGGCCTCTCGCACATAGCATTCCCAGATACGACTCAATTCCACGAGGAGTCCCAGAGGATGACGAGACGATCGACGCCGGCCGTCGCTCTGGCCGCACTGGCCCTGGGTCTGGCCGTCCTCGCCGCCGCCGGCGACTGGTCGAACTGGCGCGGGCCCCACCGCGACGGCATCTCCGACGAGACCGGGCCTCATCTCGAGCTGGTCCCGGAGCGGGAGAACCTCATCTGGAAGGCGGAGCTCACCGCCCGCGCCACGCCCATCGTCTTCGACGGGCGGGCCTGCGTGAGCGGCCGCACCGGGGAGGAGCTCCTCAGGCAGGAGCTCGTGGCCTGCTTCGACGCGGGCACCGGCGAGAAGCTCTGGGAGCGGCGGTTCCCGGTCTACAACACGACGGTCCCGTTCAGCCGCGTGGGCTGGGCGAGCCTCGCCGGCGACCCGGAGACCGGCTACGTCTACGCCCAGAACGTGGACGGGCACTTCATCGCGTTCGACCGCGAGGGCGAGATCGTCTGGCAGCGCCGCCTCGGCGAGCAGTTCGGGCGGGCCTCGGGCTTCGGCGGCCGCACGCTGATCCCCCTCGTCGACGGGGACCGGGTGATCATCGGCATCGTCGGCGCGGGCTGGGGCGACACCGCCGCGCCCCGACAGCGCTACATGGCTTTCGACAAGCGGACGGGCACGGTGCTCTGGGTCTCGACCCCGGCCCAGGTCATGATCGAGGACTTCAACAACAACGGCAGCCCGACGGTGGCCACCATCGACGGCCGCCGGATGGTCGTGGGGGCCGGCGCCGACGGCTGGGTCCACGCGGTCGACGCCGGGACCGGCGAGCCACTCTGGCGCTTCCATCTGAGCCAGCGGGGCCTCCAGGTCCCGGTCCTGGTCGAGGGACGACACCGTCTACGCCGCCCACAGCGAGGAGAACATCGACACGCCGGGGGTCATGGGCCGGGTGGTGGCCCTCGACGGAAGCGGCCGGGGCGACATCACGAAGACCGGCGAGATCTGGCGCACCAACGGCCAGGGCGTCGGCTTCGCCTCCCCCACCGCGGTCGACGGGCGCCTCTACGTCCTGGGCAACTCCGCCGACCTCCACGCCCTCGACCTGAAGACCGGCGAGCCGGCCTGGTCGATCAACATCGGCAACATCGGGCGCGCCGCGCCGACGTACGGCGACGGAAAGCTCTTCGCCACCGAGCAGAACGGACACGTCTTCATCCTCGAGCCGGGGGCGGAGGGCGCGAAGGTCCTCGACGAGGAGTACATCGAGATGCCGGAGGGCCGCTTCGCCGAGATCTGGGGCTCGGTGGCCATCGCCTACGGCCGGCTCTACTTCACCGCCGAGGACGGGCTCTACTGCCTCGGCAAGAAGGACGCCCCGTTCGAGCTCACGCCGAGCCCGGCCGAGCCCGCGCCCGAGCCGGCCGCCCCCGACGCGACGCCGGCGACGCTGCGGGTCGTGCCCGCCGAGGTGATCGGCACGACGGGCGAGCCGGTGAGCTTCGAGGCCTGGCTGTTCGACGACAAGGGCCGCTTCATTCGCAAGGAGAAGGCCGCGTGGACCCTCGACGGGCTCGCCGGCGCGATCTCGGCCGACGGAACGCTCACCGCGCCGCGGCGGCCACGACGGCGGGCAAGGTGAAGGCGAAGATCGGCGAGCTCGACGGCATCCGCCCAGGTGCGCCTGTTCGGTCCGCTGCCCTGGACCTTCGACTTCGAGGACGGGAAGATCCCGCGGCACTGGATCGGCGCCGGGCGACGCTTCGACGTGGTCGAGCTCGGGGGCAGCCAGACGCTCCACAAGCCGCCGCTCGCCACGGGTCTCTCGCGCTCGTCGATCTTCGTGGGTCCGCCGGACATGAAGGGCTACACGGTGGAGGCCGACGTGCTGGGCACGAGCAAGGGCCGGCGCATGCCCGACATGGGCGTCATCAACCAGGGCTACACCCTCGACGTGATGGGCCGCCACCAGCGGCTGCAGATCCGGACGTGGGCCGCTCACCTGGACAAGTCCGTCAACGTGCCGTTCGCGGTCGAGCCCGACACCTGGTACCGCGCGAAGCTGCGCGTGGACGTGGACGGCGACGAGGGCACCGTCCGGGGCAAGGTCTGGAAGAGGGGTGACCCCGAGCCCGGGGAGTGGACGATCACCCTCGAGGACCCGATCGTGGTCCAGGAGGGCTCTCCCGGCGTCTACGGCGACTCCCCGATCGACATCTACTACGACAACGTCACAGTGAAGGTGAACGAATGACCCGCAAGCCGCTCGCTCTCGCTCTGCTCCTCGCCGGCGGCGTCGCCGCCGCCCTGCTCGCCGACCCCGCGGCCATCGAGCGGGGCATGTTCGGGGGGAGCTTCGTCCGCAACATGGTCTCCGACGAGACGGGCCTGCCCGCCGACTGGGACGTCAAGACCGGGAAGAACGTGAAGTGGTGGGCCGACGTGGGCTCGCAGGCCTACGCGGGGCCGGTGGTGGCGGGAGGCAAGGTCTTCGTCGGCACCAACAACGACGGCCTGCGGATCCCGGCGGAGCCCGACGACCGGGGCGTCGTGATGGCCTTCGCCGAGGCGGACGGGGCGTTCCTCTGGCAGAAGACCCACGAGAAGCTGGCCGCCGGCCGGATCCACGACTGGCCCCAGCAGGGCGTCTGCTCGACGCCGGCCGTCGAGGGCGACCGTCTCTGGTACACCTCGAACCGCGCCACCATGGTCTGCCTGAACGACCGACGGCAGCCCGGCGTGGGAGTACGACATGATGGCGGAGCTCGACGTCTTCCCCCACAACCTGGCGGTGAGCTCCCCGCTGGTGGTGGACGGCGTCCTCTACGCCACGACCGGCAACGGCGTCGACGAGGGCCACGTCAACGTCCCGGTGCCGATGGCCCCGAGCTTCATCGCCCTGGACGCGAAGACCGGCGAGCTCCTCTGGGAGAGCGCCCTGCCCGGCGAGAACATCCTGCACGGCACCTGGTCGAACCCCGCCTACGGAGTCATCAAGGGCCGCGCGCAGGTGATCTTCCCCGGCGGCGACGGCTGGGTCTACAGCTTCGAGCCGAAGACGGGCAAGCTCCTCTGGAAGTTCGACGCGAACCCCAAGGACTCCGAGTGGGTGCTGGGTGGACGCGGCACCCGGAACAACCTGATCGCGACCCCGGTGATCTGGGAGGACAAGGTCTACATCGGCGTGGGCCAGGACCCCGAGCACGGCGAGGGCGTCGGCAACTTCTGGTGCATCGACGCGACCCTCGAGGGCGACGTCACCGAAAAGGCCAAGGTCTGGCACCGGGGCGGTGACGACTTCTACCGCACGATCTCCACCGTGGCCATCCACGACGGGATCCTCTACGCGTCCGACCTCTCGGGGTTCCTCTACGCCCTCGACGCGCGCACCGGCGAGCACTACTGGACCTACGACCTGCTGGCCGCGGTGTGGGGGTCGCCCTTCGTGGCCGACGGACGGGTCTACATCGGCGACGAGGACGGCGACGTGGCGATCCTGAAGGCTGGGAAGACCAAGGAGCTGATCGCGGAGCCGAACATGGGCGTCTCCGTCTACTCCACCCCGGTGGCGAAGAACGGCGTGCTCTACGTGCTCGGGCGGAACCGGGTCTTTGCCCTGCAGGAGGGCGCGAGCGGCCCGGCCTCGACGCGCCGTCGGCCCGGGCAGTAGCGCGGCACATGCTCGAGCCCGGCGACGTCGCTCCCGACTTCGCGGTCGGCGATCGCACGCTCCACCAGATGCTCGAGGAGCGGGCCGCCGCCGTCTTCTTCTTTCCCAGGGCGTTCGGCGCCGGCTGAACGAAACAGGCCCGCGAGTTTCGCCGGGAGTTCGAGAAGATCCAGAAGGCCGGAACGAACGTCGTCGGCGTGTCGGGAGACACCCTGGAGACGAACGAGCGGTTCCGCAAGAGCCTGGACTTGCCCTTTCCTCTCGTGGGCGACCCCGACAAGACGATCCTCAAGGCCTACCGCGTGCGGTGGCCCGTCATCGGCCTGGCCAAGCGGGTCACCTACGTGATCGGTCGGGACAGGAGGATCCTGCTGGCCTACCGCAACGAGCGCAGCATGAGCGCTCATGCGGCGCGGGCGAGCGAGGCTGTCTCCGGCTCGACCCGTTGAGATAAAATCTCAACGGGTGCCCGCCTGCCCCACGGGGAGACCAAAGGACTCCCGGCGAGGCGCGGTTGGGCAAAGGGCGCGGTCCAACTCCGGTGGTCGGATAGGAGCAGCACGCAATCTGTCAAGATCCGCGTATAATCCTTAGCCAGTCAGGCGCCGAGACGCGCCCGCTCGGCGCAGGGACGCACGGGAGTGCCATGGAGAAGCCGCTGAGGGCCGTGGCCGTGATCGACTCACCGAGCGCGGCCTCCGGGATCGCCGCCGATCTCGAGGCGTGCGGGCACGGGTCCTGTCTGACGTTCGCCTCCGGCGAAGGTGACCTTCGCCGGCTGTCGCGCTCGTCGTGCGACATCGTCCTGTCCTGCCACCCCAACCCGACCCTGGGGGCGGCGCGGGTGCTCGAGCTGCTGAGAGGCCTCGACGAGGCGCCGCCCGTCGTGGTCTTCGCGGACTCGTTCACCGACGACGAGATGGTCTCTTTCGTGCAGGCCGGCGCGCACGACTGCCTCCGTCGCGGCGACACGAGGCGGCTGGCCTCCGCGATCGATCGTGCGAGATCGGCTCCGTCCCACGCGCGCTCGTCACCGCCCATCACGGCCACGGCAGCGGCCGAGCTCGAGGATCATCACCGAGCCCTGATCGAGGAGATCCCGGCTCTCACCTACGTCTGCTGGGCGGACGAGCTGCGCAGCGTGGCCTATGTGAGCCCGCAGCTGCTGACGATGACCGGGTACTCCACCCGCGACTGGCTCGCCGAGCCCGGCATGTGGGCGGACCGGCTTCACCCCGAGGACCGGGAGCACGTTCTGCGCCGCTACCGCGACGCCTGCGAGCTCCGCTCGCGCTTCGTCTCCGAGTACCGCCTCCTCGACCGGGGAGGGGAGGTCGTCTGGTGGCGCGACGAGGGACGGGTCTTGCCCGGGCCCGACGGCCGGGCCCGATTCGTTCGCGGCTTCGTCCTCGACATCACGGAGCAGAAGCTGGCCGAGGAGAGCCTGCGTCGTTTGCGCTTCTTCGACCAGCTCACGGGCCTGCCGAACCGGGACCTCATGCAGCTTCGTCTCGGGACCGCCCTCACCAGCTCCAGGGAGACGGGACGGCCGTTGGCTCTCCTCATCCTCGTCCTCGACCGCTTCCGCGATGCGGTCAACACCCTCGGCCCCCACAACGGGGACGAGATCGTGCGCGACCTGGCGGGGCGGCTCGCCGACACGATCGGGGACGCGGACCGGGTGTCCCGCCTTCGCGGGGACGAGTTCGGTGTGCTGCTGCCCGACTCCGACTCCGACTTCGCGCGGCAGGTGGGCGAGCGCGTCCTCAAGGCGTTCGAGAGGCCCGTCATGGTGGAGCGGTTGCCGATCGAGGTGTCGGCGAGCGTGGGGATCGCGGTGGCCCCGGATCATGGAGACGAGAGCGAGGTTCTCCTCCGCCGGGCCGACGCCGCGGTTCAGGCCGCCCGGGGGCTGGGGGGCGGCACCTGCGTCGTCTACTCGCGCGAGCACGACACGCACGACCCCGAGCAGCTCGCGTTGCTGGGTGAGCTCCGTCAGGCGGTGGAAGCGAACGACCTGGTCCTCCACTACCAGCCGAAGGTCGACCTGCGCCACAAGACGGTCGTCGGGGTGGAGGCCCTCCTGCGTTGGCCGCACGCCAAGCGGGGGATGGTGCCTCCGGGGAGCTTCATCCCGCTGGCCGAGAGGACGGGTCTCATGAGACCGCTGACGCGCCTGGTCCTCGACAAGGCCACCCGCGAGGCGCGCCAGTGGGAGCGGGACGGCCGGCGGCTGCCGGTGGCGGTCAACGTGTCGGCCCGGAGCCTGCACGACCCCCTCCTCGTGGACGACGTTGCGGAGGCGCTCAGCATCAACGACCTCGATCCCGCGCACTTGCTGATCGAGATCACGGAGAGCGCGGTCATGGCCGACGAAACCCGCGCCGAGGAGACGCTCTCCGGTCTCAAGGGCAAGGGGGTCGGACATCTCGATCGACGACTTCGGCACCGGCTACTCGTCTCTCCGGCTGCTGCGGCGGCTCCAGGTGTCGGAGCTGAAGATCGACCGCTCCTTCGTGATCGGGATGTCGGGAGAGGCCGGCGAGGACACCGCCATCGTCCGCTCGACGAACGACCTCGGCCACAACCTCGGGCTCACCGTCGTGGCCGAGGGCGTCGAGGACGAGTGGACGCTCGATCTGCTCTCCGCCTTCGGCTGTGATCGCGCCCAGGGATACCACATCGCGCGACCGATGCCGGCGTCCGACATCCCGGGCTGGATCACCACGTCGGACTGGAAGATGGCGGAGAGCTAGAAGACGGGCTGGCCCCACCGGCCGGCCACGGTGCGACTCGAGAGCTCAACCGTCCGGCTCAGTGGCACAGCTGCGCGTCGGTGCGCAGGACGCGGGCCTCCTGGATGCGGGTCGTGGTCACCCGGTTCTCGAACTCCAGATAGAGCCCGGGAGCGGCCACCACGTCGCTCTTGATGGCCCGGCCGCCGAACGTGCACCCGTTCACGCCCACGCGCTGGGGCGATGCGCCGTTCCGGTCGAACCAGCCGCCGGCCACCGAGTAGCTCCCGTCGTCGAGGAGACACAACGAGTAGACGGAGTTCCGAGTCGTGACCAGCAGCCAATCACCGGAGCGCAGGTCCGTCCTCAGGACCGCGGGAAGGCGGTCGGCTTCTGCCGCGAGGGCATCGAGCGGTCTTCCGGAAGTCGACTTCCGCATTGCGAAGCGCGGGGGGGAATCCCCTTGCACGAATCATACGGCATTCCTCCCACGAAGTTCGGTCTCCTTCGGGGCGGCACGGGCCAGAGAAGGCGCGTAATCCCGTTGAGTGCAAGTGTTTCCGAGACATCTGGCCCAGTCGTCCAGATCGGCCGAAGCGGCCTTTCGGCGCGGGCGAGGACACCGGCTCCCTTTCCGTGGTCCTTTGCCCGGGGCAACCGGCTACTGCCGGATCCAGACTCAGGATGGCAACTGGCTCCCTGAGATCACACTCTGGCGACACAGCGAAGCCGCAAGCCCAGTCGAGAACAGGAAGAAAGATGGCCCAATACCAGCCCGGAATCATGGCGCCGGTCCCGCGCGTGTCCCGCTACCTGTCGTTCCAGCTGCGGACCGGGACCGATCCCCGCCCGATGCTCACCCACATGGCCTCCCGCGAGATTCCTCTCCGCTCCGGGAGGCTGTTCCCGGGGGAGCGTCCCGGGGGCGGGGCTGGAGCCCGGTCCCTCGGTCGGGATCTGCTGTCCGCGGGTTACACTGGGGTGTGGGTCGGCGCTTCGCCGACCCCCTCGCGGAGACAATGCGGTGACAGAGTCCTCCGACTTCAACGCCTTGAGCCGCGGCGAGCGGCTCCAGCTCCTCCGCTTCGTGACGTCGTTCGCCTGGGCCGATCTGGAGGTCACCCCGGCCGAGCGTGCCTTCATCCATCGGCTCGTTTCGCGGTTGCACCTCGACTCCGAGGAGTCCCGTCAGGTCGAGGGCTGGATGAAGGTGCCGCCTCCTCCCGACGACATCGATCCCACCACGGTGCCGCACGAGCATCGCCAGCTCCTCCTCACCGTGGTGCGCGAGATGTTGGAGGCGGACGGAGACGTCTCGGAGGAGGAGCGAGAGACCCTCGCGCTGCTCGAGCAGCTGACGCGCTGAGCGGAAACGATCCCCCGGGCGCTGGCCCCCGACTTCAGCCGGGCGGGGGCGCTGGCTACTCGCCGCCCGGGCTGCCGCCGGACACGCGCTCCTTCATCGCCCAGCCCCGCGTCTGGAGCCCGGAGGCTCGAAGACCAGGAGCAGGGACTCGGAGGGCTCGAGGTGGACCCAGAGGGCGCTCGTCCCGTCCTCGACCGGGTAGGGCGCCCGCGCCCCGGTCTCGGGGTCCCACCGCCACGGGCGCGCGTCTGGCGAAGCGACGGAGGCCCTGAAGGCGACGGTCTCGGTGGAGCTGGTGTTCGCGAAGAAGACGATCTCCCGCTCGCCCACCCGGTGTCTCAGCTGCCCGACGTCGATGTGCGGGGCGTCGATGCGTACGGGGGGCTCGAGTGCGGCGGCAGTCAGGGTCGCCACGACCCAGTGCAGGAGCTGGCGGCGGGCGAAGTCGGGGAGCGGGGCACGGGTCTGGTCGAGCTCGCCGAGCGGGCCCGGCTCCGGGGCGGGGACGACGGCGACACGCTCGGGGCCTGCGGCCCGAGCGGCCTCGATCGCCTCGCGCACCGAACGATCCCGCGACTCGGCCTCGTGGAGCCCGGGGGAACGATCGGGGGCACGGCCGACGAAGAGGACCGTCCCCCCCGCAAGGGCGAACCGTCCGATGGCCCGAGCGGTCTCGGGCTCGACGGACTCGGCGTCGAGGACAAGCAGGGCCTTCCAGGTGCGCGGGCCGAAGCGTAGCGTGCCGCCCTCGGCGGTCGACTCCCGGAGCACGTTCTCGCTCACGAAGTCGCTCCCGTAGCCCGCCGAGGCGAGGGCCGAGGGCAGCTCGTAGTAGTACCAGGGGACGGCCACCTCCGGGAACGGCTGATGCAGGCGGACGTGGCGCACCCATTCGTCGGCGCGCGGGCCGAGGATCGCCAGATCGGCCTGACCGTCCGACTGCGCGAGAACGGTGGTGAGGCGGGCCGAGTAGTCGGTGAAGTGCCGCAGGCGCGGCCACCACGGGTTCTGCTCGTTGAGCCAGGTCCCGAGGCGCACCCAACCCGGAAAGCCGGCCTCGGCCGGCGAGTTGTTGAAGCCGTGGATGATCGGGTGCAGCACGCCGGTGAGCACGCTCATGTCGAGCAGTAGCTTCATGTCGGCGAGCGTGGCTCGAAAGGCCGGCACCGCGTTCGTCATGGCCTCGTGGCTCGTGAGTCGCTTCCCGGCGAGACGCGCCGCCGAGGAGACGTAGCGGTTGACCACGGTCGGTCTCTTCGTGATGCGATCGTGGTCGCTCCACAGCCAGCTCTCGCCCTCCGGGATGTCGATCAGGAGGCCTCCGTCGATGGGATGGGTCGCGCGCCCGTACGCCTGCACGCGGGAGAGGACGCCGTTGTCGCGGCACCACTCGGCGTAGGTGGCGAGAAAGCGTTCCTGGAAGAGCTCCACGATCGTGCGGTGGAAGTCGTAGCGGGCCCTCCGAACGGTGTCGGCGAGAGCGGTGCCGTCTCCCTCCCCTCCGACGTCGAGGACGAAGGGAAGATAGGGCATGAGGCCGTACCCCCGCCTCCGCTCGAACTCGGCGGGGAGGTCGCCGGTCCAGTTCGCGAAGTCCAGCTCCAGGCTGTCCACGAACGTGGCCCGAAGCGCGTCGCCGAGCCGGCCGCCCAGGGCCGGGCCGAGCGACCCCGCCATCCGGTCCAGGTATTTCCGGACCGCGGTTGCGTCGAAGTGGTTGAGCACGGGGCCATCGGCGCCGGGGACCCCGAGCTTGACGAAGGTGTGACCCTCCTCGAGGATCCCGGCGTACAGGAAGTACTCGCCGGGGGGGACGGGAAACCGGATCATGCCGTCCGCACTCACCGCGCTGCGGAGGTCGATCCCGGGTTCGAAGGTCGTGAGCCTCCGGGGCACGGCCCTCAGGAACACGAGACGGGGCCCCACCTCGATCTCGTCGCGCCTCCGCTCCTTCAGGGCCGCAAGCTCCTCGAGCTGCGCCTCGAAGGTGCCGATGGGCGCCAGCGGCAGCTTCACCAGCCGCACTCGCTGCGTCCGCTCGGCCCCGGCCAGAAAGCGTCCGCCGAATGGCCAGCCGGAGCCCACGATCAGATCGGCCGTCATGTCCCGCTCGCGGGCGCCCTGGGTGGTCACCCGGACGACCTGGTTCCACTCCGGGCTCAGCCACTCGAGGCAGCGGATCCCGGCGCGGTTCCCGGGCACCGCGCTGTCGGGCATGGCGATGGTGTTGATCTCGACCCCGCCGATCCCGGCGTCCTTCATGAGGTCGAGCTCCCTCAGGACCTCGGCCTCGGTCACACAGCCCCCGTTCCACCCCCAGCGCACGAACGGCCGGAAGCGCGAGGGCGGGTTCTGGAACTCGGCGAAGAGCCCGTCGTCGCCCGTGGAGGAAGCGGGGAGGACGAGCAGCAGGAGCACGGCAGCGACGGAAGGGACGAGGCCTTTCTTCGTCATTGGTAGGCCGATTCTAGGGCGAGCGCCCCGGTCCTGCCACCGATTCGCCTTGACCCACCGCACCATGCGGACGTAGCCTGCGGCTGACCCGAGCGGGAATCCCGCGCGGCGACGGCGCCGAGGCGTCGAGCACTCGATCCGGTGTCACGAGCGCCGAGGGCCGCGGGCGCGCCAGCCCACTCAGCTGACACGTCGTACGCGTCGGGGTTTTGTCGGGACGCATTGGCATACCAACGGCATACTAGAAGCGACCGAGCGGCAAACGGGAGGTTCTCATGAGCACTTTCGGCTGGAAGCGGAGGCATCTGCGAGGGGGACGACTCGCGATCACGCTGGCGCTGGCCACGTCCTTCTGCATCCTCGTGCCCGGGGCCGTCGGGGCGGCGCCCGACCTCCTCGACCTGCGCGAGGCGGTGCGTGGTGACGTCGGCCGCAGCTGACCGGGCCCGAGAGCGCCGCCATCGACCTGCTGCTCGACGAGGTCGAGAAGCGGAGCATCATCCGCTGGGAGGTGGCCCACGAGTGGCCTGCGGACGCGACCCCGGTGATCGCCATCGGGACCGCGGCGACCGCCGCGGAGTGGGCCGGCGCCCAGGCCTCGACGCTGGACCTCACCGGCGCCACGTTCCCCGCGGAGGGCTACCGGATCCGTGTCGTGACCGAGGGCCGGGAGGCCCCGGCGGTCCTGGTCGCGGGGAACGACTCCCGGGGCGTGCTCTTCGGGATCGGACGGCTCCTGCAGGAGATGCGGATGTACCGGGAGGAGAACCGCCAGGTGCCCGGGCACGTCCGGCTCCCCGCCGACGTCGAGATCACCACCGCCCCGAAGTACCCGCTGCGCGGCCACCAGTTCGGCTACCGGCCCAAGGTCAACTCCTACGACGGCTGGACCGCGGACATGTGGGAGCAGTACATCCGCGACCTGGCGGTCTTCGGGACGAACGCCTACGAGATGATGCCCCCGCGGACGGACGACGCCGCCGACAGCCCCCACTTCCCCCTGCCCCAGATCGAGATGATGGCGATCATCTCCGGGATCCTGGACAAGTACGACCTGGACGTGTGGATCTGGTACCCGGCCCTGGACAAGGACTACACGGACCCCGCCACCCTGGAGTTCGCCCTGGCGGAGTGGGAGGCCGTCTTCGAGGCAGCTGCCCCGGATCGACGTGATCTTCGTCCCCGGCGGCGACCCCGGCCACACCGCGCCGAAGGTGATGTTCCCGTTCCTCGAGAAGCAGACCGCGGCCCTGAAGCGCCACCACCCCGAGGCCGAGATGTGGCTCTCGCCCCAGGGCTTCGCCGGCTCGTGGATGGACGACTTCTACGAGCTGATGCAGGCGGAGCCCGAGTGGCTGGGGGGGATCGCCACCGGGCCCCAGATCCGCGACAGCCTCGACACGCTCCGGGAGAAGCTGCCCGACCGCTACCCGATCCGACGCTACCCGGACATCACCCACTCCCGGAGCTGCCAGTATCCCGGTCCACGAGTGGGACCTGGCCTACGCGCTCACCGAGGGCCGCGAGGTCATCAACCCGCGGCCCCTCGCCGCAGACCGCCATCTTCCGCAAGTACGACGAGGCCGCGATCGGCTTCATCACCTACTCCGAGGGCATCAACGACGACGTCAACAAGATCGTCTGGAGCGAGCTGGGCTGGGACCCCGAGACGCGACCCGTACGACACCCTGCGCCGCTTCAGCCGCTACTTCATCGGACCGCGCTACGCCGACACCTTCGCCCAGGGGCTCCTGGCCCTCGAGCGGAACTGGATGGGTCCGCTGCTGACGAACCAGGGGGTCGAGACGACCCTGGAGCAGTTCCAGGCCATGGAGAAGGACGCCAGCCCCCAGGACCTCCTCAACTGGCGCTTCCAGCAGGGGCTCTACCGCGCCTACTACGACGCCTACAACCGCCGTCGGCTGCTGTACGAGACGGACCTCGAGAAGCAGGCGATGGACGAGCTGCGCGTCGGCCCGCCAGCTCGGATCGCTCCGGGCCGTGGAGCGGGCGGAGAGGGTCCTCGAGAGGGCGGTGACCGACCGGGTGGCCGCCGCCGTGCGGCAGCGGGTGTTCGAGCTGGCCGAGGCGCTGTACCAGAGCATCCGCGCCCAGCTCGACGTCGAACGCTACAAGGCGATCAGCGTCGGGCGCGGGGCGAACCTGGCCCTGATCGACGTCCCGCTCAACAACCGGCTGCTGGCTGAAGGAGCAGTTCGCCGAGATCCGGGCCGAGGGCGACGAGAAGGAGCGCCTCGCCGGGATCCAGGCGATCCTCGACTGGACGAACCCGGGCCCCGGCGGCTTCTACGACGACCTGGGGCGGACGACGGCCCAGCCCCACCTCGTCCCGGGCAAGAGCTACGACGAAGACCCCCAGTACTTCGAGTCGCCCCAGGTGGACTTCGGCTGCCGTCGCGGCTATCGACTCTCCTGGTGCGACTCCGTCGACGGCCGGTACGGTTACGAGGTCCAGCTCCACTACCCGCGCCTCGACCCCGAGGCCGAGTACAAGGTGCGCCTCGTCTACGCGGGCGAGCCTGCGCCGGCGCGGGCAGCCGGTGATGGTCCGGCTCACCGGTGACGGCGTGGAGATCCACCCGGAGATGGCGAAGCCGGACCCGATCGAGCCCGTCGAGTTCGACGTCCCTCCCGAGGTGACCCGCGACGGGACGCTGACCCTCGGCTGCACGGGCGCCGTCGGCCGTGGCGGCCCCGGCCGGGGCTGCCAGATCGCCGAGATCTGGCTGATGAGGAAGTGAGGTCGCTCTCAGGGCTCGGCCGCCGTACGAAGACGCTGACTCAAACGCCGGGCTCGTCCCGACCGTGGTGCGGGGCGCCGACGGTCATCGACTGCGGACGAACGGAGGAGTCTCATGAGTGCTTCAGGATGGAGAGGGAACGGCGTACGGACGGGCGGGCTCGCGATCACGCTGATCCTGGCGGCGTCGCTCGGCGCCCTCGCACCCGGGACTCGCCGCGGCGCAGCCGGACCTTCTGGACCTGCGCGAGGCGGTGGTGGTGACATCGGCCCAGCTGACCGGGCCCGAGAGCGCCGCCCTCGACCTGCTGCTGGACGAGGTCGAGAAGCGGAGCATCATCCGCTGGGACGTTGCCCACGAGTGGCCGACCGACGCCACACCCGGTGATCGCCGTCGGCACCGCGGCGACCGCCGCGGAGTGGGCCGGCGCCCAGGCCTCGACGCTGGGTCTCGCCGGCGCCACCCTCCCCGCCGAGGGCTACCGGATCCGCGTCGTGACCGAGGGACGCGAGGCCCCGGCCGTCCTCGTCGCCGGCAACGACTCCCGCGGCGTGCTGTTCGGGATCGGCCGTCTCCTCCAGGAGATGCGGATGTACCGCGAGGAGAACCGCCAGGTGCCCGGGCACGTCCGCCTCCCCGCCGACTTCGAGATCACCACCGCCCCCGACTACCGCGCTGCGCGGCCACCAGTTCGGCTACCGGCCCAAGGTCAACTCCTACGACGGCTGGACCCCGGACATCTGGGAGCAGTACATCCGCGACCTGGCGGTCTTCGGGACCAACGCCTTCGAGATGATCCCCCCGCGCTCGGACGACGCCGCCGACAGCCCCCACTTCCCGCTGCCGCAGATCGAGATGATGGCCATCATCTCCGGGATCCTGGACAAGTACGACCTGGACGTGTGGATCTGGTACCCGGCCCTGGACGAGGACTACACCGACCCGGCCCAGGAGGAGTTCGCCCTCGCGGAGTGGGACGCGGTCTTCGCGAAGATGCCCCGGATCGACGTCATCTTCGTCCCCGGCGGGGACCCCGGTCACACCCCGCCCAAGGTGTTGTTCCCGTTCCTCGAGAAGCAGGCGGCGGCGCTGAAGCGCCACCACCCCGAGGCGGAGATGTGGATGTCGCCCCAGGGCTTCACCGGCCAGTGGATGACCGACTTCTACGATCTGCTGAACGAGGAGCCGGAGTGGCTGGGCGGGATCGCCCTCGGACCCTGGCTGCGCGACGACCTCTTCACGCTCCGGAAGAAGATCCCCGCCCGCTATCCGATGCGCCGCTACCCGGACATCACCCACAGCCTGAGCTGCCAGTACCCGGTCCACGAGTGGGACCTGGCCTACGCCATGACCGAGAGCCGCGAGGTCATCAACCCCCGCCCCCTCGCCGAGACCGCCATCTTCCGCAAGTACGACGAGGCCGACGCGCGACTTCCTCACCTACTCCGAGGGCGTCAACGACGACGTCAACAAGATCATCTGGAGCGGCCTGGGCTGGGACCGGGACGCCGACCCGTACGACACCCTGCGCCGCTTCAGCCGCTACTTCATCGGGCCGCGCTACGCCGACACCTTCGCCCAGGGGCTGCTGGCCCTCGAGCGGAACTGGACGGGTCCCCTCCTGACGAACCAGGGCGTCGAGACGACGCTCCAGCAGTTCCAGGCCATGGAGAAGGGCGCGAGCCCCCAGGACCTCCTCAACTGGCGCTTCCAGCAGGCGCTCTACCGCGCCTACTACGACGCCTACAACCGACGCCGGCTGCTCTACGAGACGGACCTCGAGAAGCAGGCCATGGAGGAGCTGCGGCTCGGCCCGGCCGCTCGGAGTCGCTGCGGGCCCTGGACCGGGCGGAGGCGGTCCTGGACCGGGCGGTCACCGACCGGGTGGCCACCGACCTGCGGCAGCGGGTGTTCGAGCTGGCCGAGGCGCTCTACCAGAGCATCCGCATGCAGCTCGACGTCGAGCGCTACAAGGGCGATCGCACGTGCGGCGCGGGCGCGAACCTGGCCGACGATCGACATCCCCGCTCAACGACCGGCTGTGGCTGAAGGAGCGGTTCGCCGAGATCCGGGCGAAGGACGACGAGAAGGAGCGCCTCGCCGGGATCCAGGCCATCCTGGACTGGACGAACCCCGGCCCCGGCGGCTTCTACGACGACCTGGGTCGGACGACCGCCCAGCCCCACCTCGTCCCCGGCAAGAGCTACGAGGACGACCCGCAGTACTTCGAGTCGCCGCAGATGGCGTTCACCTGCCGGCCCGGCTATCGCCTGTCCTGGTGCGACTTCGCCGACGGCCTGTACGGCTACGAGGTGAAGCTCCACTACCCGCGTCTCGACCCCGACGCGGAGTACCGCCTGCGGGTGATCTTCTCCGGGAGCCTCGGCGGGGAGGACCGGCCCAACATCGTCCGGCTCACGGGCGACGGTCAGGAGATCTCCGAGATGCCCAAGCCCCGACCCGATTGCTCCGGTCGAGATCGACATCCCGGCCGAGCTGACCCGAGACGGCGCGCTGACCGTCGGCTGCACGGGCGTCGCCGGGCGTGGCGGCCCCGGGCGGGGCTGCCAGATCGCCGAGGTCTGGCTGATGAGGAAGTGAGCCCGCCCCCCGGGATAGGTTCCTGAGGGGACGCGTCGGCTCGTTCGGCGCCCCGGCGCAGGTCGGGGCGCCGCGGATGGAGGCTCCGATGAGCATCTCAGGACGGGAGCAGAGCCGTCTCCCGTGCCGTCTGCTCGGGCTGGTGCTGGCGGCAGGGGTGTCGCTGTGCGCGGTCTTGCCCCGTCCCGCCGGGGCGGGGCCGGAGCTTCTGGACCTGCGCGAGGCGGTGGTTGTGACGTCGGCCCAGCTGACGGGGCCCGAGAACGCCGCCATCGACCTGCTTCTGGACGAGGTCGAGAAGCGGAGCATCGTCCGCTGGGAGGTGGCCCACGAGTGGCCCGCGGACGCGACACCCGTGATCGCCATCGGGACCGCGGCCACCGCGGCGGAGTGGGCCGGCTCCCAAATCTCGACGCTGGGTCTCACCGGCGCCACCTTCCCCGCCGAGGGATACCGGATACGGGTCGTGACCGAAGGCCGGGAGGCCCCCGCTGTGCTGGTCGCCGGGAACGACTCGCGCGGGGTGCTCTTCGGGATCGGCCGCCTCCTCCAGGAGATGCGGATGTACCGGGAGGAGAACCGCCAGGTGCCCGGGCACGTGCGGCTGCCCGCCGGCTTCGAGATCACCACCGCCCCGAAGTACCCCCTGCGCGGCCACCAGTTCGGCTACCGGCCCAAGGTCAACTCCTACGACGGCTGGACCCCGGACATGTGGGAGCAGTACATCCGGGACCTGGCGGTCTTCGGGACGAACGCCTTCGAGATGATCCCTCCGCGCTCCGACGACGACGCCGACAGCCCGCACTTCCCGCTGCCCCAGATCGAGATGATGGCGATCATCTCGGGGATCCTGGACAGAGTACGACCTGGACGTCTGGATCTGGTACCCGGCCCTGGACGAGGACTACACCGATCCCGCGACCGAGGAGTTCGCCCTGAAGGAGTGGGAGGCGGTCTTCGCGAGATTGCCCCGGATCGACGCAATCCTCGTCCCCGGTGGCGACCCCGGTCACACGCCGCCGAAGGTGCTGTTCCCGTTCCTGGAGAAGCAGACGGCGGCGCTGAAGCGTCACCATCCCGAGGCGGAGATGTGGATGTCGCCCCAGGGCTTCACCGGCCAGTTCATGGAGGACTTCTACGAGCTGATGCGGGCGGAGCCGGAGTGGCTCGGCGGGATCGCCGTGGGCCCGCTGGTCCGGGACGACGCTCCACGTGCTCCGGGAGAAGCTGCCCGAACGCTACCCGATCCGCCGCTACCCCGACATCACCCACAGCCTCAGCGCCCAGTACCCGGTCCACGAGTGGGACCTGGCCTACGCGCTGACCGAGAGCCGCGAGACCATCAACCCTCGGCCCCTCGCCGCGACCGCGATCTTCCGCAAGTACGACGAGACCGCGGTCGGGTTCATCACCTACTCGGAGGGGGTCAACGACGACGTCAACAAGATCATCTGGAGCGAGCTGGGCTGGAACCCCGAAACCGACGCTCACGACACGCTGCGCCGCTTCAGCCGCTACTTCATCGGGCCGGAGTACACGGACACCTTCGCGCAGGGACTGCTGTCCCTCGAGCGGAACTGGAAGGGGCCACTGCTCACGAACCAGGGCGTCGAGACGACGCTCCTGCAGTTCCAGGCCATGGAGCGGGACGCGAGCCCCCAGGACCTGCTCAACTGGCGCTTCCAGCAGGGGCTCTACCGGGCCTACTACGACGCCTACACCCGACGTCGGCTGCTCTACGAGACGGACCTCGAGGAGCGGGCCGTGGACGAGCTGCGCTCGGCTCGGTCGCTCGGCTCGCTCCGCGCCTGGACCGGGCGGAGGTCGGTCCTGGACCGGGCCACTACCGATCGGGTGGCCACCGACCTGCGGCAGCGGGTGTTCGAGCTGGCGGAGGCGCTCTTCCAGAGCATCCGCATGCAGCTCGACGTCGATCGCTACCGGGCGATCGCGGTGCGCCGCGGCGCGAACCTGGCCAACATCGACGTCCGGCTGAACGACCGGCCCTGGCTGAAGGAGCGGTTCGCCGAGATCCGGGCCGGCGGCCGACGAGAAGGAGCGGCTCGCCGGGATCCGGGCGATCCTCGACTGGACGAACCCCGGGCCCGGCGGCTTCTACGACGACCTGGGCCGGATCACCGCCCAGCCTCACCTCGTCCCCGGCAAGAGCTACGACGAGGACCCTCAGTACTTCGAGTCGCCGCAGGTGGCCTTCGGGGGCGGCTCGTGCCCCGTCGGCTACCGGCTCTCGTGGTGCCGGCTCGTCGACGGCACGTACGGCTACGAGCTGAAGATGCACTACCCGCGCCTCGACCCCGAGGCCGCCTACCGGGTGCGCATCGTCTACGCGGGGAGGCTCGAGGCTCTGGCGTACGAGTTCGCGGACCGCACGCGGCTGGGAACGCCGGTTATGGTGCGCCTCACCGGAGACGGCATGGAGATCCACCCGATGCAGCCGAAGCCGAACCCGGTGCAGCCGGTCGAGTTCGACGTTCCGGTCGAGGCGACGGGCGACGGCGAGCTGACCCTCGGATGCACGGCCACCGTCGGCGGGGACAGCCCCCGCAGAGGCTGCCAGATCGCCGAGGTCTGGCTGATGAGGAAGTGAAGCCGATCACCGAGGCGGGCGAACGGAGGTTCTGATGAACACGAGCCAGCGGAGACCCGGGCGTGGAGGACGAATCACAACCACGCTGGTGCTGGTCGCCTCCGTGTGGATCCTCATGCCCCGCATCGCCCGGGCGGGACCTGAGCTGCTGGACCTTGCCGACGCGGTGGTCGTGACGTCGGCGTCGATCTCGGAGCGCGAGAGCGCCGCCGTCGACCTGCTTCTCGACGAGGTGGAGAAGCGCACGATCGTCCGCTGGAAGGTGGCCCACGAGTGGCCCGGGGACGCGACGCCCGTCGTCGCCATCGGAACGGTCGAGTCCGCCGCCGAATGGGCCGGCCCACAGGTCTCGGCGCTGGAGCTCTCCGAAACGAGCCGCCCCGCGGAGGGCTTCCGTATCCGTGTCGTCGCCGAAGGCCGAAAGACACCGGCGGTCCTGGTCGCCGGGAACGACTCCCGGGGTCTGCTCTTCGGCGTCGGTCGGCTGCTGCAGGAGCTGCGGATGTACCGCGAGGAGAGCCGCCAGGTGCGCGGTCGCGTCGAGCTGCCCGCCAGCTTCGGGATCACCACCGCCCCGAGGTACCCCCTGCGCGGGCACCAGCTGGGCTATCGGCCCCTCGTGAACTCGTACGACGGCTGGACCGTCGAGATGTTCGAGCAGTACTACCGGGATCTCGTCGTGTTCGGGGCGAACGCGGTGGAGCTCATTCCCCCGACTGAGACTGCCGGCGGCGACGACAGCCCCCACTTCCCCCTCCCGATGATGGACATGATGGTCGAGATGTCGCGGCTGGCCGACGTCTACGACCTCGACGTGTGGCTTTGGATCCCGGCCATGGAGGACGACTACACCGACCCCGCGACGATGCAGCGCTCGCTCGACGAGTGGGGGGAGATCTACCGCGAGCTGCCTCGGATCGACGTGATCTTCGTCGCCGGGGGCGATCCGGGCCACACACCCCCGCGCGTGCTCTTCCAGCTCCTCGAGAAGCAGGCCGAGGGTCTGCGGCAGCATCACCCCGAGGCCGAGATGTGGATGTCGCCCCAGAGCTTCGACCGCTCGGGCATGGAGGACTTCTACGAGCTGGTGGGGGCGGAGCCGGAGTGGCTGGGGGGGATCGCCGCCGGACCCCAGATCGTCGACAGCCTCGAGACGCTCCGGGAGAGGGTACCCGACCGCTATCCCATCCGGCGTTACCCGGACATCACCCACTCCCTGGCCAACCAATACCCGGTCCACGAATGGGACCGGGCCTTCGCGCTCACCGAGCACCGTGAGGTCACGAACCCCCGGCCCCTCGCCGAGACCACCGTCTTCCGCAGGTACGAGGGGACGGCGATCGGCTTCATCACCTACTCCGAGGGGATCAACGACGACGTCAACAAGGCCATCTGGAGCGCCCTCGGGTGGGACCCGGCCGTCGACCCCTACGACACGCTCCGTCGCTTCAGCCGCTACTTCATCGGACCGGAGTACACCGACACCTTCGCCCAGGGCCTCTTCGCCCTCGAGCGGAACTGGCAGGGACCGTTGCTGACGAACGAGGGGGTCGAGACGACGTTCAAGCAGTTCCAGGCCATGGAGAAGGACGCGAGCCCCCAGGACCTCCTCAACTGGCGCTTCCAGCAGGCGCTCTACCGGGCCTACTACGACGCCTACAACCGCCGTCGGCTGCTGTACGAGACGGACCTGGAGAAGCAGGCGATGGACGAGCTGCGGTCGGCCCGGCAGCTCGGATCGCTCCGCGCCATGGAGCGGGCGGAGAGGGTCCTCGAGAAGGCGGTGACCGACCGGGTGGCCGCCCCGGTGCGGCAGCGGGTGTTCGAGCTCGCCGAGGCGCAGTTCCAGAGCATCCGCGCCCAGCTCGACGTCGAACGCTACAAGGCGATCAGCGTCGGGCGCGGGGCGAACCTGGCCCTGATCGACGTCCCGCTGAACGACCGCTCCTGGCTGGAGGAGCAATTCGCCGAGATCCGGGCCGAGGGCGACGAGAAGGAGCGCCTCGCCGGGATCCAGGCGATCCTCGACTGGACGAACCCCGGCCCCGGCGGCTTCTACGACGATCTCGGGACGACCACCGCCCAGCCGCACCTCGTTGCCGGAAAGAGCTACGAAGAGGACCCGCAGTACATCGAGTCGCCGCAGATGGGTTTCGGGTGTCCGGAAAACCATAGGCTCTCGTGGTGCGACCACGCGGACGGCCTGTTCGACTACGAGATGAAGCTTCACTACCCCCACCTCGACCCCGAGGCCGCCTACCGGGTGCGGGTGGTCTACGCCGGGAGCCTCACGCGGCGTGGGGAGCCGGTGACGGTCCGGCTGACCGGAGACGGTGTCGAGATCCACGCCGAGATGCCGAAGCCGGACCCGATCCGTCCGGTCGAATACGACGTGCCGGCCGAGCTGACCCGCGACGGCGTGCTGACCCTGGGCTGCACCGCCACCCCCGGTCGCGGGGGCGCCGGCCGCGGCTGCCAGATCGCCGAGGTCTGGTTGATGAAGAGGTGAGTCATGACCATGAATGAACGAGCCACACGCCGCCAGTTCGTCAAGGCCGCGGTTGCCGCCCCCGCGCTGTTGTCGCTGGCCCGCCGCGCCGATGCCGGGCCGGCGAAGGCACCGATCAAGGTCGGCCAGATCGGCACGAAGCACGCCCACGCCGACGGCCACCTGAGGACCCTCCTCAAATACCCACAGCACTTCGATGTGGTCGGCGTCGTCGAGTCGGACCCGGAGCAGCGGGAGCGTGCCGGGAACGAGGCACCCTACCAGGGCCAGACGTGGCTCACGGAAGAGGAGCTTCTCGCCACCCCCGGCCTCCAGGCGGTGGCCGTGGAGACCGAGGTCCGTGACCTCCTGCCCACCGCCCAGCGCTGCATCGACGCCGGTCAGCACATCCATCTCGACAAGCCGGCCGGAGAGTCGTACCCGGCCCTGGAGAAGCTGCACGCCACCGCTGCCGGCAAGGGCCTGACGATCCAGATGGGCTACATGTACCGCTACAACCCGGGCTTCCGGTTCCTGTTCCAGGCCGTGCGTGACGGGTGGCTCGGAGAGGTTTTCGAGATCCACGCCGTCATGAGCAAGACGATCGGCGCCGAGAGTCGCCGAGGGCTGGCCGAGTACCCCGGCGGCTCGATGTTCGAGCTGGGCTGCCACGTCATCGATCCCCTCCTGCACATCATGGGCCCACCCGACCGCGTGAGCGGATTCCCCCGCCACACCCGTCCCGAGCAGGACGATCTCGCCGACAACGGCCTGGCGGTGCTGGAGTACCCCCGAGCCACGGCGACCGTGCGCAGCGCCGTCATCGAGGTCGAGGGCAGCAAGCGGCGGCAGTTCGTGGTGTGTGGCGATCAGGGGACGATCGTCATCCGGCCGCTCGAGCCACCCCGGCTCGAGCTGACGCTGCGAGAGCCACGGGGAGGATTCAAGAATGGGACGCAGGCGGTCGAGCTTCCGGAATCACCCGGGCGCTACGACGGGACCTGGCTCGACTTCGCGAGCGTGATTCGAGGAGACAAGACGCACGACTTCTCCCACGAGCACGACCTGGCCGTGCAGCGGACCCTGTTGACCGCCTGCCAGCTGCCCCTGGAGTGACGGAGGCCACGCATGAGCTGCACACGAAGACGGTTCCTTGGACTCACCGCCGCCGCCGGGTGGACCGCCGCCTGCTCTCGGCAAGACCGCCCGGCACCGCCCCCGAAGGCCCAACCCCAGGAGGAGCGGATCATGCTCTCCATGTCCGTGCGCGTCGCCGAGAGCTTCTTCAACAAGCGCGAGTCGTCGATGACCATCGACGAGCTGATCGCCCTCGCCCGGACGAACGGCTACTCCGCCCTGTGCATGAGGGCCTCGACGGCCGGGATCCACTCACCGAAGACGACCATCGAGGACTACGCCGCCAGGATCCGCGATGCCGGGCTCGCCGTCTCCATGGTCACGGGCGACTTCGTGGTCCCAATGAACAACGAGGACGGGCCGCAGGGGCTGCGGAACATCACCCCCTACCTCGATCTGGCTGAGGCGTTCGGCACGAACCTCATCCGCATCTGCATGAAGAAAAACGAGGACATCGAGTGGGCACAGAGGGCGTCCGACGAGGCTGCCGAGCGGAACATCCGTCTGGCCCACCAGGCGCACCTTACGAGCCTGTTCGAGACCGTCGACGGCTCGCTGGACGTCCTCCAGCGCGTCGGCCGGGCCAACTTCGGCATCATCTACGAGCCCGCGAACTGGTTCGTGGCCGGCGAGGACTACGGCGCCGCCACCATTCGCCGCCTGGGGCCCCACATCTTCAACGTCTACGTGCAGAACCATCTCCTCAATCCGGACGGGGTGACCATGCTCACGACCTGGAAGAAGGGAAAGGTGGGGGTGGATCACATCGGGATCTGGGAAGAGGGAGGCGTGAACTTCGAAGAGGTGTTCGCCGCGCTCGAGGAGATCGAGTACCGCGGCTACGTGACCGTCCACCAGGCGTTCGAGGGCATCATGACCGTCGACGAGGCGGTGCGGAGAAGCGCCGAGTACCTGCGCTCCGTGATCGCCTGAGACGGGTCGTAGGGCCCTGGGGGCTCGATAGACAAGTGCGACTGGCCACCAGGCCTGAACTCGTCCGCGTGTCCCGTCCTTGGGGACACGCGGGTGTACGGGGCCTGGCAGGCCCCCCTCGGCCTGTCGGAGGCGACGCTGTCGCGTCGCGGCGTACACTCGGGGTCGACGCTCGTCTCGCAAGCTCGACTTCGCGTCCCCCGAGCCCCCTACGTGGGGAGGGATAGGGTGGGGGGTCGATGAACAAGTGCGACTGGCCACCAGGCCTGGACCCGCCCGCGTGTCCTGTCCTTGGGGACACGCGGGTGTCCGTGGCCTATCTCCAGCCTTCCCCTCCCCCTACGTGGGGAGGGATAGGGAGGGGGGTCGATGAACGATTGTCCGGGGCAGCGTGGCAATCGCGGCGGCGCCGATCAGGCCGAGGGCCGAGATCATCAGCAGGGCAGCGTTGTAGTTGCCGAGCTGATCGTGCATGACACCCAGGACGAAGGGGAAGATCGTCAGGCCGATCGAGTCCACAGGCAGGAGGATGCCCATGACCCGGGCCAGGGAGTTGGGGCCGAAGAGCTCGGCCGCCATCAGCGGGATCATCATGAAGTCGGCGCCGAGACCGAAGCCGTAGACTATCGCGAAGATCCAGGGGACGGACGGTCGGTCGGCCACGAACAGCAGCGGCAGCGGCAGGGCCACGAGCAGGTAGGCCGCGATCATCACGTACTTCTTCGGCATCCGGTCGGCCAGCCAGCCCATCGCGATGCGACCCAGGTTGCTGAAGATCAGCAGCAGCAGGGTGGTGTTGGCCACCGTGACCTCGGTGAGTCCCTTGTCGAGGAACAGCAGCTTGAGGTGCTGGGTGATCGAGCCGATGGCGCCCATGCTGCAGAAGCTGCCCACGGCCAGAACCCAGAAGTGGCGCTCGCGGAGCAGGCGGGAGAACGCGAGGGGAGCGGCGCGAGCCTCGGCGGGCTCGATCGGGTCGCCGTCGGGATGCAGGCCCTTCTCTGAAGGGCGGTCGCGCACGACGAAGAGCAGGAGCGGCAGCAGCACCAGGGTCAGGAGACCCGTGACCTGCAGCGCGGTGGGCCAGCCGAAGCGCTGGATGAGCGGCAGCGCGACGAACCGCTGGGAGACCGCGCCCCCCACGCCGAGGCCCAGGTAGGCGATTCCCATCGCGGTGCCGCGGTTCCGGCGAAACCACTGCGAGAGGATCACCTGGTTGGGAATCGGACCGGAGTAGACGTAGGCCGTCTGGACGACGCACCACAGCGCGTAGTAGACGACCAGGCTGCCGCCCATCCGGCCGAACCCGTGGAGCGCGACGACCCACAGGACCACCCCGAAGATGATCAGCTTCCGCGCGCTGAAGCGATGGACGAAGAACCCCGCGATCGGGAGAACCAGGATCGTGGCGAAGGCCATTCCCCCGGTCGTCGCCCCCCGCGACCAGCCGAACTCCTCGATGAAGTAGTCGTAGTAGAACGGCATCCCGTAGAGCGGGATGCCGACCGTGAAGGCGAGGGTCAGGAAGGAGGAGACCGCGATGTACCAGCCGAAGAAGGGTCTCCGTCCCACGGGGGGTCAGACCGCCTTCGGGGTCTTTGCCGACCGGCCCTCCCGGGCCTCGATCAGCATCTTCATGAACTCGGGCATGTAGAGGTGCTGATCGAACCAGCCACGCCCGCTGACCATGTTCCCGGTGCGGACGCACCCCTCGTCCACGAACGTGGCGCCGCACAGCTCGATGTCCATCTGGCACTTCGGGATCGTGGCCATGCGCTTGCCCTCGATCACCCCGGCCGCGGCCACGATCTCGGCCCCGTGGCAGACGACGGCCACCGGCTTCTGCTCGTCGAAGAAGTGCTTGACGATGCGGATCAGATCCTTGTCGTAGCGGAGGTACTCGGGGGCCCGACCGCCGGTCAGGAACAGGCCGTCGTACTCGTCCGGGTCGACGTCGCGAAACGCGATCGTGGCTTTCAGGTGATAGCTGGGCTGCTCGCGGGTGATGTCCCAGCCGGGCGGGATCTCGTGCATCACCAGGGGGTAGACCCGCGCCTCGGGGCCGGAAACCACCGCCTCGAACCCGTCCTCCTGGACGCGGTACACGGGGTAGAGCGTGTCCATGGCCTCCGCCGCGTCGCCGATCGTGATCAGCACCTTCGACATACCGCCCTCCTCTCGGATCGGAAGCCCCAACCCTATCCCAGCGGGAACGTCAGGGGAAATCTGCGAGCTGCCGGACCGCGCGCATGGTCTCGGCCAGGGGAACCGTAGGGTGGTATTCGAGCGCGGCAAAGCCTTTGTAGCGGCCCTCCTGCTGCAGCTCGTAGATGGCGCGGAAGACGTTCCGGTAGTCGATCTCACCGGTGCCCGGCTGATGGCGGCCGGGGTGGTCGCCGATCTGGAAGTGGCCGATCTGGTCGATGTGATCGCGGATCAGGTTGATGAGGTTCCCCTCCTGCGCCTGCTGGTGGTAGATGTCGAACAGGAGCTGCACCCGCGGGCTCCCGACCCGCTCGAGCATCCGGAAGCCCTCGGAGGCCGTCGTGAGGAAGTAGCCGGGGCGGGTCACGACGGTGTTGATCGGCTCGACGATGATGCTGGCGTCGTGCCGCTGGAGGATCGGGACCGCCGCGCGCAGGCCGGCCACGCAGCTCGCCATCTGCTCCTCCCGGGAGACCCCCTCGCGCTCCATTCCAGTCAGCGCGACGACCCGCCGCGCTCCGAAGGGCTTTCCGGCCTCGATGCAGCTCGTCACCTCCCCCAGGAACGACTCCCGCTCCGCCGGGTCGACGAGGCTGCAGCCCGGGGTCGACGGGTTCTTGTTGACCACCAGGCAGACGCAGTCGAGCCCCCACCTTTCCTGAGCCTGCAGATAGGCGTCGCGCTCGACCGGGTCGCGCCAGTCGAACATCTCGAAGCCCTGGTGGCCGCTGGCGCGGCAGAGCTCCAGGGCCTCGTGCGGCGAGTACCTCCGTACGGGCTGGGGACGCGGGTCCGTCCGTCCGGGGTTGTCGAAGGGGAGCCGAGCGTCCGGCCCGCGGAACATGTCGCAGGTGACGGAGAGGCGCAGGCCCCGCGGCGGAGGGGGGTTGGGCTTCTCTCCGGCTCGGGACGAGGCGGCCATCGCCCCCACCCCGAGGGCCCCGAAGAACTCTCGCCGCTTCAGCTTCATCTCGCCTGCTCCTCCGTCGGCCCGCGCGCGTCACGAGCGGCGAGCTCGCTCCGCTTCACCGTCAACGTGTGAACGACCCGGCCGTCGATGTCGACGACCTCGAACCGGGCCTCGGGATCGTCCCTTTCGGTGTCGAAGCTCACGAGGCCGAACGAGCACGTCTCGTTGTAGCTGAAGAGCGTGCCGGGAACAGGGTCGTGGAGGTGGATGTTGGTGAGGCGGCTGCTCGAGAGCTCGTAGAGCGGATAGGGGACCTCGGCCTCGATGCGCCACGCCTCGGACCGGTGACGATCGGCGGAGAGCAGCAGCACGCCTTCGATCTTCTCCGCGGCCAGGAACGAGAAAATCTCGCGCGCTCCTCCCGAAAGCCGTTCCACGTGTCCCGGCTGCCCGGCTTCGACTCGAACGCCCACGGGACCGGCGAGACGATGACCTTGAAGGTGGCCGGCGAGGCCCGGAGCCGCGTCCAGCAGCCACGCCTTCTGCGACCGGGCCGAGCATCGTGGGCGAGTCCGCGAAGGGGTTCGTGCGGTAGAAGCGTCCGTCGAGCATGAAGAAGTCGACGTCGCCGATGGAGAAGTCGAACCAGCAGCCCGGCCACTCCTCGTTGCCGTAGCCGGGGTTGTTCCAGTTCTCGCGGAAGAGCTCCAGCGTCGGCCGTTTCCACTCGGGCCGATCGACGAACGGGCCAAGCCAGGACGTCGTCGTGGCCGCGTCGTGGTCGTCCCAGATGGCGAAGACCGGGGTCGAGCGGACGAGGCGCCGGAACTCCGGTCGCGACTGACGCCGGTAGTAGGTGTACTGGTGGAAGGCCCCGGGTTGCTCCGGCAGGTCGATGTAGACGTTGTCGCCCAGCAACAGCAGAGCCTCGGGCTGGCGGGCGGCGATCGTGTCCCAGATGCGCTCGTGCTCGGGGGTGTACCCGGCCCCGCCGCCGAAGGCGATGCGGAAGCGGCCCGGGGCTCCCTTCGGCCGGGAACGTCCGGAACGACCCTCCCTCGGATCCGGGTACGGGCTCACCGTCGACAAGGACGTCGTAGTCGTAGTTGGTGTTCGGCTGGAGCCCGGCCACCTCGACGATCGCGGTGTAGTCCCGCTCCGCGCTCGTCGGCACCGATGCGGAGCGTTGAGGAGGGTCGGCCCCCGCGCTCTCGGAGACGTGGACCGAGACGCCATCCTTCACTGGCGGTTCGCACCCAGAAGCGGGCGCTCCGGGCCGTCACCGCACCCAGCATCGGGCCGTGGACGATCTCGACGGATCGACTCTCGGCGAGCTCGCGAAAGGCCGGCGTGTCGGTCAGGGGGGCCAGGAGATCGCGCGGCCCGGCCAGGAAGCGGCCGAAGGGCAGGCCCGCGTCGAGCGCGCGCGTCACGGTCTCCATCGCCGGCTCGAGCTGACCCATCTGGGTCAGGGCCACCGTGAGGACGAACAGCGACTCGGCGTCCCCGGGCTGGGCCTGCAGACGGGCCCGGCAGAGCTCGGCTGCCCGCTCGGGCTGACCGTCCAGGATCGCCAACATCTGGCGCTGACCCCGCCTCTTGTATTGCTGGTCCGCCGTCCTCTCCGAGAAGAAGCGACGGTCCCAGGCGTTCTCGCTGCCGTAGTACGCGAAGGACGACCCCTCGAGATAGGCATCTTCGGGGGCGAACTGGGCGTAGCCGCTGCTCGACGACGACCGGACGTCGTCCGGGACGTCCTGCTTGCACCCCAAGGACACGACGCCCGATGTGAGAAGGAGAAAGGCGAGCCGGCGTGTCGTCATCCTGGGCCTCCAGCCCCCGGCGCACGCGCCGGGAATGGAATAGTATCGGCACGGAACCTGGGGGCCAAACCGATTCACCCGGGCCCCTTTGGCGCGGCACGCTGCCCCTCACCAGCGGGAGGACGGGACCATGCACCAGAGTGAGCGACCAGTGTTCGCGGGGAAGGCCGGGGCGATCGTGTCCGGGGCCTTGGTCGCCGTGGCGTTGCTGTCCTCGGGTCTCTCGACGGCGGCGCCGGCGGAGGCCGAGATCCGCGTCCTGGACGGAGACGCCGGCCAGCTGCTGAACGGCTACGATCTCTACGCCTACCTGCTCGAGCAGATGCGGGGCCAGTACGACGCCCGCCGAGAGGCCCTCGAGGCGTCCCTGGCCTCGTCCGAGGCGGCCGGGAAGCGGGCGGAGGCCATGCGGGCGGCGTATCTTCAGCTGCTCGGACCGCTGCCGGAGAAGACGCCCTTGCAGGCCCGGGTGACCGGCCAGATCGAACGGGACGGCTACCGCATCGAGAAGGTCGTCTACGAGAGCCAGCCGGGCCACCACGTCACGGCCAACCTGTACCTCCCCACCGAGGGCGAAGGGCCCTATCCCGGGGTGTACCTGGCCAGCGGGCACTGGATCGAGGGCAAGGCGCTCGACACCCACCAGGTCGCCGGGGCCCTCTTCGCCCGACACGGGATGGTCCTCCTGGCTCCCGACCCGATCTGCCAGGGAGAGCGGCTCCAGCTGTTCGACGTTCACCGGCACACCAGCACGACCCACATGCTGTTGGGGCTGGGGGCGATGGCCGTGGGTCGCAGCATGGTGTGGTACGAGGCAGTCGACGGGGTGCGCGCCATCGACTACCTGCTCAGTCGCCCGGAGGTGGATCGCCGCACGCCCGTCGGCATGGTCGGGAGCAGCGGGGGCGGGACGCAGACCGCGTTTCTGATGGTCCTCGACGACCGCGTCGGCCCGGCCGCGTCGTCCTGCTACCTGATGCAACACGAGCGGAGGTTCGAGACGGTCGGACCGCAGGACTCCTGCCAGAACCTGCCGGGCGAGGGGGCGGAGCTCCTCGAGCAGTTCGACTACCTCACGATGCGGTTCGACCGGCCGACCCTGGCCCTGGCCGGCACCCGTGATTACTTCGACATCCACTCCACGCGTGCCGGCTTCGCCGAGACCCAGCGGGTCTTCTCCACCCTGGGACAGCCCGATCACGTCGCGCTCGTGGAGGGAGACCACGGCCACGGGCTTCATCAACCCCATCGCGAGGCGGCGGTGCGTTGGATGCGGCGCTGGCTGCTGGACGACGACGCGCCGGTCAAAGAAGGAGAACCGGCGATCCTGCCGGCGCGAGAGCTCTGGGCCACGCGCTCCGGGCAGGTCCTGACCGAGTTCGTCGGGGAGAGGTCGATCACCGAGATGAACGTGGAGCGCGCGCGGGCGCTGGAGAAGGACCGTCGCCGCTTCTGGGAGCAGGGGACACCGGCGGAGCGCGTGGCGGAGGTCGCACGGCTCATCGGCCTGCGGCGCGAGCGCGGCGAGGCCACCACCGAGTCTCGCGGCTTCGTCCCCCGCCCCGGGTACACGGTCGAGAGGCTCATCCTCAAGCGACCGGCCGAGCTGAACGTGCTGGCGCTTCTGTTCACGCCGGAAGGCGCGGAGGGCCGGGGGCCGGCGACGCTCTACGTGGACGGCCGAGGCAAGGCCGCCGACGCCGCGCCCGGCGGTACTGTAGAGAGGCTCGTCCGGTCCGGACACGTCGTTCTGAGCCTCGACCTGCGGGGCTACGGCGAGGCCGCCCGCCGTGATTTCTACGCCGACAAGTACCTCAGCGACGAGCACAGCACCGGCATGCTGGCCCTGCACATCGGCCGGCCGCTCCTGGGACAACGCGTCGAGGATGTCCTGGCCGCTCTCGACGTGCTTCTGGCCAAGGAGGACGTCGACCCTCGGCGAGTCGACCTCGTCGGCGTGGGTCGAGCGGGCCCGGTGGCGCTCCACGCCGCGTTCGGTGACGACCGGTTCGCACGGGTGATCCTCCGGGGCTCGATCCGGAGCTGGATCGAGGACGTGGTCATGACACCGCTGGCCCCCAACCGCCTGGCTCTCGTCGTGCCGAACGCCCTGACCCGGTACGATCTCCCCGATCTCGCCCGTGCCCTGGGCGACAAGCTGACGCTGGAGTGATGGGGTCAACGGCGTCGAAGCGACCAGACGCTGAAGGGCGATTCAACCGAGACGGCTCGCGCCCGACAACGGGGCGATCGAGCCCGCCAGACAGCAGGGGGCGCACATGATCGGGAAGAAGAGATCTCTACAGGGGCCGGAGATGTCGCGGGCCCGCTCGCTCATCAAGGCCATGGGCTACACCGACGAGGAGCTGGCCCGCCCGCGCATCGGGGTGGCCAACACCTGGGGCGAGACCAGCCCCGGGCACTTTCACCTCAAGAACCTGGCCGAGGCGGTGAAGGCGGGCATCTGGCAGGCGGGCGGGACACCCTTCGAGTTCTCCAGCTTCGCCATGTGCGCGCTGGAGGCCTCCGATCCCGGGATCCGCTACGACCTCCCCACCCGTGACGTGATCGCCGCCGACGTCGAGACGTGCACGGAGATGCACCTCTTCGACGGCCTCGTGCTGATCTCGAGCTGCGACAAGAACGTCCCCGCGCACCTGATCGCCGCCGCCCGCCTGGACATCCCGAGCATCGTCCTCCCCGGGGGACCGATGCGCACCGGCCGCTTCGAGGGAAGATCCGTCATCATCACCGACCTGGACGCGGAGACCTGGAAGTACGCCGTCGGCAAGGGCACCATGCCGATCGATCGGCTGACGGAGTTCGAGGACAACGCCTGCCCCGGGTGCGGATCCTGCCAGCTGCTCGGCACCGCCAACACCATGCAGTGCCTGGCCGAGGCCCTCGGGATGACACTTCCCCTGGCCAGCACCGCCCTCGCCGACTCGGGGGAGCGGCTCCGCCTGGCCAAGAAGACCGGCGTGCGCGTGATGGACCTGGTCGAGCGGGGGCTGACCCCGTCACGCATCATGACCGCGGCCGCGGTCGAGAACGCGATCCGCGTCCTCCACGCCACCAGCGGCTCGACGAACGCCGTCCTGCACATGCTGGCGCTGATCGAGGAGCTCGAGCTGGAGCGCCCGGTCACCCTCGACACCTTCGAGGCCCTGAGCCGGGAGACGCCCTTCATCGCCGACGTGCAGCCGAGCGGCCGGCACCCGATGGAGGTGCTCCACGAAGCGGGCGGCATCCCCGCGGTGATGACAGCAGCTCTCCTCGCAGCTCGACCTCGACGTCTCCACGGTGGGCTACGACTCCCTTCGGGAGCAGCTGGCCGCCGGCCGCGTCCGGAACGACAAGGTCATCCGCCCCCTGAGCGCGCCCCTGTACGAGAATGGTCTGGTCGTCCTGCGGGGCAGCCTCGCCCGCTCCTCCGTGACGCGGCCCATGGTCGTGGCCGGAGGCCGGACGACGTTCGAGGGACCCGCCCGCGTCTTCGACTCGCTGGAGGAGGCGATCGAGGGGGTGAAGAGGGGAGAGCTCCAGCGGGGCGACGCCCTCGTTCTCCGATACGAGGGCCCCCGCGGCGGGCCCGGGCTGCACCGACATCTTCGCCCTGATGGGCTTCGTGGGCGGAACCGGGCTCGCCGCCGACTGCGCCATCATCACCGACGGCAAGGCGTCCGGCTTCTGCGAGGGGTTCTACGTCGTCCAGGTCTCGCCGGAGGCCTACCTCGGTGGTCCGCTCGCCTTCGTCGAGAACGGCGACACGATCGAGATCGACATCCCCGGCGGGCGCCTCGACGTCGCGGTGCCCGCCGAGGAGATGACGCGGCGAAAGGAGGCCTGGGTCCGACCTGAGCCCCGCATCCGACGCGGCTTCTTGACCGTCTATCATCACCTCGCTCTCCCCGCCGAGCGCGGTGCCGGCATCAATCTCCGGCTCTAGCTGCCCGTTCGGGGGCAACGAACCCGATGTCCTGTTCGTAGAATCCGAAGGAGGAGACACCATGACACGACCAAGACGTTCTGCCATCGGAGGGAAGTGGAGGTGGTCGAGCCCTCTCGCGTTGGTCCTGATCGCCCCCCTCCTCCTGGCCACGCCTGGGCCGGGCGCCTCGAGCGAGGCGGAGGAGCTGCGGCCGGGTCTCGTCGGCCACTACTTCAACAACCAGGACTTCACGGACCCCGATCAGAGCATCGACGTCCTGAAGGGCGTGGCCCAGAAATGGGAGAAGGGTCGGGGCAACGACTGGTCCGCCCGGTGGAGTGGGCTCGTCGAGGGCCCCGTCACGGGTGACGTCGAGTTCGTGGTCGAGGCCATCGACGGCTTCCGCCTCGTGGTCGACGGAGACGTCGTCATCGACGATCTCCAGGGACGTGGAGCCTCGAGCGGTGTCGTCGCGATGAAGAAGGGAGAGCGGGCCCCGATCGAGATGTCCTTTGTCTCGAGGCGCGGACAGGCGCGTCTGTTTCTCTTCTGGAGATGGGAAGGGCAACCCAGGACGATCGTCCCCAGTGCCGCCCTGAGCCACGACGCCGGCGTGGTGCCGGAAGGGGCGACCCTCTTCGACTACGATGCGCGGTGGTCGGATACGGACGATCCTCCTCCCGGGGACTTCGAAGCGGAGATGCCTTCCTTCACCGGCGGGGCGCCACCCTACGCGGACACGGACGTCCACGACGGCCGCTTCCGCCCGGCGGTCGGTGTCCACAACTTCCAGGTCATCCGGGCCAACCGAGCTCACCCCGAGCTCGTCACCCGCGACCTGCCGCGCTATCCGGACGTGGGCATCGAGCGGACGGGGTTCACCTACAACCACGCGCCGATGCTGAGCTACTGGAAGGACCGGTTCTGGCTGCTGTACCGGAGCGGTCCGGTGCACGAGCACCAGCAGCCGTGCTACGAGCTGATCACGTGGTCTGAAGACGGGAGAAGCTGGGTGAAGCCGCGCACCATCTTCCCGGCTCAGAAGTTCAGGAACCGCAAGCAGGACGACGCCGTCCAGTACAGCATCTCGCACCAGCGAATGGGGTGGTACCTCTCACCCGGCGGCCGACTCATCGCCAGCGGCTTCTACGGGATGCCGAGCGCCCCTAATGACGGCAAGGGCGTCGGCCGGGTGGTCCGGGAGGTCTACGGTCCCGACGACTTCGGTCCGATCTACTGGGTCCGCTACAACCCCTTCCAGGGGTACGGCCCCGACGACTCCCCCCACTACCCGCACTACACCGAAGCACCGGATGAGGGCTTCGTGAAGGTGATCGACGGGCTGCTGGCGAACAAGCTGATCGTCCAGCAGTGGTACGAAGAGGACCAGGACAACTCCAAGGGCTTCTTCACCTACGCCGGCGGCAACGCCCGCTACCTGAAGGCGTTCAACTGGTACGTCCGGCCCGACGGGAAGATCGTCGGCATGTGGAAGTGGAAGAAGATGGCGGTGGCCAACGCCTGGGAGCCCGGCCAGATCAGCGTCCAGGGGGTGGGCGCCGACATCTACTACGGGGGGGCGAAGATCTGGGGCCAGCGAACCTCGGACGGCCGCTACGTGCTGGCCTACAACCCCGTTCTCAACACGACCTGGCGCCATCCCCTCTCCGTCACCACCGGGGGGGACGGAATGACCTTCGACAGCTATTTCCTGAACGTGCACAGCGAGACCCCGCTGATGCGGTTCGGGGGGGCCAACAAGGACGGGGGCGGCGCCCAGTACGTCCGCGGCATCATCCCCGGCAACGGGACCCCGCCGGACGGGGCCCTGTGGTTGACCTACTCCTCCAACAAGGAGGACCTCTTCGTGACCCGCGTGCCCGTTCCGATCGCCGGCACCGTCGCCGAGGACGTCGACGACGACTTCGAGGACCTGGGGCCGGGCGGGCTGATCGAGGACTGGAACATCTACACCGGGATCTGGCACCCCATCGCCGTCGTCAAGGACGCCGGCAACCGCGTGCTTCGCCTGGAAGATCAGGACCCCTACGACTACGCGAAGGCGGTCCGGGTCTTTCCGGAGACGACGAAGGCGCGTATCTCTCTCGATCTCCGGGTCCAGGAGGTGGGCCACGACAACCTGGAGATCGAGATCCAGAACTATCGCGGTCAGCGACCGGTTCGGATCGTCCTCGTCGGCAAGGACGGGGTGATCGTCGCCAACGAGGGGGCGGAGCTGGACGACGTCGCTGCGCTGGTGGTAGGTGAGTGGATTCATCTCGACATCGACGTGGACACCGGGGCCGGGGAATACGACCTGCACGTCGACGGGAAGGAGGTCGTCGAGGGCGCACCCTTTGCGGAGCGCCTGGACGATAGCGGGGACCCCTACGACTCGGAGTTCGAGGATCCCACGGTGGAGCGGGTCGTCTTCCGCACCGGGATCCACCGGATGCAGGACTTCAGCCGCTACGGCTTCCAGGCCAACGGCTACAAGATGTACGAGCCCGACCTGCCGGGAGCCGACGAGCCGGTCTCCCGCACGGTCGTCGACCTCGACAACGTGAAGACCGAGACCACGCGCCCCTGACCCCGGGGCCGTTCAGGTCCGCTCGTGCCACATGTCCCGCATGGCCACGCACTCCTCGCGGGAGTCGGGGTGGACCGTCGGCCGCAGGATGCAGCGGGCCCCGGTCTCGCGAACGAGGCCGGCCAGACGGCCGACGTAGCCGCGCCAGTCCTCACCCGGCTCGGCCGCGATCCGGCTGTAGAGGACCGTGTTCGACGCCGCGCAGCGCTCGAGCACCCAGCGGCAGTCGTACTCCTCGCTGTTGCCGAGGTCGATGGCGCGGACGAGGGGGGACTCGCAGAGCCGCTCCAGGAGCGGCGGGTGTCCTCCGCAGAAGTGGACGAAGCCGCCGCCAAAGGGCCCGACCGCCCGCTCGGCGTAGGGCAGGACGAACTCCTCGATCATCTCGGGCGAAAGCAGCGTTGCGGTGTCCTCGCTGGTGCGGACCCCGGCGCCGGGGAAGAAGACGCCTTGCGAGGTCCCGTGTCCGTGGACCATCGTGCGCTCCGGCTCGCGGAGCATGGTCTTGAGGTGACGGGACACGCGGAGGTAGACGTCCAGACAGATCTCGAGCAGCTCGTGCACCCACTCGGGGTCGTCGATCAGCTCGTAGAAGAGACCCGCCCCGTTCAGCAGGTGGGCGACGTCGAAGACACTCTGAGTGTCCGGGTGGTAGGCCGCGATCTCGCGGCCACCCTCCTCCCGGTGGAGGTCGTAGAACTCGGAAGCAAGGCGCATCAGCTTCGTCGAGGTCACGTCGACGTCCGCGGCGGCACGGATCGCCTCGCGATCGAGCGGGTCGCCCGGCCAGGGCATCTGGCCGTCGCGGATCTCGTATCCCTGCCCGGCGATCACGGGGATGAAGACGACCCCGAGGTTGGGCCGGACCGTGGGGATCCCGTCGGTGGGCCAGTCCAGGATCTCCCGAGCGCGACGCATCTCCGCGTCCCACATCGCCCGCGGGTCGTCGAACCGCTGGCGATACCCGTCGACGTCGTACTGCGCCGAACGCTCGGCCGGAATGAGGATCAGGCTGGGGCCCTCACCCCGCCAGAACCTCTCGTGGGCGTCTCGTTTCTCGTCCGTCTTCACGGCCCCCCGCCGCGGCCCCCTGGTATCCTGTCGCCGAAGTCGCGTGAATCCGGACCACACCCACGCCCAGGAGCGGGACCAGCCCCCCCATCCTCATCGGACACCTCCGTCGAAGGAGGCGGCAGTGGAGGCGGACCCCAGGGCGGGGCCCGCCCTCATCCGGCCGGAGAACGGACGTCGGCTACTGCTGCCGGAACGCCTCGTCAACCTGCTTCTTGATGTCCTGCCAGGTCCCGGCGAATTTCTTCTCCTCCTCCTTGGTCATGATGTGGAACGGGACCCTCACCGGGCCCGTCGCGAACTGGACGTTGAGCCAAGTGCTGGCCGTACTGGATGCCCCCGGGGACGTTGAAGTAGAGTCGGCCGAGGCAGGCCCGCTGCTGGCTCAGCTCGACCTGGTCGAAGGCCATCGGTTGCGCCGACTCGAGGTCGGCGAAGAAGCGGACCGCGCAGGCTCGCGTCGCCATCGGCGGGAAGTAGTTGATCGAGTCGCGGACCAATGCGCGCCCGGTTCTCGAGGGCCTGCAGGTCCGCCTGTCGGTACTCCTTGGTTGGTGGGCAGCGGGAGGGTCTTCCCGTCCGGGGTCGAGAGCGAGATGTGCTCGCGCTTCAGAATGTAGCTCTGGTCGGCCGTGCGGACGGTCAGGCCCACCTCGAGGCGCATCCACTCCTCCCCGACCGACTGGTTGGCCACGCGGTACCCGAGGGTGACGTATCCCTCGTTGTTGTAGGCAACCCGCACGAACTGGCCCTTGAGCGTGAAGATCTCCGGCACGCCCGGTTCGGGCGCCTTGACCTTCGGCTCCTGCGCCAGCACGCCGGCGCTCGCCAGCGCCAGCGCGAGCAGGGTGGTCAGGCCCACAGCGGCAGGCGTTCTCAGGTATGGATGCTTCATGGGAACTCTCCTTCTTGAGGTCGTATCTCTTCTTGGCGACGGTGCTGAATCATGTCACCAGGCCGCCGCCGGACGCAACTCTCCTTTCGGTTGCACTGAAGATGGGGGTCATCCTATCGTCCCGGCCGAGTCCTCGACTGGGACAGGCGCGGCCCTTCACGGCCGGGAAGGTGGCCGAAAGGCGCGGAGCGGGGCCCGCCCGCGTCGAACACGGAGGCCAGATCATGGAACGAAACGCACAGAGACTGAACCCAGGGACCTGCACCCGAGTCCGGCGTGGGGCCGGGCGGGCCCTGGCCGCTCTCGCGGCGCTCGCCCTCGCGGGCCCCGGAGCCGCCGCCGGGACGGACACCGAGGCGGAGACCGTCAACTCGATCGGCATGCGCCTGAGGCGCGTCGAGGCGGGTTCGTTCCTGATGGGAGTCGGCGATCGGCTGCTTCCCCTGGAGCTGCGGGAGCCGGCGGACCATCAGGAGGCGCGGTCGGGGACACCACACCGCCGTCACGGGGACTTCGACGAATGGCCGCGTCATCAGGTGACGATCAGCCGCCCGTTCTTCATCGGCGTCCACGAGGTCACGAACGCGCAGTACGAGCGGTTTGACCCTGCCCACCGCGAGCGCCGCGGCGAGATGGGCTTCTTCGAAGGCCGACGACGAGGCGGTCGTCTTCGTGAGCTGGAACGACGCCGTCGAGTTCTGCCGCTGGCTGTCGCGCAAGGAAGGAAGAGCCCTATCGTCTGCCAACCGAAGCCGAGTGGGAGTACGCCGCCCGAGCCGGGACGAGGACCCCGTTCCACACCGGAGAGACGCTCCCCGAGGGCGTCCCGAAGAACCCCGGCCAGAGCTGGTTCCCCGCGCGTCCGACGGTCGAGGAGTCCGAGGAGATCCCGCTCACCGTCGGGCAGACGCCACCGAACGCGTGGGGCCTATACGACGTGCACGGGAACGTCGAGGAGTGGGTCCTCGATTGGTACGGACCCTATGCCCCGGAGCACCAGGTCGACCCCGTGGGCCGCGCGTTCGGGGAGTTCCGGGTCACCCGCGGCGGCAGCCACTCGACCGAGCCCTACTTCCTGCGCTCGGCCAACCGGATGGGGACCCTGTCCGGAAGACGAGAGCTGGTTGATCGGGTTTCGGGTCGTCCTGGGCGAGTGGCCCCGACTCCGCGCCGCTCCCGCCCGAGCCCCCGCCGCTCCACCGCACCGCCGTCCGACAGGAGGTGCCGGCGGACCTGACGCGGGGGCCCGATCCCGACCAACCCTACTTCGAGGGCCCGCGGCAGTACGTGAAGATCCCGCCGCGCTCCTTCGGCCCGATGTTCTCTCACCACAACCACGACCCCGCCCTCGTCGAGACCTGGAACGGCGACCTGCTCGCGATCTGGTACACGTGCATGACGGAGCGGAGCCGCGAGCTGGGGCTGCTGGCCAGCCGGCTTCGGTACGGGGAGAAGGAGTGGGAGCCGGCGTCGCTCTTCTGGGACGCTCCGGATCGCAACGATCACACCCCCGCGCTCTGGTTCGACGGGGACCGGACGATCCACTTTTTCGTCGGCCTTTCCGCCGCCGCCACCTGGGGCAACCTGGCGATCGTGCACCGGACGTCGACCGACAACGGCGTCACCTGGTCGCAACCGCGCCTGATCGTCCCCGAGCACGGCCCCCGCCACATGCCCGAAGAGACCGTCTTCCGGACCCGGGAGGGCTTCATCGTGATGCCCGTCGACGACGTGCCCGCGGACGGAACGGCGCTCTGGATCAGCCGCGACGGCGGCCGAACCTGGACCGACCCGGGAGGAACGATCGCCGGCATCCACGCCGGCGTGGCCCAGCTCGGCGATGGTCGGCTGATGGCGCTCGGCCGGGGCCAGAACATCGACGACCGGATGCCGAAGAGCCTCTCCGACGACATGGGGAAGACCTGGACCTACAGCGCCAGCCCCTTCCCGCCGGTGGGGGGCGGCCAGCGCCCGGTCCTGATGCGCCTCCGCGAGGGACCGCTCTTCTTCGCTTCGTTCGCCAAGGAGATGGCGATCGAGGACGCCTCGGCAAAGGAGCGGACGGTTCACGGCCTCTTCGCCGCGCTCTCGTACGACGACGGGGAGACGTGGCCGGCGCGCCGGCTGGTCAGCGACGACGGCCCCGGCCGCGAGATCGAGACGACCGATGGCCGCCTGATCACGATGAGCTTCGAGAGCGCGGAGCCGCGGGGCTATCTCTCCGTGTGCCAGACGCCCGACGGCGTCATCCAGCTCATCAGCAGCCGCCAGCACTACGCCTTCAACCTGAAGTGGCTGGAAACGCCACCTCCGCCTGTCCCGGGAGCAGCCGAGTAGAGCGCCGCCGGAATCGTCGCGCCGCCGTGCGTTCGGTCCGCTACTCCCCGATGCAGACCAGGTGCTCGTCCGTCTTGATGAAGATCTGCCCCCCCGAGATCGCCGGCGACGCGAGCACCCGCTCGCCGAGCGCGTTGCGGGCGATGACCTCGAACTCGCGGGCGGCCGCAACCACCACCGTCTCCCCGGCCTCGTTCGTGAAGTACACCTTCCCGTCTCCGGCCACGGGCGATGAGGTGAACGCCCCGCCGAGACGCTCACGCCAGACGTGATCGCCGGTTTCGGGATCGGTGGCGGTGGCGATGCCCTGCTCGGTGGCCATGAAGACCAGCCCCCGGTGGTGGATGAGCGAGCCCACATAGGGCGCCCCGGTCGGCACCTGCCAGAGCACGTGGGTCTCGGAGACATCGCCCTGCCCGCCGAGGCGGATGGCCAGGTAGGGGCCGCTGCGGTACCCGCGGCTCGTGTAGAGGGTGCCGTCGTGGTAGGCCGGCGTCGCAATCGGGACGCGGACCGGCTCCCCCGCGTGCCAGAGGAGCTTGCCTGTCTTCGGCTCGAGGGCCTCCAGCCGGGCGTTGGCGTTCACGATCAGCAGATCGCCATCCTCGCGTCGAATGACCGTGGGCGTCGTGTAGGAGCGCTGCCCCTCGCCGCGATCGAGCTTCCAGCGCTCTTCACCCGTCCTCTTGTCGAGTGCGAGCAGGTAGGCCCCGGGACGGTGGTCGCACAAGAGGAAGAGCAGGTCATCGTAGAGAGTGGGTGAGCTGCCATGGCCCCACTGGATGTCGAAAGGGGCGATCTCCCGGGCGAAGTGGCGTTGCCACACGAGCGCTCCGTCGGCGACGTCGAACGCGAGGAGCTGACCGTTGCCGAACCAGGCGTAGACGCGTTCGCCGTCCGTGACCGGGGTGGGGCTGGCCATGTTGTGCTTGCGCTGGACGGGCGGGATGTCGCCCTCGGCCGCGAAGCGATGCGTCCAGAGTGAGCGGCCGTCGCGGCGGTGGACAGCCCGCACCACAAGCTCGACCCCAAGACGGCCTTCGGTCCGGCGGGCCGGACCGCCTCCGGGGACTCAGTGCCGCCGGGCCGTCACCTCCCCCGAGCCGACCTGGGCGGTGACGAAGATCCGCTCGCCCGAGACGGTGGGTGAGGACGTCCCGACTCCTTCGAGCGGGACCTTCCACGCCACGCCCTCCTCCGGACCCCAGCGCGTGGGGAGGCCCTCCTCGCGGGAGACGCCGATGCCCTCGGGCCCCCTCCACTGCGGCCAGTCGTCGGCGGCCAGGGGCACGCGAGGAGCAACAGGAGGACGGTGAGCACGCTCGGTCTTCGGTTCATGGATCTCAGCATAGTGCAGCCTCGACCCGGCGTCTCAACGTGGGCTCAGGCCATCTGTGGTCGACGCAGGCTTCCCGATGGGCTTGACGCATCGGAACCCGATCGTCTCGGAACGGTTCAGCCCGGGCGAGAGCCACCAGAGCTTCAGTCGCTGGTTGTTGGTGAGCAGCCCCCCCTCCGTGTACCAGGCGGACCGGATCGGCTGGAACCAGCTCCCTCCCCGCAGGTACGAGAACCAATGCCGGCCGTCGTCCTCCTTCGAGTCCGTCCACTCCCAGACGTTGCCGGCCATGTCCTGGCACCCGTAGGGGCTCCGGCCCTCCGGGTAGGAGCCTACGGGTCGCGGTCCGCTCGACCCCACGTTGGCCCGGGAGAGGTCGTAGCGGTCGCCCCAGGGGAAGAGCCGTCCATCCGTGCCCTGGGCCGCCATCTGCCACTGAGCCTCGCTCGGGATCTGCTTGCCCGCCCACCGGGCGTAGGCCCAGGCGTCCTCCAGGTCGACCCAGACCACGGGATGGTCCGCCTGCCCCGGCGGGAACGTGCCTCCCTTCCAGTGCCTCAGGAAGTTGTCGTCGAAGCGGGGCCGGTAGGCCGAGGCCTCCAGGAAGCGTCTGAACTGCGCGTTGGTCACCTCGGTCTCGTCGATGAAGTACGGCTCGACGGCCACGACCTCGTCGGTCACGTACCACTGCCCGAGCGGGCCCCTCTCGAACCTCTCGTCGCTCAAGCCCTCCCGCCATCGGGTGAACACCTCGAGCTCGACCTCGCCCCCCGGGACGAAGACCATGCCCTCCGGTGGGACCGGTTCGGTGGCCTCCGCCGCCGGCAGGCCCAGCAACAGGACCGCCAGAGCGGCCGACCAGCTAGCGGCCCGTCTTGACCACTGCCACATCCCGGACGACTCCTTCTCGGAGGTACTGGACCATCACGTACCCATCCACATTGGCCGGGGCGTCACCGGGCGCGAATCGCAGGCCCTGGGATGCGGGGACCGATTCTCCGCAGAGCGGCCGGCGCTCCGTATCCATCCCGGCGAGGCGCAGCGTGCCCTCGCCCGTCTCCGGCATCGTGGCCGTCCAGGACCCCTCTTCTTCCTGGATCACGATCCGCCGGGGCATCGCCACGAAGACGGCGCTCGGGTCTGGCAGCTCGGAGCGGACCGAGACCCAGCGCTCCCCGTCGCGCTCCACGAGCTCGGCGGGGCGGCCATCCCAGACGTTCACGACCCGCCAGTCGGCGGGGACCTCCACGCGGAAGAGCCTTCCGCGAGCTCGGTTGTCGTGAAAGCGGTCCACGTTGTCGTGCTCGTGGTGGTAGAGGCTGTAGAGGACCTTGTCGCGGGCCGGAAAGGCGTTCACGTAGAGCCCAGACAGTCGATGGTCCGACTCGGGCGGATACGGGTGATCGTACGTTCTCGGGTTCGGGCTCCAGGCGCTCAGGTGGGGTGTCGCGTCCTGGGATCGACCGAGCGGTCTCGTCACCAGCAGGGGCCGGGGGTCGAGCGTCAGGAAGGCGTCCAGGTGATCGTGCACGAGGCGGTTGTAGCGGGTGATCAGGACGCGCTCGTCCCAGCTATACCGGTTGATCTCGCCGAAGATGTCCTCCCAGATGGTGAAGCCGACCAGGTTGAAGACGGTGTTGCGGATCTGGTTCGTGCGGTTTCGTCCCATGCGCTCGGTGTTGCTGATGTTGTGCTCGGGGAGGACGAACCGGAGGAGGTCCAGCCGCGGCATCTGGGCGACGTAGTCGTGGTCCTCCTGGCTCCCGGTGCTGAAGGCCAGCCCCGCGAAGGGTGGCCGGTTCTCCGACGAGAAGACGATGTCCGGGTCCACCCGATCGAACGTCCCCGCAGCTCCGCCGTGGCACCCCGCATGATGTCGAGGTAGGTCCCGTTGGCGCCGGTCCGGGCCATGACGTCGGCCTGGGCCGCCCCCAGATCCTCCCGGCCGCCGATGACGTCCCAGGGGTTGAAGGAGAGGAAGACCCAGACGCCTTGGCGGTTGGCCTCGTCCACCAGGGCGCGGAGGCCCTCCAGGCCCCCGGGAAGGCCCTGGTACATGGCCCACTCATCGCGCGGGTCCACCCCCAGGCGGGGGTAACCGTGCCAGAAGAGGAATGCGTCGTAGCCGCCAAACTCGCGCTCGCCTCGCGCGAGAAACTCGGCCAGCCGGTACCGATTGCGAAGCGGGTCGTAGAAGTCGTGGTCGAAGGCCATCGTGAAGTGGGTGATCACCTTCTTCCGGTACTCGGCGTGTCCAGGGCGCTCGTAGAGGCTCAGATCGAGCGCGCCCCGAATCCGGTCCTTCCACCAGGAGAAGGCGGTGTGCCAGTCGCCGCGGAAAGGGCGGAGGACCCCCTCGAAGATCAGGAAGGCGTCCCCGGGGTCGATGGGGGCGGGCCGCATGAACGACAGGGCGTCCTCGACGGAGTCGAAGCTCCACTCGAGATCGGACGCCTCCTTGTCCAACAGCACCCCAACGCCGATCTCCGGGTAGGACACCACCAGCGGGAAGTCGGGGTCCTCGGCCTGGCGCAGGAAGTACATCCCGACGTCCGCGGTGTCGTTGTGGAAGTGGGTGCGATCCCTCTTGAAGATGACGTGGGGCTCCGGTGCCCCCGGGGGACGGAGGTGGCGTAGGAGAGACAGGCCCACCGTCGCCGTCCGCCGGCTCACGTAGGGCATGTCGTGCCGCTCCTCGTCCGCCCGGTGCTCCAGTGAGAGGTGGAGCCGAAGCTCGGGGGCCTCGGACATCCCGAGCCGCACGACGAGGTGGTAGGGGTTCTCCAGGGAGTTGGAGAAGAGTCGGATCTCGGCTCCCCGTTCGGCCCCGTCGACCCGCTCGGTGACCTGCCAGATGTTGAAGCCGACCTGGAGCAGATGCCACTGGTTGCTGACCTTGACGAGGGGGGCCGGCTTCTCCGGGTCGACGAACTGAACGCCGCTGACCTTGTCGAGAAACGAAGTGAGATACAGGTACCGCCCGAGCTGGACCCGAACGAAGAGGTCGTCGTTCTCGAGGGTGAGCTCTCGGGGAACATCTTCATTGGGATGCAGGGTGAGCCGGGGCTGGGCCGAGAGCTCCGAGAGGCCGAGGCCGGCGACCAGGGCCAGCGAGATCGCGACGGCGCGGGCCGTCATTCCCAATGCGCTCCGATCCACGTCAAGCGCCAGGCGCCTTCTTTCCTCCCTCCCTGCTCGAAGTAGGGAAGGTAGACGATGGGCTCCCGGCCGGGCAGACTCAGCTGGAAGGCGGGCCCGATCGAGCCGTCCGGGGTCGGGACAGCGGAGAAGAGGCTCTCCGGAGACTGGTCGGGCATTCGCAGCGTGTCCTCGAACTTGTAGCCGTCGATCAGACTCGTGGCATAGACGAGGGGACCCCGGGTGAGGGCGAAGTAGTCGAGGCTCTGGATCGGCTGGTTTCGGTGGACGTCCGTGTTGCTCCGCCGGTGGACCCGGAGCGTCATGGGAAAGGTGAGGATGAGTCGGTCACCGGGGGCCCAGGCTCGGTCGAGCCTCAGGTAGGAGCCGGGAGTCGTCTCCCGCTCGAGGGTTTCGTCGTTGAGCTGGATCTCGGTGTCCCGCGCCCAGCTCGGCACCCGCAGGAAGAGGGGAAACTCCGAAGGCGCGGGCGGGTCGATCGCGAGCTCGACGCGTCCGTCGTGAGGGTAGCTCGTCTTCTGAGCGATACGGACACGGCCCGCTTTCGGCAGCTGCACGGTCGCCTCGCTGGAGCCGTAGAGGTTTACGGACAACCCCTCTCCCCGACGTCCGTAGACGAGGGGGGCGATCTCCTCGAGGGCCAGGGCCCCGCTGGATTTGCAGCAGTCCCGCCAGACGGCCTTGTGACGGCGGCCGTTGGGGAAGATGAAATAGCACCAGTCCTCGCCGTTGGGGTACTGGGCGCCCAGCAGGGAGTTGTAGACCGCCCTCTCGATCGTGTCCGCGTACCGGGCTTCGCCGGTGATCCGCAGCAGCTCCCGGCTGAGCTGCATCCAGGCCATGGTGTTGCAGGTCTCGACCCAGCCGTACGGGCTGAAGTACCCCTTCTCGTTGACGACCTCCCCGTGGCCGCCGATCCCCCCCCAGGGGCTGTGGCCGAGCGTCAGGTGGTCCTCGAAGAAGCTCCTCCACCCGCGGATGGCGGCTCGCAGATAGTCGGTTCTGCCGGTGGCCGCGTAGAGTTTGGCGATCCCCGCGTAGTTCCAGCACAGCTGATAGATCTTGCCGTCTCCCACCTCCATCACGTCGTGTCCGGCGAGGGTCCGGGAGACGATCTCCAGGCCCGGCCGATCTTCCGCCTGGTGGATGACGTGCTCGGCAAAGTCGGCGTAGCGCCGCTCTCCGGTGACCCGATAGAGCTCGACGAACGCGTCGAGGATGACGGTGCCCGAAAGCCCGAGGTGGTTGCCCCAGTAGGCGACGCTCTTGGTGCCGTCCGGTCCGAAGTGACGGATGATGAGGTCGGCCGCCCTGCGGGCTGCATCCACGAATCGGGCGTCCGGCCACTGGCGGTGGGCCTCCAGGAGCCCCAGGATCACGTATGTGTGCACCCAGATGTCCCACGTCTGCGGCGGGGGGGGAATGTCGGCGGTGAAGCGCACCGGGCGGGCATAGGTTCCGATGTACCCGTCGGGCTCCTGGCTGCGAAGGAGGTGGTTGGCGACGGCCTGAACCCTCTGGCGCAGCTCCTGGTCGTCGGCCCGGACGGCCGCCCGCGAGGCCGCGATCATCCACTTGCCCACGTGCTCACCGAGCCAGCCGCTGCCCGGGGTGTGGTACTCGCCGTCCGGCCTCTTGGCCAGCGTCGTCGCCCGCGCCCGGTGCTCTTCGCCGAAGATCGCGACCGGGAGGTCGTCGACACCGGTGATGAAGTTGTGCAGCCGTCCCCTGCGTCCAGCCTCGACGGCCTCACCGAGCACGCCCCCCAGGTGCACGTCCCGGGGGCTCAGGGTGTCCATCGTGAGATCCGCTGTCGCGTCCTCCCGGGCCGGGAACTCGTCCGACGTGCTCGGGGCGTGAGCGAGCCCGACGCACAGGGCCACGAGGGTCGAGACGATGGGCCGGCGGCAGCGCCCGGTCCCCCGTCCAGCTCCCGAAGCCATCACTACCTCCCTCGAAACCACAGAGGTCGAGGCATTATCTCGCCTCGGCGCCTCAGCGGACGAACTGGAGCGCAAAGAGCTTGGTGTTCTCCACTCGAACTGAACCTGCACCACCGCACCGGCCAGGCGGCTCACGTCGCCTCCTCCGTGCTCTCTTCGGCCGGAGAGACACCGCTCAGCCGCCGTCCGGGAACATCTCCGCCTTGCTCGGCCGCGGCCTCACCCGCGCGGAGGTGGGCTGGCCGGTCTCGCGGTCGAACTCATCGGGCGTCCGTACGGTGGGGATTGTATCGTCGGTGTCCTCCGCCCACTCGGCAAGCGCGGCTTCCAGGCGACGACGCAGGTCCCGAAAGGCCGGGTCTTCGGCCAGGTTCTCGAGCTCGTCGGGGTCTGACGTGAGGTCGAAAAGCTCGTACTGCGGCCGCGGTTGGGTGAACACGGCCCGCTGGGCCGGACTGAGCCGCCCCTGGTCGCGCAGAGTCCGCATCACCTGGAAGGTGGGGCTTCGCCCCGCGTCGGCCGGCGGTGTACCCGGCAGGTCGAAGTAGTCGTTCCGGATGAGCTTGTAGCGACCGTCGGTGACCGCCCGGCCGTGGTCCTCGTAGTCGTGCCAATGGTCCTCGGCAAACGCGTGCTCCCGGACCGTCGACGCCGGGTTCCTCAGGACGGGCGCGAAGCTGACACCTTGAAAGGTGGGGCCGGTCTCCACGTCGGCCAGCTCCAGGAAGGTCGGGGCGATGTCGACCGCGCTGACCAGGCTCTGGCTGACCGAGCCGGCCTTCACGAGCGCCGGCCAGCGGACGATCCAGGGGGTCTTGATGCCCCCGTCGTACAGCGTCGTCTTGTCCCGGGGGAAGGGCCGGCCGTTGTCGGAGAGGAAGAGGACGAGCGTGTCGTCGCCGACGCCCTGGGCCGCCAGCTCGTCCATGACCAGCCCCACGTGGCGGTCCAGGCGGGCGATCTCGTCGTAGTAGAGGGCCAGGTCCGCCCGGGTCTGCGGGGTGTCCGGGAGGTACGGAGGAACGACCACGCGGGCCGGGTCGTGGGGCGGATCGAAGGCGCCCTCCTCGTAGCCTCGGTGCGGATCGATGGCGGCCAGCCAGAGGAAGAACGGCCGGTCCCGGGGCCGGGCCCGCAGGGTTGGAACCCACTGCCCGCACCCCGAAGGGTCCGCCCGGGCCACCATCCGCGCCGGGGCACCGCCCGGCGTGCCCGACGGCAGGACAAACCCGCTCGTCGAGGCCCCGCGGATCACGTCGAAGCGATCCTTCACGGCGTCGCCCAGGTGCCACTTGCCCGCCGCGGCACACCAGTAGCCGGCGGAACGCAGCTCCTCGGCCAGGGTCAGGTGGTTACCGGGAAGGGGCCAGTGGAGCTGCTCGGCGTCGGTCGCATGAGGGTAGCGGCCGGTGAGGATGCTCGACCGGCTGGGGCTGCAGCTGCTAGCGGTGAGGAACGCGCGGTCGAACCGCATGCCCTCCTCGGCGAGGCGATCGATGTTCGGCGTGTGGACCGCGAGGTTTCCGTACGCGCCACTGTCATTCCAGCCCATGTCGTCGGCGATGATGAGGACGAGGTTGGGCCTCGGAATCGGCGTCGCGCGTTCCGGGCGCTCGGCGCAGCCAAACGAGACCAGGCCGGACAGGAGGAGAACGCTTGCCGACGAGGCGGTGATTCTTCTCATACTCTCCTCCGCGGGCACGCCCTCCCCCGCCGGCAGCCCGGCCTCACTCGACCACCGGCGTTTTCCGCGGCTCGGCGAGCCACGCCCGCACAGCCAGCGCGCTAGTCCTTCGGCTCGTCGATGGGACGTGGCCCACGCCCCAGATCTTCGAACGCGTGCTCGAGTCGGGTGCGAATCTCCCGCGGCTCGGAATCCCGATCGTCCTGGATCGGATGCTGTTCCAGGGGATCCTCCTCCATGTGGTAGAGACGACCGTCGCTGTAGAGCTTCCAGGCAGCGTTGCGCACCCACCTCGCGCCGGCGCTGGACCCCGAGGGCTCCACGCCACCGGGTTTCGGCAGCACGGACTCTTCCGCGTAGACCCATGTCCGGCCAGACCGGCCCGTGCCTCGGAGAAGGGGAGCGAAGCTCGATCCGTCCAGGTCACGCTCGCCGCCGCTCTCCGCGGCGGCCAGATCGAGGAACGTGGGCAGGAAGTCGCTGAAGTCGACGAGGTCGTCCACCACCTGGCCGGGCTCGATGGTCCCCGGCCAGTTGGCGATCAGCGGGATGCGAGTGCCGCCGTCCGTGAGCGTGGCCTTGCCTCCGGGCACGTCGCGGCCGTCCTGGCGGGAAACGACCGGCTCCTTGATCAACCGCCCCCCCTCGGCCCGTACGATCATCTGTTGTGGCGTGCCGTTGTCGCCGACGAAGAGAACCAGGGTCCTTTCGCGCAGATCCAGGGCCTCGAGGGCGGCGACGAGACGCCCGACGTTGCGGTCCATCTCCGCGACCATCTCGGCGTAGCTGTCGTAGCGACCGAAGGGGTTGGATGGTACGGGCGTCTCCAGGTCGTCCGTCACCTCGTGGCAGAGAGCCATCGAGTAGTAGGCCAGGAACGGGCGGTCGCGGTTCGCGGCCATGAACTCGATCATGCTCCGAACGTACAGATCCGGGCCGTAGTAGCCGAGCGTATCGTCCCGCACCACGCCGTTGTGGTAGATCATCGGCTGGTAGTAGCGCGGTCCTTCGTGCCAGCCGAAGAGGTCCCAGTGCTGGAACCCCAGCCTCTGCGGATGCTTCGGATCGTCCCGCAGGAGCGCCAGCTGCCACTTGCCCGCGACTCCCGTGGCGTATCCCTCCGCCATGAGCAGGTTGGCGAAGGTCCAGGGCTCTTCGGCCTTCGGGAAGTCTCCCCACGCCACCGTGCCGTGGCGGAAGGGGTACTTGCCCGTCATGAGCGTGAGGCGCGTCGGGTGGCAGGTCGGCAAGCTGTAACCCTGGCGGAAGAGCATTCCGGTGCGCGCCAGCCAGTCGAGATGTGGGGTGGCGTACGACTCTCCCCCGTAGCTGCCGAGCACCTCCTGACCGATGTCGTCAGCGAGGATGAAGAGGATGTTCGGGCGACCGATCTCGCCGACAGGTGATCCGGACTCCCCGGCCGGGTCGGCGAACACAGGTGCGGTACTGGCCCAGGCGAGCAGGACCAGCGCGCACGCTCTGCAGCCGAGTCTCTTCATCTGGAGGTCGGGGTGCCGCTCTTTCTCCGTCGAGGCCCGCGGGATCTCCGCCTCTGAAGCATATCCGAAGCGGCCTGGTGCTCACATCTTCGGCGACCCCGGGGCCCGCTCACCATCCCTCCGGAAACATCTCCGCCTTGCTGGACCGCGGCCTCAACCCAGGATCACCGGCCCGAGAACACGATGATCTTCGAGTCGTTGGCCCCCAGCTGCAGGGGAATGGCCGTCCGTCCGCCCTCGACAGAGTGGCCATGTATGGGCGACGTCCGTCCCGTGTCGGCATCCCACAGCTCCGGCGTGAGCGTGTCGTGCGGGAACGTCACGTCGCCAGTGAACGGCTCCTCCCAGCTCGCCACGAAGTAGACGTGTGCGTCTCCGACACGGCGGTGCTGGAAGCTCAGCAGGGCCGACTCCGGCCAGCGCACGGATCGCCCGACCTCCACCACTCCCTGCCAGCCCTGGGTGCGAGCGTCGACCAGACTCCCCTCCTCCGCCGCCCTCTCGAGCTCGGCGCGGACCCGGGCCACTCTGGCGTCGGAGCCCTGGAGGGCCGTCCACTCGCCGGGCAGGGTGTGGCCGCACCACACGGGCACGCCGGCCCGGACGAGGGAAAGGAGGTCCTCGGCCTCGGCCAGGGTCCGGATGTCGTCGCGCAGGACGACCCGCTGGACCGGGTAGGACGCCACGCCACGCCCGTCCACCAGCCGCGACAGCAGGTCGGCATGGGCGGCGTCCACGGCGTTGGTCGCGGACCAGGGCTGATCGGGAATCACGTTGAAGGGACCGTCGACGGGATTGGACTCCACGGGATAGACGAGGGCGTCGGCCACCGGCACCCCGGCCCGCAGCACGAGCTGATTCCGCGCGACCCAGCGGGCGTACCCCCCGAACTCCGGCCACCAGGGCACGTTGCGGTTCAGGTGGATCTCCGCGTACATGCGCCATCCCGGGGCCGGGACGCCCGGGGGCGAGTAGCTGAAGCTGTGGATCTGGATGCGATTGAGCCCCCGGGCAAAGTGGGCGTTGGAGAGTGCGCGGAGCAGAGGCGGGCGGGTGCGCCACGCCTTCTCTGGATCGACCCGCGCGGTGAACTCTCCCCGCAGCCCGTCGTGGCGCAGGTTCCCGTGCCGGATGCTGACGTGGGTGAACGCCTCCTCGCTGACGATCGGCTTGCCCAGCACCCGGGCGGCCCACACCGCTTCGGGAACGTAGACGCCCTCCTCGATCTCGGGGGTGTCCACCAGGGCGTAGGCGGTCAGGAGGTCACGCCCCAGGCCACGACCGTACACCTGCGGGCGGTGCCGCAGGCCCCGGTCGCGGACGAAGCCGTCGACGGTCCCGAAGTAGTGGCGGTGGATGAGCTCTCGCTCCAGGCGCTCAAGGTCGTCGAGCACCTCATCCCTGTCGGGACCGTAGCCCAGCAGGGCGTGCATCCGCGGCTCGAGGGCATACCCCAGCACGTCCGACGCCGACCGGAGCAGGGCCGGCGACCAGTACCGCCCCCCCTCGGGCGGGTGGGAGTACTCCCAGCTGTCGGTGGCCACGTCGACGAAGGTGGAGCCGAAGAAACGCCCCAGCCGCGGCTCGAGACGTCCGAACATCTCGTTCAGGTGGAAGAGCACCGCTTCCTTCGAGGCCGGGTCCAGCTCCGGCCCCTCGCCCTTGTCCACGAGGCCCCCGGGCCTCGTCTCGAAGACACCGACGAGCCACCGTCCGGGAGGGACGGCCCATTGGAGTTGCCCAGAGGCGTGGACGTGGGCCGTCAGGTCGCGGTACGAGGCGGGATCGACGGTCCGCTCGTCGACCAGACGCCAGGCCGCCACCCGCGCCTCGCTCGGCACGGACACCGCCCCGCCCCCCTCGAGGGGCCCCGGGCCCGTCCGGACCTCGGCCCGGGAGACGAGGTGTCGGGACCGGTGCTCCTCGGTGATCCATAGTCCTCCCGGGGGCCAGCCCATGCCGAGGTTCACGGCGAAACGCAGCCCCAGACGCTGCGCCTCCTCCAGCGTGTGCTCGAGCACGTCGACGAATTCGGGCGACAGGTACTCGAGCTTCGTCTGCCCCAGACGCGTCCACCCCTCGGGATCGAACCACGGCCCCGGAGACCCGCCGCTGAAGCCGTACATGGAGACGCACCGGAGCTCCACGCCGCCGATGCCAGCCTCGGCCATCTCCTCCAGCTCGCGGGTGATCTCCGCCCGGCTGACCACGTTGTCGAACCAGAACCAGTAGACCCACGGCCCGGCCTCGCGGGGCGGGTGGGCAAACGCCTCCCGCAGGGCGGCGAGGTCCGAGACGGGGGACGTCTCGACGCGGGCCGCAACGGGGGCCTTCGGCCCCACCGCCGCGTCGAGGGGACCGGCGAGGATCGCGAGGCCGATGGCCGACGAAACGACGACTGCTCTCATGAACTCCTCCACGCCCAGGAATGGCCCCCCGGCGGGCCGGTTTCACTCGGGCAGCGGCGTCCCCCGTGGCTCGGCAAGCCACGCCCGCAGGGCCGCGGTCAGCGACGCCTCCAGCTCCGGGTGACGCCCCAGGTGGTTGTCCTCCTCGAAGGGGTCGGCCTCGACGTCGAACAGCTCGGTGGGCCGGCCCTCCCGGGCGAGGAGCTTCCAGTTCCCCCGCCGCACGGCCTCGGTTCCGTAGGGCTTCGGCTTGGGGTAGTGACGCTGCAGGTGCTCGTTGAGCCGGATCTGCCAGAAGAGCGTCCCCCGCTCGGCCTCGCCCAGGGGCGCGCCGTCGACCACGTGGGGCAGCAGGTCGATCCCGTCGACCTGAGCCTCGCGAGGCACCGCCACCCCAACCGCCGCGCACAGCGTGGGCAGGATGTCGTTGGTGTGCCCGACGGCCGCGGTCTGGGTCCCGGAGGGGACGTGACCCGGCCAGTTGAGGATCATCGGCACCCGGATGCCGCCTTCGTGGAGGTCGGTCTTGCCCCCCTTCAGGCCTCCCAGGTCCGCCTCGTAGGCGCCGCCGTTGTCCGAGGTGAACAGGATCAGCGTCCGGTCGCGGATCCCCAGCGCCTCGAGCTTCGCCACGATGGCACCGACCCGAGCATCCATGTGCGCCACCATGGAGCGGAAACGGTGCTGGTCGTCCGAGATCCCCGGCGCCGCGGTCGCGCTCCAGTGGGGCTCGGGGGCGGGCTCGTAGGGGGTGTGGGGCACGAGCCACCACACGTTCAAGAAGAAGGGTTTTCCCTCGCCGTGGAGGCGTTCGATCATCTCCAGGGCGAAGTCGCCGTTGGCGTCGGTGAAGTGCTTCTCGTAGTACGGGTCGTCGGGGCCCACCGGCATCTCGTCGCGGAGCAGGCACGTCCCACCCTTGCGGTACAGCGTCCGCGCGTTGCCCATCTCCCCGCGCAGCGGCTGCTCCTCGATCTGGGTCTGGTAGTGGTCGAACCCGTGCTCCCGCGGGCCGGGAATGCTGTGCGCCCGGTCCGCGGCGTGCTTCAGGTGCAGCCCGCCCAGGTGCCACTTGCCCACGTGGGCGGTCGCGTACCCTGCGCCCTGCAGCAGCTTCGGCAGGGTCACCGTTCCCCGGGGCAAGTGCGACTCGTCGTCCGGGAAGTGTGCCGTGATCCCGAAACGCAGCGGGTAGCGCCCGGTCAGGATGGACGCCCGGGTGGGCGTGCACACCGCCGACGCCGCATAGAAACGCGTGAACCGCACCCCGCCCTCCGCCAACCGGTCGATGTGCGGCGTCTGGACCGCCTGGCCCCCGAAGGAGGAGGGGTCCGCCCACCCCATGTCGTCGGCCAGGATCACGACGATGTTGGGGCGATCGTCCGGGGCGGCCGCCGCGCCGTGGCCGCACGCCAGCAGCACACCGAGAGCCACCGTGAACACGCCGACCTGAGGACGCATGAGGCCAGATTTCCTTTTGACGCGGAGACCGCGACGCTTGTCTTGCCCCGGGTCGACACCGTCTCCATTTCGCAAGCTACGGGACGAACTGGAGCGCGAAGAGCTTGGCGTTCTTCAGCTCGAACTGAACCTGCACCACCTGACCGGCCAGATGGCTCACGTCGCCTTCGCCACGCCACGTCACTTGGTGGCGAATCGAGTCGGCCTGGATCGGGTCGCAGTCGGCCGGGCTGAAGCCGGTCAGGGGCTTGCCGGCCTCGTCAAGCAGGCCGACGCGGAGCGATCCCTGGACGGCGAGGTTGAGGACGAGCTGGCGTCCCTCAAAGACCAACGGCCGCGTGACGACCGTTCCGACGTCCTCTCCGGCGTCGAGGGAGACAAAGCCGTCGAGCCGCTGGACCAGCCGCAGCAGACGGTCGTAGTAGCCACCCTCATGCTCCACCCCGCCATAGAGAGCCCCGCCGTGCTCGGTGAAGCGCACCGTGCCGTACTGCCAGATCTCGTCCCCACGGCGGACCATCCCCTGCTCCATCAGGGCCTCGAGCGCCTTCCGGCCATCGAGCTCGAAACCGGAGGCGAAGTAGTAGGGCGGCTCGTAGCGCGTCCAGCTCTCTCCGTCCCGGCTGACCATCAGGAAGCTCCCGGGTCGGATGTTCCCTTCGTGGATGAAGCGCCAGGGGAAGGCGAGGTAGACGTCGGGGGCCCAGGGGTACTTGATCCCCTTGAAACGGTAGACCTGGCCTCCAGTGTCGATGAACGGCAGCTCGCCGCTCACCGGCTTGGGGAGCGAGAAGTCCGCGTGCCACGCCGGTGTCGGCGACGGCACGAAGGGCCAGGGCTTCAGGACCTCCCGTGTCCGCGCTCGCACAATCCTTCGAAGAACCCTCGAGCCCGAGATCACGGTCGGGTCCCCACCCGGCGCGAGAGCGCGCAGGGATGCCCGGTAGACGCCGGCCTGATCGTCCCAGTAGAAAGACACGCTGCCATCGGGATCGAAAGGAAGGGCCATCGCCTCGTTGCGCCGCCAATGGACACCGTCGGGAGATGTGAAGACGTATACGCCGCGGTCCAGGCACCAGGCCATGTACTTGTAGCGGTGCTCGGGACGGACGTCGGGGTTGGGGTCCTTGATCGCGGTGCCCTGGTTGGCGTTCCTGAGGACGATGTTGTTCCCGCTCGACCCCTCCAGGGTGAACAGGCCCAGCTCCGGCTTGAACCAGTGGATGCCGTCGCGCGAGCGGGCGAGGCCCGTCGCGTGCGGCTTGCCGCCCCACATGCCCCCGTTCGTGTAGAGCATCCGGATCTCGTCGCCTTCGTCCCACACCGACGAGACGTCCGGGATGGCGGACCCGAAGCGGGGGGTGGGCTCCCAGAACTGATCGTTCAGGAAGTCCGTCACCTGGAACGAGGTCGGGGGGTTCACGGTCAGGGTGACGTTCTCCTTCCGTGCGACCAGGGCGTCGTCGATGAAGACGTGCTTGCGGCCTCCGAGTTGGACCGGACCCTCGGGGGCGTCCGGGCCGAAGAGGAGCGGCGGGCCATCGGGCCGAGCGGGCTCGTAGGCGGCGCGATGGTTGAGCGAGAAGCTCTCTGGGGGCGTGAACTCCGCCGGGTAGCGCACCACGTCCGAGAGGCGCATCTCGTCCAGGGACCCGTGAAGCTCCTGTCCGCCGTCGATGTCACGACCCACCCGAAGCGACACGAGCCGCCCCATCAGGGGGAGGAAGCCCCCCTTCTCGGGCAGCGGCTGCAGGCGCCCGTCGACGTAGTGGCGCATCTGGCGCTCCTGGGCCGTGAAGGTGAAGGCCAGGTGGTGCCACTCTCCGTCGTTTAGCAGGGTCGGATCGCTCGGGATCGGAATCTCGACGTCCCACTCCCGCACCGTGAGCAGCCGGCTCTGCAGCACGAAGCCCCGTCGACCCTCGTCGAGGGCCAGGGCGTTGAGGCCCGTCGGGCAGGACTTCATGGCCTCGCCCGACTCGTTGCGCAGCTCGAAGAGGACCCCACGGCCCTCCTGCTCTCCGGAGGCCTTGAACCAGGCCTCGAGCGTCCAGTCCAGGTCGCCCACGTTGCAGCGGCCGGGGACCTCGTCGCCCCGGGCGAACAGCGGCGAGCTTCCGAACCAGACCCAGTGTCCACGGGGCCAGCTCACCCCCGCCCCCTCGCCGACCGGCAGGCGGAGGGCGCTGCCGAAACGGCCCTTCACCAGGCCGCGCTCCCCCTCGAGGAGTCCCGGCGGGAGGGGTCCGTTGGTCCCCGTCTCCAGACGCAGGTCGATCTGGAGGGGGCCGGCGTCGGTCAGCGTCACGTTCCCGTAGTGTGGGTCGTCGAAGAGCCACAGCGCGATCGTGTTCTCGTCGACTCCTGGTGCGGCCGTCATCGCCATCCCCCGCACGGGGGCGGTGCAGAGCAGCAGACCAACGATCGCCGGCGTGAGGAGCTTGCTCATCCTTCTTCCTCCTTGGCGCCGGATACGAGGCGGCGCCGCTTACGACAGCTGTCCGTACTTCTTGACCGCCTCCAGGAAGGCGACCAGGTTCTCGTACGGGCCGAGGGGCGACCAGTTGCAGCTCGTGCCGAACAGCATCCGGCTCTTCCGCTCGCCCAGGGATTCGAAAAGGTCCCGTACGTAGGCGTCGATCTGACCCGCCGCGTCGGGCCCGGTCAGCTCCTGGTAGGGGACGAACATCCCCCCGTTGGCCAGGTAGGTGTCGTTCATCGCCAGCGCGTCGACGAACTCCCAGTCGCCGAGGGGCGGCGGGGCCTGGCCTTCCATGGAGTCCACCCCCGACTCGGCGATGAGGGGAGCCAGGCGCCTTCAGCTGGCCGCAGGCGTGCCAGAAGACGAACTTGCCCCGGGAGTGGACGATGTCGACGATCTTCTTGACCGTCGGCAGGCAGATACTCCTCCAGCCAGGGCGGCGGGTAGAACATGAAGTCGACGTTGTCCCGGATCACGAAGAGCCAGGCCTCGTCCATGTCCACCACGTTCTCGGTGTGGGCCAGGACCTGCTCCTCGTGGATCCGCATCAGCTCCCGCATCTCGTCCGGGTAGTCGTAGATGGCCAGGCTTGCCCCGTCCTGGCGGGCGATCCAGTGCAGCTGCTTGAGCGGCGTCGAGGCCAGGTAGACCGGGACGAGCCCGTCCTCGCCCACCTCCTCGAGCCCGCGACGCCAGCGCTCGAAATCGATCGAGACCTCGCGGTGCTGCAGCCAGTAGCGGACGGCCTCGATATGAGGGCCGAAATCCTCGGGCTCCACGATGTGGCCGGTCTCCAGCGCCGAGCCGTCCATCTCGCGGTAGGTCCACTCGTGGGTGAGAGTCGCCGTGCGGGGTCGACCATTTCTCCTTGAAGACGAGACCGTCGGTGAAGAGGAGCCTCTCCGTCTGTGCCGGGATCTTCGGCTTGGGGCCTTCGAACCAGGACTCGTAGCCGCAGTCCCGGAATGTGTAGGTCTCGAGACCCGCCAGCTTGTAGATGACGTCGGACCCCATGACCCTCAGGGCCTCGACGTAGGTGTCGCAGTCCCTCGAGGTCCGTCGGGAGGGTCCCGTGGTACTTGTGGTGGTAGAACCACTGCCAGATGTTGGGGATGAACGGGACCCGGTCGTGGGGCTCTCGGCGCAGGGTGGCCAGGAGTCGCTCTTTGCCCGTCATCTCGGTGTCACCTCTCCTGCCGCGCCTTCTCGGCCCGGATCAGCTCTTCGTAGATCTCGGGACGCCGGTCGCGGATCGGGCCGTCGCCGATGCGCTCGTCCAGGGTGATCTCGGCGATCACCATCGCCTCGTGCTCCCCCTCCTCCTGGGCGATGATGTTCCCCTTCGGGTCCACGACGAAGGTGTTCTTGGGGTGGACGTGGGCCACGTAGACGCTGTTCTCGTAGGCCCGGGTGCGCATCATGATGTCCTCGTTGATCTTCTCGATCCCCAGGCCGAAGGCCGGCACCAGGATGATCTGGGCCCCCTTGATCGCCAGGATGCGTGAGGTCTCGGGGAGCTGTCGGTCGTAGCACACCAGCATCCCGATGCGTCCGAGCGTCGGTCGAGTGGACCGGGAACTCGCTCCCGTCGGTGTTGAAGGGCTCGATGACGCGGCTGTTGTGGGACTTGGAGTACGTGCCGACCAGCTCGCCCTCGGGCGAGATGAGGGCCACCGTGTTGAAGATCCGGTCGCCGCGCCGCTCGGCGAACCCGAGGACGAGGTGGATGTCGAGATCCGTCCGCCAGCTTGCGGGCCCGGACGAGCCAGGGACCGTCGATCGGCTCTCCGATCTCGAGGTAGCGCTCGAACGTGAGCCCCTCGGAGAACTTGGTGTTGCCGACGTAGCCCTCCAGGTAGCCCTCGGGCGTGACGACGAGCGAGGCGCCGGCGGTCGACGGCGCGACGCGCGTACTCCTCCAGCTTCGCGAAGTTGGCCTCCTTGTCCCACTGCTCCGGGATCAGCTTCAGGGCGGCCATCTTGAAGGACTCCGGCTCCCCCGCCCCGGCGCTGCCCGCGACGAGGAGGAGCAGCAGGACCGCCGACAGAACAGGAACTCTCATACGATTCCCCCAGGCAGCCTGCCGGCCGCGAGAAAAGGGACGACCACATCTCCTACTCGTGCGGCGCCTTCCTCACGATCTTGAAGACGAAGGCGTGCTCCCCGGGCTTCTCCGGGGGCGTCCGGATGACCAGGGCCTCGTCGGTGAGCTTCCAGTCCAGCTCGCCCTCGCTCCCGAGCATGGTGATCGACTCGATCTCGGACTCGTAGAGGCCGGGGAAGCGGCTCCGTCCCCTGCCCAGGCGTCTCGATCGTCGCCTCCTCGCCGGGCCAGGCGAGGACCGTCGCGTACAGGACACCCTCCTTGAGCGGTGAAGCGGACGTCCTCGCCCGTGTACTTCAGATCGGCCTCGTTGAACATCCCGTCCTTGTCGAGTGTCGGTCGGTCCCTCGCCGGCGAAGAACCAGGGGGTCGTCCCGTAGATCGCCTCGCCGTTGACCTCGAGCCACGCCCCGATCTCCAGCAGGAGCTCTCGGGCCTCGTCCGGGATCGTGCCGTCGGGCTTGGGGCCCACGTTGAGCAGCAGGTAGCCGTTCTTGCTGACGCGGTCGACCAGGTTGTCGATCAGGCGGTCGGCCGACTTGAAGCCGGCGGCGCTCACGTAGGACCAGGCCCCCTGGTCGTCGACGGAGGTGTCGGTGATCCACTCGTGGTGGGTCAGCTCGCGCTCCTGGCCGAGCTCGAGGTCCACCAGGCCGACGCCCGCGGGCAGGTCGTGGTCCTTGTAGGTGACCACCACCTCCTTCCCCAGGGCGTCGGCCTGGTTGTAGTAGTGGGCCAGGAAGTCCTTGACGTACGACTCGTGGATCATCTCCAGGGCGAAGTCGAACCAGACGAAGTCCGGCTCGTACGTGTCCACGACCTCGATCAGCTTGCCGTGCCACTCCTCGAGGAACTCGCGGCTCGGCTTCTCCCCCTCCTCGTGGATCGGGCCGTAGAGCCCGGAGTACTCGGGGTTGGAGGTGTCGTAGCGCTCGTCCCAGACCGGGAAGAAGAACCAGTTGGCGGCGTGGTGGAAGGCGGTGACGAACTTCATCCCCCGCTTCTTGATCGCCTCCTCCAGCTCGCCCACCACGTCCCGCTTCGGGCCCATCTGGGCCGCGTTCCAGCGCGACCACTTCGTGTCCCACATGGCGAAGCCGTCGTGGTGCTCGGCCACCGGCCCCGCGAAGCGGGCTCCCGCCTTCTCGAACAGCTCCGCCCACTCGTCGGCGTCGAAGTGCTCGGCGGTGAACAGCGGGATGAAGTCCTTGTAGCCGAACTCGGTGATCGGGCCCCAGGTCGCCTCGTGGTGCTTCCGCTGCTCCGAGTCGGGCCTCATGTAGATCCGGTTCGAGTACCAGGTCCCGTTCGGGCCGTAGGCCGGCACCGCGTAGGGGCCCCAGTGGGTGTAGATCCCGAACTTGCCGTCCCGGAGCCACTGCGGGGTCTCGTGCTGCCGCAGCGAGTGCCAGGTGGGCTCGTAGCGAGGCGGGGCCTCCGGAGGATCGGGCTGCGCGCAGCCACCGAGCAGCCCGGCTCACGAGCCCCAGCCCTAACGAGCAGGCGAGCCTGGCGTCGCGGCAGAGACGTCTCAGCGCGACCATCGCCGCAAGAGTCCTTTCGCACGAGAGATGCCGCGCTCCGGGACGGCCTCGCGCGCCGCGTGTTCCAACGGGCCCCTCGCTGACTGCTCCTCAGCGTCCCGGCATCTTGGCCTCGACCCAGGCCAGGTTGAGCTCGTAGTGAAGCGCGCTCGAGATGAGGTGGATCACCCCGTCGGGGGTCTGGGTGACGGACAGGTACCCCCGTGGCTCGGCGGTGTCACGGCTCATCCGGAAGCGGCCCGTCCAGGCGCCGCCGACCAGCCAGCGGTCGGGTCCGTCGTCGGTGATCAGCCGCCGCACCGGCCAGGTCTCTCCCTCGTCGTAGGAGAGGGCCGCGTAGAGGCCCTCGCACCCGTCGCTTCTCGCCGGTGGCGTCCTCGATCATCATCCCTTCGGACTCCCCCACGCCCGGGATCGTCCGGACGTCCGTGAAGGACGCCAGGAAGAGTGGGCCCTCCTTCAAGCGGATCAAGGCGAGCCGCTGTCCCGACGTGACGGGCGGGAGCGGGCTGGCGCTGTAGCTCCAGGTCTTCCCCATGTCCGAGGAGAGGCTCTTCGGCATCCGACCGTCGATGTCGTCGCCGCGGCCGAGCGCCATCAGCCGGCCGTCCTTCAGCTGGACGACACCGGCGTGGATGCCGGCGATCGTGCCGCCCGGGTCGGTCCACGTCTCGCCGTCGTCGCGGCTGAGCCAGATGCCGGTGCCCGGCATGGTGCCCCCGGGCCGCGGGTTGTCGGCGTCCGAGGGGAGCAGGATGGCCCCGTCCGAGGTGCGGATCACCGACTCGATCGGCATCCGACGCCCGCCGTGATCCGGGGCGATCAGCTTCGCCTTCGACCACGTGGCGCCACTGTCGGTCGAGGTGCGCATGATGAGGGCGAGATTGCCCCAGCTGGCGGCGGTGGAGAGCCCGACGAAGTGGAAGATCCGACCCTCGCCGTCGGCCCAGAGCGCCGGGGCGTGGTCGTTGCGGTCCGGGGCGTCCCAGAAGAGCGACGCCGGCTCCCACTCGTCGGCCCCGTAGCGCAGGCGGCTGGCGAGCAGCGTCAGCTCTCGCCCCGGCTCGTCCTCGGTGCTGTACCAGATCGCGAGGAGGTCGCCGTTTGGGCATTCGACGAGGCCCGGGTCGTGGTTGTGAGTGGAGAACGCGGGCCCGTAGGAGTCCGGGGCGATCTTCACGTATCGACGCGGTCCGTGGAAGTGCGGCTTCGTCGGGTCCGGCCCCTTCGAGTAGTCCGCCTTCGCCTGGCTCACGTTCTGCTGGTGCGGCGGCGTCGGCGGCAGCGGGAGCGGCTCGGTGTCCGGCATCTCGCCGAGGACGACCCGGAAGCCGATCACCCAGGTGCGGTCGTCGGGAAGCGTGCCCGCCCGGTTTCCCGAGCGCAGGTAGTAGGCGTAGGTCGAGTGGCTGCCCCCGCGCGTGACCCGGAAATCGCCGTCGACCCGCCCCACCGGGTCGACCTGGGGCTCCGGCTCGTACGGCCCGTACCAGTCGTGCACCCACTCCTCGACGTTGCCGTGGACGTCGTGGAGGCCCCAGGAGTTGGGCGGGGTCTGGCCGACCCGAAGCGAGATCCGGCGGGGTCTCTCGCGTAGGGCCCCTCCGCCCACCGCACCGCGGGATACCAGCTCTCTCCGGGGTTCTGGAGATAGGCCCCGGGCAGCCGGTCGCCGGTGTGGAAGTAGGTCGTCGTCCCCGCGCGCGCGGAGTACTCCCACTCCGCCTCGGTGGGGAGACGGTAGGGAAGCCCCTCCTTCTCCGACAGCCACCGGCAGAAGGCCACCGCGTCGTGCCAGCTCACGAACACCACCGCCTCGTCGTCCTCCCGGGAGAAGCCGAGCTCTCCCCGCCGCTCGCGGTGGGCGGGGTCGAACTGCTCGTACTGGGCGTTCGTGACCTCGAAGGCCCCCACGTAGAAGGGGCGGCTGATCGTCACCGGGTGCACCGGGCGCTCGTCGAAGTCCCCGTACATGGCGAACCGGCGACCCTTCCCTCAGCTCGCCGGGAATGCGCGCGCGGCTGATGCCCATGCGGAAGGTCCCGGGCTCGACGCGCACGAGCTCCATCCCGATGCTGTTGCGGAAGGTGAGGTCCGACGGCAGCTCGGCCGCGTGGCCCGTGGCCGGCGCCGCCAACGAGGCTCCGAACCCCAGAAGCGCCACCGCGGTCAGAGCTCCCCAGCCCTGCCGACGTCCTGTCGCGTCCATCATCCCCTCCTTACCGGGCCGGCGCACGGCCGGCCGCTCACGGGTCTCGCGTCACCCGCACGTCGTGAGCGTCCAGGTCCTTCTCCCACTCCACCGCGGCCGCCTGCAGCGCCTCGACCACGTCCGTGTGCGCGCGGGCGACGTCGCGCGTCTCGCCCAGGTCGGCGGCGAGGTCGAAGAGCATCGGCGCCTCGTCGCCCACCGACACGAGCTTCCACGGCCCCCTCCGGACCGCCCTCTTCTCGCGCATGCGCCAGAAGAGGGTTCGCGGCGCGAGGTCCTTCCCGTCGAACAGCAAGGCCGAGATGTCGACCCCGTCGAGATCCAACCCGGTGGACCGCTCCTGCCCGGCCAGGGTCACGAGCGTCGGAAACAGATCGAAAGTCGTGACCGTCTGGTCTGACACGCCGGGTCGTATCCGGCCCGGCCAGCGGGCGATGGCGGGCACCCGGTGACCGCCCTCGAAGACGTCCGTCTTCTGCCCACGGAGCGGACCGTTGCTGGAGATGTTCTGGAAGCGGTGGGCGTAGTGGAGGTAGCCCCCGTTGTCCGAGGCGAAGAAGACCAGAGTGCGCCGCTCCAGGTCCAGCTCCTGAAGCGTCGCCATGATGTGCCCGACGCTCTCGTCCAGCGCTTCGACCATGGCCTTCACGTGAGGCGTCACGTTCTCTTCATCCGGGATCACCCCCCACTTGTCTTCCCAGTAGTCGCGACCGGCGACCCGGTGGGGCGGATCGTCGGGGCCCTGCCACGGGAAGTGGATCGCCAGATGCGAGACGAAGAGGAAGAAGGGCTCCTCCCGATGCCGCTCGATGAAGGCGGAGCTGTGCCGCGTGAGGAGAGCGGCGGTGTAGCCCTCCTCCGCCTCGAGCGCGTCGTCGTGCCACCAGTCGGGGTTCCCGGACCGATCGACGTGGGTGTGGTGGTCGCCGTCACCGGACAGCAGGCCGCGAAACTCGTCGAAGCCCTGGCGCGTGGGCACGTAGGGGGCCTGGTACCCGAGGTGCCACTTGCCGTACATGCCGGTCGCGTAGCCCGCCTCCTTCAGCGCCTCCGCGATCGTCACCGCCTCCAGAGGCAGGCCCCGGTCGCGGTCCGACCGCCCGCTCAGAGCCGCCTCGAACCGCGGGCCGAAGCGTTGCGGGTAGAGACCACTCAGAAGCGCGGCTCTCGTCGGCGTGCACATGGGGCCGTTGCTGTGGAAGTCGGTGAAGCGAAGGCCTTCGGCGGCCAGCCGGTCGATGTGCGGTGTCCGGTTCACCGTGTTGCCGTAACTGCCGAGATCTCCGTAGCCGAGGTCGTCGGCCAGGATCACCACGAAGTTCGGGCGCTCGGCGTGGGCGCGTCCCGGGCTCCACCCGAAGGCGACCCCGGCCGCGCAGACCAGCACGACCCAGCGGGCGAGGGCGGAGCGAGCTCGCCGGGGAGGACACGTCGAGCGTGGAGCGTCAGTCATTCGGTCTGGCCGCGTCGCAGGTAGTACAGGTAGCCGTCCTCGGCCCCCACGACCAGGTCGAGGACCCCGTCCCGATTCCAGTCCACGACGGTCGGGCTCGTCGAGTGCTTCGAGATGTCCCGCTCGGCGACCGGTCCCCGATTCGTGAGGGCGTGGGTGCCATCCTCGCGAGCCTTCCCCTCGAGGAACTCCGCGTTCGCCCCGTTGAGCAGGACGTCGAGCTGACCGTCGCCGTTCCAGTCCACCACCGCCAGCTTGCGGCGTCCGCTCTTGCCGGCGCGGCCGCGGGTGAGATCGAGCGGGCGCGCCATCCTCTCCGACGAAGACCCGTCGCCCCGGGAGGAGCTCGAGGCCCTCCGGTGTCTGCCGGCGCTCGAAGAGGGCCAGGTAGCCCTCGTGGTCGAGCATCACGAGGTCGTTCAGGCCGTCGCGGTCGAAGTCCACCACGAAGGGCGTCGTCCGCCACTGGGTGACGAGCTGGTGGCCGCGGGGATCCCACCAGTTCCAGGCGGGCTTGGGAGGCGCACCCGGCCACTGCACCTCGATCGGCGCCGCCGCCGCCAGCACCGGCCGTTCGCGGCTCCCGACGTTGCGGTACCAGAGCACCTTGCCCCAGATCGAGTTCACGACCAGGTCCGGCAGGCCGTCGTGGTCCCAGTCGGCCACGCTCAGCGTCGTGTAGCCCCACTTGGCCTCGGCCGGTCCCTGGATCGAGCCGTTCTCGCCGGCCTGGATGCGGATCACCTCGCCGCCGGCCTCCAGATAGCGCGGAGCGGCCCACCGTGGCGGGTCGCCGCCGTCGAGGTTCTCGATGAAGCCCACGTAGCCGGCGGTGTTGCCGCAGATCAGGTCCTCGTCCCCGTCGCCGTCCCAGTCGAAGGCGAAGGGCGTGACGAGGGCGCCGAACTTCACCTCGTGGGCCTCCTGCTGGAAGTGACGGGGGCGGGCAAAGAGCGGGGCACCGTCCACGAGCCGTCCGGTGTTCTCGACGTAGGCGACCCGTCCGTCCTCCTCCCCCACCACCAGGTCGACGTCGCCGTCGCCGTCCCAGTCGAGGGCCACCGGCGTGATCATCTGGAGGTCGAGGTGGATGACCCCGCCGTCGTGCTCGAGGAGGCGGCCCTCCGCGTAGCGTGGGTGCGCCCGGTCGCCGACGTTCTCGAAGTAGGTGAGCCGGTCCAGGAACTCGCCGCACAGGATGTCGAGGTCGCCGTCGCCGTCCATGTCGGCGAGGTTCGGCGAGGGCATCCCGATACACCTCGAGCGGCTGGTCGCCGGCTTCGATCGCGGACCGGCGGGTCGTAGCGCGGCTCGTCGGTCGTGCCCCGGTTGAGGACCAGGTAGACGAAGCCCCGAAGCGGCCCCCGCGTCCACTCCCCCGTCGCGTCGAAGGCGTCGTCCCAGCCGTAGTCGGTCCAGTCCCCGACGCCGACGACGAGGTCGAGGTCGCCGTCGCCGTCCCAGTCGGCGTACCTCCACTGGTTCGCCCGGACCTTGCGGCCCTGCTCGAGCCGGCGTCGCACCTGCGTCTCGGGGTGGATCGGGACGCGATCGCTCGAGGGCGTTCTTGCGGAAGTCGACGTACTCGTGGCCGGGCGCGAGGACCCGCGGCTCGCCGTCGACGTAGGACACCTGAACGTTGCGCGGACCGGGGCCGATGCGCCGGCCCGGCTTGAAGACCGGCACGGGACCGCCACCCGGGTTCTCGAAGAACCAGGTCCCGTTGTACGGCTTGTCGGAGCAGACGACGACGAGGTCGAGATCGCCGTCGCCGTCGTAGTCCATGGGCAGCGGCGTGGCCCAGAGGCCCACCCCCAGATCGACGACGAGCCCGGGGTGGTTGTAGAGCAGGCGCTCCAGGTCGGGGGCGGAGCTCTCGGGCCGCCGGCCCGCGGCCGGCAAAGCCGAGCCCAGCGCGACGACGAGCGCGGTCACGGCGGTCATCCGGTGCATGGGGCGTCCTTCTTCGTCTCGTCTGCGGGTTCGCGACTTCCCGGCGCAACACGCGCCGCCGGCGGGGGCGAGGGCTCGGGGGCGGTCGATCCGACCTCTCGCCAGCCGTCGTCGGGCGAGTAGAAGACGGCGGACCACTCGGGGTGCGTCCGGATCAGGCGTGCGGCGTCGTCGAAACCCATGACCAGGAACGCGGTCGAGAGTGCGTCGCCGAGGGTCGCCGAAGGCGCGATCACGCTGACGCTCCCTCGGCGGGACGTGGGCCGCCCGGTGCGCGGGTCCAGGACGTGTCCGTAGACTTCGCCCTCGTGCACCCAGTATCTCTGGTCGTTGCCCGATGTGGACAGCGACAGATCCCGGGCCACGATCCTCTTCATGGGGAGGCGATCGTCCCAGGTCGGGCGAAGGTAGAGGTACCAGCCGGCCTGGCCAGGGGGAGCGCCCGCCGCGTATTGGCTGCTGCCGCCAAAGTCCACCAGGAAGCGCTCCACACCCGCACGGCGCAACCGGTCGGCGAGCCGGTCGACGACGTACCCCTTGGCGATGGCCCCCAGGTCGATCTCCATCGCGGGGCGTTGAAAGCGAAGCTTCCGGGAGACCGGGTCGAGCTCGACGTTCTCCATCCCGACTCGGCGCCGGGAGGCCGCCCACTCCTCCGGCTGCGGCCAGCGGGGCCGGCCCTCGAGGAATCCCCACAATCGGACCAGGGGGCCCACGGTGATGTCGAAGGCGCCCGCGGTCATCGCGTTCACCTCGGTCGAGGTCTCGAGCAGCGCCCAGAGATCGGGCTCTACGGCGACGGACGTCCCCGAGCCGGCCCGTCGGTTGAGGCGCGAGAGCTCGCTGTCGGGACGGTACAGGCTCCAGCGTTCGTCCAGAGCGTCGACGGCCGCGAAGCCCTCGGCCACGACACGGCCGAGGGCCGTCGGATCGCGGGTGTAGGCCTGCACGACCAGCTCGCTGCCCATGGTCGAGTGGGAGACGCGGTGGGGCCGCTCGGCGGACGGGCACGACGCCCCGGCGGCCGGCGCGGCGAGGAGACACCCCGCAAGCACCAAACCGTCCAGTCGGCCCAATAGGGACTGACGCGCGGATATCACGGAGAACGGTGAAACCGACCCCTCATTTTCGCCCTGGTCCTGTCAGCCGCCCATTGGTATACCATCGGCATGCCGTCGTCGGCTATCATTCTGCGAACATCCCGCCAGAGCCTTCATCAGCACGTCGCCTGAGAGCGATCGCGGTGAGGATCATTGCGACGTGGAGACGGGTTGGATTCGGGACGATCCCGAGGCCAACGAGCTCATTCGGCGCAAGGGCCGGCACCCGTGGGTGGTTCCCGATGAGGTGGACATGAAGGCCGCACGACTGGTGGTAGCGCTGGCGGCGATCTCGCTCCTCGGTGGCCGTGCCGGCGCCGAGTGGCTCGCCCTCGAGGACGTGGCCACCGTTGTCGAGGAGACCGATCTGGGCGGACCTCGCCTGACGATCAGCTACAGCGTGCCGGGCGAGGGCGTCTCCGACGAGAAGCCGATCTACGTCTTCGTTCGCTACCGCACGGGCCCGGATCAGCCCTGGCGCCCGCTGCCGCGGTCCTTCACGAGGGGAGGCGGCCACGGGATCGTCACGTCTGCCGGCGAGCAGAAGATCGCGTGGTGGGGCATTCCGGACTCCACCAGCGAACAGCCGGAGAAGATCGAGGTGAAGGTCCGGGCGCTTCCCATGGTCCGCGTGCCGGCCGGGGAGTTCGTGATGAAGGCCGTCCCCGGCGGAGGCTACACGACTGCGGGGCAGCTCGAGCCGGTCGACTCCCTCCCCCTCTTCTACATCGCCCATCACGAGGCCACGGTCTCGATGTACGTGGACTTCCTCAACGAGACCGGGGGCGAGGGAATCGGCTGGTTCGAGGGCATGGCCAACCCCGAACGGGTGGGCATCGAGCGCGTGGGCGAGGCGCCGCCGTACCGTTACCAAGTGGTGGCGGGGCGCGAACGGTACCCGATAGCCCTGGCCTCCTGGTACAACGCGGTGGCGTTCCTGGACTGGTGCGGCCTGCGCCTGCCCACGGAGGCGGAGTGGGAGAAGGCCTATCGGGGCGGACGCTTCCTGGATGGCGATGCCACTCGTCAGCGGCCGAACCCGGCCCCTGAGCGGGAGTATCCCTGGGGCGACGAGCCGCCGCACGGAGAGGTCCCGCGCTGCAACTACCAGGGGGACGAGGACGGATACCCCAACGCCGCCCCGGTGGGCAGCTTCCCCGGGTTCGAAAGCCCCTACGGGGCCGTCGACATGGCCGGCAACGTCGCCGAATGGACGCTCGACTGGTACTCCACCTCCTACCACGCCGATCTGGATGGCTACCGCATGCGCCGGGGCGGGTCCTGGCGCTCGGTTCCCGAGGGCGTGGGGGCGGTGTCCGGGGCCACATCTCTTCCCCTCGACGGCAGCAGCCTGGTCGGGTTCCGGGGGGTTCTTTCCGGCTTCCATGAGTGAGGATCGAGGAATGAAGAACATTGGACGCAGGCAGTTCGTGACCACCTCCCTGGGAGCGGCGGCGGCCGTGGCCGCCTCCCGCCGGGCCCGCTCGGCCAGCGACCGGATCAGGGTGGGGATGATCGGCGTCGGAGGACGCGGCACCGGCTGGGTGCGGAACCTGGTCAAGAGAGACGACGTCGACGTCGTCTACCTGTGCGACGTCGACGCCACGCGCTACGAGCGGGCGTTGGAGGTCGTCGACTCCGCCGGCCGCCCCGCGCCCAAGACCACGCAAGACCTCCGCAAGTGTCTGGACGACCCGGGCGTGGATGCGGTCGTGATCGCCACGAATCACCACTGGCAGGCCCTCTCCGCCATCATGGCCTGCCAGGCGGGCAAGGACGTCTACCTCGAGAAGCCCGGCTCCCACAACGTGTGGGAGGCCCGCCAGGTGATGGCCGCCGCAAGCAAGCACAACCGCGTGGTCCAGGCGGGGCTGCAGAACCGCAGCGCCACCTACCTCCAGACGGCCCGCGAGTTCGTCCAGTCCGGGGCGCTCGGTGACCTCCACCTCGTGCGCGTCCTGAACATGAACAACGACCGCATGCGTCCCAAGGGACCGGAGGCGTCGCCTCCGTCCACCCTCGACTGGGACATGTGGTGCGGACCGGCCCCGGTGCAGCCCTGGGGTAGCGGGAACTGGCAGCAGGGCCGCTTCGACTACGGGACGGGCCGGATCGTCGACGACCTCGTGCACCAGGTGGACGTGATGCGCTTCATCACCGGCCTGGGCGCTCCCCAGACGGCGGTGGGCGGCGGGGGTGTCTTTCACTACAAGGACGGCCGCGAGTGGCCCGACACCCAGCTCACGACGTACGAGTACCCGGACCTGACGTTGCTCATCCAGTCCACCCTGTGGGCGGACGCCATCCGGGAGACGCCGTCCGTCATCCGGGACGGCGACGAGTTCCCGAACTGGCTCATGAACGGCACCAAGATCGAGCTGTTCGGCTCCAAGGGCATGATGTTCATGGGACGTCACGGCGGGGGCTATCAGGCCTACGACAACGACCGGAAGCTGATCGCGGAGTCCCCCGGACGTCGCGCGGACCTGGACCACATGGCCAACTTCCTGGACTGCGTGCGCAGCCGGAAGACGCCGGCGGCCAACTTGGAGGACACCTGGGAGTCCGTGCTTCTGTGTCACCTGGGCAACGTCTCCTATCGGGCCGGCAACCGGAAGCTCGCTTACGACGCGGAGACGGGCTGGCTCAAGGACGATCCCGAGGCCAACACGTTCATGAAGCGGAAGGGTCGCGAGCCCTGGATCATCCCTGACCATGTCTGACCTTCTTCGCCGCAACGACCAGGCGGGCGTGCTCGCGCAGTTGCTGGACGTGACAGACGAGGGCAGAGCCGTTGTCGTGAGCGTCGCCCTGGTGGGTGCGCTCGCCTGCTCGCCGTCCCCGATCGAGGAGGCGCCCGGCGGAACCGTTGCGTCCGCCGGGTCGGGTCGGGTTCTCGAGGCGCGCGACACCTGGCGCCGCCTCGCCGGAACCACGGAGTGGCAGGCGGCCCCGGAGAACCCCATCATCCGGCCCGGGGACCGGGGCGAGTGGGACGAGTGGGCCGTCATGTCGATGAGCGTCGTCCGCGTCGGGGGGACGTTTCACCTGTACTACGAGGGAGGCGCCTCCGGGGTCGCCGACCTGCAGGTCGGCCATGCGACGTCCATCGACGGCTTGACCTGGATGAAGAACCCCGAGAACCCGGTGCTGCGGCCGGGCGCGCCCGGCGAGTGGGACGACGGGGCGACGTGGGACCCCTTCGTCCTCCACGAGGACGGGGTCTTCAAGATGTGGTACGGCGGCGAGAGGGCGGGGCACCGGGACTTCCAGTGCGGCTACGCCACCTCGACGGACGGGACCCACTTCGAGAGGAAGGGACGGATCAGCGACTTCCCCGACGGCGAGATGGCCGACATGCACGTCGTTCACGACCGCGAGGCGGGTCGCTACTTCATGTACTACTGGGATCGCCGCTTCGAGCCGGCCCGGCGCCTCCTCCGCGCCGAATCGCCGAACGAGACCGACTTCGACTTCGCCGGGGCGATACCGATCCGGATCGACGGGGAGGAGGCGGGACACCGTTACACCCACGTGCTGAAGCTCGGAGACACCTGGCACATGTATTACGGCTTCGAGCGGAAGGGCCGCATGGGATACGCCACCTCGCCCGACGGGCTGAGCTGGACGGCGAGGAACACAAACCTCGGAGGCGGAGAGGACGCCGAGCTCCTCCAGGTGGACGACGACCTCTTCTTCATGTTCTTCAACCCCGAGGGCTTCCAGGACGAAGAGGGCTGCGACATCCGGCTGGCCCTCTTCAGGGGGAAGCTCGACCGGATCGCAACCACCGACTGACATCAGCGCTCCCGAGGCCACCGGCCGCGGAGGCTCCGGACGCCCCCGCTGCCGGCCGACACGAGAGAGAGGAGTTCAAGGTGCCGCTACTGCTGGACAAGCTCGGTCGTGTCCTGCTCCCTTTGCTCACGCCGTTCGACGAGCGGGACCACGTCAACCGCAAGGCCCTGGCCGATCTCGTCGAGTACGTCATCGCGAAGGGTTACTGCGACTCCCTGATCGCCACCGGGAGCACCGGCGAATTCTACGCCCTGTCGCCCGAAGAGCGAACCCTCGTGCTCGAGACCGTCAAGGAGGCGAACGCTGGCCGGGTGCCGCTGATCGCCGGGACCGGGGCCGCCACCACGAAAGACGCGATCGTCTACACCCGCGAGGCCGAGCGCCTCGGCTACGACTGCGTGATGGTGGTCGTCCCCTATTATCAGCGGGCCACGCAGGAGGGCTTCTACCAGCACTTCCGCGCGGTGGCGGCCGAGACGACGCTGCCGGTCGTCGTCTACAACGTCCCCATCTTCACCGGCGTAAACCTCGAGGCCGAAACGCTGGGGCGGCTCGTCCGTGACGTCGCGAACATCCTCGGCATCAAGGAAGAGGCGGGCCTCAACCCCACCCAGACCAGCGAGTACAAGCTCGTGGTCGGGGACGAGTTCACCATCTTCTGCGGCGACGACACGATGGTCCTGCAGACCTTCCCCCAGGGCGCGGTCGGGGTGGTGAGCGGAGGCGCTCACGTGATCGGCGACCTGATGGGACGAATGATGCAGCTCCACGTGGCGGGCAAGGTCGAGGAGGCTTCCTCGCTCTACCTGGAGACGTTCCCCCTCTTCCGGTCGCTCGTCCCCCCCGGGCGGGTCAACCCGATTCCCGTCCTGAAGACCGTGGTGACGCTGACGTCCGGGATCGACCTGGGCCCGCCTCGTCTGCCCTCCCTCGGGGCCACGGAGGGGGAGCTCGCGGCCATCAAGCCGGTTCTCCGGTCGTTGGGCCGCCTCCCGGGCGCGTAGAAGGTGGCGGGCCTCGACCGCAACCGGCTGGCCGAGATCCGGAACCGTCACGTCGGCTTCGTCTTCAAGAGCCTCACGGTCTACTGAGGGACCAGGCGACCGGAGGACACGACCAGGTCTCTCCCACCCTGACCGTGGCGTCGGCGAAGAAGTTCCAGCGTACATAGTCGCCCCGCACCGACCCGCCGACCTCGGAGTTGTCGCCGAGGGACAGTCGACGACACCCGCCCCGTAGCCGTAGTACGGGATCCACGGCTCGCGATCGGGCACGGCCAGGAGCGGGTTGAAGTCTAACCGCGCCCCTGTCCTGAAGCCGAAGCTGCGCCGGCCCCGAACGCAGGCGCGGATGGATTCAAGGTGCGAGTTTGAGTCGTCTCGGCGGCAAAGCGTCACAGAGCGTCGAGGACCTCGAAGCCGCCGCGTAAGGACTCGGGGGTCACCGCGGCCCCGCGGACGCGAGTGGGGTGGTCGCCGTGGGTCACGTTGAAGTTCTCTCTCACGAAGCCCGCGACGTCCTCAAATGACACACTCCGGGCCTTCCAGTCCAGGAAGTTCGCGGGGCTCGAGGTCGTCGCACCGATTCCGAGCGTCAGGGTGGCCGCGGCGACGGCGGCGAGGCCCGGGTTTCGCACCAGGCCACGCAGGCCGTACCGCAGGTCTCGGAGCAACTCGCCCACTGCCACCTCCCGGTTCCGTTGCGCGCACTCCCGATTCGGGTCCCCGAGGTTCCAAGAGCCGTGCCAGATTCGAGGACGTCGATCCTGTTGATCTGAAGGAGCTTCTCCGGATCGGAGCCGGCGTGTCTCGTCCGCCACCCTGCGGTCGTGGGATGGCGTCGTCCCATAAACGAACACCTGGCCTCGGGGTGTGGTCTCGGCGCTGGCCCGTAAATCCTGGATTCTCAGTGTGTTGCGTTGAGGCGATTCCCTGGCATGGAGCTTGGACTCCCGCACCGCGGAGACCATGGACATCCAACGACCTGCCGCCGATCGCGCCCGAATGAAGAGGAAGCGCGCGGCCTACTGGGCCGCTGCTGTCGCCGGGGTGCTGCTCGTGACCCTGGGCCTCTCGCGGCTCAAGCCCGCGGCGCCGAGCGTGGAGCGGTCCACCGTCTGGACCGATACCGTCAAGCGCGGCCTCATGGTGCGCCAGGTCCGGGGTCTTGGGACCCTCGTCCCCGAGGAGATCCGCTGGATCCCTGCCCTCACCGAGGCGCGGGTCGAGCGGATCGTGGTGTATCCGGGGACGAACGTCGCCGCCGACACCGTGATCCTCGAGCTCAGCAACCCGGAGCTGGAGCTCACGGCGCGCGAGGCGGAGTCCGAGCTGCGGGCGGCGGAGGCGGAGTACACCGAGCTTCGGGTCCGGCTCGAGAGCCAGCGGCTGGACCAGGAGGCGACGGCGGCCCGGGTGCAGGCGGAGTACCAGCAGGCGAAGATGCGATACGTGGCCGACGCGCAGCTCGCCGAGCAAGGCCTGGTCGCGGACATCAACCTCCAGATCTCCCGGGTCGCGGCCGAGGAGCTGGCCAAGCGGAACGATCTGGAGCAGAAGCGCCTGGCCATCGCCGGAGAGTCCGTCGAGGCCCAGCTCGCGGCACACCGGGCGCGGGTCGAGCAGAGGCGGGCCCTCGCTCGGCTGCGGCGGAGCCAGGTGGAGGCGCTGAACCTCCGCGCGGGCATCGAGGGCGTGCTTCAGCAGGTGCCGGTCGAGGTGGGAGAGAGCGTCACCCCGGGAACGAACCTGGCCCGTGTGGCCCGACCGGACCGGCTCAAGGCCGAGGTGCGGATCGCCGAGACCCAGGCCAAGGACGTGCAGCTGGGCCAGAGCGTCTCGGTCGACACCCGCAACGGCGTCATCGAGGGCAAGGTCTCCCGCATCGACCCTGCCGTGCAGAACGGTACCGTCACCGTGGACGTCGTTCTCGAGGGCCCGCTGCCCAAGGGAGCCCGACCGGATCTCACCGTGGACGGGACCATCGAGCTGGAGCGGCTCGAGGACGTGCTTTACGTGGGTCGCCCGGCCCAGGGGCAGGGCGACAGCGTGGTGGGCCTCTTCCGTCTCGTGCCGGACACGGACGAAGCCGTGCGCACGCGCGTGGCCCTGGGACGCGCGTCGGTCAGCACCATCGAGATACTCGACGGCCTTTCGGAGGGAGACGAGGTGATCCTCTCCGACACCTCCTCCTGGGACGCCTACGATCGCATCCGGCTCGACTGAGAACGAGGGAACGAAGATGAACGCCACGAACGGAAACGGGTCTCTGATCCAGCTGCAGGATCTGAAGAAGGTCTTCTACACGGACGAGGTCGAGACCCACGCCCTCGCCGGGATCCACCTCACCATCGATCGCGGCGAGTACGTGGCCATCTCCGGCCCTTCCGGCTGCGGGAAGTCCACCCTGCTCTCGATCCTGGGGCTCCTGGACTCGCCGACCGCCGGGACCTACACGCTGAACGACCAGCCCGTGCAGGACCTGGACCTCAGCCAGCGGGCGCGCATCCGCAACCGCGAGATCGGCTTCATCTTCCAGAGCTTCAACCTGATCGGTGACCTGACCGTCTTCGAGAACGTGGAGCTGCCCCTGACCTACCGGGGGATGCGCACCTCGGAGCGCCGCACGCGGGTGGGCGAGGCCCTCGAGCGGGTCGGCATGGGGCACCGCGGAAAGCACCTGCCGAGCCAGCTCTCGGGAGGGCAGCAGCAGCGCGTGGCCGTGGCCCGGGCCCTCGTCGGGCAGCCCTCGATCCTGCTCGCCGACGAGCCCACCGGCAACCTGGACTCGAAAAACGGCGAGGCGGTGATGGATCTGCTCCGCGACCTGCACCAGACCGGCGCCACCATCTGCATGGTGACCCACGACCTGCGCTTCGCCCGCCACGCCGAGCGCGCCGTGCACCTGTTTGACGGTCAGGTCGTGGATGAGCAGGCGGAAGGCGAAACCGCCGGCATCATCTAGTAGGTATCGTCCGATGATCCGGCTCCGGAACATCGAGAAGAGCTTCAATCACGGCAGCAGCCGGGTCTTCGTCCTGCGGAACGTCGACCTCGAGGTGGAGGAAGGGGACTTCGTCTCGATCATGGGGCCCTCGGGCGCGGGCAAGTCGACGCTGCTGCACCTGCTGGGCATGCACGACGGAGCCTGGAGCGGGGAGTACGAGTTTCTGGGCCACCCGGTCCACGAGCTCGGCCAGAAGCAACGCCTGGACCTGCAGAGGCTCAACATCGGCTTCGTCTTCCAGAGCTACCATCTTCTCGACGACCTGACCGTCTACGAGAACCTGGAGATTCCGCTCTCCTACCGGAACGTCAAGCGCTCCGAACGGCAGGCCATCGTGGCCGACACTCTCGATCGTTTCCAGATCGTCGGCAAGAAGGACCTGTATCCGGGCCAGCTCTCGGGAGGCCAGCAGCAGCTGGTCGGGGTGGCGCGGGCCCTGGTCGCGAAGCCCCGGCTCATCCTGGCCGACGAGCCCACCGGGAACCTTCACTCCGAACAGGGACGGGAGATCATGGAGCTGTTCAAGCAGCTCAACGAGGACGGGACCACGATCGTCCAGGTCACCCACTCGGACACGAACGCGGCCTACGGACGCCGGATCGTCAAGCTGAGCGACGGCTGGATCGTGGGCTGACGGAGCGGATTCGGGGGTAAAGGCTGGTGACGCCATGAGCGACGATCTACGCCACGCTTTCCGATCGTTGTTTCGCCAACCCGGCTTCAGCGCCGTGGTGGTCATTGTCCTCGGAGTGGGCATCGGGGCGGTGGCGGTGATGTTCGCCGCCCTCTGGGGCGTAGTCCTGCGGCCCCTGCCGTTTCCGGAGCCGGAGCGCCTGGTCTGGGCGCAGGCGGTCACCGACAGCGGTAGACCGAACTCCCTCTCCGCCCTGGATTACTACGACTACCGCGAGGGTTGCGACGGCTTCGCCTCGACCGCAACCCAGTTGGTATGGAACCCGGGGGTCGTCGTCAGCGGAGGCGAAGAGCCGGAGCGGGCGGTCTCGAGCATCGTCTCGGGGAGCCTCTTCGACACCCTTCGTGTCCCGCCCGCCCAGGGCCGATCGTTTCGGCCCGACGAGGAGGTCGCGGGCGGGCCGAACGCGGTCGTGATCAGCCACGGGTTCGGGCACCGACGCTTCGGCGGTGAGAAAGAGGCCCTGGGGGCCACGATCCACATCGATGGCGTCGCCCGCGAGATCGTGGGGGTGATGCCGGAGGGCTTCGAGTATCCGGCGGAGGTGGATCTCTGGCTCCCCATGCAGCGCGACAGCGGCGTCGCGTCCGGGCGGGGCAACAACAACTTCTTCATGATCGGGCGGCTCGCCGAAGGAGTGAGCCGGACCCAGGCTCAGGCCCAGATGGACGTGGTCGCGGCTCGGATCTCGGAGTCCCATCCCGACGTCAAAGGGGGCTGGGGGGTCTCGGTCGTTCCCCTGCAAGACCGGCTCTACGGGAACCTCCGGCCCTTGATGCTCACCCTCATGGCGGCCACCGCGCTTCTCCTTCTCTTGACCATTGCCAACGTCGCCTCGCTCTTCCTGGCCCGGGCCCTCTCACGGCAGCGGGAGCTCGCCGTCCGTCTCTCGCTCGGAGCCTCCCCCTGGCAGATCGCCCGTCACGTCCTCGTTCAGAGCCTCGTCCTGAGCGGGGTCGGAGCGGCGGCAGGGATAGCCCTGGCCAACCTCGGTGTCCACTATCTCAAGGTCTTTGGCCCCGCCGACCTGCCGCGTCTCTCGAGCGTCGAGCTCGACGGCCGGGTCCTCGTCTTCACCACCCTTGCCGCGGTTCTGATCGGGCTGGCACTGGGGATCGCCCCGGCCTTTCGGAGCGGCCGGGTCGAACCCACCTCGGCATTGCGGGAGGGTGGGCACACGACCCAGGAGAGAGGCCGGCCCAGCCTGCGAAACGCTCTCGTGTCGGTTCAGATGGCGCTGTCCTTCGTGCTGCTGGTGGGCTTCGTCCTGTTCCTGCGAAGCTCGTGGCGGCTTCAGCAGGTGGAACCCGGGCTCGATCCCGATGGCCTCCTCACCGTCGACGTCCAGCTTCCGGAGTCCCCGGCTGAAGGCACCTTCGCCCCGGGTGGGCCTCTTGGCGAGGTGGTCGACCGGATCCGGGCGCTGCCGGGGGTGGCGGATGCCGCGGGTGCCGATCAGCTTCCGGTCTTCGGCGGGCCTTACAACGGGGTCCACCGGGGCGATCGCACACCCCAGACCGCCTCCGAACACGTCCCGGCGACGCGCCGTATCGTGACGGAGGGTTTCTTCCGGACGATGCGGATCCCGATGCTGGCGGGACGGGGCTTCGAGCGCACCGACGACCCAGGCTCGCGTCCCGTAACCGTGGTGAGCCGGATGCTGGCCGACCGGCTCTACCCGGACGAGGACCCCCTCGAGAGGATCATGGTCCTCCCCTGGGGAGACGGCATTCCCCTGACCATCGTCGGGATCGTCGATGACGTACGCGACTTCGGGCTGGCGATAGAGCACCGCCCTGCGTTCTACCTCTCCTTCCGCCAGCTTCCCTTCACCCCGACCATGCTGAGGCTGGCGGTTCGCACTGCGGGCGAGCCGACCGCCCTCGTGCCGTCGATCCGGACCGCGGTCCGAGAGGTCGAGAAGGACGCCCCGCTCTTCCGTGTGGGCACGATGAGGGGATGGCTAGCGGAGTCGACGGCTCGGTCGAGGTTCACGGTGGTGCTGCTCTCGGTCTTCGCTGCGATCGCGCTCCTCCTCTCGGCCACGGGCCTCTACGGCGTGACGTCCAGCTACGTGGCGGTGAGCCGCCGCAGCATCGGCATCCGGGTGGCCCTTGGGGCTCGACCCCGCCAGGCGATGGCTCGGGTCTTGGCCCGGGCCGGTTTGATGGCCGGAGGTGGGCTGGTTGCCGGGCTCGCCGCCAGCCTCGGGTCGGCGCGGGTGATCCAGGGAATGCTCTTTCAGGTCGAGCCCAGCGAGCCCGCAACCTATCTCACCGTTTCCCTGGTCCTGGTCATGGTGGTCCTCGCCGCCTGTGCTGTTCCGGCCTGGCGGGCGGCGACGGTCGATCCCGCGGTGGCGTTGAGATACGAGTAGTGACGAAGGGCTCGTCACGAGGAGCCTTGCCTCACATCCAGCCCATGGACGACACTGATTCCGACGCGAGGTCTCACCGGAAGGCCAGCCACAGCCCGGAGCGGACATGAACCAGCCCAGCCCCCGAATCCTGGTCGCGGACGATCAGGCGGACGTGCTCGAGGCCCTGCGCCTCCTGCTCAAGGGGGAGGGCTACGCTATCGAGACCGCCGCGTCTCCCGCCGGGATCCTGGCCGCCCTGGAGACGCGTGAGTTCGATGTCCTCCTGATGGACCTGAACTACGCCCGCGACACCACCTCCGGGCAGGAAGGGCTCGATCTCCTCTCGCGGATCCAGGGCCTGGACCCGATGCTTCCGGTGGTGGTGATGACGGCCTGGGCCACCGTGGACGTCGCGGTCGAGGCCATGCGCCGGGGCGCGCGCGACTTCGTGCAGAAACCATGGGAGAACACCCGGCTGCTGTCGATCGTCGGCACCCAGGCCGAGCTGGCCCGGGCCCTGCGTCGCGGCCAGCGTCTGGAGGCGGAGAACCGTGTCCTCCGCGGCGGCGACGGGCCGCAGCTGATCGCGGAGTCTCCGGCCATGCGGCCGACGCTCGACATGATCGCGCGCGTGGGTCCCTCGGACGCGAACATCCTGATCACCGGAGACAACGGCTCGGGCAAGGGCACGGTGGCCCAGGCCGTGCACCGCGTGTCGACGCGGGCCGGCAAGCCGCTCGTGACCGTCAACGCGGGCGGCCTCTCCGAGGGTGTCTTCGAGAGCGAGCTGTTCGGGCACGTCAAGGGCGCCTTCACCGATGCCCGGACGGATCGTGTCGGACGCTTCGAGCTGGCGGACGGGGGGACCCTCTTCCTCGACGAGATCGCCAACGTGCCGCTCAATCTCCAGCCGAAGCTCCTGCGCGTGCTCGAGACCGGCGAGTTCGAGCCGGTGGGGTCCTCGCGCACCCGGCGCGTGGACGTGCGCATCCTCTCCGCGACCAACGCCGATCTGAACCAGGAAGTCGAGGCCGGGCACTTCCGCCAGGACCTGCTCTTCCGGATCAACACCATCGAGATCCGCGTTCCCCCTCTGCGGGAGCGCCGGGAGGACATCCCCCTCCTCGCCCAGAGCTTCCTGGCCCGGCACGCCCGGCACTACCGCAAGGCGATCAAGGGCTTCGAGGGCTCCGCGGTGAAGGCGCTGGTCGAGCACCCCTGGCCGGGCAACGTCCGGGAGCTGGATCACGCGGTCGAGCGGGGCGTGCTGATGGCCCAGGACGGCCAGATCCGGGTGGCGGACCTCGGCCTGCGCGCCGCCGCCGAGGGGACGAGCCGTCTCGAGGAGATGAGCCTCGAGGACGTCGAGTGCTTCCTCATCAAGAAGACCCTGGCCCGCTTCGACGGCAACGTGAGCCGGGCCGCCGAGGCCCTGGGCCTCAGCCGCAGCGCGCTCTACCGGCGGCTTCAGCGGTACGGCCTGTAGAGCCCGCCGCGTTCGAGCGACCTTCGGCAGCGACGTCCAGGAGCAGCCCGCGGCCGGCGACGGATCGAAGACAGGAGTCGGCTGGGCCGAACGTCGAGCAAGAGATACCATGCCGCCCGAGATGTCGTTCCGAGCCGTGCACACAGCGCGTCATTCCGAGGGCCCGATCCGAGGTCGTGGCCCGAAGAATCTCTCCGTCCGGGCCGCAGAGAGATTCTTCGTCGCCCACCAGGAGACGAGGCTCCCCAGAATGACTCACTAGCAGAATGGCACGAATGCCGAGGCTCAGCCACGAGCGCCGCGTGCTGCTCCTGGCGCTGATGGCGGGGCTGCCCGGCGTCGCCGTCGCCCTCGGGTTGCTTCTGCTCGGCGAGCACACACCGCGGGTGCAGTGGACGCTCGGCCTCCTCGTCGTCGCCCTCTGGTGGGGCTTCGCCTTCGCCGTTCAGGGCAGCGTCGTGCGGCCGCTGCAGACGATGTCCAACCTGCTGGCCGCCCTGCGCGAAGAGGACTTCTCCTTCCGGGCCCGGGGCACCCGGGGCGACGACGCTCTCGCCCAGGCGATGTTCGAGGTGAACGCGCTCGCCGATACGCTGCGCGCGCAGAAGCTGGGGGCCCTCGAGGCCACGGCCCTGCTCCGGAAGGTCATGGAGGAGATCGACGTCGCGATCTTCACCTTCGACGGTGAGCGACGGCTGAGCCTGGTCAACCGAGCCGGGGAGCGCGTGCTCGGGAAACCCTCCGAGCGGCTCCTGGGACGGACGGCCAGGGAGCTGGGTCTCGAGACCGCACTCGATACCGAGGTGCCACGCGTGCTGGACATGGCCTTCCCCGGCGGCATGGGTCGCTGGGAGGTCCGGCGCGGCACCTTCCGGGAGGGCGGCCTCCCGCACCAGCTCCTCGTCCTCACCGACGTCAGCCACGCCCTGCGCGAGGAGGAGCGGCAGGCCTGGCAGCGACTGATCCGTGTGCTGGGCCACGAGATGAACAACTCCATGGCCCCGATACGCTCCCTCGCCGACAGTCTGGGACGGCTGCTCTCGCGAGACGATCGCCCGGACGACTGGGAGGACGACACGCGCCGGGGCATCGTGGTCATCCGGGACCGCTCCGCCGCCCTGAGCCGCTTCATGGAGGGCTACTCGCGGCTGGCCCGGCTGCCGCCTCCCGAGCGCGCGCCGGTCGACATAGCCAATCTGGCCCGGCGGGTCGCGGGTCTCGAGACGCGGCTGAGGGTCGACCTCCGCGGGGGACCCGAGCTCAGCGTCCTGGCCGACAGCGATCAGCTCGAGCAGCTGCTGATCAACCTGCTCCGCAACGCGGTCGACGCCGCGCTCGAGACCGGCGGCGGCGTGAGCCTGGGCTGGTGGAGGCCGGCGGGGGGGCGCGAGCTCCTGATCGAGCTCGAGGACGAGGGGCCCGGGCTTCCCAGCACCGCAAACCTCTTCGTCCCCTTCTTCACCACGAAGGCCGGGGGCTCGGGCATCGGCCTGGTCCTGTGCCGGCAGATCGCCGAGGCCCACGGCGGCAGCCTGAGCCTCGAGAACCGGAAGGACAGACAGGGCTGCCGCGCCGCGCTTCGCCTGCCGCTCTAGAGCGGCACAGCCCGGCGGCTCGGGTCGCGGTGGTCAAAGAGGATCTCCCGTGGCCACCAGCCGGAACTGCACTCCGCTGAGGTAGGTGTCTCCGACGATCAGGCCGAGCGGGCTGTGCTCGTCGTAGGTGCAGGCCCCGGTCTGGTAGACACCGGGGTCGGGGTTCTTCGGAACGGCATGGAGGGGGTCGGGACCGTTGCCGTCGATATCCCTCAGCGTGGCGGCAGGGAGATCGACCTCATAATCCAAGCAGCCCAGGTAGGCGGACCCGACGGTCGGCGAGACGAGGAGCCGATGGGTGCCGCCCACCGAGAGGAGGTCCGCAGCGTTGAACCCGACGAGCGCCGGGTTGATCGGGGTGGCGTCGCGGGTCGTGAGTAGCGTGCCCACGTAGGCCCACCCGCCGGTTGCGTGAGTGAGCCGCACCAGGACGATGTCCTGCTCGCTCGCCGCCCGAAAGCAGAACAGCGCCACGTAGAGGTCACCACCGAAGGCGATCATGCCGGGCTCGGTGAAGGCCAGACAGCTCCCGAGGTCGGGATCACGGTCGAATCGCTTCTCCGGGGCCACGCCGAGGACGGCGTCGTTGTAGGCTTCGATGTTGGGAGTGGCGTGGTAGGCGGCGGAGCTGAAAAGCTTGCCCTCGGGTGCGGTGCGGAGGCCCTCGGCGGTGGCGGCGGTGCGTTGGGCGATCCACCCGTGCTCGAAGCGACGGTCGTCGGTGTCGGGGTCGGAGTCTTCGATGTGGAGGTATCGATGCCAGACGAGCCTCCACCGCTCTTCCGGCGGGGCCCCGGGATCGCGGGCTATGGCGGCGACCTCGTGGCTCCAATGGCCGTTGGGCATCGCCAGGCGCGGGGGCTGCTCCTCCGGCGGGACGGTGGCGGCCTGGTTGACGGCACCCCCGCCGCACCAGGTGAGGCCGTCGTCGTCGCTGAAGGCCAGGTGCGTGCTGACCAGGCCGCTGCCCGCGGGGCCGGTCACACCGGAGTACGCCATCCACAGCCGGCCGGTCTCGGGGTCCCGAGCCAGATTCGGATCGAAGACGCCGTTCGGCTCGGTGCCCGGGAGCTCGAGCGGACGTGGAAAAGCGGCGGACCCAGCGACGCACGTCGTGGGCGCGGTCGCGGGCGGCGTTCCCTCAGGCGGCGCGGCGACACCGGGTCCCGACCCGCCGCACCCGATCGCCGCGGCGAGTTTGAGTGTGAGGCCCACGCGCAGCCAAGTGTTGAACACCTTGCCTACATGGTACACAGCCTGTCCGACGAAGCCGATTCGCCCTCGGCCCCACCATGGCGGCGTTCCTCTACGGTGTCACCCCGACCGACCTCCCCACGTTGACCGTGAGCGTCCTGCTGATCGTGGGGGTGAGCCTGGTGGCCGCCCTCGTGCCCGCGATCCGGGCCGCGTCCGTGCCGCCCGCGGTGGCGCGGCGCGAGGAGTGACCGCACAGGTGGGGTCAGGTCTATCGTGGCGCATCCGGTGGGCCCAGCGGCCGGACGCACGACAGGAAGCCTGACCCCCGGGATCGCCTGCGAGCGAGCTGCTAGATCCGGGCCTGGATCGTGTAGAGCTGGTGATACCGCCCCTGGCGTTCGAGGAGGTCGAGGTGGCGACCCCGCTCGACGATCTGACCGTCTTCGACGACCAGGATCAGATCGGCGCGCTGGATGGTCGAGAGCCGGTGGGCGATGACGAGCGTCGTGCGATCCCTCAGAAGCGAGTCGAGGCTCTTCTGGATCAAGGCCTCGCTCTCGGTGTCCAGGTTCGACGTGGCCTCGTCGAGGAGCAGGATTCGCGGGGCGGCCAGCAGGGCCCGGCCGATCGTCACCCGCTGACGCTGGCCGCCGGAGAGCTTGACGCCGCGCTCGCCGATCACCGTGTCGAGACCGTCCGGGAAGCGGTCGGCGAACTCCAGCACGTGAGCGAGCCGGGCGGCCTCCTGGACCTCGGCATCCGTCGCCTCCGGTCGCGCGAACAGCAGGTTCTCGCGGATCGTGCCCGCGAAGAGGAACTCGTCCTGGAGCACGAGGCCGAGCTGCTCGCGGTAGCTCGCCAGCTTGACCTCGGACAGGTCGACGCCGTCGATCAGCACGCGCCCCTCTTCGGGTGTGAGGAACGCGGCAGCGAGACCGGCGAGCGTCGATTTGCCCGACCCCGAGCTCCCCACGAGGGCGATCACCGTACCCGCGGCGGCCTCGAAGCTCACTCCCCGGAGCACGGGCTTCCCCGGCTCGTACGCGAACCAGACGTCCTCGAACCGGACGTGCCCCTCGATGGCGGGCATGGTCCTGGTCCGGCGGGGGTCGTCGTCCTCCAGGGGCTGCGACAGGAGCTCGGCGGTGCGGTCGAGCCCGGCAAATGCTTCGGTCATCTGGGTCCCGATGTTGGCCATCTGCACGATCGGCGCGACCAGGAACCCGAGGAAGATCGTGAACGAGAACAGCTCGCCCAGCGTGAGGTCACCGCTCAGGATGAGCCGTCCTCCGTAGCCCATGACGAGGACGGTGGCGAGCCCCATGAAGAGCGTCCCCAGGCTGGTCACCGCCGCGGAGGCGGTCAGGGTCGTGCGGACGTTCCGGAAGAGGCGCATCAGCGCCCGCCTCGAAGACCTCTCGCTCGCGCTCGATGGCGTGGAAGCCCTTGATCACGCGGATCCCGCCGAGCGACTCGGTCAGTCGTCCCTTGACCTCGGCCCGGATGGCGCCGCGCTCGCGAAAGGCCGGACGCAGCGTCTGAAAGGCCTTCGTCGACACGAGGCCGAACAGCGCCAGGGGCACGAGGGCGAGGGCGGTCATCACCGGGTCGATGCGGAGGAGGAACCCCATGGCCACCACCGCCGTCAGCGTCCCCCCGACCAGCTGCACGAGCCCGGTGCCCACGAGATTGCGGACGCCCTCGACGTCGTCCATCACGCGTGACACCAGCTCTCCGCTCCGGGTGTCGTCGAAGGTCCGCACCGGAAGCCGCAGCACGTGGTACTGAACCTGGGCGCGGAGCTGTGCGATGAGGAGCTGCGCCTCGACGCTCAGAAGGCGCGTGAGGCTGAACGACGTGGCGGCCTGAACCGCGATCGCCAGCGCCAATACCAGGAGGAGGGTCCAGAGGAGCTCCGACCGCCCGTCACGAATCACGTCGTCGACGAGGTACTTCGTCGACGCCGGCAGCACGAGCCCGCTGAGGCGGTTGATCAGGATCAGCAGTAGACCGACGAACACGAGCCTCCGGCGGGGCCAGATGATCTCGTGAAACGCGCGCCGAAGGCTCGCGACAGACGGGGGGGGGCGTTTGGTGGATTCGGGCATCGCGCACCAGAGCCGCTCGCCGTATTCGCCGAGGCGGCGACGCGGCAGCTCATCGACGCGTCCATGTTAGCGGAGGCCAGGACGGGCGCGCTGACCACGGGGGAGCACGCTTGCGGGTGAGGCGCCTCCCTATTCGTAGCGCAGGGCGCGGACCGGGTCCAGGCGCGACGCCCGTCGCGCCGGCCCGTAGGCGGCCAGGGCCGCGACGAGGACGAGAGCGGCGGTGGTCAGGGCGAGGGTGGCGAGGTCGATCGGGCCCAGCCCAAACAGAAGGCTCGACAGGAAGCGGCCCGCGGCGAGGGCGGTGGCGAGGCCGATCGCGATCCCGGTTCCCACCCATCGCATCGCCGAGGCGAGCACGGTCCCGAGCACCCGGCCCGGCTCGGCCCCAAGAGCCATCCGGATGCCGATCTCGTTGGTCCGCTGGGCCACGCCAAAGGCGAGGACGCCGTAGAGACCGACCGCGGCCAGGACGAGGGCGAGCCCACCGAAGAACGCGGTGAGCTGGCTGAGCAATCGCTCCTGCCGGAGGGAACGCTCGACCTGCTCCTCGAGGCTTCTCACGCTCAGCACCGGGAGATCGGGGGCCACTTCGGCGATGGTCTCGCGCAACCGCGATGCCGCCAGCTCCGGGCGAGCGTGCACCTGCAGCGAGTGGAGAGAGCTCATGTGCTGTGCGACCGGGAGGTAGGCCAGGCGCGGCGTCTCGCTCCAGAGGTCGTGGACCTTGAGGTCCCGTACGACCCCGATGATCTCGATCTCTTGACTGGACTCCTCCCCGTCGAAGCCGAAGCGCTTCCCCAGCGGTGACTCGGTCCCAAAGTAGTGACGTGCGAAGGCCTCGTTGACCATCGCCACCTTCGGAGAACCCTCCTGGTCGCGCTCGTTCGGCTCTCGTCCGGCCAGGAGCGGCGCTCCAATCGTGCCCAGATACCCGTTGGTGATGAAGATCGTTTCGACCTGGGCCGCCTCTTCGGAGGGCGGCGTGTAGCCGGCCACAGAGGCGTCCAGCACCCGGCGGGAGCCGGTGAGCAGGCTGTAGTGCGAGAGGCTGGCGGAGTCCACCCCCGGCAACGCCTCGAGCCGCTCGACAAGTTCCCGGTAGAGCCCGGGAAGCTGCTCGGGTGCGTACCCTCCGCCCTGGGGATCGATTCCGGCGACGAGCACGCCTTCGGGCCGGAAGCCCAGCTCCTGACGGCGCAAGTTCTGGAGGCTGCGCAGAAACAGCCCGGCCACGACCAGGAGGAGCAGAGACAGCGCCACCTGGGAGATCACGAGGCTCTTGCGCAGGCTGAAGCCCCGGAGCGGTTCGCCGGAGATCACGTTCTGACTCTTGAGTGCCGGGTCGAGATCGACCCGAGCCGCACGACGGGCCGGGACCAGGCCGAACAGCAGCGCAGTTCCGACCGAGACGCCGAGGGTGAAGGTCAGAACGCGGAGATCGAGGCCGACCGCGAGGGTCGAGCCCGCCGAGATCAGGCTCAGGAGGAATGCGAGGATCCAGCGCGCAACCAGCAGTCCGGCCGCCCCCCCGAGCAGGGCCAGGAGGAGACTCTCGGTCAACAGCTGACGCACCAGACGCCGCCGGCTGGCCCCAAGGGCGAGACGGACCGCCACCTCCCTCTGCCGGCCCGAGGCCCGGGCCAGGAGCAGGTTGCCGACGTTGGCGCAGGCGATCAGGAGGACCAGGCCCACCACTGCCATGAGGACCAGCAGCGGCCGCGAGTACCCCCTCCTCAGCCTGGAGAATCCCTTGGCGAAGGGGGCAAGGTGCGTCGTCAGCCGCTCGATCTCCAACCTCGCCTCGGACGTGACCTCCGTGCCCGCCTCCTGGGCCACGAGTCGATGGAAGAGGTCGTTGGTCCGCGCCTCGGCCTGCTGCGGAGAGACCGCCGGGGGCAGCCGACCGATGATGCGCAGCCACATGACGTTGCGGTCTCCGAGGACGGCGTCCCCGCGTTCGAGCTGCGCCTGCATGGCGAGGGGCACCCAGATGTCCGTCGGGCCTCCCGCCGTCACCCCCCGGAAGTCGGGCGGAGTGACGCCGACGACGGTGTACACCGTCCCATTCATTCGCAGGGGGCGGCCCACCGTGTCGGGGCTCGAGCCGAGGTGGCTCGCCCAGAAGGCGTGGCTCAGCACCGCCACCGGGTGCCCGCCGGGCACGCGGTCGTCCTCGGGACGGATCGTCCGTCCCAGCGCCGCCCGCACCCCCAGGGTCTCGAAGAAGTCCCCGCTGACGAGGCGGGTCTCGGCGGCCTCGAGGCTCGCTCCACCCGAGGAGGCGCCCGGGCTCAGGTACGCCCAGACGGAGTAGCTGGAGACGGCGGCCAGGTCGGTGAAGACGTCGGTGTGCTCGCGAAAGTCCTGGTAGAGCGGATACGAGAACAGGTTCGTGTCCCGATCCGGCACGCCGTCGGAGTGCATGCTGCCCTCGCCATACCATGCTCCGAAGACGTAGAGCTCCCCGGGACGTTCCACCGGCAGGCGACGGAGCACCACCGCGTCCAGCAGCGTGAAGATGGCGGTGTTGGCGCCGATCCCGAGGGCGAGGGTGAGGATCACGGCGCCGGCAAAGACGGGGTTCCGCCAGAGGGTGCGGGCCCCGTAGCGGAGGTCCTGGAGGAGCGTCTCGAGCAGGGTGAAGCTCCAGGGCTCGGTCAGCTTGTCCATCGCTCTCCTTCGATCTCAGGCGGGTTGCAGCACATGGCTGATCACCCCGGCCACCCCGCGGGCAGGAAGCCCCGCATGGCTTTGAGGATGGCAACACCCGTGCCAGGGGGCACGGCGGCACGACCGGGCGCCCCACGTCCCCGGGCACGGCTCCGGGTGTCGTCGGGGCGCCCGTCCGTCGCGCGCGTGGGACTCGCCCGTCCCGGAAGCGGACAGGCTGCTGGGTCGTCAGTCGCCGGTGGCGCCGGGCCCGGTCTCGGTCCTCTCCTCGCAGCGGATACCGAGCCGCTCCAGCTCGTCGAGGATCGGGTTGTAGACCGCCGGCTGTATCGGGGCGATGACGCCCCGCTCCGCCACCTCGCCCTGGAGGATCAGGCGCGTGGCGATCGCCACCGGCAGCGAGACGGTGCGGGCCATGGCGCTGTCGCCACCGGGAATGCCGAAGTCGATGAGGGTCGAGTACACCTGACGAGCTCCGGCGGGCCCCTCGATCAGGAACTCGTGCTGTAGCACGATCAGGTCGCGCTCGTCCGGGCCGAAGGGGCAGCGCTCGCGCATCCGAGCCGCCATGACGTCGACGTTCCCGCCGTCGCTCATAGGGAGCGGCTGGTCCTCGAAGAGACCCAGCCAGGCGAGCTTGGTGATCGCCGGGTGGTCGACACCGACTCCCAGCTTCGTGGCCAGCGCCTGCTCGACGGGTGCGCCTCCGGCGATGTCCTGCATCCAGCCCTGGTAGGTGAGCCCGCCGAGATCGGTGCGCGGGGTCGCGTCGAACAGGCCGAGCTTGACCCAGTGGTACCAGGACTCGCAGTGGCCAAGGTTGCGCAGGGTCCCACGGAACATCGTCCTCACGTCGTCCAGGCCGTACATCTCCTGGTAGGGCATCGAATCCCGGTTCGGATATCCCTCGAATTCCCCCGCCCCGGGCACGGTCACGCGCTCGGGGTTCGCGAACAGCTCGTCACCCGGAACGTCGACGACCCGGCCGTTCTGCAGGTAGCGGCCGGGGTTGGTGGCCGCCACGAGGACGCCGCGGGGAGCCCAGGAGAACTTGTATCCGATCGGGTTCGTGTTCGCCTCGGGCGCGGGCAGACCGCCGCAATAGGAGCGAAAGGACACCACCCGGGAGCCGTCGGCTTCCGCCTGATGGATGATGCGCATGGCGGACATGTGGTCGATGCCCGGGTCGACGCCACACTCGTTGATGAAGGTGAGCTCGGCCGCCTGAGCGGCGGCGTTCAACGACGTCATCTCGGGGGTGATGTAGGAAGTCGTCGACATGTGCTTGCGGTGCCTCAGGCAGAGACCGGCGACTTTCACGTGCTCGGTCGCGGGAAGCAGGGAGACGGCGAGGTCGCTGCCGGCGATCAGCTTCTCGAGGGCCGACTCGTCCTTGACGTCGAGCGCGACCGCCCGACCGCGCTCGCGCCCGGCCACCAGGGCCTCGGCCTTGCTGACGGTGCGCGAGGCGAGGGTCACCTCGAGATCCGGCTGGTCCGTCAGGTAGTGGACGAGCGGACGCGCCACGAGACCCGCTCCGAGAACCAGGACACGCTTCATGAAACACCTCTCTTCGAGTGGCTCCCGGGGGCCGGCGGCCTCATTGCAGGAACTCGCTCATGTGACTGAACTCGGGGGTGAAGCCGCCGCGCCACAGGATGACCGAGCGCCGGATCGGGTCGGGCAGGCCGGCCGTCTCCAGATCGCCGCCAAGATCGGCGCGCGCCAGCGCGGGAATGAAGGGAAGCAGTGCCTCGGAGAACGTCTGCGACGCTTCCCGAGGCAGCTCGCAGGGCAGATTCCCGACCGCCATCACGGCCAGTCCCGCGCCCTCGAATCCCGAGGCCGCCGCGCGCGTGGACGGATCGTACACGTACACGGGATCCCCGGGCTCGGTGTCCCTCACCGTGCAGGCGAGCGACCCGTCGACGTCGCAGGTGATGTCCCCCACGACCAGAAGCCGCGGGGCCTGGGAGCCGGAGAAGAGGGCGCGCAGCTGGTCCGCGTCGGCCAGCCTTGGATACTGCGGGGCCCAGAAGATGCCGTTGACCAGCACCGTGAGCCATTCGAGATGGGGTCCGAACCGCGATCGGTACTGCTCGCCGTGGTCATAGTAGTGCTGCAGCTCGAAGGGCTGGGACGGCGAGACGGGCTCGACCAGGTGCTCCTCCTTGTAGACGACCTTGGCCAGGCGATCGCCGGGCGCTCCGCCTCGCTCCACGAAGTCCGCCAGATCATCCGGCGCGACCTCGACGTGGGGCAGCAGGTCGAAGATCTCCTGGGCCCCGCGCGAGACGTGTCCGTATCCGGTGAACCCGACCACCATCGGGCGCAGCAGCTCGGGCAGCCCCTCGGCGGCGATCCGCCGGCCGATCTGCGAGACCGCCGCCTTCGCCGAGTCCAGGTCCGCGTATTCGTGGGTCGGCTCGAGCTCCCGAAACGGCGTCTCGTGACCCAGGGCCCCGAGCCGGCGACCGAGGGCCCAGAATGTGTCGATCATGCCGGCGATTCCGGCAAAGCGTCCGAAGAAGATGAGGCGTCTCCCCTTCGCATCCGTGACCACTTCGTAGTCCAGCAGAGTGCACTTGCGGTCCACCAGGCCTCGGAGCATGTCCATGTTGTACGGCTGACCCTTGATCGTGTGCGAGAAGAAGAAGTACGCGCCGCCCGGGCGGAAGTAGTCCGTCGGCATCTCCTTGATTCCGAGCACGAGCTCGCAGTCTCGGACGTCGTCGCTCAGGGTCGCCCCGGCATCGGCGTAGGTGGCGTCGGGAAATGCCCGCCGTGCGAAACGCTCGACGGACACCTCGATCCCCTGCGACGAGATCTGCCGCACCGCGTCCGGCGTGAGCGGCGAGCGGCGCTCCCAGATGTTCTTGTCTTCGAGGCGTATGCCGATCCGATTGGCCATCGGGATCCTCCGGGCGGGCTGGCCCGGCTCACGACGGGCAAAGCCCGGTCATACTCGTCTCTGTTCAGGGGGAAATCAAGTCGCTCGTGGCGACGCGCTCGTCAGCCGTCGACGAAGGGCTCGAGTCCTGAGCTGACGTTCACGGGCGGCTCCCAGGCGTCCGCACGACCGGATCCACTACGGGACCGACGCGCTCGCCCGAGGTAACATCCCGGAAACGTGACCCGAGAGGAGCGTGACATGGACAGACGAGCCTTCCTGGCGACGACGGGGGCCGCATGGGCGACGCTCCACCCCGACGCCGTGGAACGGGCCCGGGCCGCGGTCGAGCGAGCGGCGGGACGAACGCCGGAGCAGACCGCCACCGACGAGGATTTCTGGTTTCGCGTTCGACACGCGTTCACGATCGACCGCAACTCGATCAACCTCAACAGCGGCAGCGTCAGCCCCGCCCCCCGGGTGGTCCAGCGAGCGATGGAGGACTACCTGCGGATCATGAACATGAGCCCGGCCCTCTACGTGGACGAGCTCCTGATCCCCCAGCGCGAGCTCGTTCGGAGCCGGCTGGCGGACACCTTCGGATGCTCGGCGGAGGAGATCGCCATCACCCGCAACACCACCGAGGGGCTCGAGACCGTCCAGCTCGGGCTCGACCTGAAGCCGGGCGACGAGGTGCTCACGACCACCCAGGACTACCCGAGCATGCTCGCCACCTGGCGCCAGCGCGAGCGCCGGGACGGGATCGTGCTCCGAACCGTCCCGTTTCCGGTGCCGCCTCCGAGTCTCGACGACCTCTACGACCGCATCGAGCGGGCGATCACGCCCCGCACCCGCGTGATCATGATCTGCCACGTCACCTACACGACCGGCCAGATCTTCCCGGTGGGGCGGATCTGCCGCATGGCCCGGGAGCGCGGAATCGAGACCCTGGTGGACGGGGCCCACGGCTTTGCCCACTTCCCCTTCCGCCGGGACGATCTCGAGTGCGACTACTACGGCACCAGCCTGCACAAGTGGCTCACCGCCCCGGTGGGCACGGGTTTTCTCTACGTGCGGCGCGAGAAGATCGCCAAGCTGTGGCCGCTCCACGGCGCGCCGGCGGAGCTGGACGACGACATCCGCAAGCTCGAGTGGATCGGCACCCACCCGGTGGCGAACCGAAACGCGGTGAGCGAGGCGCTCGCCTTCTACGAGAGCCTGGGCGCCGAGCGCAAGGCGGCGCGGCTCCACTACCTCCACCAGCGCTGGGCCCAAAGGGCCGCGGGGCTTCCTGGGGTCCGGGTGCTCACGCCTTCCGACCCCGAGCAGGCGTGCGGCCTGGGGGCGATGTCGATCGACGGGGTCGAGGCAGACGCCCTCACCGACTACCTTCTCGAGAAGCACCAGATCCACGTTCGGCCGCGGTTCGTCCCCGACGAGTTCTCGTGCATCCGAATCACCCCGAACGTGTTCACGACGCTCGGCGAGATCGACGCCTTCTCGGCGGCGATCGAGACCGCGGTTCGAGAGCTCGCCTGAGTTTCCAGATGGCAATGGGGCTCCGGCTGCGCATCGCCGAGCACTCGGTCTTCCGTTGGCGACGAGAGCTTCTGCTCGTTGGGGATCTCTCGTGGGCGCGCCGATCCTGTGTCGTCCGCGGTCACGTCGAGCAACTCTTCCTGGCCCCCGGCCGTTTGACGGGCGCGCCCCGTCTCCCCTACGCTGCACGCGAGACGCGCGGGGCGTCCGCCCCGGAGGCTCATGTATGCCGAGCGGTGCCCCAAGATCCCTCCTCGTCGTCGTGGCGGTGGCCGCGGCGGTCGGCGTCGGCGTCGCGTCGGGCTGCCGGTCCCCGGACAGACCGAGCGTGGGGCTCTCGCAATCCGAGCGCTCCGTGTTCTCCCCGGCGGGTCAAGATGGCATCCTCGAGGCGGTGTTCGAGATCATCGAGCCTACGCATCGCTACGTCGTCGACCTCGGCGCGGGCGACGGCCTGAACGGAAGCTCCAGCCGCAATCTCATCGCCAACCACGGCTGGCGCGGACTCCTGGTCGAGCCTCCCGGCGATCTCGGTGCGGCGTTGAGCGGAAACTACGCAGACCGGCCGTCGGTCCAGACGCTTCGGGCCGGCATCTACCCGGGGGATGTCGAGCTCCTGCTCGAGCAGGCACGGGTGCCGCGGGATCTCGACCTCCTGATCGTGACCCTGAGGGGCAATGACTGGTACGTGTGGCGGGCGATCCAGGAGTTCCGACCGAAGGTGGTTCAGATCGAGTACAACGCGGCCTTCGTCCCGCCGCAGACGATGGTGGTCGAGTATCACCCGCTCAACTACTGGGACGGATCCCTCTACTTCGGAGCCAGCATCCAGTCGCTCTCCGAGCTGGGCGGCCGCAAGGGCTACGAGCTGGTCTACGCCGACCAGAGCGGCACGACGCTCTACTTCGTCGATCGGAGCTACTTCCCGCGCTTCGGCATCGAGGACAACGATCCCGGGACGCTTTTCGTTCCTCGCCCCGGCTTTCCCCAGATCAGGGCGAGCACGTTGTGGCGGTTCGTCCGGCCCGACGGGCGCCCCTGGGAGGACTCGGAGTCCGAGCTCGTCCGCAAGGACATACAAATCCGGCGGACGTTCGTGGTGGGAGAGCTCTAGGAGCTCATGGGACCCCGGGACCGCAGGTGGCCAGTCACCGGTGGGCGGGCGGTGAGCCTCGCCTTTGTGACAGCCCTGACGCTGGCCGCATGCCGGGCCTCGCCGCCGCGACAGACCGAGATCCTGCTCACAGACTACGAACGAACGATCTACTCGCAGGCGGGTGAAGACGGGATTTTGGCGAAGATCTTCGAGGTCATTCACCCCACTGCCCGCTTTGCCATCGAGTTCGGTGCCGGCGACGGCGTCTTGTTCAGCAACGTCCGCAGGCTCATCCTTCACGAGGGCTGGGGGGGACTCCTCATCGAGGGGGATGCCGAGCTGGCCGAGGCTCTCGCCCGCAACTACCGGGGCTTCCCGGGCGTCCGCACGGCCCAGGCCTGGGTCTTTCCGGGCAACGTGGAGCTTCTGTTCGAAGAGCACGGTGTTCCAGGGGACCTGGACCTTCTCATCATCGACATCGACAGCAACGACTACTACGTCTGGCGCGCGATTCGCGAGTATCGGCCAAAGGTCGTCCAGATCGAGTACAACGGGATCTTCCTCCCCCCCCAGAAGGTCGTCGTGGGCTTTCATCCCATGCTGTGGTGGGACGGAGGGAGTCTGCACTTCGGAGCGAGCATCCAGTCGCTGTACGAGCTCGGCAAGCGCAAAGGATACGAGCTCGTCGCCGCGAACGAGGTCGGCTCCAACCTGTTCTTCGTCGACGCCCAGTACTACGAACGCTTCGGGATCAAAGACAACTCTCCAGAGAGACTCTTCCGTCCGTTCAACTTCGATGCCCCCCTTTCCCCCGACGATCTCCATCTCGTCATGACGAAGGATCACCGAGCGAAGCCTCCAGCAGAAGACATCACCCTCGACGAAGTGAGGATCGAGAAGCGCTTCCGATTCGATCGCTAGTGTCGTGTCTCCGAAGTCGTGTGAATCTCGACTACCCGGAACCCTCGGGGGCTTCTGCGGCCACCCCGACTGCCGGCCCGCCCGCTTCGAAGTAGAGCAGGGTCCTCGTCGGGGCCCCGGCCGCCGAAGCCCTCGCCGCGCGGTCTGCGACGTTCACACGACTTCCGTCACGTACCACTAGGCGCCGTCCTCGTGGGGGATCGACGGCTCGCGCGGTCAGCCGGGTCAACCCGGGAATGGCCGCTCGAGGTCGGCTGTCTTCTCACTCCCCCCCTGGTGAGGGGTAATATCGCCGGGGCCCCGCAATGACATCTCCCGCAGAGATCGGGGGCGCGCCCAAGGCCGCGCGCTCGGACACGCCGCCCTTCGGCATCGGCGGGCGGATCCCCCAGCTCGACGGGCTGCGTGGACTCGCCATCGGCCTGGTTCTCGTCTGGCACTACTTCGTCGGCATTCCGGGAGCCGACGCGAATCAGGCGACGGCCTTTCTCCGCCGGCTCTTCCACCTGAGCTGGAGCGGCGTCGATCTCTTCTTCGTCCTCTCCGGCTTCCTGATCGGCGGGATCCTCATGGACAACCGGGAGTCGCCTCGATACTTCAGGACCTTCTACGTGCGACGGGTCTTTCGGATCGTGCCGGCCTTCCTGCTCCTCCTCGTTCCCTTCTGGGTCGCCCGGTCTGTGGTCGACACCTCCGGAAGCGTCACCCTGCAGTACCTCCTCGACGGGCAGATCCCGACGTGGTCGTATGGCCTCTTCGTGCAGAACCTCTTCATGGCCGCGAAGGGTACTTTCGGCGCGAACTGGATGAGCATCACATGGTCTCTCGCGATCGAGGAGCAGTTCTACCTCGCCTTGCCCCTCACCCTCTTCTGGATACCCCGCCGCTTCGTGCCGCATCTCTGCATCGCCCTTGCCGCGCTGGCCCTGGGCCTGAGGACGGTGCTCGCGCTCAGCTCCGACAGCGCGAGCGCCCAGGCGGCCGCCTACTTGCTGCTCCCGAGCCGCATGGACGGCTTGTTCCTCGGCGTGCTGGGCGCCTGGCTGGTGCGGGAGCCACGCTGGAGTCGACCGCGGGCCGCCCCGCGCCGTTCGCCCTGGCTGGTGATCGGCGTGCTCGGTGCCGGCCTGGTCGTGGCATCTCTTCGTGAGACCTTCTTCGTGTCACCGCTGATGAGCACCCTCGGCTACTCGTGTCTGGCCGTCTTCTACTTCGCGGTGCTGCTCGTCTGCTTCGCGAGCGAACGAGGAGCCCTCCACGCACTGACGACCTGGGGGCCCCTCCGGGCCCTGGGCCAGGGCTCCTACTTCATCTATCTCTTCCACCCGCTCTTCCTCGTGCTCGCCCACCACTGGGCGTTCGGCCAGATGCCGGATCACCGCACGCGGGCCGGGGCCACGGTCACAATGGCGGCCCTCGCCCTGCTCTTTGCCGCGGCGGCCCTCTCGTGGCGTTTCGTGGAGCGACCGCTGCTCGAGCGGGGCCGCAAGGCCCGCTACTGACCCGGCGTTCGTGTCCGGAATCCACTTCCCCGAGCACCACGACGCAGGCAGACCTCGCGGGACGGGGATCCGCATCGGGCCGCTGCCGCGAGGCAGTTCAGAGTACTATTCCGAGCGAGGTGATGATGAAGACCACTCACGTGCTATCGATGGTGGCGCTCCTGGTGTGTGTGAGCTCTATGTTCGCCGAGCAGCCGGCGGACATCGACCACAACATCGTCGCGCTCGAGAAGGACCGCTTCCACGGCTGGCCCGCCAACAACGGCGTCTGGCACTGGGGTGACGAGATCCTCGTGGGCTACACGCAGGGCGACATCTCCGTCGAAGAAGGCCACAACATCGCCGGTCGCCAGGACAGCCGGTTCTCGCGGAGCACTGACGGCGGTGAGACATGGACGATGTTCGACCCCGAGAGCTTCCTCGACGACGAGAACACGCAGTTCAAGGGCGGGGGAAAACGGCAGCTCGACCGGGCGATGGACTTCACGCACGAGGGGTTCGCCCTGCGTGTCTTCGCCACGGGTTATCACGGCAATGACGATCCGGAGGGAGGCTTCTACTACTCGTACGACCGGGGCGCGACCTGGAGCGGCCCCTACCGCCTCGGCGATCTCAACGACCGCGAGCCGCTGCGGGGCATGATCCTCTCGCCGCGCACCGACTACATCGTGCAGGGCGAGCGAGCGTGCTTCATCTTCATCTCCGCCAAGGCGTCGCAGGATGGCAACGAGCGGATCGGCGTGATCAGGACCGAAGACGGTGGCAGGAGCTTCGAGTTCGTCGCGTGGGTGACGCCGGAGTCGGACGACGCCCGGGCGATCATGTCGCAGACGGTCCAGCTCACGAATGGCAGGCTCGTGTTGACCCATCGCAACATCTTCAGAGACCGCGACCGGGAGGCGACTATCGAAGCCTACGTTTCGGAGGATCGCGGCGTGACGTGGCGCCACCTGAGCACGATCAAGACGATGAAGACGAGCTCGAATCCACCGGCGACGGTTCAGCTGAAAGACGGTCGCCTCGTGTGTATCTATGGCGACCGAAACGTCAAGGAGATCCGCGGCCGGTACAGCACCGATGACGGAGAGACGTGGGGTGAGGAGTTCGTGATCCGCGACGATTTCGCGGCGTTGGACGACGACCCCGACCTGGGCTACACGCGCCTCGTGCAGAGGGCGGACGGCAAGCTGGTCGCGATGTACTACTGGGCCACCGTGGACCACCCGCAGCAGCACATCGCCGCCTCGATCTGGACGCCGTGAACGATCGCAGGCACTCAGATGGCAACGGGACTCCAGCCGCGCGCCGGCCCGTGCCCCGTTCTCGCTGCGCTCGCGCTCTCGGCACTCCTGTCGCCGGGATGCGTGCAGCGTGACGACTCGATCCGGATCGGCTTCTTCGGCCCCCTCACCGGCAACACCGCAACCGCCGGCCAGTCGCTTCGGAACGGCGCGCGGATCGCCATCGACGAGATCAACGCCTCGGGGGGGCTGCTCGGCAAGCCGCTGACGCTCGTCGAGTACGACGACCGCTCCTCGCCGGAGCAGGCCGTCAAGTCCGCGCTCCGGCTCGTGACCCGGGACCGGGTGAGCGCCATCGTCGGATCGCTCCACAGCGGGAACATCCTCGCCGCCGCACCGATCCTCGAGGAGTTCCGGACCCCGACCGTCGGCTCGGGAACCTCTCCGGGCTGGCTGCAGCAGGGATACCGCTACCTGTTTCGCTCGCTGGGCAACAGCGCTCTGGCGGTGAAGCAGCTGGCCCTCTACGCACGGGGGAACGGACTCGACCGGATCGCCATCCTGCACGGCAACGACGAGTACGGCACCACCGGTGCAAACGATTTCGCCGAGCTGGCCCGCGAGCACGGTCTCGAGATCGTCACCCGGGAGTCGTTCACCCACGGAGACCGGGACTTCACCGGACAGTTCGCTCGGATCCTGGCCGAAAGCCCGGACGCGGTGTTTCTGTGGGCGCTGGGAGACGACCTGGGGGCGGTCACGAAGCAGCTCCGCCAGGCCGGCTATTCGGGACCCGTGCTGGGGGCGGAGGGGTACACGATGGCCCAGGTCCTCGAGGTGGCCGGCGAGTCCGCCGACGGCGTCGTCCTCGCGGCTCAGTACCTGGTCCCAGAATCCCCGGAGCTGGCCGGGGACCCGCTGACCCGCTCGTTCCTGGAGCGCTACCTGGCCGCCTTCGGAGCGATGCCGGCCTCGGACAACGCCTACCGCGGCTACGACGCGGTGCAGATCATCGCGGAGGCGATCCGCCGCGCCGGCCGCCTCGACGGGAGAGGCCATCGCGGACGCGATCCATGGGATGGAGGGCCTCCGCGGGATCGCCGGAGTGTTCGATTTCACGGGGCACGCGGGCGAGGGGATCCACGAGACCCGGGTCTATCGGATCGAAGACGGCCGCCACGTCGAAGCGGGACCCGCGGCCGGGCAGGAACAGAGACACTGGAGTTCTTCCTTCAGCTCGTCGTCGGAGGCGTCACGCTCGGCTCGATCTACGGCCTGATCGCGCTCGGCTACAGCCTCATCTACAGCGCCTCCGGCCTGATGACCTTCGTCCAGGGCGAGTACTTCATGCTCGGGGCGTTCGTCGCCTACACGCTGCACGTCCTGCTCGGTGCCCCCTTCCCCATCGCCTTCCTCGGCACGCTGGCGGTGATGTTCGCGCTGGGGGTGCTCACCGAGAGGCTCGTGATCGGCCCGCTACAGCGCCGGGGCAGCGGAGTCATCCACATCGTGCTGGTCACGATCGGCCTGTCGATCTTCCTCCGCAACGGGGCGATGCTCGCCTGGGGCAGCGAGGTCTTCAACTTCCCTTCCGTCTTCGGGGACTCGCCGTTCCAGCTCGCCGGGCTCCACCTGGTCCCCCAGAACCTCTGGATCGTCGCGGTGTCGCTGGCCTCCATGGCCTTCCTCCACGTGTTCCTGCACCGGACCGGGATGGGGCGCTCTCTCCGCGCCGCCGCGCAGGACGGGATCGGCGCCGCCGCCCTGGGCGTCGACGTCCCGTGGACGGTGGCCCTGACCTGGGGCCTCTCGTCGGCCCTGGCGGGGCTCGCGGGCGTCCTGATCGCGCCGATCTACGGCGTGCAGTCCTCGATGGGCCTTCTGATCGGCCTGAAGGGCTTCGCGGCGGCGGTGGTCGGGGGCTACGGCTCGATCGCGGGCGCGATCCTGGGCGGTCTCTTCCTGGGCCTCGTCGAGACCCTCGCCGCCGGGTATGTCAGCTCGGCGGCCAAGGACGTGATCATCTTCGCGGTACTGCTGCTGGTGCTGTTCGTGCTCCCCCGCGGCTTCCTGCGGGTCCCGGTGCTCGATTGAGTTCGGCAGGGCGAGCACGCTTGTCGAGGGCCTGGTGGGCCGTCGCCCTGCTGCTCCTCGGCGACGCTCCCACTGGTCCTCTCCAACCAGATCTACTGGATCCTGCTCCTGAACCTGGCCGGCATCTACGTCATCGTGAACTCCGGCCTCGACATCGTCTACGGCTACTCCGGCCAGATCTCGATCGGCCAGGCCGGCTTCTACGCCATCGGCGCCTACGGCTCGGCGCTCCTGAGCGCGCGCCTGGACGTGCCGGTGATTCTGAGCATCCCGCTGGCCGCCCTGGCCGCCGCACTCTGCGGTGCGCTGATCGCCGTGCCTTCGGTGAAGCTCGTCCACCACTTCCTGGCCATGGTGACCATCGGCTTCGGTGAGATCGTCCGTCTGCTGCTGCTGAACGGCGGCGAGCTGACCGGCGGCCCGGACGGAATCGTGTCCGTCCCGAAGCTGGAGGTCGGGCCGATGGCCTTCGACACGAATCGCACGTACTTCTACGTCATCCTGCTCTCGGTGGCGGCTCTCCTGGCCGTCAAGGCCCGTCTCGTCGACTCGCGCGTCGGCCGGGCGTTCGTCGCCATCCGGGAGAGCCCCCGCGCCGCCGCCGCGTGCGGGATCGACGTGCAGCGGTACAAGGTGCTGGCCTTCGCGATCGGGGCCTTCTACGCCGGTGTCGGCGGCGCGCTCTACGCCCACCTGATCCGCTTCGTGAGCCCGGAGACTTTCTCCCTCGAGCAGTCGGTCTCGTTCCTGACCATGGTGCTGCTGGGCGGCGCGGGGTCGCTGCTGGGTCCGATCCTGGGGACGCTGATCGTGATCTTCCTGTTCGAGTACCTCCAGGTGTTCGGTCAGGCCCAGATGGCCATCTACGGCCTGATGATCATCGGGGTGCTGTTCTTCATGCCGAGAGGGCTCGCCGGCGTGCTGCGGGACGCCGCGCCGCCGCCGGGCTCGCTCGCCGGGAGCGGCGGGGTAGCGGGCCGATGCTTCTGCGCGTGGCCGAGGTGACGAAGCGGTTCGAAGGCCTGACCGCCATCGACGGCTGCAGCATCGACGTCGCCGAGGGCTCGATCCACGGGCTCATCGGCCCGAACGGGGCCGGCAAGACGACCCTATTCGACATGATCAGCGGCGCCCTCGCCCCCAGCGCCGGGCGTATCCTGATGAACGGCGCTCGCATCGACGGGCGTCCGCCCCACGAAGTCGCCCGCGCCGGGATCGCCCGCACCTTCCAGCTCGTGAGCGTGTTCGGGGAGATGAGCGTCCTCGAGAACGTGATGGTGGGGATGCACGCACGCCTGCGGACGGGCCTCGCTGCCGGCCGCGCTCGGGACGCCGGGGGCGCGGCGCGAGGACGAGCGCACCCGGGCCGAGGCCCGGGAGCTTCTGGCCCTGGTCATGCCGGGCCTCGACGAGGGGAAGCGTGAGGCCCGGGCAAGTGTTCTCGCCTACGGCGAGCAGCGGCTCCTCGAGATCGCGCGCGCGCTGGCCAGCCGCCCCCGGCTGGTGCTCCTGGACGAGCCGGGAGCCGGGCTGAACGCCTCGGAGAAGCAGGCGCTGAAGCGCATCATCTTCGCGATCCGCGACCGGGGAGTCACGGTGCTGTTCGTGGAGCACGACATGAAGCTCGCCATGGGCATCGCCGACCGGGTGAGCGTCCTCGACCACGGCGTGAAGATCGCCGAAGGCTCGGCCGCGGAGGTCCAGTCGGACCCGAAGGTGCTCGAGGCGTACCTGGGGAGCGCGCCGGTGAAGCTGCTCGAGATCCGCGGCCTGCGCTGCGACTACGGGGGCGTGCCCGCGCTCCGGAGCGTCGATCTCGACGTCGAGGAGGGGGAGGTGGTCGCCCTGGTGGGCGCCAACGGTGCCGGCAAGACCACGACCCTGCGCTGCACCTCGGGTCTGGTCGGGGCGACCGGAGGGGAGATCCTGTTCGGCGGCGAGAGCCTCCGAGGACGCCCGCCCCACGCGATCGCCCGGATGGGGATCGGCCACGTGCTGGAGGGGCGGCACCTGTTCCCCCATCTCACCGTGCTCGAGAACCTCGAGATGGGCGCCCACCGGCGTCGCGACCGCGCCGGCGTCGCTCGCGATCTCGCCGAGGTGCAGGAGCTGTTTCCCCGGCTCGCGGAGCGTTCGCGTCAGGAGGCCGGGACGCTGAGCGGCGGCGAGCAACAGATGGTCGCCATCGCCCGGGCCCTGATGGCCGGGCCACGCCTGCTGCTGATGGACGAGCCGTCGGTCGGCCTGGCGCCGATCCTGGTCCGGCAGATGTTCGCGGCGATCGCCGAGATCGCGAAGCGGGGGACGACGATCCTGCTCGTGGAGCAGAACGCGCAGATGGCCCTGGAGCTGGCCGATCGCGGCTGTGTCCTGGAGCTCGGCGAGATCGTTGCGCGCGACCGCGCGGAGAATCTGCTCCGGGATGAACGGGTCCGCCGCAGCTACCTGGGGGTGGAGTGATGAGACTCAGTGCCAGCGAGATCGAGACCTATCGTCGGGACGGCCTCGTCGTGCCCGGCTACCGCCTTCCGCAGACTCGGCTGGACGAGCTGCGCAGAGCGGTGGACGCCGTGGTCGAGGCCAACCCCGGGGTGCGCGGCGAGCGGCTGATCAACCCGCACCTCGACCGGGCGGGCCGCGACGGGGTGCGGGGGGACCCAGCCTTTCTGGACTTCGCCTGCGACGAGGAGATCCTCGATCTCGTGGAGGGGGCGATCGGGCCGGACATCATCCTGTGGAGCAGCCACCTCTTCTGCAAGCCGGCCGGGGAGGGGCGCGAGGTCCCCTGGCACCAGGACGGGCACTACTGGCCTGTCCGCCCACTGGCGACGTGCAGCGTCTGGGTGGCCTTGGACGACGTCACCCTGGAGAACGGGGCCATGGGCTGGGTGCCGGGCTCACACGCGTCGAAGACGCTCTACACCCACCACACCGACTCCCGGGGCGAGTTGGCGCTCAACCAGGTGCTCGACGCGGACCAGGTGGACCTGGGTCGGGCCCGCTACGACGAGCTCGAGGCCGGACAGCTCTCCCTTCACGACGTGCACCTCGTGCACGGCTCGCCGCCCAACCGCTCCTGGCGGCGCCGGGCCGGTTTCGTGTTGCGCTACATGCCGTCCACGTCCGTCTTCGACCGTAGCATCTCGAACCCCGACATCATCGTGGACTTCTCGACCATGCCGATCCGGCTGGTGCGGGGCCGCGATCGCTCCGGGAAGAACGACTTCGACATCGGCTCGGCGCGCTTCGCGTCCTAGGGACGTCTCGCCCGCGAGCCCGACCCGATTTTGGTCGCCGGAAGCCGCTTGCACGGATCGGCAATCCGGCAGAGCATTGGCGGCACAGGCACACGCGACAGGGGCCGACCTCGCTCCTGGCCGGCCGGACCGGGTCGGGGGCCGTCCGTGTCGCCGTGCACCACGGGGGAGGGTCCCATGAAGAACCTCGTGAAGCTGAAGGACGGCACCGAGGTCCTCATCCGTCCGATGAAGGCCGACGACCTGGACCGATCCGTCGCATTCTTCAAATCGCTGCCGGAAGAAGACCGCGCGTACCTGAGGGCGGACACCTCCAAGCTGGAGGTTGTCCAGCGCCGGATCCGTCTCATGGAAGCCGGCGGCGTCAGACGACTCGTTGCGATCCTGGATGACAGCATCGTCGCCGACGGGGCACTGGAGCTACGGGGTCCGGGGTGGAAGGAGGACGTGGGCGAGCTGAGACTGATCGTGGCCCGCCCCTACCAGCGGAAAGGCCTCGGCTTGCTGATGGCGCGAGAGCTCTATCAGCTGGCCGCCGCCGAGAAGGTCAAGGAGATCGTCGTCGAGATGATGCGGCCCCAGGTGGGGGCGCAGAGCATCTTCCGAAAGCTCGGCTTTCGGGAGGAGGGCGTCCTTCCCGCTCACGTCCGGGATGTCCGGGGGCAGAAGCACGATCTGCTGGTGATGCGGTGTGACATGGAGGCGCTCTGGCAGGAGCTGGAGGACCACCTGGCGGGCATGGACTGGCAGCGGACACGGTAGAAAGGGACGGATGATCCGCAAGGCGTTCAGGATGTCCGTGAACCCGGACCAGCAGGCCGAGTACGAGCGCCGACACCGGTCAATCTGGCGAGAGATGGAGCAGACCCTGCTCGACCACGGAGTCGTGCGCTACTCGATCTTCCTCGACCCCGATTCGAGCGATCTCTTCGCCTGCGCCGAGATCGAGGACGAGGAACGGTGGAAGGCCATCGCCTCGACCGAGATCTGCCGCCGATGGTGGCGGCACATGCGAGAGATCATGCCGTCGAACCCCGATGACAGCCCCATCTCGAGCGACCTGCGGGAGGTGTTTCACATCGAACGCCCGCGAGGCCTGGAGACGGGCTAGTTTCGGAACGACCCAGAGAGGCGCGATCATGCGAGGATCCGGCTCAGACCAGCGGCGTCTCGCCCGGGATCGGCACCTCAAGCGGCGGTAGCTCCTTGAACTCCATGTGGGGCGGGGTGAGGTCGAGCTTCGAGGCGTTCATGACCCAGTCCCAGCTCAGCGCGCGTCCGGTGTAGGCGCTCATCCGACCCATGATCGCGGTCAGGCAGCTCTCCGCGACCTGCCGTCCCTCGTTCAGGGGCTTGCCCGCCCGGATGCTGGCGATGAGGTCGGCGTGCTCCACGACGTAGGGGTTGGGCGAAGCCACGTCGGTGCTCCAGGGATTGTCTCCCTTGATGTAGCCGTCCGCGCTGTCGGAGTAGGTGAAGCCCTTGGTGCCCACGACGCGCTCGGAGACGTTCTCCGCGGCCCCCGCCGTCTGGCGACACATGCTCATCACCCGGGCCCCGTTCGGGTACTCGTAGTCGACGGCGAAGTGGTCGTAGATGTTGCCGTACTGCGGGCCGGTCCGCGCCGCCCGACCGCCCATGCCGGTGGCCTGGACCGGGTGGGCGCCGAAGGCCCAGTTCATGACATCGAGGTTGTGGACATGCTGCTCGACGATGTGGTCGCCTCCGCACCAGCCCGTGAACAGCCAGTTGCGGATCTGCCACTCCATGTCCGACCACTTCTTGACGATGCGGTCGGCCCAGTTCTGTCGCGGCCCTCTCGACCCACAGGGCGCCCATGTTCCAGTAGCACTGCCCGGCCACGATCTCGCCGATGTCGCCGCCGTGCACGCGCTTCATGATCTCGAGGTAGTGGGCCTGGTGGCGGCGCTGGGTGCCGGCGACGATGCCCAGCCCCTTCTTCGCGGCCAGCTCCGACGTGGCGATGACAGAGCGCACGCCGGCCGGGTCCACTGCCACCGGCTTCTCGGTGAAGACGTGCTTGCCGGCCTCGATCGCGGCCTTCAGCTGCGCCGGGCGGAAGAAGGGCGGGGCGGCGAGGATCACGACCTCGACGTCGGTGGCCAGGACCTTCTCGTAGGCGTCCAGGCCGCTGAATGACGTCTCGGGCGTGACCACGAGCCGGTCGGCCGGGACCTTCTCCTTCAGCCGTCCCATCGACCACTCGAGCTGATCGGCGAACGTGTCGCCCATGGCCGCGATGACCACGTCGGGGGAGGCGTTGATGCTGTCGATGGCCGCCCCGGTGCCGCGACCGCCGCAGCCGATGACGCCGACGCGGATGCGCTCGGAGGCACCGGCGGCGAACACCCCACCCGGCATCGCGGCCGCGAGCGAGGCTAGCGAGGCCGTCTTGATGACTTCCCGGCGGGTCATGCCGGGCTGCTCGGAAGTGGTTTTGTCCTTCATCGCTTTCCTCTTTTCTCCAGGACGACGGTTCTTTGTGTGATCACGCTTCGGTGGGGCGATCGCGCTTCTCGAGCAGGCCGTGGATGATTCGATCCAGGCCCGCGGCGCGGCCGCTGCCGGTCACCAGGACGACGGCCAGCGCGGCCAGCTCCACGAGGTTCTTGTTGACGATCAGGTAGCTCCCCTCTGTGGGGATCGAGTAGAAGTAGCCGACGAAGGGGGGGTTGCACAGGTAGAACAGCAGTATGACGAGGATGCCGGCGGCGCTGGCGAGTCGGGTGAGGCAGCCGAGGATGAGCCCGAGCCCGATGAGGGTGAGCCCCCACACGTTGAGCTGGTTCACGATTTCCAGGCGCTCCGGGTCGGCGGCCATCCAGCGGAAGACCTCCGCGAGGGGCCCGCGTGCCTGCAGGAGGAAGCCCTTGGCCGACCAGCCGTCCGACGTCAGCTTCGACAGGCCCTCGTAGAGGAAGTGCCAGCCGATCAGGACTCGCAGAACGACGACGGTGACCATCTGCGCAGTGGAGAGCGTTCCCTTGTTCATGTCCACCCCTGCGACCCTCGGGGGCCGCCTCAGACCTCGAATTCTTCCGGCCGGAACGACAGCCGCTGCTTCGCGTCGATCGCCTCGTTCACCTTGAGCACGGTGACCGCCGTCTCGTATCCGATCTCGGGAGGGCAGTTCAGCGTCGCCGTGCCGCGGATGGCGTCGAAGAAGTTCTGCAGGTGCGGTTGGTGGTACGGATCGCGGAGCACGACCGGGATGGTGTGCTGGTCAGGCGACACGGACTCGCGGACATCCAGCACCGCCTCTTCGTCCTTCGCTCCGATCTCCTGGAGCTTCGGCGCCGAGACGTAGCCCCGCTGCACCCACTCGTCCCACGCGGGGGCGTTGGGGTCGCGGTACACGTATCCCGAGTTGGCCGCCTCCGACTCGGAGATGACCAGTGTGCCCTGGTCGCCCATGAAGTTCTCGAAGTACCCCTGGCTGCCGTTGGTGGTCTGGGTCTGGTAGTAGGCCCGGGCCTTCCCCGCTGCCGTATCGAACTCGTAGACGGTCATCACGGTGTCGTACCACTCGTGGGTCGCGGGGTCGTGGTAGTCGAGGCCGCCGCTCGCCACCACGTGCGACGGGTTGACGCCGAGGAACCAGTTGAAGATGTCGATCTGGTGTGAGCCGAGATCGACGATCGGTCCTCCCCCGAGACCCTTGTACCAGCGCCAGTTGCGGAACTGGGGCATGGACTTGAACCCGTACTTCTTCAGGCGCGCGTCGGGGATCGCGTAGCGCGCCGGCCAGCCGATGTCCGGCGACACCGCGCGGTTCCACTGACCGTTGACGGTGACGATCCGCCCGAGCAGCCGCGCCTCCTGCAGCAGCTTGTTGTAGGCGTGCAGGTAGCGCGGGTGGCTGCGCCGCTGGTGCCCGATCTGGAGCAGCTTCCCGCTCTTGCGGGCGGCGAGCACCATGCTCCGGGCCCCCTCCAGGGTGTTCGACATCTCCTTCTCGCAGTACACGTGCTTGCCGGCATCGAGGCAGTCGATGGTGTGGGGGGCGTGCCAGAAGTCGGGGGTGGCGACGATGACCGCGTCGAGGTCCTTCTCGTTGTCGAGCATCTCCCGGTGGTCTTCGTACCCGTTGACGTCGAAGTCGTACTTCTTGAGCATCCGCACGACCCGTTTCTGGTTGTACTCCGTCCAGATATCGCACACCGCCCGGAAGCGCACCCCGGGGATCCTCAGCATGGAGTCGAGCAGCACCTGCCCCTGGGCTCCCGCCCCGAGAAGGGCCACGTTGATCTCGGAGACGTCGGTGGGCGCGGCCGGCGCGTCGGTGCTCGCGTCCTCCTTCTGCGCCTGCTCGTACCCGCGCTGCTTGCGCCAGGCATGGCCGAAGAGGCCCAGCGCCGGGACGGTGGACAGCCCGAGGAGCACGTCTCGGCGATCGAGCTTCATGCCGAGGCCCTTGCCCGGACTGCCTTCCTGGTCCTTGTCGTCTTCGCGGGCCATGCTTCTCTCCTACTTCGCCGGGCGGCCGAAGACCTCGACCTCGACATAGTGGTTGAGGTCGTTGGCGTTGTTGCCGTTGCTGTACAGACGGACGTAGCGCGCCCGCGAGCCCTTGGCGTCGACGAGCTTGCCCTCGGCCGTCTCGACGTAGTTCATGTCCTGGCCCGCGCCCAGCCCCGACTGATTGTCGTGATCGTTGTTGAAGAGGGTGCGGACGTTCTTCGTGAACTCGGCATCGTCGGCCACCTGGACGACGACATCGAGGTAGACGCGCGCCGTCTTGTGGAAGTGCCAGAACAAGATGGCGTAGATCTCGTGCAGCGCCCCCAGGTCGAGGGTGACGTGCTGCACCCCGGGGCCCAGCTCGACGAAGCTGCCCTCGGACCCGGCCTTGTCGCCGTCGTTGACCTGGTCGAGCTCGCCGATGATCGGCTCCATGTCACTGGCGGTCACGACCTTGTCCGGGGCGACGTTGGTGACGCCGGCGGGAGCGAGGAACGGATCGCGCGGCCGCCCGAGAGGCGTCTGGAGGTTGGGGACCGCGAGGTTCTGCGGCGTGCCCTCGAACATCGGTGTCGGCAGCTCGATGGGGATCGGGGCCAGCTTGTCGGCCCCCTGGGCGCCCGCCGCGGCGGCGAAGGCACAGAGGCACACCGCGGCGATCCCGATGGCCGCGATGCGGCGGGAAGAGGGCCCGGCGATTCGAGCGGGTTCAGTGTGTCGTGTCATGGGGTCATCGTCCTTCTCTTGGTCTCTCCGGCGAGAGAGTCATCTGATCCAGGTGACCGTATTCTATGCGCTCAGCCCTCCCGCGCGGACATGGACGAGACTCCCGGATTCTCGGTCGGCCGGCGGCTCCCGGACGAGCCAGGCCTCGAGTCCCGGGCCTCCCCGGCACAGCTTCGCGATCTCGTCCACGGGCAGGATCATGAACGCGGTCGAGAGGGCCTCGGCAACGGCCGCCGGCGACCGAACGGCGTCGCGCCACTCTCCTTCAGCGGCCGAATCCGTCCCGGTGGGGCAGGAGAGGGCCGCCCAGGCCGCTCGACCTTGCACCGGTCGGCCGGCGAGCGGATCCCGGACGTGATCCCCCTTCTGAGTGCCCGAAGCGCTGAGGGCCATTTGCCGGGCGGAGACCCGGATCCGAATCCCGTCGTCCCCGGGGCCGGGCGCGGTCAGGGTGAGAGGCCACCCGTCGCGACCCGGTGGCGCGTCCCGGGCGAGAACCGAGCTGAAACCCCCGTGGATGAGGACGTTTCGGATCTCCCACTCGTCCAGCAGCTCGGCCATGCGGTCGACGGCGTAGCCCTTGCCGACGCCGCCCAGATCCAGCCGGACCCCGTCGCCCCGAGCGCGAACGATGAGCTCGTCGGGGGCGAGCTCGAGCTGCTCCAGTCCCGAGCCGATCGAGATGTCGAAGACCCGGCCGGTCAAGTCGTGCATGCGGCGGGCGATCTCCAGGCACTCCATCGTCTCCGGGCTCACCCGGGTCGTCTGCCCCGCGGCCAGGACGTTGATGCGCGAGACGTCGCTGTTGGCGATGAACCGGCTCTGCTCGCGCTCCAGCCGGTCGACCAGGTCGAAGGCGGCCTGGGCCGCCTGGCCGGCGTAGCCCCCGTCGTCGTGGGTGCAGATGACCTCGAACACCGTGGCCATCGCCGCGTGAGAGAAGCGATGCGCGTCGAGGCCGGCCGCGGCATCGCCGAGGGCGAGGGTGGCGCCGACGGGCTCTTCCGCCTTCATGGCCGGGGGGCGGGGGGAGGAGGCGCGGGCAGATGGACATCGAGCCGGCGGAAATCGTCCCACAGGGTCTTCGCCGCATAGCCGCGCAGCTCGACCTGCGGACGAAGCTCGACGGGCTCCTCGAAGATGCTCATGTACAGCTCGCGCTCTCCGGGGGGCGGGAGGTCGTAGAGCTTCCTCACGAGGGCCGCCTCCATCTCGGGGGTCACGACGATGACCGGGGCGTTCTCTGCCTCGTCGGAGACCCCGTTCCACCAGCCGACTCCGGAAAGCCCGCGGAGGTACCAGGGCAGGGGCCAGAGGTTCTCCCGGCTGATGATCTGCAGGGGCATGGACGAGCCGTCCGGGTGGGCCCGGGCCAGCTCCTTCAGGCGCCCGACGATCGGGAACACGTCGGTTCCGGTGTGGGCATAGACGTACGGATTGCGGGGATCGGCGGCGAAGCGGAAGCTCCCGGCGAAGGCCTGCCAGGCGAGGTGCGCCGCCGCCGCGACCAGCACCATCGAGATCACCGCCCGGGCCGCGGGGCCTCGGACGGCCCTCACCAGCCAGACGGCGCCGACGCCGGCCAGGAGGATCATCCCGTGCAGGAAAGCCAGGAGGTTCCATGGGGTCTTGTAGGGGATCGCCGCGTAGGCCACCACCAGCAGGAGGGTGTAGAGCGACAGGAAGCGGAGGACCTTTGGGTCCGTCCCCGGGACTCCCCTCTTGCTCCAGCCGGCTGCGGCCCCCGCGGCCGCCAGCACAAGGATGAGTGCCTCGGTCCACACCGGTGTGCCGCGGGCCGGGAAATGGATCAGCAGGCGCAGGTAGTAGTCCCAGGAGTGGATGTGCCAGGGGTCGGAGCCGGCTCGACCCAGCCAGATCCAATAGGACCGCACCGAGTCCACGAGGCCCACGGGGTTGGCGGTGAACGACGAGTAGAGCACGCTGGACACCACTACGGCCACGACGAGCGCCAGCACACCATCCCGGCGCCGGACGGTGCGGCGAATCGGGTGGGGGGGCAGGCGGTGCCGTCGGCGCTCGATAAGCAAGATCAGCGCCAGCGCGAGGGCCATCGCCCCCAGCGCGAGAGGGGCAGTCTCCTTGGTGGCGTGCATCAGCCCCACGCACACGCCCGTCAGCAGCGCTGGCAACGCGCCGTGCTTCTGCAGATACCAGCACGCTCCGAGCAGCCCGCCGAAGGTGAAGAGGACGAGCGGGATCTCGTGAATGTAGTAGCGGCTGTAGAAGACCATGGCCGGGGAGATCGCGGTCAGCAGGGCGGCGATGACCGCGCCGGGCCACCCCAAGAAGCCTCTCGCCCCGAGGGGTGCAGCGACGAGCAGCAACCCGAGCACGGCGGGAACGGCGCGCAGGGTGACTTCGTCGATCTCGACGTACCGGCGGGCCCCCTGGAGCCAGGCCGCGGGCAGGGTCAGGTAGTACAGGGTGGGGCCGTGGTACTCCGAGGGATCGTAGGCAAAGCGCCCGTCTTCCAACAGGGTCCCGAACTTGTCCGCGTGAACGGCCTCGTCGGCGTGCATCGGGCGCTCGGCGAGGCCCGGAAAGCGCAGGGCCGCGGCCAGCAGGATCGGGACGAGGAAGATCCCTCTCGATCGCCACGGGATCGTCTCCACACGCGGCAGTATAGCAACGCACGCCCGGGGCCCCCGGCGGTCATTCGCTCGGCGGCGGGGCGGGCCGCTCCTCGGCCGCCACGCCTTCGAGATCAACTCGGCGAGCTCCGCGCCCTGAGGGGCGCCTCACCCGCCGGGTCGCCGGCGGGTGAGGAGCGCTTCGACCTCCGCGGCTCCGGGGATGCCGCTGCGGCCGTCGAGGGCGCGGCAGGAGAGGGCCGCGGCCGCATTGGCGTAGTGGAGCGCCTCCGGGAGCTTCCGCCCTCCGGTGAGCGCAGCCAGGAGCGCACCGTGGAAGACGTCGCCGGCGCCCAGGGTGCTCACGACCTCGCCGACGTCCGGCACGGGCGCCGAGGAGAAGCGGACGCCTCCGTCCGTGGCCTCGTCCGCTTCCGCGGCGATGCTCCCCGCCGCTCCTCGCGTCACGACCACGGCCCGGGCCCCGGCAGCCAGCGCGCGGCGGAGCGCCTCGCGGGAGTCTTCGGTTTCGAACGCGGCCCGGAGCGCGGTCTCGGTCGGAGAGTAGAGGGTGATGTCGGCGAGATCGAGGCCGGGAACGGGGTTGCCCGCGTCCAGCGAGACCGGGGTCCGGATCCCCGCCCGCCGCAGCGCAGCGAGGGCCGGATAGCCGGCCTGGTCCACGTGGACCCACTGCGCTGCCGCGCAGCGCTCGAGGTCCTCGGGCCGCAGCGCTGGGGCCAGGGTCGCCCCGGCGAAGGCGGCGATGGCCCGCCGGCCCGTCGCCGCGTCGATCACGACCACGCTGGAGGCGCTGCGGTCACCCGGAACGACGTGCAGCCCCGAGACCTCGACCCCCTCTCTTTCCAACCCGTGGCGAATGGCGCGCCCCTGCTCGTCATCGCCCAGGCCGCCGACGAAGCTGACGGGCACGCCGAGCCGGGCCAGGGCCACCGCCGCGGTGGCCGAGGGGCCGCCGAACCCCTGGAGCATGTCCCGCGCCGGGAGCCGCACATCGGGAGCGATCGCGCCCTGCACGACCGCGATGTAGTCGTAGGTCGACGAGCCGATGCAGACGACCTTCGATGGCTCGGGGGACGGTTCCATGGATCCCTCCGCCGCGACGCCGGATCCCTGGCGGCGGTGACGCGGCACGGCGAGGCCCAACGGCCGCTGCCCAGCCTACACGAATCGGGTGGCCGGGCGGAGCCGGGAGTGAGGCGCAACCGGGAGGTCTTCAGGTAGGCTTCGTCCATGCCACGCGCCCGAGCGCCGCGAACCCGCCGCTCCCCCCGGCCGTGGCGCCCCCCCGGCCGGCCGCCGTGCGAGCCGGCCCGACGGCACATCCGGGCAATCCAGAGCACCCGCGGTGCCGACGAGCGGGGCAGCGGCACGGCTCCGTGACCACTGTCGACTGGCTGATCGTCGCCGCCGTCAACGGGGCCATCGTGCTGTACGGGCTCTCTCTCGCCCGGGGCACCCGGACGACCTCCGACTGGTTCCTTGCGGCGCGGAGCCTCCCCTGGTGGATCGTCGGTCTCTCGCTGTTCGCCACAGCTATCGACAGCAGCGACTACGTCGCGATCCTGGGTGGTGCCTTCCAGTACGGTATCTCCAACCTGGCGACCTGGTGGCTGGGGCTGCCCATTGGCTGGTTCCTCGTGACGTTCGTGATCCTGATCCCCGTCTACCGCACCGGGATGTTCACGAACGCGGAGTACCTCGAGTACCGCTTCGGGCCGACGGCGCGTCTGCTGAGCGCGCTGATCCAGCTCCAGTACCGGACCAACGTCCTCGGCAACGTCGCGTTCTCCCTGTTCCTCACGTTCTCCACCGTCACCGGCCTGGGGCGAGAGAAGACCTGGGCCCTCGTGGCGGCGATCGCGCTCAGCGCCGCCATCTACACCGCGCTCGGCGGACTCAAGGCGGTGGCCGTCACCGACGCGATCCAGTCGGTCTTCATGATCGCGGCGGCGGGGATCCTCTGGTTCGTCGTCTGGGGCGACGTCGGCGGCTGGAGCGGGCTCGAGGCCCGGCTCGCGGCTCACGATCCCCAGCTCGTGGAGAAGTTGATGCACGTCGGCGGGCGCACCACCGATGGGGTGCCGGCGGCGCTCATGGTCTTCGGCTGGATCGTGGCCATGGCCGCGTACGCCGTGGTCAACCAGTCGCAGGCCATGCGCATGCTGGCTGCCCGCTCGATCTGGGACCTGAGAACCGCTGCGCTCCTGGCCAGCACGGTGACCGTCGTCGTCATGGGCTTCAACATCACTCTCGGGGTCCTCGGGCACGGGCTCTTCCCCGACCTGGAATCGGGGGATGCCCTCTACCCCATGCTGCTGCTGCGCTACCTCGGGCCGGGCCTCCTTGGCCTGGTCCTGGCCGGACTGCTGGCGGGAGCACTCTCCACCTACGACTCGATCGGCTCGGCCCTGGCCGCGGTCCTGACCCGCGACGTCTACGCCCGCTTCCTCGTCAAGGGGGGTGACGACCGGCACTACCTCCGCGTCTCACGGATGCTGACGGTCTGCACGATCCTGGCCTCCTTCGGCTACGTCCCGTTCCTCGGGCAGGGGATGATCACCTTCTACATGCGGCTGACGAGCGTGGCGGTGATACCGCTCTTCACCGTCTACCTGATGGGCACGCTCACCCGCGTCCATCGCCGATCGGGGGCGGTGGGCCTGGTCGCGGGGATCGCCTATGGTCTGAGCTCGCTCCTGGGGCAGCGGCTCGGCTGGCCGCTGCCCTCGGTGTGGACGAACAGCTGGTGGGCGTACGTCTGGAGCATCACCGTCACCAGCGGCGCGATGCTGGCGGTGACCGCGGTTCTCGGATGGGAGCCGCGGGAGCGGATCGGGGCGCTCCTCTACTCGTTCCGGGAACGTGACCGCGCGAGGCCCGACGCGCCGCCTCGGCTGGATGCCACGGCGGGTACGTGGCTTGACGCGACGCTACGCAGCGCCTCTGTTCTCGCCGTGGGCGAGGCGTCAGCGCGCCCCTGGTACGCACGGAGCGGCCCATGGGCGCTCATCTTCATCCTCGTCGTGGCGTACGTGAACCTGGTCGTTCTCTGGTAGAAAGGGCAGGTGTTGGCCTTCTCACAGGCGCTGAGCGGCGCGAGCCGATCCAGGGGGAGGATCTCGGGATCTTGAGCGACATGACTCCACGAGAACGGGTGCACTGCGTCCTGGCCGGCGAGAGGCCCGACCGCGTGCCCTACTTCGAGGTGTCGATCGACTACCCGTGGATCTGCAGGCTGCTGGGCCGGCCGCTCGCGCCTGGCGACAGCTTCGAATCGGGTGAGTACCTGACCAACGACATCAACGATCAGCTACGGGTCAACGAGATCCTGCACCGGGACAACCTCGTCTACTGCCACCTGCCCCCGATCCCCGCGGTCAAGTCGCCAGGTCGGGATCAGATCCTGTTCTTCAGCGACGGCAAGATCAAGACATGGGAAGACGTGGAGGCGTTCCAGATTCCGGACCTCGAAACGGAGGAGGCGAAGCGGCCCCTGCGTGAGTTCGTCGAGGTCTGTCACGCGAACGCCTACGCCTCGGTCGTGCACACACGCTGCGGAATCAGCGCTACCTATCTGGCGATGGGCTTCGAGCACTTCTTCCTGCAGCTCGTCGACGATCCCGACATGGTCGAGGCGTTGATGCGGAAGTACGCGGAGTGGACGGCGCGGAACGTCCCGGTCTTCGCCGAGATCGGTTTCGACGTGGTTTGGACGTCGGATGACGTGGCCGGGAAGAACGGTCCGCTCCTTTCGCCGGAGATGTATCGCGAGAGGTTCTGGCCGCACGTGCGGAAGATCTCGGACGCGATCAAGGCGACCAGGATGAAATGGGGCTTTCACTCCGACGGGGACGTCCGAACACTGCTGGATGACCTGGTGGACCTCGGGATCGACATGCTGAACCCTATCGAGCCGGCGTGCCAGGACATCGTCGAGCTCAAGGAGAGGTTCAAGGGTCATCCGAAGATCGTGGGCAACGTAGACGTCGACGACCTGAGCCGGGGGACCATCGAAAAGGTCGGGGAGGACGTGCTCTCCCTGCTGAAGAACGTGGCCCCCCAGGGCAACTATCTTCTGGCCAGCGGCAACTCGATCGCCAGCTACACGAAGGTCGAGAACGTCCGCACCATGTGCGACACGAACCTCGAGTACGGCCGGTATCCGATCGACCTGGCGAGGCTGAGCGGGGTCAACTCATGAAGGCAGTCCGATTTCACGGTCCCGATGATCTGCGTCTAGAGGACTTGCCCACCCCCGAGCCGGGGGACGGCGAGGTCCGGGTCCGGCCCCACGCGGTCGGGCTGTGCGGCTCCGACACCCACATGCTGCGCGGCGAGATGCCGGCTGCCCGGCCGGTGGTGTTCGGACACGAGATCGCCGGGGTCGTCGACGCGCTGGGCCGCGACGTCGCCGGGGTCCGCGAGGGCGATCTGGTCACGATCGAGCCGCACGTCTACTGCAAGAGCTGCCGCTACTGCCGCCTGGGCCGGGAGCACCTGTGCCTGCAGAAGCGCGCCTTCGGGGTGCACCTCGACGGCGGCCTCGAGGAGCAGCTCGTGGTGCCGGCCTACACCGCCTTCCGGCTGCCAGCGGGCGTCGGCCCGGAGATCGGCTGTCTCGCCGAGCCCGTTGCCTGCTGCATCCACGGCATGGATCGGCTGGCCCCCGAGTCGGGCGCTCCCCTTCTGATCATCGGCGGGGGTCCGGCGGGCCTGATCCTGACGCGGCTCGCGCGGCTTCGCCGGGGCCACCCCGATCGTCGTCAGCGAGCCGAACCCCGAGCGGCGCGCCGCGGCGCTCGACTTCGGCGCCGACCACGCCCTCGACCCCACCGAGCAGGGCTGGGGTGAGGCGGTCGACGAGCTCACGGACGGTCAGGGCTTCGACTTCGTGATCGAGGCGGTCGGCTCCCCGGCGACCGTCGAGCTGGCCGTGGAGCGGGCGGCTCGGGGAGGCCGGATCCTGCTCTTCGGCGTCGCGCCGATGGACGCGGTCGCGCGGCTACGTCCCTACGAGGTCTTCGCGAGGGAGCTCACGCTGATCGGCACCGTGATCAACCCGTACACCCACGAGCGGGCGGTGCGCATGCTTCCGCGGCTGGAGCTCGAGCGGCTCACGGTCGCTGCGTATCCGTTGGAGAGCTTTCGAGAGGCCTTCGACGCGCAGGCGAGCGGGGCCGCCGGCCTCAAGGTGGAGATCCACCCTCACCTCTGACGAGGTCGCCTCCGATCCCGGGTGGGGGCCGCGGCACGAGGCCGCGACGGGACGAAAGGGCAATCAGGGGGAGGCCCGTCGTATGATGTCGGCGCCATGAAGTCCATCAACCCCACGAACGACGAGCTGATCGCCGAGTACCCCGAACCCTCGCCCGACGAGGTGGCGGCCATCCTGAAGGCCTCTCGAGGCGCGTTCCAGAAGTGGCGGCGTACGTCCTTCGCGGAGCGCGCCGACCCGCTTCGGCGGGCGGGAGAGCTGCTCCGCGAGCGACGCGACGATCTCGCCCGACTGATGGCCCTCGAGATGGGAAAGCCCCTCGCCCAGGGCCGGGCCGAGGCCGAGAAGTGCGCCTGGGGCTGCGAGTACTTCGCCGAGAACGCCGAGGGTTTCCTGGCAGCCCAGGAGGTCCCTACCGACGCGACCCGCAGCTCGGTGTGCTTCGAGCCGCTGGGCGTCATCCTCGCCGTGATGCCGTGGAACTTCCCCTTATGGCAGGCCTTCCGATTCGCGGCCCCGGCGCTGATGGCCGGCAACGTGGGCCTCCTCAAGCACGCCTCCAACGTCTCGGGCTGCGCCCTCGCCATCGAGGAGATCCTCCACGACGCCGGCATCCCCACAGACGCCTTCCGGACCCTCCTCGTGCCCTCCTCGCGCGTGGGCGCCCTCATCGAGGCCCCGGAGGTGGCGGCGGTCACCCTCACCGGAAGCACGCCCGCCGGCCTGGCCGTCGCCGCGAAGGCCGGGGCCTGCCTCAAGAAGAGCGTGCTCGAGCTCGGCGGCTCCGACCCCTACCTGATACTCGAGGACGCCGACCTGGAGAAGGCCGCCGAGGCCTGTGCCACCGGCCGACTCATCAACGCCGGCCAGAGCTGCATCGCCGCCAAGCGGCTTCTCGTGGTCGCGCCCGTCCTCGAGCGGTTCACCGAGCTGCTGGTCGAGCGGGTCGCGGCCTGGCGCATGGGCGACCCTTTCGACGAGGCCACCACCGTCGGGCCCCAGGCCCGGCGCGACCTGCGCGACGAGCTGCATCGGCAGGTCCAGAGCCAGCGTGGAGAAGGGCGCGCGCCTCCGCCTCGGCGGGGTCGTGCCCGACGGCCCGGGAGCCTACTACCCCCCCAGCGTCCTCGTGGACGTTCGGCCGGGCATGCCCGCCTTCGACGAGGAGCTCTTCGGACCGGTGGCGGCGGTCACCTCGGTCCGGGACGAGGAGGACGGCGATTCGCCTCGCCAACCAGACCGTCTTCGGGCTCGGCGCCGCGGTCTTCACGCAGGACGTGGCCCGGGGCGAGCGCATCGCGCGCGAGGAGCTCGAAGCGGGATCGTGCTTCGTCAACGCCTTCGTCAAGTCCGATCCGCGCCTCCCCTTCGGAGGGGTCAAGGAGTCGGGGTACGGTCGCGAGCTCGGGGTCTTCGGCATCCGCGAGTTCGTGAACGTGAAGACCGTGTACGTCGCCTAGTCGGACCCTGGGCAGGAGCTGTAGTCCGATGAACTCACGAGAGAGACTTCTGGCTGTCTTGAGGAAGCGGAAGCCGGACCGGATACCGTGGTCGCCCCTGATCGACGGCTACTACGCGTCCGGCGTGAAGACGAACGCGATCGAGGCCGCCCTGGCCACCGGGGCGGACGTCATGGTCCGCAAGGTGCCGGTCTTCGCCCGGTCCGTCTTCGTCCCCCACGAGCTGCCCGGGAACACCGATGTCGACGTCCCGCCGCTTCCGTTGCCCCTCGGGATCTCCCGAAAGAGCTGGATCGAGGGCGACGTCGTCTGCCGGACATACGGCACGCCGGTCGGCAGCCTCACCGAACGCTGGAGGATGGTGGAGAGCTCCCCCTACATCCCGTTTCCCATCGAGCACCTGGTCAAGAGCCTCGACGACATCAAGGCGTACATGTACCTCGTCGAGCACGAGGAGTTCGCGCCGGATTTCGAGGCCTTCAGCACGGTGGATGCCCGCATCGGCGACCGCGGGCTGGCCACGACCACCGTACCCCACACGCCCATCCAGCACCTGTTGGTCATCCACATGGGGATCGCCGAGTTCTACTACATGCTCGCCGACCACCCCGAAGAGATGAAGGCCATGATGGATCTCATGCACGAGCGCAATCTGGAGGTCTTGAAGATCATCATGGACTCCCCCGCCGAGGTGTGCATCCAGTACGAGAACACGGGGACCTCCTACGTGTCTCCCCAGATGTACGAGGAGTTCGAGGGGCCGCCCATCGACGTCTACGCGGACCTGCTGCATTCGGCGAACAAGGTCTATCTGGTTCACATGTGCGGCCAGCTGAGGGGTCTGGCCGATCTGATCGGGAAGGGCCGTCAGGACGGCAGCGCCGACATCGCCCCGCCGCCCGCGGGAGACTGGACCCTGGCCGATGCCAAGCGGGCCTGGCCGGACAAGGTCATCGTGGGCGGGCTGGACAGCGTGGGCATGACCCGGAAATCGCGGGACGAGGCCGCGCAGCACGCGCGGGACGTCCTGCGGAGCGTCGCCCCGGGGGACGGGATCATCCTGGGAAGCGGAGACGCGGTGGCGCTCGGCACGCCCCCCGAGAACCTCACGGCGGTGACCGAGGTGGTCGAGGAGATCGGGGCCTATCCGCTGCGCGGATAGCGCGGCCGGTCTAGAGTCGCGGAATAGCGACACCGCGCCAGCCTCGCTATGCGGGGGGTTGTCTCAGGCCCCTAGTGGCGCGAGAGCTCCAGCGCCCGCGTCGTGACGAAGTACTTCGCGAGCGTGTTCGGCACCTCTTCGGGTGGGAGCTCCCCTGCGACCAGGTAGCGAAAGTAGGCCTCGGTCACCTGTGCGAAGTGGGCCTCGTGACCGACCTTGTACTCGTCGGGGATGACGACACTCCAGCCCGAGGACGCCGACGCGACCGCCACCCCGGGATGCTCTTCGGCCACCGTCACCAGCGCATCCCGAAGAGCCGACTCGAAGGCGGCGGGATCCGCCCCCGGCGCCGGCTCCACGTAGAGGGTGGCCCGGTAGCCCTCCTCCTCCCCCTGCCTCACCGCGAGGTGGGCCTTCGTCCCCCGCATGATCGACCGGTGGGTGTCCCCGGTGCCTTCCGGGGCTTCGTAGCGCCACTCCACCGTCACCTTCGCGTGGACCCCCTTGACCCGGTAGACGATCTCCCCGTTGGCGTACACGCGCAGCACCGAGTCGGGGCCCACGTCTCCCGCCAGGGACTCGGGGTAGGTGTCGAGTCCGGTCACGTGCTCGAACTGCTCGGGCGTCAGCTCGGTCGGCCAACGCCTCGCCGAGAGCACCTCGATGTCCGTCTCGTGGTCGATGACCTGCCCGGGGAAGCACTGCCAGTGGACGAGGTCGATCAGGTGGGTGGTGACGTCGACGATGCCCTCCCCCTGCTGCCGGACGTCGAAGAACCATGCGGGGCGCTTCAACGGCCGCCCGGCCACGATCTTGGAGAAGTGGTGGACGCTCTCCTTCGAGACCGCCGGCTCGTCCGGGCTCCCCTTCACCAGATCGCCGAACAGGGCCGGGACCTCCGACAGTCGCTTCTGGAGAATCGAGGTGATCTCGAAGCGCTCCGTCATGATGTCGTAGAGCAGGACACCCTTCGCCTCCGCGGTGCGGTACGCCTCCTGGAGGACACCGAAGTCTTCGGGCCGGATCGCCATCGGCTTGTCGGCCAGGACGTTGAGGCCGGCCGGCCACCGCCTGCCGGATGTACTCCACCTTCCGTGAGTTGTTGCCCGAGATGACCACGACGTTCCCCGGCTTCTCGGCCAGCATCCTCTCGAGGAAGTCGTCTCCGGTGTAGACGACCTGGACCCAGCTCCGTGGGCTCTTTGGCCCGCGAGTTGAAGCCGTCGATCCGCGCCAGGTGGTCCCGCACGTCCGGCCCGTCCGGCGCGAACACGTGGACGCGGGGATCGACCTGCTCGTACATCGACTTCTGCACGAGCGCCGCGTGGAAGTGGCCCGGGTCCAGGGTCATGAGCCTCACTTCACCAGGCATTCCGCTGAACCCGGTCCGTCGCTTCGGCCCGGCGCCGGCCGCTTCGGAGGCGTCCGCCCGGTCCACACGATGCCACCCACGCCACCGAAAGCACCATCCAGGTCCTCGCCTCCACACCGTGGCTCAATCGGACTCAGCGCCCCCGCAGCTCCTCGAGCAGCTCCGGGGTGAAGGGGTTCACGCCTCCGGGGCGCGTCGGTCCACTCCTGACGGAGAGCCTGCTCCTCGTCGACGCGTGGCGGCCAGGCTCGCTTCGAAGTCGGCCCGCGCCCCGCGAGGTCGCCGGTGAGCGCCCGAGCGAGTCCGCGGCCCCCCACACCCCTCCGTCCCCAGGATCCAGCTCCACCGCGCGCTCGCGGCCTCCAGGACCTCGGCCGCGTGCCCCCAGATGCTGCCGTTCCAGCACAGCGTGTTCCAGGCGCGGACGGATGGCTGGTAGTGCCGGGTCCAGCCTCTGGGCCCTCGCGTAGGCTGCGACGGCCTCCGGGATCCGGCCCTCGGTCGCCAGATGCCAGCCGTCCCGGAGCGTCGGAAGCGCGCCGGCGCCGAGAGGCGGGGCTTCGGGGAGGCATCGGTGGCCTTGGGTGTCAGCGCCGCCTCGCTGAGATTGCCAATCTCCCCACTTGGACGGGTCCGCGGACTAGAGCGACCTGCGGTCGGTCCTCGAGGTTCCCTCGGGCTGTCGGCGCGCTCCCGGCTACTCGGCGCGCCTCGCGTTCCAGCCCCCGACGCGGACGGCGGGAGCGGCCCCCGCCAGGTCCCGGGAATAGGCCTGGACGGTGACCGTCTTGCGAGCCCCCGGAAGCAGGCTGAAGCCGTTCTCGCTCCAGAAGGCGGGCGTCACCTCCGCCCCTCCCGGTCCCTTGGTGAGCCCGAGCATCACGAAGAACGCGAGCTGGTCGCCCGGGTTCGCCACCGTGACGTCGACAACCACCTCGTCCCCCTCGGTCTCCACTGTTGTCGTGACGTCGACCTCGACCTCCGGCAGCTCGTTGAGGAGCGTGAAGTCCGCGCTGGAGCGGGGCGTCACCCGGAAGATCCCGTCGTCTCCGAAGCCCTTCTCGCCCGGCACGTCGGGCACGCTCGACAGCCAGTAGAAGTTGTCCCCGACCAGCGTGCCGTCCGCGTGCGCCAGCGTCAGGTGCAGGAAGTGGGTCTTCGAGAGATCGGGTGGGAAGTCGACCACGAACGCCTGCGCGACGCCGTCCGCTCCGACGTCCACCTTCCCCTTCTGGGTCCACCGTTCCCGCAGGTCGAAATCGTGGAGGGTGGCCGCCACCGCGAGGCCCTTCACCGGCTCCGAGCGGTCGCTCACCACGTAGATCCCGTGGTCGTCGTAGGCGTACTGGACGTGGAGGCCCTCGCACGCCTTCTGGGCGCCGTAGTAGGCGCCGGTGGGCTGGAGGTACCAGTCGACGTACTGCCAGGTGAGGGCGGCGGGCCAGGCCGCGTCGTACTTCCAGGTGGTGATGCCGTTGGCGCTCGGGCTTGTTGCGGCCGTAGGCCTCGTACATGCCCCGCGCGGAGTTGTAGTTCATGACGAAGGCCTTGCGCACGAACTCCTCGATCCCGTCGGGGGCACCGTACCGCCGGCCCAGCGCGTCGAACAGGGTGGTGAAGTACGCGACGCTCTGGGTCACGGTGTGCAGCGACCAGATGTCGTTCGTCGGCGGCCAGAGCGCCTCCTCGGGCATCATCTTCTTCATGCTGTCGAGCGACGCGGCGATCCCGCCGATGCCGCCGGACTGCGCGAAGCCCCACGCTCCGTCCTCACGGTTCTCGTAGTAGTGCGCGGGCGTGGCGTAGGTCCAGAGCTCGCGTGTGCCGGTGCGGGTCCCTCCGGTCTTGAAGCGGTTCTCGATCTCGAAGGCCCCGGAGTGCGGCTGGTAGGTGCGCTCGGGGGTCAGGCGGCCGATCATCTCGCGGTAGGCCTGGTCCAGGGTATCGGTCGGGAACGTCTCGTCGTGCCCGAGGAAGTGCACCAGCGAGGGGTGGTTGCGGATCCGCAGCATCATGTCCTCGATGTGGGCGATCGCGCGGCCCTCGTCGGGGATGTTCCGGCCGTAGATCTGCTGCGTCACCATCACCCCGTACTCGTCGGCGATGTCGTAGAACTCGTCGGTCTCCCGGATCGAGAAGCCCTCCGAGCGCAGCATGTTGAGGCCGGCGTTGGCCGCGTAGCGCACCAGCGCGTCGTACCGGCGCTTGGACAGACGAAGGAGCATGTCGGTCGTCATCCACGCCCCGCCCCGAATCAGCACCCGGCGGCCGTTGACCATGTAGTAGCGCCAGCCGTCCTCGTCGATCTTCGTCGTGGCCTCGCGCACCCCGAACCGCGTCTTCAGCTGATCGGACAGGCCGCCGGCCATGCGCGCCTCGAGGGTGAGGTCGTAGAGAGGCTGCCCGCCGAGGCCCGTCGGCCACCAGACTCGCGGCTGCTCGAGGCGCAGACCGTCACCGTGGGCGCGGTCGCCGGGCGAGAACTTGACCTCCTTGCTGGCGCCCGGGGCGAGCTCGACGTCCTGGCTGAGCCGACGTCCCTCGAAGCGCGCCTCGACGGTCGCGGTCTGGGGACTGTCCGACACGTTGCGGGCGAAGACGGAGATCGTGAGGTCGGCGGTCTCGAGGCTCGGCAGGTCGAGATCGGTCACGACGTAGGGGTGATCGATCCGTACGGGGCCGGTGGCCCTCACGAAGACGTCCTCCCACAGGCCCATGTTCATGTCGGGCGGGAAGGGGTTGTGGTCGTCCCAGCCAGTCGTCGCCTCGATCTGCTTGGTCTCGTAGGGCAGCTTCTCCAGCAGACCCGGCGGGATCACCTCGACGGCGAGGGCGTTGCGGGCCCCCGGCTTCAGGTGGTCGGTCACCGGGAACTCGAAGCGCTGGAACATCCCCGGCGTCTCATCCCGCGTGGCGATCCGCTCTCCGTTGAGCCACACGTTGGCCTCGTAGTTGACGCCGTCGAGGTTGAGGCTCAGGTGCTGGCCGGCCCAGGACTCGGGGACGTCGAACTCGACCCGATACCACCAGGGATCCCGGAACGGGCTGTCCTTGGCCATGATGAGCCACGGCGCCTTCTGGTAGCCCGGGGTCCGGGTGAGGTTGTCGCCGTAGTACGGGTCGGGCAGCTCACCCGCCTCGACGAGCGCCGCGAGGACGGTCGTGGGCACCCGGGCCGGGTGCCACCCCGAGGTGTCGACGCCCGTCCGCGAAAGCGCGGCACCGTCTGCGTCGACCTTGGCCGAGGACTGGATGGCCCATCCCTCGACCAGAGGCTGAACCTCGCCCGCCGGGACCGCGCCCGCCGCGAAGACGGGCAGGAGCGTCGCCAAAAGAACGGTTCTGAAAAGCATGATGTCCCCTTTCCCGGCCGCGCCAGCGGCGAGCCGGCTCAACCTCCGTACCGGGTCGACCTGCGGAACTTCTCGACGACTCGACCCTCTTCCTTCGTCATGAGGGCCCCGCTCGTCAACAGCTCGTCCGCCAGCTCCTTGCGTTTCTTCTCCAGGTCGATCGCGTCGTAGTTCTCGAGCATGTCGCCGAACTGGCTGACGTGAGCGGCCGCGGCTTCGGCCTTGAGCTTCGCCACCCCGGTGACGTCCACCGTGTAGTTGGGCTGGGCAGAGTAGTAGAAGAACGCGACCGGCACCGACCAGTGGGCGAAGCCCGCCTCCTCCAGCTCCGGGAAGTAGAGCCGCCAGGACGCGGCGCGCATGGCGTCGACCGTGATGAAGGCCCCCGAGCGGTGATCGCTCTTGTGCCACTGCTCGTAGGGAGCGCCGGGGTCGACGGAGAAGACGGCGTCCGGGCGGTGGCGCCGGATCTCCCGGGCCACCTGCTTGGTCAGCTCGCGCCGGTCGACGTACTCCAGCATCCCATCGTCGTAATCGAGCCAGGTGATGTTCTCGATGGGGATGCCCAGGATGCGACAGGCCTCTTCCTCTTCGGCCTTCCGGATCGCGGCCAGGCGCTCCTTGGTCATCTCGGGGTCGTTGGAGCCGGCGTTGTCGTTCGTATAGATGAGGATCCGGATGTCGTTGCCGTTCTCGGCGAGGAGCGCCAGGGTGCCGCCGCTGGTGAAGGTGTCGTCGTCGGGGTGGGGCGAGACGACCAGGATCTTCTTGCCCTTCCACGTCTCGATCCGGTCGTCCCCGGTGTACTCCGATTCTGCCGTGGCGATCTGGGCCTCCGCGAATCCGCCGGCTCCGGCGGTGATCGAAACGACGAAGGCCAACGTCAAGAGACGCCAGATCCAGACGCCATAGCGTGTCGCACTCATCACCAGCTCCTCTCCTCGAGTCCGTAGCATCTGTCGTGCGGGTTCCTTCTACGCCGGCCGCTCCCAAACCGCAAGCCCGTTCGCGGGCGTCCGTCGTCCCGCTGGCGCTCTGGGCTCAGACGGAGCGGTCGTTTCACCGCCCTCACTCGGGCGGGAACGAGAGCTCCCTCCTCGATGCAATGTGCCCGGCCAGGTCCTCCGGGAGCCACCAGCTCGGCTTGAGCTGGCGGGGGCCGAACAGCTTCTCGGCCTGGTCGGCGTAGTGCGGCGAGTCCGGTCGGTCGCTCTGGCCGACCGGAAGGTAGATCCAGCTCCGCACCGGCCGGCCGAGCTCGACCACCTGGGTCGAGGTCTGGCCGCGCTCGCCCCACCGAGAGCGGTCGGCACGCTCCGGGCCGTACCCCATGCTGCGCAGGGTGCGGAGCCCCAGGTTCGCGTCGCCACCTCCACCGACCGGCCAGGAGCGATCGTCACGGCCCACGCGGAAGAGGTCGCCGTAAACCGCGTCCGGGCGATCGTGGTTCCGCTCGATCCTCTCCATCGCGGCGGCGAAGGCGGCCCGGGCCGCCTCCAGCTGGCGCGGCGTGGGCTCCGTCTCGAGCGGCTCCTCACCGCGGACGACCGCGTACGGGTCGTCGAGGGCGCCGGCCAGCGCGCGCATCGCGTCCTCGCCCAGCTCCGCGGCGAGCTGCTCGCGCCAGTAGGCGTAGCGGAGCGCGTTCTTGGAGTCGCGCCGCAGCTCGCCGTCCCAGCCCGCCAGCTCCTGGGCCTCGACCCGCCGAGACGGGTCGAGCGACCCGTTCCCGGATCCCTCGAGGGCCGCCCCCAGCAGCGCCAGCCAGCGCTCGACGCCGTGGGGCCTGACGTCCACGGCGTACGCAAGGGCTTCGTCGACCGTCACCGAGTCGTCGGAGCCGAGTAGCGTCACCGCCCGGCCGCCGCGCTGGTTGGTGTACCCGCCTCGCTGCTCCCGCGGGCTGCTCCCGTAGAGATAGGGCCGGGTCTTCTCGGGCGAGAACGGGCTCTTCACCATCATGGCGTCGGGCGGGATGTTGCAGTTCTGCATGTAGCCCTGGGGCGGATTCAAGACCTGCAGATGATCGGAGGCTGGGTGGAATCCCAGCCACTCCGTGCTCGCGGTCGAGCCGTCGACCGGCCTCGTCCAGTCCCCGCCGTCGGGGCGGATCGGCACCCGGCCCGTGCGCTGGTAGTAGATATTGCCCGAGGTGTCGGCCACCATCACGTTCTGCGGGAAGAGGGTCAGCGTGTCCAGGGCCCTCACCGCGCCCGTGTAGTCCTGCGCGACGTTCAGCTCGTACCAGGCCTCGCTGGCGTTCACGACCTCCGCGTAGGCGATCCGGGCCGCGTACGCCGTGTTCCCGCGGCGAGCGACGATCGGGCCGTGGTGGGAGAACCAGAGGGTGTGCTGCTGATCGGACTCGCCCTTGACCTTCAGCGTCACGTCGCGCGACGTCATCTCCCGCCACGCACCGTCGTAGCGGTAGCGGGTGGGATCGGAAGGATCGAGAGCCAGCTCGTAGATGTCGGCGGTGTCGGGGCCGCCGGTGGTCATCGCCCAAGCCAGGTTCTCGTTGTGTCCCAGGCCGACATAGGGGAAACCGGCCAGGGTCACGCCGCTGCCGTGCAGCTCACCGGCGTGGATGCGCAGCTCCCAGAACCGGCTCACCCCCCACCACGCCAGGTGCGGGTCGATCAGCAGCAACGCGTTTCCGCTGGCACTGCGGGCCGGGGAGACGGCCCACTGGTTGGAGGCCCGGAGATCGGGAGGGCCACCGGGCTCGAGCCCGCCACGACGCAGGTCGGAGTAGGCCTGGCCGATCGGCCAGCCACACAGGAACATCCGTCCGAACGCGACGACCATGAACTCGTCGACCGCGCGCTCGCCCCACCACCCGGGGAGATCCTCCGGGTGCTGCCGGTAGAAGTCGTTGATACCCCGCGCGAACGCCCGGATGTGGCCGCGGACCGTCTCGGGAACCTGATCGACATTCCGCCGTGCGGTTCCGTAGTGGTCCCACATGTGGGCGCGAAGGTCGGACTCGACGGCCTCGGCGCCGTCCACGGCGGCCGACTGCCCCATGGCGACGAGGAAGTTCTTCAGCAGCCGCTCCGGTCGGTCCTCCGCCTGGGCCCAGCCCATGGCGTAGAGCCCCGCCTCCGCGCTCGGGGCGTAGATGTGGGGCACGCCCCACGTGTCGCGGTAGATGACGGTCCGGCCGGCGTCCGGGCCCGTTCCCGGCAGGTCTGCGGACGGCTGGCACGCGAGGCAGGCCGCGGTCACGGAGAGAAGAGCGAGCGGTCGAATCGTCATGGGTGTCCTCCTTATGGGTGTCCTCCTTGTCGTCCGGGCGCACCTCATCATAAGCCGGGTGGCATCTCGCGTCGGGATCCTGCCACGGCGGGTGCCGCCGGCGGTCCCAGGGCCACGGCGAGAAGGGAGTCGGGGCTCCTGGCCGCGGCGGTGCTCCGGCGGCCGCCCGGCCGCGCGTGTAGAATGGCCTACCGCGCGAACAAGTTGGCCGAGGGCGGTGCCGACGTGGAATCGGCGAGGAGGGAACGATGACGAACGGGACACGACCGGGGGCCCCGCCCCCGAGCAAGAAAGGCCTGCCGGCTCTCGCGTGGATCGCCATCGGGTGCGGCGCGCTCGTCGTCCTCGCCGGCATAGCGTTCACGCTGATCGGCTACCTGGCCGTCAACAAGATGAAGGATGTCGCCTCCGACTTCGAGGACAACCCGACCCGGGCCGCCGCCGAGCTCGTCGTCCGCATGAACCCCGACCTCGAGATGGTCGACAGCGATGACGACGCCGGAACCATCACCGTGAGGGAGAAGAGCTCAGGGAAGGTCGTCACCTTCAACTACGAGGACATCGAGGAGGGTCGGATCTCGTTCGAGTCCGAGGAGGGTCGAGTCGAGATCGGCGGCCAGGCACAAGGCGACGAAGGCACGGTGACCATCACCACCGACAAGGGCGAGACGCGAATCGGGGCGGGCGGGGAGATCCCGGACTGGGTTCCGGCCCACCCGGCAACGACGAGCCGCAAGTCCATCATGCGGTCGACCGGCCCCACCGGCGACACTGGGCACGCGGCCTTCACCGTGGACGCCGATTCCGACGTCGTGGCGGCGTTCTACAAGGCCGAGCTCGAGAAGAGCGGCTACACCGTCTCGACCGCGTCCTACTCGAGTGACGAAGGGTCGATCTCGGTCGTGACCGGGCAGAAGAACGGCGGGAGCGTCGTTGCCTCCATCGCCGACAAGGACGGGCGCTCCGAGGTGACGGTCCAGTACGCCAGCGGAGGCTGAGGACGGCACCGTCCGTCTCGACCACGCGGGGCACGGCTCGCGGCCCGGGTGCTTGAAGAGAGGGGACCGATGCGGCCTGGTGCGCGTCCGGTGGGGCTAGCCCATCCCGGCCGCGGCCCCGCCAAGGGCACCGCCGATGAGCATCAAGACCCAGCAGCCCACGAGGTAGAGAAAGGGCTTCTTGGTCAGGCCCCAGTGCATGGCGACGAAGACCAGGATCACGAAGGGGACGAGCAGGCTGCCCAACCCCCACAGGATGCTGGTCTGGAATGCCTTGATGAGGATCATGATCCCGAAGACGAGGCTGCCGATGGCACCGACGGCCATGAGCGCCATTCCCAAGAACTCCACACGCACCTCCTCTTGTGGCTGCGGCGTTCGGTCCGGGCGACTTCTGGGTCTTCACCATACGGGGATGGACTCCGAGGGTCAAGGCTGGAAATCGAACGGACCCTTTGAGCGCGGCCGGATCTCCCGCGCCTCTCGTTCGATCTATCATTGAGCGCCTGTGAAGCTGCTCTTCGTCGGACACGTCTGGCGTCACTATCAGGCCGCACTGCAGGAGCGGCTCGGCGAGCGCCATGACCTCGCCTTCTTCGGCAGCGCGTCCGACCCGGGCGTCGCCGAGGGGGTGGAGACGGCCCACGTCATCGTCGCCAACGCGCTCTCCGCCGCTCTGGGACGCACCGCGAACGCCGTGCGGCTCATCCATGCGGGCGGCGCCGGGGTGAACCAGTTCCACATGGACTCGGTTCCGGCCGGGGTCCCGCTGTGTCGCACGCTCCACCACGGCCCCTCGATGGCGGAGCACGTGCTGATGGTCATGCTGGCGCTCCAGCGCGATCTGCTCGGTCTCGATCGGGACCTCCGCGCGGGACGGTGGCGCAACGCCGCCCACGACCCACGCGCCGGGCTCCAGTCGACCCTGGACGGCAGGACGGTGGTCTTGCTCGGGACAGGAGAGATCGGGCTCCACGTCGCGGCCCGATGCCGACCCCTCGGACTGCGGGTGATCGGGGTGAACCGCCGCGGCCTCGCCCCGGAGGAGGGCGGCTTCGACGAGGTCCGGCCCTGGACCGCCCTCGACGAGACGCTGCCCCGCGCCGACTTCCTGGTCGTCGCCGTACCCCTGAGCGACGAGACCCGCGGCATCATCGACGCGCGCCGGCTGGGCCTGATGAAGAGGACGGCCTTTCTCGTCGCCGTGGCCCGCGGGCCCGTCGTCGACGAGAAGGCGCTCTACTCCGCTCTCGAAGAGCGTCGCATCGCCGGGGCCGCCATCGACGTCTGGTACCAGTACCCCGGCTCACCGGGCGAGGAGACGCGGCCGGCCACCTTCCCGTTCGAGCGGCTGGACAACGTCATCATGACGCCTCACTCCTCGGGGATGACCGAGGCCACGTTCGACCGGCGCCTCGACGACATCGTCGACAACATCGAGCGCCTGGAGGATGGCGAGCCGTTGCGTTACATCGTGGCGGTCGGGGAACGGAGGCACGCGTGAAGATCACCGGAGTCGAGACCATCCAGATCGGCGAGTTTCCCAATCTCCTCTACGTCCGGATCCACACCGACGAGGGGCTGGTGGGGCTCGGGGAGACGTTCGGCGGGCCGGCGGGGGTCGCGGCCTGGCTGCACGAGACCGCAGCGCGGAGCCTGCTCGGCAAGGACCCGCTGGCCATCGAGGGGATCTGGCGCGCCCTGAACCCGGTGGTCGGCTACAGCGGCACCGGCGTCGAGTCGCGCGGGCGCTCGGCCGTCGACTTCGCGCTCTGGGACATCCTCGGGCAGGCCGCCAACCTGCCCCTCTACCAGCTGCTCGGCGGCGCCACCCGCGAGCGCGTCCGCATCTACAACACCTGCGCCGGATACGGCTACGTGCGCAACATCGTCGAGCCGACGCGGCTCACCTCCAACTGGAACGTCGGGGCGGACTCCGCTCGCCCGGGCCCCTACGAGGACCTCGACGCCTTCATGCACCGTGCCGACGAGCTGGCCGAGAGCCTGCTCGAGGAGGGGATCACCTGCATGAAGATCTGGCCGCTGGACCCCCTCGCGGAGAGCACGGGCGGTCGTCTCCCGTCTCACGCCGACCTGCACCGGGCCCTCGAGCCGCTCCGCATGATCCGTGACGCGGTGGGCGACCGGATGGACGTGATGCTCGAGATGCACTCGGTCTGGGACCTGCCGAGCGCGCGCACCATCGCCGACGCCGCGGACGAGCTCACGCCGTTCTGGTACGAGGATCCGGTCAAGCTGGACGACCTCGGGGCTCTCCGCGAGTTCGCGGAGTCGACGGCGGTGCCGGTGGCCGCCGGTGAAAACCTGGGCACCCGCTGGGCCTTCCGCGAGCTGCTCGAGCGACGCGCGGCGGGGGTGGTGATCTTCGACCCGGCGTACGTCGGCGGCATCTCGGAGGGAAAGAAGATCGCGGCGATGACGGAGGCGCATCAGCGCCCGGTCGCCACCCACGACTGCAACGGCCCGGTGGCGTTCGCCATCGACGTGCACCTGTCGATCAGCCTGCCGAACGCGATGATCCAGGAGTTCGTGCGCGCCTACTACTCGAGCTGGTACCGTGACCTGGTGACCGAGCTGCCGCGGGTCGAAAAGGGCTTCGTCTATCCGCTCAGCGGGCCCGGCCTGGGCACAGCGCTGCTGCCGTCGGTGCCCGAGCGCAAGGACGCGATCCGGCGCACCACCCGCCTCGGCAACGTCTAGGGTCAGGTCCCCGGTCGCCCACGTTCCGCCGCCTCCTCGGCGGGAGGCGGCGTTTCAAACTCGCGTCCTGTCCACGAGGGGCGATGCGAGATAGGATGCCCGACACTCGTCGTTCTGCCGGGCCTACCGGCGGTGGAGGAGAACATGGCGATCAATCGGCGGAGCTTTCTCGCCGCGGCCGGCGGCACCGCGCTTGTCCGTGCCGCCCGCCCGGCCTCGGGCGCGCCCGCAGGTGCGGAGACATGGATTCCCGACTACGAGAGGCCGGTATTCGATCTGCACCGCGTCCTCAAGGCGCCGATCCGGATCGAGTCGATCGAGTTGTTGAAGAACGGTGGCCACTACTTCGTTCGGTCCCGGTCCAAAGACGGGGCGGTCGGGGTGGCCAAGACGAAGCAGGTGCGGCATTTCATCCCAATCCTTCTGGACCTGGTGACGCCCCACTTCGTGGGTGAAGACGCCCGCGATATCGAGGCCCTCGTCGACAAGGCGTACACCGCGAACTACAAGATGGCCGGGCAGGCGCTGTGCTGCCCGATCGCGTACGTGGAGCAGAGCCTCTTCGATCTGCTCGGCAAGGAGGCGGGAAAGCCGGCGGGAGAGCTGATGGGCGGCGTGAAGCGCACCGAGATCCCCGTCTACCTCTCTGGATCCGGGCGCCAGCTGTCGGCCGAGGAGGAGGTGGAGGTCTACGTCCGCGGCGTCGAGCGGACGGGGGCCCGGGCGGTGAAGTTCAAGATCGGCGGCCGCATGAGCCGCAACCGCGACACCTATCCCGGGCGCACCGAGACGCTTCTCGAGCTGGCCCGCAAGCGCCTTGGCGACGGCGTGATCCTGTACGCGGACGCAAACGGGTCCTACAACTCCGAGAAGGCGATCGAGATCGGCCGCCGGCTCCAGGGGCTCGGCTTCCAGTTCTTCGAAGAGCCCTGCCCTTTCGAGGAGCTCGGTGAGACGAAGCGGGTGACCGACGCCCTCGAGATGGCGGTGGCCGCGGGAGAGCAGGACTCCAGCCTGTGGCGTTTCCAGTGGATGATGGACAACGGCGTCATGGACATCGTCCAGCCCGACATCAACTACAACGGCGGCTTCGTGCGGACGGCCCGGGTCGCCCGCATGGCCCGCGAGCGGAACATGCTCATCGTCCCGCACTCCACCCAGACGGGAGCGGCCGCGGTCAACATGCTCCACTTCGCCTCGACGACCCCCAACATCGGGCCGTACATGGAGTTCCCGTGGCGCGAGCCCCACCAGCCCGAGTCGTGGTACTCGCCGAGCTTTCCGGTTCGGAACGGCGTCGTGAAGGTCCCGACCGGACCCGGCCTGGGTCTCGAGATCGACCCGGACTTCCTGAGGCGGGCCGAGCAGGTCACCCTGTGAGGATCGAGCAGACGGTCACCCTCTCGTCTCAAGGCCGCTGCTGTTCCACTGGCAACGAGCTTGAGTGTAGAACGTGATCGCAGCACTCGTTGGGTTCTTCCGGACCGGAGACGATCGCCCGGTCACGATGAATGAAGAGGATGTCGCGCGCACCTACAAGCGCGTCCGACGCAACGTCTTCGTCTCACTCGTGCTTGGATATGGCTTCTTCTACACCTGCAGATTGAGTCTCTCCGTCGCCAAGAAGCCCTTGATTGACTCTGGCATTCTAGGACCAGAGCAGTTGGGCATCATCGGGGCGGCCCTTTTCTACACTTACGCTCTTGGCAAGTTCACCAACGGCTTTCTCTCTGATCGCGCCAACATTCGCCGTTTCATGTCGGTGGCGCTCTTTTGTTCCGCGGTCATCAACCTTCTCTTTGGCTCCACATCACACTTCGTGATCTTCGCCGTTCTGTGGGCCTTCAACGGCTGGTTTCAGTCGGTTGGCTCGGCTCCTAGCGTTGTTTCACTCTGCCAATGGTTCAGCAACAAGGAGCGTGGGACCTTCTATGGCATCTGGGCCGGGGCCCACAACATCGGCGAAGGTCTGACGTTCATAGGCACCTCCGTCCTGGTCAGCTACTTTGGCTGGCGTTGGGGGTTCTGGGGCCCAGGGATTGCCTGCGTGATCGTCGCGATCATCTTGTACTACACCTTGGCTGACCGGCCCCAGACGTACGGCTTGCCAAGCGTCGTCGATTTCAAGCAGGACTTCTCCGCGGGCACCCCCACCGCTGGATCGGTTGGCAGTCTGCAGCTGTTGGTTCTCAGAAGCCCCGCGGTCTGGGCCCTCGGTCTGGCCAGTGCGTGCATGTATGTCGCGCGATACGGATTCCACAGCTGGGGCGTGCTCTACCTGCAAGAGGTCAAGAACTACTCACTGGTCGAAGCAGGATCGTTGATTGGCATCAATACCATGGCAGGGCTGGCAGGTGCTGCCCTGTCGGGTGTCATCTCCGACAGATTCTTCAAGTCCAAGCGAAACGTGCCGACATTGCTCTACGGCATCCTTCTCCTCGGTGGCCTGACGGTCTTGCATCTCACCCCGGCGGGTCATCTCTGGATTGACATGATTGCCGTCGGATGCTTTGAGTTTGCCATCGGCGGTCTCATTGTGTTCCTGGCCGGACTCACCGCGGTAGACGCAATGCCGACCAGGGCGGCGGGATCCGTCAAAGGAGTCATCGGTCTGTTCAGCTACCTGGGGGCGGCCACACAGGATTGGGTCAGCGGGTACCTGATTGAGGGCGGGCAGACGGTCGTGGATGCACAGATCGTCCACGATTTCGATGCCGCGATCTATTTCTGGTTGGGTGCTTCCGTTCTGTCGATGGTGTTCGCCCTTCTTGTCTGGAACCTGAAGGCCCGAGAGTAGGTCGCGACAGGGGCGAGCGAGGACATCCTTACGGTAGGCATGAAGATCAAGCAGACGATCGAACGCATTCCGGGCGGGCTGATGGTGGTGCCGCTGGTGCTGGGCGCCGCGGTGAACACGATCGACCAGATGCACTTGTCGCCCATTCAGGCAGTCCTGAAGAAGCTGGGCGCCAGACCGGTGGACGGGCAGTACTCGATGCTCGACATCGGCGGGTTCTTCTCGGCCCTGTTCTCGCCCGCCGCCATCCTCACTTTGATCGCGCTGTTTCTGTTCTGTGCCGGCAGCCAGATGACCCTGCGTGTGGGCGGGCGGGCGTTGAAGAAGGGCCTGGTGATCACGATCGCGAAGTACGGCATGGGACTTGCGGTCGCCGCCCTCTTCGCGTTGCTCTGCGAAGACCCCATGGATGGAGTGCTCGGCCTGTCGGTGCTGGTGCTGATTGCCGCCATGACCAACTCCAACGGTGGCATGTACGTGGCGCTGACCGGCGAGTACGGCAACAAGTCGGACGTCGGCGCGGTGGCGGTTCTTTCGGTCAACGACGGACCGCTCTTCACGCTGCTGGGGCTCACGTTCTTCGGCGCGACCGGGCTGCTGGCCGAGGCGCACTTCCCCTTCATCGCCCTGCTGGCGGTGTTCCTGCCGATCGGCCTCGGCATGTTGCTGGGAAACCTCGATCACGACGTTCAGAAGTTCCTGGCGCCCGGCCAGACGATCACGATCCCATTCTTCGCCTTTGCCCTGGGCACCACGATGAACCTCTCCGTCTTCGGCCGAATGGACGTGCTCGCCGGCGGCCTGGCGCTGGGCCTGATGACGACCATCCTCACCGGCTTCGGGGGCGTGCTCTTCCTCCGGATCGCCGGCGAACGCAGCCAGATCGCCGGCATGAGCGAGGCGTCCACCGCCGGCAACGCGGTGGCGACGCCCAAGGCCATCATGCTGGCCGCGCTAGCCGCGGTCGAGGGCGGCAAATGGACGGCCGCGCAAGCGGGCGTCTTCGTCGACGAGGCGTTCATCAGCAAGGCTTCCGCGCAGATCTCCATCTCCACCTTGTCCACCGCCCTGCTCTGCCCGCTGGCGGTCATCCTCTGGGATCGCTACCAGCGCACGCGCGGGATCGACGGACGCCTGGAGGACGGTCACCTCGATGCGGGGGCGACCAGCGGAGAGCGGAGCGATCCCTGATGTCGGGGCCCACGCGATCGAATCGCGATAGGGACGCCGGTTCGCCGGCGCGCCCGCAACAGATCCGCACGAGCTCCCTGACGCCCTTCGGTGCTGTGGTCGACGGGCTGGACCTTTCTGGCCCCCTGGCCCGCGAGGTCTCCGCCGAGATCGCGGCCCTCGTCCATCGCGAAGGAGTCCTGCTCTTCCGCGACCAGGAGCTCGACGAGGCGCAGCAGATCGCGTTCAGCCGAGGGCTGGGCGAGCTGGAGCTCCACCCTGAGAAGCTGAAACAGAAGGAGACCTACCCCGAGATCTTCGACCTCTCCAATGTCCGCGAGAACGGACGCCTCGAGGACCCCCTGGGGACGGCCACCGAGCGCTGGCACACCGACAGCTCCTACCGGGAGATCCCGAGCGCCCTGTCGATCCTCTACGCCGTCGAGGTTCCGCCCCAGGGAGGCGACACCGAGTTCGCGGACGCGCGTCACGCCTGGGAGCGGTTGCCCGAGGATCGAAAGGCGCACCTCGAGGGGCTCCGGGCCGTCCACAGCTACCGCCACTCGAGCCCCGACGCCTGGGCCACGATGAGCGAGGCGGAGCGCGCCGACGTCCCACCCGTGGGGCAACCCCTGGTCCGTCGCCTCGCCGACGGTCGGCGCGCCCTCTACCTCGGCTCCCACGCGTCCCACGTCATCGGGCTCACGCTGGAGACGGGGCGTGCGCTCCTGCAAGAGCTCCTCGAGCACGCCACGGCCCCCGCCGGGCTCTACCGGCACCGCTGGCGGGCCGGGGACCTGGTGATCTGGGACAACCGCGTCACCCTGCACCGGCGGCTGCCGTACCGCTACAACTCGGACCGCCGGGTCATGCGGCGCACCACGGTCTCCGGGACCGGGCGGCCCTAGTCCCAGACACCCTTCAGCCAGGGCACGGCCCTCGCGAGGGGCTCCCGGTAGCGCGGGGTCTCGTGGTGCTGCAGGCCCGTGACGACGAGAAACTCCACGTCGCGCCCCATTCGCTGCAATGCCCCGATCACCAACTGAACCGGCTCGATCGGGATCCGTCCGTCGTCGTGGCTGTGGATGGCGAAGATGGGGGCTTTGACGGCTTTCGCGGTGTCCTTGTCCACCCGGCTGGCGATCGGGATCACGGCCGTGAACAGCCCGGGATGGCGCGCCGCGTACTCCCAGCATCCGCTGCCCCCCATGCTGAAGCCAACCACGGCGATCCGCTTCGCGTCGACGGCGTAGTCCGCTTGAACCCTCGCCACCAGCTCGACCACGCTCGCCTCGATCGTTTCGTCGCTCCAGCGCTTCCCGTGACTGTCGGGGGCGACGATCACCGCGCCAAGCCTTTCGAGTCCCGGCACCACCAGCGAGAGGAGCATGCCGCGACCGAAGTACTCGGGATAGGGACGGGAGCGGTCGAACCCATGGTGCAGCGACAACACCAGAGGAGACGGCGTCTTCGCGGGGTAGCCGTCGGGAATCCACACCGTATAGCGCAGCTCGAAACCGCTGCTCGTCTCGAGCGTGCGTTGGTGGGCGCCCGGGGATGTCGGGGGCGTTTCGGCTCGGGCGGCGCTTGCCGCGAGCAGGCCAGAGATTGCGACGATGGCAACGACGCCTCCGAGGCCGGCCGTGGATGGGCGCACGTTCTCGCAGATCCTCCCTCGAAAGGGCCAGTGGCCCCAGTCCGAGACACTCACCACCATTTCTGATCTCAAACCGCCACGCAGTCAAATCCGTCGACCCGGCAGACAACGCTTTCTCGAGCCGTTGCTTCCGCGATAGCATCCAGCACGTGCTCTGGCGTCAGCACACCGGTTCTCGCCGATTGATGCCGGGGCGGAGCTGAACGCACACGACTGACGGAACCGGCATCCTTCACGAGACTCCGGAAGCTGAGCCTCTGCCACGAGGAGGGGACCATGGTCAGAAGCGAGTCCGCCCAGCCCTCCTTCAGGCCGAGACGGACGAGACCGGCCCTCGTCGCGGGTCGGGTCACGGCGGCGGCCTACGCCTACCAGTGGAGAGGACGTCTATCCAGACATGCCTGAAGAGGGGTGAGACAAGAACGACCCATGGCGACATCATCCGACAGACTGACCCTCTTCTTCTCGTCCCTCGGGCACATGCTCATGCACATGCTCGCGGCGTTCTTCTTCGTCGTGGTCCTGGCGTTGGAAGGGGAATGGGATCGTCCCTACCACGAGCTCATCGAGCTCTGGACCCTGGGGGCGCTTCTGATCGGGCTCGCCGCCCTGCCCGCGGGATGGCTCGCCGACCGTTGGTCGGCGCCCGGCATGATCGCCACCATGTTCCTGGGGATGGGTGTCGCATGCTTCGTCTGTTCGGCGGCCGATTCGCCCACGGGTCTGTTCGTGGGGCTCTCCGTCCTGGGGGTCTTCGCCTCCATCTACCATCCGGTCGGCATCCCGTGGATCGTGCGCAGCACCCGGGCCAGTGGTCGAGCCCTCGGCATCAACGGCGTGTTCGGCGGCCTCGGGGTGGCCCTGTCGGGTGCGGTCGCGGGTCTTCTCATCGACAGCATCGGATGGCGTGCGGCTTTCGCCATACCGGGACTAGTGTCGGTCCTTTCCGGCGTCGCCCTCGCGGTGTGCCTGCGCGCCGGCCTCCTTCACGACACGAAATGGATTGACGAACGGCCGACCCGGGAAGGCCGAAGCGAGATGCGCCGCGGGTTCCTCCTGCTGCTGTTCACGATGTTCAGTCTGGGCTTCGTCTTCCACGCCAGCCAGATCGCCTTTCCAAAGGTGTTCGACCTTCGTCTGGGAAGTTGGCTGGGTGAAGGAGCGCTGGGTGTGGGACTCGTCGTGACTGCGGTCTACACCGTCGGATCGCTCATGCAGCTCGCGGGCGGCTATCTCGCCGACCGCTTTCCTCTCAAGCGTGTCTATCTGGGCAGTCTGATCCTGCAGGCTCCGGCCCTGACGGCGGTGGCGGTCGCCACCGGCCTGCCGCTCGTCGTGTCCGCCGCCTTCGCGGTCCTACTGAGCACGGCGGCGCTCCCGTCCGAGAACCTCTTGTTGTCGCGCTACTCGCCCCAGCGCCACCAGGGGCTCGCCTTTGGGTTGAAGTTCGTGCTCGCCTTCGGCGCCGGCCCCCTGGCCATAGCCTTCGTGTCGAAGGTCACGGAGGCCACGGGCGGCTTCACCCAGGTGTTCATGGCCCTGGCCGGGATGGCGGCGGTGGCATGTCTGACCGCCTCGGCTCTGCCGAGCGTCGACAGGCCGCAAGGCGAACCCCAACCCGTCTCTCCCTTCTAGGTTTCGCGGCGTTGACGTCCCGTCGCACCAGCCGCAGGTACGACAGCTAGGAAGAGAGGACTCACGCCGCTGCGAGACGCGGATGAATCCCCACGAGGCTCGGGAGCGCATCCCGTACGGTGCGCTCGTCAGCGCTCGTCGAGCTTCTCGAGAGCATCGACGTCGGCCACATCCTGAGGACGACCGGACGCCTTCTTGTTCTGGATGAGGTGCTTGCGGGAGATGACACTGACCGACTGGTCCCCGTAATCCGCGGAAATGCGGTCTGGCCACGCCTCCTCGAAATCGACGCCATCTATCGACGTGACGATGTCGACTCTCACGGGCTCGACCCCGATCTGGAAGACCGTACCCGCCGTGGAAAGGTCCTCTACGCTGAGGTCGTCGAGCGGTGCTCCGAAAGTCGCAAGGGCGCGGTAGGCGCGTTCCGCATTGTCCGCCGTCGCACGAACCCACACGTCGAGATCCTTCGAGGCGCGCGGGTGACCGTGAGCCGCGAGGGCGTGGGCGCCTACGACAAGGTACTCAGCGCCCGCGGCGTTCAACGCGGCCAACAGATCTCTGAAGTCGGAGTTCGTCTTCACTGAACTTGGACCAGGCGTAGCAGTCGAGCAGAAGCTCCCAGACGAGCGCCATCCGCTCTCCGGTCGAGAGGTGGGTCACGGCCGGTGGACGCGACTCGCCGTGCCCGCCGCGCAAGACCTTTCCAACCCAGGTCCGGCGACGTTCCGTCGCTCGGCGGGCGCGAGCCGCCTCTCCTCGCATAACCTATTGTACCACAGTCGCTTAGGGGCCCAACGAGGGCCGCGGTTGGGATCGCCCTCACTGGGCAGCACCCAGATGTCTTGGCGCCCCCAGCTCCAAGTATCTCGCCTCAAACCAGGGCCGGAAACCCCTCGACGTAGACCTCGCTCCTCCCGGATTCGTCTGACAGGCAGGCGACGAACCTCGGAGTTCCACCACCGGCACCCTCCCGGCCGAGGCGGCGAGCACGACCCGGAAGTGATCACCCTCCATTGCCGCACTCACAACGCGTTGATGGCGGAGCAGGACTACGGAGAGGAGGTGATGGCGCGATTCCGGCGCTCCGCGCGTTGTGTGTCCGAGCCCATCACCGTCTACGGCACCCTGTCAGGACGGTGGGAGGCGAAGCTCCCGAGCCCCCGGCGAGGGCCGCGCTCCGCCGGGAACGTCCAAGGCACGGCTGCCCCGCCCTGATTGGCCTGATACACCTCCGCCCATGCCCCCCGACCCGATCTGGGCGGTGACTTTGTAGGGGCCGAGGCGCGGGCCGGAGGGCAGTGCCATGAGTGGGTCGGCACGAGGCGTTTCAACTCCTCGAACCAGTTGAGTCAAGCAACACCTCGCGAGTACGATCGCCCTCGACGTCCAAAGCCCCGCACCCTCTCGCCAGAGGCTCCCCGCTTCCAGAAGACGTCGTCCTCGATGAAGACCAGGTCCACGTCTACTTCAAGGTTCCTGGCACGGCGAAGCGGTCATGAAGCTGTTCCGCGAGCGTCTGTTGGCTCGCCTGATCGAGCGTCACGCCACCTCCAAGGAGCTCGCTCAGAACCTCGTGAGTTGGCGCCATCCGGGTTTCTCCGCTCCCATCGGGGAGCCCATACCGTTCGAGGAGAAGAAGGCCATCGAGGACGTCGCGTCCTGCCTGGTCAAGGCGCCCCTCTTTGTCCCTTTGAAGTGTCCGTGCCTAATTCCCCAAAAACTCGATAACTTCCTTCTCGATATCCTCAGCCCTTAAGCCGAATCGCTTCTGCATTTCTGCGTCTGTTCCGGATTTGCCAAAGACGTCCCTGACGCCAAGTCTCTTGACCCTTGCAGGTGCCTTTTCACAGACGACCTCAGCCACTGCTGAGCCCAGTCCTCCGTAGATGTTGTGGTTGTCGACGGTTACTATTCCGCCTGTTTCCCTGGCTGCTCTTACGATCGCGTCGTCGTCGATCGGTTTGATCGTGCTCATATTGATGACTCTTGCGTCAATGCCACGGTCTTTCAGAGAGTTGCCTGCCTCGAGAGTATCCTCGAGCAAGTCTCCATATGAAATCAGCGTGACATCTTTGCCGCTCTTCAAGGTTACAGATCTTCCGAGTCGAAACTTGTAACCGTCCGGCACAAGCTGCGGTCTTGGGTCTCTCCCCACTCGTATGTACATGGGGCCATCGTGTTCGGCAGCGAATCTGACGACCTGTTCCGTTTCGACGGCATCCGCGGGTTGGACGACAGACATGCGGGGAATCGACCTCATGATGGCTATGTCCTCCAGGGCTTGATGGGATGCGCCGTTCTTGCCGACGAACAGACCCGCATAAAGTCCGAGGATCTTGACATTCACTCCAGCCAGGGCGATGGAGACCGTTACCTGGTCGCAAGCCCTTCTTGAGCAGAAGACACAGAGGGTAGAGGCGAAGCAGTTGAAGCCGAGGGTGCCTAGACCCGCCGCGATTCCCATCATGTTCTGCTCGGCGATGCCGACCTGGATGAACCTCTTGGGAAAGCGTTCCTTGAAGGCACTGACTTTGGAGGCGGGCCAGAAGTCCGCATCCAGAAGGATGATGTTTGGGTTGCTTTCTCCCAGATCCGTGAGTGTTTGTCCCAAGACGTCTCTGGGTGCAATTCTTTCCGACATCTATCTAGTCTCCTTCATCTGTGCCAAAGCGGTCTTGATTTCCTCGTTGGAACAGCCCAGTTCCTTGAGGCTTCCCTCGACCTGCTCAGGTGTCATCTGCACGGAGTGGCTGGGCCAGGTGTCCTCGACGTACGAAATGTTACGTCCCTTGACGGTATGAGCGATGATGAAAGTTGGTTTGCCCTCCACTGTCTTGGCTTCTTCAAGGGCCTTGATGATCTCGGTGACCGAATGGCCATTTGCCTCAATGACATGCCAGCCGAAGGCAACCCACTTGTCCGCGAGCGGTTCGAGGGGCATCACCTCCTGGGTTCTGCCGGAAAGCGCGAGCTTGTTGTAATCTATAATGGCGACGAGGTTGTCCAGGTCAAACTTCGCAGCGGACATGGCCGCTTCCCAGATTTGTCCTTCGTTGCACTCGCCGCATCCAAGCAGGGCGTATACTCGAAAGTCTTTATCCTTTATCTTTGCACCGAGGGCCATACCTACGGCCGCCGACAGGCCCTGGCCCAGAGCGCCAGTGCTCATTTCAATACCGGGGCACAGGCCACGCTCAGGGTGCATCTGCAGGATGCTGTCAATCTGGTGTAGCGTCGGCAGAGTGTCTTTGGAGATGTAACCTACCTCTGCGAGGGTGGCATATAGGGCAGGGCAGCCGTGGCCTTTGGACAAGACAAATCTGTCACGGTCCTCCCATTCGGGATTCTTCGGGTCGATTCTCAACTCGTGGAAGTACAGAACGGCCAGTATCTCGGCGATTGACACTGAGCCGCCAAGGTGTCCGATGCCGGACTTGGCTATCATCTTGACGACGTTAATCCTCGTGCGGCGGGCTATCTGTTCGAGTGTTCGTGCGTCTACGGGTTTGCCACTCATTCTTCACTCCGTAGTTGTCACTGGATTCATTGCACGGGTTCACAGCAAAGAGAGTTCGGTCGTATTGTCGAAGCCCGGCGATGTCAGGGAATCGGCCTGCGTATCGGCTAGCGGTTCGGCGTCGCGTACGGGCCACTTGTTGGGCAAGTACCTACTGGCCTGTGGGAGGATGGCGGGCACGACGGCGCAGCCGTGCATTCCTGGGATCAAGTCAGGGTGTGTTTCGTCGATGGTTCCTCCGATGTTTGGGCCGGGCAAGCGGCGCCGAATCTCATCGCTCGTAGGATTGTAGCATTCGAGCCTGAGCAAGCAGGATCAGACCATGGGCCGCGTGATGCGCCCGTGAGAAGGCGTCGGTGTGTCGTCGCTGAGGAGAGGCAACGACTTCTAGATCTCGATCGTCGAACCGAGCCCCTGGGCGCGGGCGCGCTCCAGGGCCCGGGCGCAGGCGGCGATGTCCTGCACGGCGATGCCCACGGACTTGAACAGCGTGATCTCCTCTTCCGACTGCCGCCCCGGAGCCGAGCCGCCGAAGACCGCTCCGATCTCCGTCCACTCCTCGGCGCGCGTCTGGCCCCGCCGAGCCGCGATCACCAGGTCCCCGGCCTCGGCGCGGGCGGACTCGAGCGAGTCTACGAACACCCGGGAGCGCGCCACCGCCGCGACGTCGAGCTCCTGCATCTCGGCGGTGAAGCTGCCGATCCCGTTGACGTGTGCTCCGGGGCGCAGCAGGCGACCGTCGAAGACCGGTGTGGCCGAGGTCGTGGCTGTACAGATCACGTCGGCGCCTTCGACGGCCTCCCGGGGCTCGGAGACAGGAACCAGCCGGGCTCCGATCCGGGGCTGCATCTCCGAGACGAATCCGGCGAGCTTGTCGGCGGCCGGATCGTGGAGGCGGATCTCCTCGAGAGAGCGCACGCCGTCGATGGCCAGGGCTTGCGTGCGACCCTGGGCGCCGCAGCCCAACACCGCCCCGACCCTCGCGTCAGGGCGAGCGAGCACGTCCGTGGCCGCGCCGGAGGCGGCGCCGGTGCGCCAGGCTGTGACCATGGTCCCGTCGCACAGGGCCGTGGGCTCGCCGGTCTCGGGATCGAGCAGGACCACGATGCCGCTGATGGTGGGCCTGCCGCGGGTCGGATTCTCGGGGAAGACAGAGACCAGCTTGGCTCCCAGCCCGCCGCCCTCCAGGTAGGCCGGCTTCACCAGCACCGTTCCCTGCACCGGCGCCACCGGGATCACGGGTCGAAGCGGCACGACGGCGCGGCCGCTCGAGAACGCGGCGAAGGCCTCCTTCATGGCCTGGATGGCGTCGCGCATGGGCAGCACGGTGCGGATCTCTTCGGCCGACAGCAGAGTCAGCAGCACGCAACCTCCCCGACCGGCGCCGGCAGCGCCGGTCAGCGCAGTATGAAACCCCGTCGCAGCTCGTCTTCCGGATCGATCAGGAACTCGTGGCGCCCGGTGATGTGCGCCGTACCCGAAACCTCGGGAATCACCGCCGCGTGAGGACCGAAGGACGTGGTTTCGACCACGCGTCCCTCGAAGCGGGTGCCGATGATGCTCTCGATCACGACGGTCTCGCCGACCCCGATCTCGCCACGCGCGTGGTGAAGAGCCAGCCGCGCGCTGACGCTGGTGCCCGTCGGGCAGCGATCCACCTCGCCCTCGGCGAAGACGCAGACGTTGCGGCTGTGGGCCCCGGGTGATTCGGGTGGGCCGACGAACACCACGCCGTACAGGAAGCTCAGGTCCGCCTCGAACGGGTGTGGGATCTCACGGCTGGCCATGATCGCCCGCTTGATGGCGGTGGCCTTCTCGATCAGTGCACGGAAGTCGGCGGCGGTGCAGCCGAGACCGACGTCCTCGGCCTGGACGTAGGCGTAGAAGGCCCCCCCGAAGGCCAGATCGTAGCGCACGCTGCCCAGGCCGATGACGTCCACCCTCTGGTCGAGGGCGAGCACGAACGACGCCACGTTGTGGAAGCGCACGCGGCGCACCCTCTTCCCAACGACGTCCGCGTGAGCCGTCACCAGCCCGGCGGGGGTGTCGATGCGGATCGTCGTCTCCGGGGCCCTCATCGGGAGCATCCCGGTCTCGAGGGCCACCGTGGTGATTCCGATGATGCCGTGGCCGCACATGGTGCTGTATCCCTCGTTGTGCATGAACAGCACACCGATGTCAGCCTCTTCGGAGATCGGGGGCGTCACCAGACATCCATACATGTCCGCGTGTCCCCGCGGCTCCCACATCAGAGCGGTGCGCAGGTGGTCCAGATGCTCCCTTGCGTAGCGACGCCGGGCGAGGATCGTCTCCCCGGGGAGCTCCGGATAGCCTCCGGTCACCACCCGGAACGGCTCGCCCTCCGTATGGGCATCGATGGTGGAGATCCTCTGCCAGGCGGCGGGTGGTGTCCATTCCCTCAGATCCATCGAAGCTTCCCCCTCGGTCTCGTGAGCCGCCGCCCACGACGGATCGACGTGAGCGGTATTATCCAATGGGCCCGTCGACAGGACTACGGACGGTCCAAGCGAAGGAGGCAGACGATGACCACGCACCGGGCGCCGCTCGCCATCTGGTTGGGTCTGGGTTTTCTCTCCGGGGCGCTCGTCCAGGCGGAGGTCACTGCGGATCGGCTCACGCCCGAGACCTTCGCCGGCCTGGAGCTCCGCAACATCGGGCCGGCGCTGATGTCGGGGCGCATCGCCGACGTTGCCATCGACCCGAGCGACCGGAGCACCTGGTACGTCGCCGTCGCCTCGGGCGGAGTCTGGAAGACCTCCAACTCGGGCACGACGTGGACGCCGGTCTTCGACGACTACGGCTCGTACTCCATCGGCTGCATCGCTATCGACCCTCGAAATCCCCAGGTGCTGTGGCTGGGAACTGGCGAGAACGCCTCCCAGCGGAGCGTCGGCTACGGCGACGGCGTCTACAAGAGCCTTAACGGTGGTGAGAGCTGGGAGCGCGTCGGGTTCGAGGCCTCCGAGCACATCGGCAAGATCCTCATCGACCCTCGCGACTCGGACGTCGTGTACGTGGCGGCTCAAGGGCCGCTCTGGGCCCCCGGGGGAGACCGAGGGCTGTACAAGACAAACGATGGCGGTCGCACCTGGACGGCCGTGCTCGAGGTCAGCGAGAACACGGGCGTCACCGATATCGCCCTGGATCCGCGGGACCCTGAGGTCCTGTACGCTGCCTCCTACCAGCGTCGGCGACACGTGGGGGTGCTGATCGCCGGAGGCCCGGAGTCGGCGATCTACAAGTCGACCGATGGCGGGGCGAGCTGGAAGACGCTGACCCGCGGTCTGCCGGAGGCGGACGTCGGCCGCATCGCACTGGCGGTCTCACCACAACGCCCCGACGTGGTGTACGCGCTGATCGCGGCCGCGGGGGGCGAGTCCGGGTTCTACGCGTCGGTCAATCGTGGCGAGAGCTGGGATAAGCGCAGCGACTACATGGTGGTCGACCCGCAGTACTACGGGGAGATCTACCCGGATCCTCACGTGTTCGACCGCATCTACGCGGTGGACGTCTGGATGCACGTCACCGACGACGGCGGGCGCAGCTTCCACCGCGTCGGGTCCGAGTTCAAGCACGTCGACAACCATGCGGTGGTCTTCGACCCTGTCGACCCCGACTACCTCATGGTGGGCACCGACGGCGGTCTCTACGAGACCTGGGACCGGGGCGAGACCTGGCGCTCTATCGACAACCTGCCCGTCACCCAGTTCTACCGCGTCGGACTCGACCAGGCAGAGCCCTTCTACAACGTTTACGGGGGCACCCAGGACAACGACACCCAGGGCGGGCCCTCTCGCACCACCAGCCGGCACGGCATCCGGAACTCCGATTGGTTCCTCACACTCGGCGGTGACGGCTTCCAGGTGCGGATCGACCCCGAGGACCCGAACATCCTCTACTGCATGTACCAGTACGCAGGGATCGTTCGCTACGACAAGGCGAGCGGTGAGATCATCGACATCCAGCCGCAGCCGGGTCCGGCCGAGGCGGCCCTCAGATGGCATTGGGACTCGCCTCTCACCATCAGCCCCCACTCCAACACGCGGCTCTACTTCGCCGCCAACCGGCTGTTCCGCAGCGAGGATCGCGGGGACACCTGGACGGCGGCGAGCCCCGACCTCTCCCGTGGTCTCGACCGAAATCGACGGGAGATCATGGGACGCGTCTGGAGCATCGATGCCGTGTGGAAGAACGTCTTCACCTCTCCTTTCGGGACTGTCGTCTCGTTCGACGAGTCGCCGCTCCAGGAGGGGCTCCTGTACGCCGGAACGGACGATGGGCTCATCCAGGTGAGCGAGGACGGGGGCGAGAGCTGGCGCGAGGTGGAACGCTTCCCCGGGGTGCCGGATCTGACCTACGTGGCCGACGTGATCGCGTCCCGGCACGACCCCGACACCGTCTACGCGGTCTTCGACAACCACAAGGAGGGCGACTTCAAGCCGTACGTCCTCAAGAGCGGCGACAGGGGAAGAACCTGGTCGTCGATCACCGGCGATCTGCCCGAGAGGCACGTGGTCTGGTCCCTGGTCGAGGACCACGAGCGGCCGGAGCTGCTGTTTGCCGGGACCGAGCTCGGGCTGTTCTTCACCCTCGACGGCGGCCGTCGCTGGATCGAGCTGCAGGGGGGTGTGCCCACGATCGCCTTCCGCGACCTCGAGATCCAGCGCCGGGAGAGCGATCTGGTGGGAGCCTCCTTCGGTCGTGGCTTCTTCATCCTTGATGACTACTCGCCGCTGCGCGACGTGACTCCCGAACGACTCGCAGAGGAGGCGGTGCTCTTCCCCGTGAAGGATGCCTGGATGTTCATCGAGAAGCGGCCGCTGGGCGAGAGCGAGAAGGGGGTTCTCGGACACGCCCACTTCACGGCCCCGAACCCGCCTTTTGGTGCGACCTTGACCTTCTACCTTCGCGACGAGCTCAAGTCCCGCAAGCAGCTGCGCCAGGAAGCTGAGGCGGAACGAATCGAGAAGAACGAGCCCGTTTCCTACCCGAGCTGGGAGGCGCTGCGTGCCGAGGACCGCGAGCAGTCACCGGCCACGCTACTGATCATCACCGACGAGGACGCCAACGTCGTGCGCCGCCTCGAAGGCCCGACCACGCCGGGCTTCCACCGGGTGGCGTGGGATCTGCGCTACCCGAGCGTGGAGCCCGTGGGACGGACCGACGGTGGCGACGACACCTCGGGTCCTCTCGTGGCGCCGGGCACCTACACCGCACGCCTGGCCAGGCGGGTCGATGGCCTCGTCGAGCTCCTGAGCGAGCCTCGGTCGTTCCGGGCCATACCCCTGGGCAACGCGTCGCTTCCGGCGCCCGATCGCCGATCCCTCGCCGATTTCTACCGCGAGACGGCGCGTCTGCAGCGGGCGGTCCTGGCCGCCCAATCGGCGACCGAGGAGACCGCGGAGCAGCTCGCCCACCTCAAGACGGCTCTCGATGCCACGCCGGCGACGGATTCCGATCTGTACGAGAGGGCTCGAGCGCTGGAGCTACGGCTTGCAGATATTGGCGTCGAGCTCAGCGGGGACCGCTCCATCACCGATCGAGCCGAGCTGGCCCGGCCCTCCATCGCGGAACGCGTCGAACGGATCACCCGCAACCAGTGGACCTCGACCTCGGCCCCCACCACGACGCAGCGGGAGGCCTACACGATTGCGGCCCAGGCCTTCGTCTCGGTGCTTCAGGAGCTGCGAACCCTCGTGGAGCACGACCTGTCCGACGTGAAGGAGGCCGCCGAGGCGGCGGGCGCACCGTGGAGCCCCGGCCGAGGCCTGCCGAGCTGGCCGCCCGAGTAGGGCCCCTCGCGGAGAGGATCGCCGGGGAGGTGATCGACAGGAAGATCGATGGCTGGCTGTGTCACCTGCCTCAGTATTCGTACTCGCCTCTTGCTGTCTCGAGCAGAATCTTGGCGCCGGAGCGAATGAGAGCGGCCTCGCTCGAGGCCTGAAACACCCTGAAGCCCTGACGGTCGTGCCAGGCGAAGGGCCCTCCCAGCTTCTTGCCGGCCGAGAGCGTGGCATCCGTGATCTTGTCGATCATCGCCTCGTATCGCGGGTCGTCTCGGGAATATCCCGAGAAGCTCCCGAGGTCGCCGCTGGCGGCGAAGACGACGTCGACTCCCGGGACCGCGGCAATCTCATCGACGATCTCGACTCCCTCGAGGGATTCGATCATGACGACGATCAACAGGTTCTCGTTCGCGGTGCGACGATAGTCGGGCCCGTAGAGGGCCTGATACTGTCCGCCCCCCTGGCTGCGGTGCCCCTCAGGAGGGTATTTGGCGTACCGAACGGCCGCCCCGGCCTCCTCCACCGTCGACACCATGGGAACGATGATGCCGAGGGCTCCGATGTCCGTCGCCTTCTGAATATCGCCTTCGGTCGCGTCGGGAACCCGGATGAAGGGAATGGCCGGGGCATCCTTGCAGGCCCGAATCATCTTCGCGACGTCGGAGTAGCTGAGGGGGCTGTGCTGCATCTCTATCCAGAGAAAGTCGAAGCCCGCCTCCGCCATCGCGCAGTAGACGTTCGGATCCGACGTATAGACGGTCCCTCCGACGATGGGTTTCCCTTCCATCAGCTTCTGTTTCGCCGTGTTGAAAAGCCTGGCGCTCTCCTGGCCCTGCGCCCGACTCCCACCCGTGAGCGCCGCGCTCAGAATGGGGATCAACCCGAGAATCAAGAACGCTCGCTTTGCCGTCATGGCTTCCTCTCTTCGGCCGTTTCGCTGACGTAAGGCTCATCTGCTGGACAGCCTGGGGTCTCTAGATACTTCGGGAACGTCGCCCAACGATGTGTCCCCTAAGTGGTCTTGGGGTGGATGTCGTGGGCTCGGCTGAGCATAATGAGCACTCGAAAGGGGACCCTATCATGAGACGTCTGAGTCTGTTCTTCGTTCTCGTGGCTTTCCTGAGCACCGATACGTCCGCCGAGGCTCAACAGAAGAAGATCCTGGTCAGCAGCGAAAGGGCTGACCTGGTCGAAGACCTGAAGACAGCCAGTCCACTGGCCCAGATCGTCCCGGTGACTCAGGAGACCGTGATGCAGGAGATCGGTGATGCCGATGCCTTTATCGGCCGCATCACTCCCGAGCAGGTGCGGGCCGGCAAGAACCTGAAGTGGGTGGGGTCGATGAGCGCCGGCGTGGAGGGGGTTCTGCACCTGAGCGGCGGCACCGATCTGCGCGACAGCGACATCATCCTGACCAACAACCAGATCGTACAAGGGCCGGAGATCGGCGATCACGCCATGGGGATGCTGCTCACCCTTTCGCGCGACATCGACCGGTTTCTCGAGGACCAACGTCACGGGCGGTGGGAGCCGCGACCGTACGCTGGAATCGAGCTGAACGGTCGGACGGCCGTGATCGTGGGCGTGGGCGGGATCGGAACCCAGATCGCTTTTCGCGCCTGGGGCCATGGCATGAGCATCATCGGTGTGGATCCCGACGACATCCCCTTCATGCCGATCATCCAGAGAGTGGTGAAGCCCGACCAGCTGGACGATGTCCTCCCTCTGGCGGACGTCGTGTTCATGGCCGCTCCGCACACGCCGCAGAGCGACAAGATGATCGGGGCCAAGCAGTTCGGACTGATGAAGGACGGCGCCTATTTCATCGCGGTCAGCCGCGGCAAGACCTATGAGCTGGACGCCCTGGTGGACGCCGTCAAGAGCGGCCACCTGGCCGGCGCCGGCGTGGATGTCACCGATCCGGAGCCGCCTGCCCGAGGGTCATCCGCTGTGGACGTACCGAGAACGTCATCATCACCCCACACATCGCCGGCCGCTCGGACAAGGACCGCGCCCGCATGGTCGGGACTCTCAAGGAGAACATCCGCCGCTTCGTCGAAGGCAAGCCGCTGATCAACGTCGTGGACAAGAGCAAGGGCTACTGACCAGCAAGACAGACGACGACCTGTCGTTCCTCACTGTTCTTCTGGCCCCGATCGATGCTGCGGAAGGGCCCGAGAGGCTGGACGGAGTCCTGCGCGGATCAGCATGAGCTCCGCCACTTGCAGGCCCTTGTCGGCGTCGGAGCCGGTCCAGGAGAGCTTCAGGCGCCCATCGGCGGAGGGTGTCGGTCAACGAGACGCCCACGAGCAGGCGCGCGTAGTCCCGAAGCGTCTCCGCGACCCGCGTGTCCGGGTCCCAGTCCTGATCGGTCCAGACGAACTTGTTGACGTCCTCGCTGACGCCTTCCGAGTAGGTGATACCTCCCCACCGCGTGCTCGTCCAGCAGGTTGTGCACGTGCTTGAAGAAGACCGGACGCGGGATGATCGGCTCCCGGCCCAGGGTCATGGCAAAGGCCAGGTCCCAGTCCGGCACCGGGTACTGGCCGATCACGGTGTGGGAGATGTCCGGGTAGCGGCGGATCGGCAGGACGGGATCGACGATCTCGCGCATCTTGGGCAAGGGAGTCGCACCCCACGGTCCGAAGACCACCCCGCCCAGCCAGGCCGGTCTGCGGTTCACCTGCGCGTAGTAGGCCTCGTACCAGGAGGGATCCGTCTTCATGATCTGGTCGGAGACCCGGAGCCGGGCCTCCGGGTGGTGCTTCTGGAGCACCTCGGCAACCCTCCCGAGCCACGGGAAGAGCACGTCCGGATGCAGCCCACCCGGGTCTCCCCCGGGGACGAAGAGCGCGTCGACGCGCCTCAGGGCCGCGAAGGGCGCATCCCGCTCCGCGAGCTCCCTCTCGACGGACTCGGGGCGGCGGAACTGGTCCGTGGCCGGCCCCCCTCGCGGGGCAGCACGATCACGGGGCAGCACGATCACGGCCGTCGAGAAGTCCCGCGGGCTCGTCTCCCCCGCCGGGACCACGCCGAGGACGAGAAGAGCCAGTCCCAGCGCAACCCCGAGAACTCGGGTCAGCATCGCTGCCCGTAGGTGGCCGTCGTCGAGCCGCGCCCCGTCGCCCGCGCAGGCCTCCTCGAGGAAGGCGTCCCGCTCGCTCGGCTCGCGCTCGAGCGCCGCGTGGAACAGCTCCTCGACCTGCCTCTCGGGCTTCATCCAGCCTCCGTGAGGCGACTTCGGCGACGCTGCATCGCCGCCTGCGTCCGGGAAAACCTACCCGTGCTTCTCGCTCATCTCCGCGCAGAGGTCCATGGCGAACTTGACCCGGTCGTCCGGGATGCCGAGGTCGACGTTCGGCAGGCCGAGATCGCAGGGGGCGTACTCGCGGGCGATCCTCTCGAAGTCCTCGCGGACCTGCTCGTCGGTCTTCTCCTTCATGTCCATGGCCGTGTAGAGCAGGGTGCGGCGCGCGTTGGGGAAGAGCTCCTTCGCCCGGGCGAGGTCGGACGAGACCCCCATGTCGATGTACCCGAGGTCCGGCGTCTCCGCGTACGCCTCCATGTAGGCGTCGACCACCCAGGCGCAGTTGTGGATGCCGAACTTCTCGAACTTGGAGCGGAGCATCAGGTCGTAGGGGAGCAGGAACTCGCGGTAGTGCTCGCCGCTCACCATGTTCACCACGCAGTTGGAGATGGTCGCGAAGCGGTACGTCGGCGCCGGCCTGCGCTGGCGGTCGTGGAGGCCGGGTCTGGTGACGCAGCATCGTCTCGGCCACGCAGTCGAAGACGTGACGGGCGCGCTCGGGGCGTCGAGGAGCAGGTCGGTGAAGATGTCCTCGCCCCGCAGGCGGAAGGTGGTGTTCAGGACGCCCTGCCAGTTGAGGAAGCCGCGGATCGTCCCCGTGAGCTCCTCGATCCGGTCGAGCTGGCGCAGGATCCCCTGGAAGAAGGCGTTGTTCTCGAGGTCCACGGGCTCGAGCGCATCGGCCTCTTCTTCGCTCAGCATGCCCCCGTGGGCCGCCGGCCAGGCGTCCGGCCAGTAGCGGATCCCCACCCCCATGATCGCGGGCATCACCGCGCCCGCGTAGAGGCCGGTCAGCAGGTCCGGCGGGTCGTCGTCCTCGACGCGGTTGATGTTCCTCCCCGGAAAGCGGCGGCGGACCTCGGCGCCCATGAGCTCGTGGGCCTTCAGCCGGTAGTCCGGGTCCTCGTGCCACGTCTCCGAGAAGTCGATCCCGCAGTACTCGTGGAACCACCGCGGGGTGAACCCCACCTCCGGGCGCATGAACGGCTCGGTGCCGTCGGCCTCGCAGCGGGTCGGCGGCGAGCTCAGGGCGATGTAGTAGCGGAGCTGGTGCGTGTTGTGTCGACGTCGGAGTGCCGGCGTCCTGGGCCTCGGCGGTCTCGGGCATCGTGTCTCTCCCTGTTTCGAGCCGCGTCCTAGAGCACGGCGCGGTAGATCCGCTCCGCGTCCTCGGCGGTGACCTCGCGCGGGTTGTTCCTGAGCAGGCGTTGCACGGTCATCCCCGCCTTCGACGATCCGGGGGAGCGCCTTCTCCGGCACCCCGACCTCGGACAAGCGCGACGGCAGGCCGCACTCGGCGCCCAGATCTCCACCATCCGCTGCTGGCCGCGCCGGGCCACCTCCTCGTCCGAGCCCCGCCGTCGACCCCCATCGCCCGGGCGATCTCGGCGTAGCGCTCCGGGGCCGCCGGGATGTTGAAGTCGACTCACGGGTCGCCAGCAGCAGGGCGGTGGAGACGCCGTGGGAGACCTTGAACTCGCCGCCCAGGGGATAGGCCAGGGCGTGGACGGCGGCGGTGTTGACCGGTCCCAGGCAGAGCCCGCCGTAGAGGGCCCCGAGGGCCATCTTCTCCCGCGCCTCGGCGTCGTCCGGCTGCTTCACCGCCCGGGCGACGTGGGCGCTGATCAGCCGGATCCCCTCGCAGCGCGTAGAGGTCGACCGTGGGGTGGGCGAACTTGTTCGCGAACGCCTCGACGCAGTGGATCATCGCGTCGACCCCGCTCGACGCGGTCACCCGCGGCGGGCACCGTGTGCGTGAGCAGCGGGTCCACGTAGGCGGCGTCGGGGACCAGGAACGGGCTGATCACGCCCTTCTTGAGCTGGTCCGTCTCGTCGAGGAAGATGGCGTTCGGGGAGACCTCGCTGCCGGTGCCGGCGGTCGTCGGCAGGCAGACCAGGTGCGTCTTGCGCCCCTTCAGCAGGCCGATCCCGAAGACGTCGCGGAGGCCCTGCTCCGAGTCGTGCAGCGCGGCCACGGCCTTTGCCGTGTCGAGCGCGCTCCCGCCCCCGATCCCCACCACCGCGTCCGGGTGGGCCGAGCGCGCCACCTCCAGGACGGTCTCGAAGAGCGTCACCGAGGGCTCGGTGTCCACCCCGCCGTAGACGGTGACCGACACGCCGTGGATCTCCAGGGCCTCCACCAGGGGTCGGGCCAGGGGCACGACGGGCGTGCTGGTCACGATCAGCACGCGCCGGACCCCGAGGTCGACGATCTCCGCCGCCTGCTGCAGGGCGCCCGCCCCGAACACGATCCGCTTCGGCTGCTGAAGATTGACGAGCGCCATGAATCGGAACCTCCTCCGCGGATTCTACATCCCTGCCGATTTGTCGCGCAGGGCGCGCCGGGCGGGACTAGAATCGGGCCGTCGTGGCCACCGACGGCCGGCGACTGCGGGGCACATCCAGCAGCACCCCGCGGCCACGATCCGGGATCCCGGGAGGTTCGAGCCATGAGACACAGGGGGATGAGCACGACGAAGCACAGGGTCCGGGGACGGGGTCCCTGGTTGGCCGTGCTGGCACTGGCGGTCGTCGCGTTCGCCGCGAGCGCCACGGCCGGAGAGGCACTCCGCGTGTACACCGGAGTGGAACCCCCCGGCGACGTCCGGCTCGGGTCGCTGCGCACGCTGGACGCCGAGTTCCCCTTCACCCCGGTCGCCACCCCGGAGGAGTGGGCGGAGAGGGCGGAGGCGCTTCGACGGCGGATCCGCGTCGCCACCGGGCTCTGGCCGATGCCGACGCGGACGCCGCTTCGAGCCGTCGTCCACGGAAGGATGGACCGACCCGAGTACACCGTCGAGAAGGTCTACTTCGAGTCGCTGCCCGGCCACTTCGTGACCGGAAGCCTCTACCGGCCCAAGGGGCCGCCGGGCCGTCGCTGCGCCGTGCTCTCTCCGCACGGACACACCGGTTCCGACGCGACGCGCCAGCGACGGAGGCCGCGTTCACGACTTCGGTCCGGAAGGGGTGCGCGCGGAGATCGCGGGCGGGGCAGAGCGATTCGAGGTCGGAGGTCGTCACCCCCTGCAAGCCCGGGGCGTGCAGCTCGCCCGCATGGGCTGCGTGGTCTTTCAGTACGACATGGTCGGCTACGCGGACAGCCTCCAGCTCTCCCACAAGGGGCTGGGCGTGCGAGCGCACATGAGCACGCCCGAGCACTGGGGCTTCTCCAGCCCGCAGGCCGAGCTGCACCTTCAGTCGCTGATGGGCCTGCAGACGTGGAACTCGGTCCGCTCGCTGGACTTCCTGCTCTCGCTGCCCGACGTGGACCCGGAGAGGGTGGCCGTCGAAGGCCACAGCGGCGGGGGCACCCAGGTGTTCATCCTCGCCGCGATCGACGATCGCCCGCGCGTGCTCTTCCCCGCGGTGATGGTGTCGACGGGGATGCAGGGCGGGTGCCTGTGCGAGAACGCGTCTCACCTCCGGATCGGCGCCGGCAACGTCGACATCGCGGCCCTCGCCGCGCCCCGTCCCCTGGGGATGACCGGGGCCAACGACTGGACGCTGGAGATCGAGGAGAAGGGACTCCCGGACCTCCAGAATCTCTACGCCCTGCTGGGGGCGGAGGGGCTCGTGGCCGCCCGGGCCTTCCCCCAGTTCGGCCACAACTACAACAGCGTCAGCCGCACCGTGATGTACGACTGGCTCAACCGCCACCTGGGCCTCGGCTTTTCCGAGCCGGTCCTGGAGCGCGACTACCTGCCGCTCAGCCGAGAGGAGGCGTCGCCGTGGGACGCCGAGCATCCGGCACCCCACGGCGACCAGGTGGGTGACGCCCACGAGCGGGACGTGCTCGAGTGGATGACCCGCGACGCCGAGGGGCAGCTGGAGCAGCTCGACCCCGTCGACGCACCGCACCTCGATCGATTCCGGGAGGTGGTCGGGGGGGCGTTCGACGTCATCCTCGGCCGGCGCCTCGACGACGTGGGAGAGGTCTCCTTCGAGCCGACGAAGACCCGACCCATCGAAGGCGGCACGCTGCGACTGGGGCTCCTGCGGCACGAGGACCAGGGGGAGGAGCTCCCCGCCGCCGTCTTCGAGCCCTCCGGAGAACGGAACCAGGAGACGGTGATCTGGGTCCACGAGGACGGGTGGCGCGGCCTCCTCGATGAGAACGCGCAGCCCGTCAACGACGTGCGGCGTCTGCTGCGGGCCGGCTTCGCGGTAGCCGGCGTGGACCTGCTTCTCCAGGGCGAGCTCCGGAATCCCATCCTCGACCCTGCGATCGGACGCACCCGGGCGCGGCGGGTGTGCCGCGCGGACTGCTCGCAGGGCTGGCATCGGGCCGGGGTCTTCACCTTCGGCTACAACCCGGCGCTGTTCGCCCGGCGGGTCCACGACGTGCTGACCGCGATCCACCACTTCCAGGGCGACGGCGGACGCGTCACCCTGGTCGGGCTGGGGCGCGTGGCCGGGCCCCTCGTGGCCGCCGCCCGGGCCCAGTCGGGTGAGGCGCTGGCGCGGGTGGCCGTCGACACCGGAGGCTTCCGCTTCGGCGCGCTCGAGCGTCTCGACGACCCGATGCTCCTGCCCGGGGCGGCAAAGTACCTCGACCTGCCGGGCCTGCTGGCGCTCGGGACCGGCGGCGAGCTCTGGTTGGGAGGGGAAGGCGACGCGGCCCCGCCGCTCGTGGCCCACGCCCATCAGGCGCAAGGGCGGACCGATGCCCTGCACGTCCACGCGGGCCCGGCCGGGGCCGAGGACGTGGTGGACTGGCTGATCGAGGACTGAGCCGATGACACCGTCTCGCGCCGCGACGCTTCTCCTGACGTTCGTGCCGTGGGTCGCGTGCGCGCCCGGGAACGTCGAGACGCAGGCGGTGGACCACGTCGACCCCCTCATCGGCACGGACTTCTTCGGCCACACGTACCCCGGGCCGGGCTTACCCTTCGGGATGGTCCACGTGAGCCCCGACAACGACGTGCGGGGCTGGACCTACTGCGGCGGCTACTCCTACCCGGACGACACCATCATGGGCTTCAGCCACACCCACTTCAGCGGGACGGGCATGGTCGGCGGAGGCGACATCCTCCTCACCGCCACCACCGGCGCGAAGATCCAGGTCGTGCCGGGCCCCAAGGAGAGCCCGGACGAGGGGTATCGGTCCCGCTTCGATCACGGGAGCGAGGTCGTCGAGGCGGGCTACTACCGGGTGGTGCTCGAGGACTACGACGTCACCGCCGAGCTGACCGCGACCCGGCGCGCGGGGATGCACCGCTACACGTTCCCCGAGGCCCCGAAGGCCAGCATCATCGTCGACGTGGGACACGAGATCGGCCCCGAGCACCCCGGCGAGTCCCTCGTCCGGATCGTCTCGGACGACGAGGTCGAAGGCTACAAGCAGCTGGACGGCTTCCGCGTCTACTTCTCGGCCCGGCTGAGCCGGCCCGCCGACTACTACGGCACGTTCGACGCCGGCTATCGAACACCCGAGTCACGCCAGCGGGTGTACCCCTACAAGAACGAGGAGAGGGGGCAGAACGTCGGCGCGTTCCTGAACTACCGGACGAGGGCGGGCGAAAGCGTCGAAGTCAAGGTCGGCCTCTCGTACGTCAGCCTCGAGGGTGCGAGGGCCAACCTCGAGGCCGAGATCCCGGGCTGGGACTTCGAGGCGGTCCGGGCCCGGGCCCGGGCGGTGTGGAGCGACTGGCTCGAGACGATCCGGATCGACGATCCCTCGGAGGAGCACAAGACCATCTTCTACACCGCGCTTTACCACACGCTGCTGTCCCAGTACATCGGACAGGACGTGGACGGCCGGTACTTCGGCATGGACGGGGAGGTCCACGCCGGCGTTCCTCGCCACCAGCGTTGATCGACCTTCGGTGCCCGGCCTATTTCTTCTTCCCCCGGCGGCGGTGCTTCGGAGACAGATCGTTCATCGGACGCTGCCCTACGCGTGAGAGCGGTACCACGCTGATTCGCTCGTCCAGGTCGTATGAAACATCGCCCGGGTACACGACCGTCAAGTGGTCCAGCTTGAGATCCTCGAGAGCGATCTTCATGGAGGCGGTGATACGAGGCGCGTCCGCGCGCTTGATCTCGACCCCGAGCCGACGCCCGCCGTCGAGGAGAAGGAGGTCCAGCTCCGCCCCCTGATGTGTTGCCCAGAAGTAGGCCTCCGTGGACTCACGGACCTTCAGGACCTCTTCAATCGCATACCCTTCCCAGGAGGCGCCGCACTTGGGGTGCGACACGAGCTCCCGCTGACTGCCAATGCCCAGCAGCTCGTGCAGGATCCCGGTGTCGCGCACGTAGACCTTGGGCGATCTCACTTGCCGTTTCTTCAGGTTCTCGTGCCAGGGCAAGAGCTGGCGCACCATGAACGCACCGGAGAGCAGGTCGAGGTACCGTCTCACCGTGGGCTCGCTCACACCCAGTGACCTCGCCGGGTCTGCCGCCTTCCAGATCCCCCCGTGGTAGTGGGCAAGCATGGTCCAGAAACGCAGGAGGGTGGTTGCCGGGATGGTGACACCCATCTGCGGCAGGTCTCGTTCGAGAAACGTGCGGACGAAGTCCCGACGCCAAGACGCGCTGTCCGGCTCGGAGCGAGCGAGGAACGAGCGCGGGAAGCCGCCGCGGCGCCAATGGCGATCGAGCCGGGAGGTTCCGACCTCGCTCAGACTGAATCCGGGCAGGACGATCGTCTCGATGCGACCCGCCAGGGTTTCCGAGGCTTGCCGAAGCAGCTCGGGCGACGCGCTGCCCAGGATCAGGAACCGCGCCGGGAGGGGGCGTCGGTCGGCGAGCACCCGGAGCACCGGGAACAGGTCCGGTCTCCGCTGGATCTCGTCGATCACGACGACGCCGCGCAGGGGACCGAGAGCCGTCACCGGTTGGTCGAGGCGGGCAAGCCCCGTCGGGTCCTCGAGGTCGAAGTAGTTCCGCGACCGTACTCCCTGGATCTGCCGCGCCAGCGTCGTCTTGCCGGACTGGCGCGGGCCGATCAGGGCGACGACACGCTGTCGCTTGAGCGCCGTCCGTAGACGCCCGAGCGGTTCGGGGCGGGCAATCATAGGTCGGATCGTATCATGAAAATCTAACGACTCGCGTTCGATTTACGTGGTCTTTCTCCACCCCCCTCAGCCCGGCCCGGGCCTTCCACGCTCGCGTCCAGGGACGCGCTCTCGGGTATCCCTGGGTGCTCTTCCGGCAAGGGAGAGCAAGAGCCTCGCGCGGGCCCGCCCCGGCCTGGACAACGTCACCGATCCGTAACAGACTTCCCGGGCCCGGCGGGAGCGGGAGGCGCGACGACTTCCCCGGGTGCGGAGAGGGGCCGGCGGCCGAAGGCCGCGAGGGATCGACGGCCGAAAGCTGACGCTCGACGACGAATACCGGGGAGAGCCGAACGACCCGGGCTCGGACCCCGAAGAGCGGAGGAACCTGTTCTATGAAGAAGCTCAGCTCGAGGGAGTGCAGGTCCTGGTCGCCGGGATCCGGCACGGGCAGCGGTGCGTCGGCGACGGCCCGATCCGGTTCGACGAGGACGCCTGGCGGCAGAGCCGCGCGCGGCTTCTCTGACTGTCGCTCCGCGGCGTGGGTTCTCGGAATCGCGGTCGTTCTCCTCGCGTGTCTCTTCGCGGTGCCCGCCGCCGCCCAGACGGACGCCGCCCAGGTCAAGACGCTGGTCGAGCCCCGCCTGATCCCGCCCGACGTCGTCTCGTACCAGGCGTTGCAGTACCTGATGGGCCGGGTGCCGCCCTTCGATGTCCCCACGACACGCGAGGCCTGGGAGCTAGAGGCCAGGAAGATCCGGGGGCACCTGACGGAGCTGATCCTGACGGCTGGCCACACGAGTACCTCGGAGCCGATCCCGGCTTCACGGAGACGGGCGTGATCGTCGACGCCGGCGCGGGGTACCGGATCCGCAAGCTCCGCTACGAGATCGTGCCCGGGTTCTACGGGGCGGCGCTCCTCTACGAGCCGGACAAGCTGACGGGGAAGGTGCCCGCCATTCTCAACGTCAACGGCCACGGCTGGAACAAGGCGATCGAGTGGAAGCAGAAGCGGTGCATCAACCAGGCCAAGCGCGGGATGCTGGCCCTCAACCTCGAGTGGATCTACTACGGCGAGCTGGAGCACCCGGAGAACAAGCACTGGTTCGGACCCCACCTCGATCTCGTCGGCGCCAACGGGATGGGCCTCTTCTACCTGGCGATGCAGCGGGGCCTCGACTACCTCGACGACCACCCCAACGTCGACCGCAGCCGGATCGGGATGACCGGGCTCTCGGGGGGCGGCTGGCAGACGATCGTCCTGAGCGCGCTCGACGAGCGCGTCGCCGCCGCGGTGCCGGTGGCCGGGTTCTCGAGCTTCGAGTCGCGGATCGAGCGTGGGGGTGGCGGCGACATCGGCGACTTCGAGCAGAAGGGCAGCGACTTCGTGGCCCGCTACGACTACCCGCACCTCGTGGCGCTGCTGGCGCCGCGGGCGGCGCTGCTGATCCACAACGCCGACGACATCTTCCGCTCGCACCTCGTCAAGCGCCGGATCTTCGACGACGTCCGGCCCGTGTGGAAGCTCTACGACGCCGAAGACCGCTTCGCCTTCCACGAGAACCTGGACCCCGGCGACCACAACTACGCCCTGGAGAACCGCCTCGAGGCGTACCGGTTCTTCGCCCGGGCCTTCGGCCAGCCGCCGGTCGAGGACGAGATCCTCGTGGGAGACGAGCTGAAGACGGCGGAGGAGCTGACGGTGGGCCTGCCCGAGGACAACCTGACCATCCTCGGTCTGGCGCGACGCCTCGGCCAGCGGATCGAACGCGAGCCGGTCCCCGCGGCCGGCGAGGCCCGGCGAGCCTGGGCCGAGCGGGCGCGGAGGAGCTCCGCCGCATCGTCCGCCCCCCCACCGTGACGGTCGACCGGGCCTGGACCCTGTACGGGACCCGCCTGCACGGGCTGGAGACCCGCTCCTACCGCTTCGACCTGTCGAACGGCCTGAGCGCGGCCGGGGTCTGGCTGCACGCGATGTGGGGGCGGCGCACCCCGGGCGGGGTGACGATCGTCCTGCACGACGACGGCCGGGCCGCCGCCGCCCAGCGGATCTCCGACGAGGTCAACCGCGGCGAGCCGGTGCTCGCCCTGGACCTGCTCTTCACCGGCGACGCCGCCCTCGACGTGCGGGGCCCCGAGCGGACGATCCAGGCCTTCGCCGGGCTGGGCGACCGCCCGCTCGGGCTGCGCGCGGCGCAGCTCCTGGCGGTGGCGCGCTGGGTGCGATCGACCTCCGGCGCCGAGCACGTCCGCCTCGACGCCACGGGGCTGCGCAGCCAGGTCGTGGCCCTGGTCGCGGCTGCCCTCGAGCCGGAGGCCTTCTCCGAGCTCGCGGTCCACGACGGGATCCCCTCGCTCCAGCACGTCCTCGACGCCCCCGTCATGCACACCGACGCGCCGGAGCTCTTCTGCCTCGATCTCTACCGCGAGTTCGATCTGGACCGGCTCGAGGCCCTGGCCGCGATCCCGGTCCGGACCGAGCTCCCGAAGGAGTGAGCGCTCCCGGAAAGCTCTCCGGACGACCGTCGTCCCGTAGACTGAGCCAGACGACGACACAGACGACGACGAAGCCCATCAGGCTCCGCGTCCACGTCGCGGGATCCGCGACCAGGCCCGAAGCCAGGCTCTTCACCAGGTGGTAGGGGCCGGCGTTGAACTCCCAGTACGAGGCGAACCGGCGCAGGCCATCGAAGAGGAGCGGGCCGACGTCGATGAACGGCAAGAAACCCAGGACTGTCACCGCGCCGCCGACGGTCGCCGCAGCCAGTCCCACGCGTCGCACGATGAAAGGCAGCAGGACGATGGGGCTGAGCTTGGCGAGCACGGCGAGCCCCCAGGCCACCGCGGTCGACCGACGCCCGCCGCGCAGGGCCAGCCAGGCGGTCCCGGTCAGACACGTCACCAGCACCGCGTCGACGTGGCCGCTGCCTGCGAAGACCTTGACGACCAGGGGATTCCAGGCATACAGCGCGGCCTCGCTCGGCGCGCGGCCCAGCCGTCGCAGCGCCAGGGCCAGGAAGGCGATCGTGGCCAGGTCGAAGGTCAGGAGCACGGCCTTCATGGCGAGAACGCTCCCGGGAGCCAGGGCATGGGCCAGGCGAAAGACCCACTGGGCCAGTGGTGGGTAGAGCGTCGACACCTCGGGGTGGTTGACGTTGTCGCGGATGTCGGCCCAGACCGCCGTCTCGGCGACGTCGTCCAGCGCCGGATCTGCCGGGGCGTGCCGGTACGGGTTGATGCCCGAGGCGCCGACGTGGCCGTCCCAGAGATAGCGCCAGAGATCGTCGTCGAACAGCAGGTAGCGCTCGTAGCTCACCCGCTCGCCCCGGAGGTCGCTTCGGAGCCCATCGAGCCGTTCGACGAGCGGGGCCTTCGGGGGCAGGCCGGCGGGCAGCAGCGTAAGCCTGAAGAGCAGGCCCGCTCCGAACACGATGGCGAGCACGCTTCGACGGCGTGGGAGTTGGCCCGACGCTCGGACGGCGAGGGCGTAGAGCAGGAACAACCCCGCCATGATCCCCAGGAAGCGCGCCACCGCCGGCGCGCCGGTGACGGCATCGAGCCGCAGAAGCGCGAGGTAGAGCGCCTCGGACACCGCCAGTAGAAGAAGCAGCCGCCACGGAGAGACCCGGGGTGCCGCTGGACGGCCGGGCTCCGCCTTCACGGCAGCTCACTCGCGAGACTCACGAGTATTGCACGGAGGAAGATCCGGCTACTCCTCGCGGAGCGCGGCGATCGGGTCGATGCGCATCGCCCGTCGGGCCGGGAAGTAGCACGCGGCCAGTGCAATGCCCACGAGCGCCAGCGCACCCGCCGCGAACGTGACCGGGTCGGTCGGCTCGACCTGAAAGAGCAGGCTCGACAGCGCGGTGCTGAGCCCGGCCGCGGCCACGGTTCCCAACGCCACCCCGAGCAGGGCCAGAGTGAGCCCGTGTCCCAGCACCATGCGCAGGACCCCTCCCTGAGGCGCTCCAAGCGCCATCCTCACGCCGATCTCGTGCGTCCGCCGGCTCACGGACTGGTGCATCAGCCCGTAGATCCCGGTCGCGGCGAGCGCGAGCGCCAGCAGGGCGAAGAGACCGAGGAGCCACGTCTGGAACCGTCGGCGCGCCAGCGACTCGCGCAGGCGCTCCGCCAGGGTCGCTACCTGGTAGAGCGGCACGGCGGGGTCGAGCCCCCCGATCTGCCGCCGGACCGCCGCGGCGAGCCCCACCGGGTCGGCGTCGGCCCGGATCAGCAGGCTCATCAAGCGGGAGGGCTCCTGGGCGTGGGGGACGTAGATCTGCGGGATCGGCTTCTGCTCGAGGCCCTGGCGCCGCGCGTCTCCCACGACTCCGACCACCGTGATCCAGGGCACGTCCACATCGGCGCTCGCCGGATCGGCGGCGCCCACGACTCCGACCTGGAATCGCTCCCCCACCGCCCCCCGGCCCGGCCAGATGCGTTGGGCCATGGTCCGGTTGATCAGCGCCACCGCCGGCGCGTCCGCACCGTCGAACTCGTTGAACAGCCGCCCGCTCAGGAGCGGCACGCCAACCGCTTCGAAGTAACGTCCCGAGACGGACTCGCTCGTGATCGGAGCGACGTGGCGCGGCCCGCTCCGGCCGGGGCCGGAGCCGCTCTCGACGAAGATCGCCCGGTCGGGACGGCTGGGGATGAAGAAGTCGTTCACCGCTCCCGCCGCGGCCACGCCCGGGAGCGCCTCGACGCGCTCGATCGCCTCCTTGCAGAAGGCGACCCGCTGCTCCCGAGTGCGCGAGCGCGGCACCGAGAGCTGCAGCATCAGGACGTTCTCACTGCTGAATCCGGGATCGACCGCCTGGACGCGCAGCATGCTGCGTACGAGCAGCCCCGCTCCCGTGGCCAGCATCACGGCCAGGGCGAACTCGGCGATCACGAGCACCTCCCCGGCCCGTCGCTGCCTGCGCCCCGACGCCGCCCCGCGGCCACCTTCCTTGAGTGCCGGGCGGGGATCGGTCCGGGACGCTCGCCACGCCGGCGCCGTGCCGAAGAGCACCCCCACGAGCAGCGAGATGCCGAAGGTGAACGCGAGCACGCGCCCGTCGAGCTGGACCTCGTCGAGGCGGGGAATGTCGCGCGGCCCGAAGGCGACGACCGCATCGACCGTGGCGTGGGCGAGCAGCAGCGCGGCGAGCCCCGCGAGCAGGGAGAGCACCAGCGCCTCGGTCAGCAGCTGACGCACGATCCGCCCACGGCTGGCGCCGAGAGCGGTGCGGATCGCCATCTCGCGCTCACGCGCCGCGGAGCGCGCCAGAAGGAGGTTCGCAACGTTCGTCGACGCCATCAGCAGCACGAGCACGACCGCACCGAAGAGCACCCAGAGCCCGGCGCGCAGGCTCTCGCCGGTCACCTGGACGTCGAGGGGCACGACTCTCACGCCGAGGCCCGCGTTGCGCCGCGGGAAGACCCGGGCGAGGTCGCGGGCGACGGCGTCCATCTCCGCCTGCGCCTCACGGAGCGTTACACCTGGCTGCAAACGGGCGAGCACGAGCCACGAGTCGACGCCGCGGCGTTGCTGCTGCTCCTCCCACTCGGGGAACAAGGTGTGCGGCTCCCAGAGATCGGTTCCCGGATCGGGAAAACCGAAGCTGGCCGGCATCACTCCGATCACCTGGGCGGAGCGGCCGTCGATCTCGAGCGTCTCGCCCAGCACCTCGTGCGATCCACCAAAGCGGCGCTGCCACAGCCCGTGGCTGAGCACCACCAGGCTCGCGCGCGCCGTGTCCTCCTCGGCGGTGAAGGTCCGCCCGAGAAGCGGCGGGATGCCCAGGACCGGGAAGAAGCTCGCCGAGACCCGCGCCACGGAAACCTGCTCCGCCGGCCCGTCCCCGGTCAGCGTCGTCGAGATCGGGTCGAACACCGCGAGCTCCTCGATGCTCTCACTCTGGCGGCTCCAGTCCCGGATGTTGGCATAGGAGGAGCGCTCCTCGTGGAGTCCCATGCTGGGACTGTCGGTCCACAGCATTGCGAGCCGTTCGGGGTCCCGGTACGGGAGCGGTTCCAGGAGCACGGCGTCGAGAACGCTGAAGATCGCCACGTTCATGCCGATGCCCAGGGCAAGGGTGAGAACGGCGACGATCGTGAAGCCGCGGCTCCGTGTCAGCGTGCGCAGTGCGTAGCGCGTGTCCTGGGCGAGGCTGCCCGTGGCCCTCCTCCAAGTCTTGGATTCAGCCGCAGTAATGCAACCCGCGTGCCACGTCCTCATGCCTCGCAAGAGCTGATTGGAGAGAGCCGTGCCGCGAGGGGCCGGTACCGCTTCTGGGACCGCCGCGTTCCGCAAATGGGACGCAGGGCTAGGGCAGGACACGTCGCGGAGACCAGGTGCGGCCCTCGACGTCCGCGCCGCCACGGCTATAGGATCTGGGGGCTGAGCAACAGGAACGTGGGGATAGACTGACGCTGAAGAGGGACATGTCATGAGGAAGAAGCTGCTGCCGCTCGCCGGAATCCTGCTCTGCGGAGCGCTCGGAGCCCACCGGGCCGTCGCCGAGGTCGCTGACGACACGGGGGTCGACGAGCACACGATCGCGCTCTGGCTCTTCGACGAGCCGTCGTACGGCAACGTGACGCTGACCGACGCCGGCCCTCACCAGATCGACCTGCGTCTCGAGACCACGGTGATCCTCCGAGAGCGGGAAGGCGTCCCCACCCGCCTGCCCGAGGCCATGATCGAGGGCCGGCGCGGCCTCGTGGAGGGCAAGTTCGGATCGGCACTTCAACTGCCGATCGGAGAGGGGGCCGGCGTCAGCTGGCCCGACGGGACGTGGCGGCGCTACGGCTCGGCCCCCCTCTTCACCCGGATGGACGAGGTGCCAGAGCTCGTCAACCTCGGCTACTCCGACTGGACGCTGGAGCTGTGGTTCAAGGGTTCCGGAGAGCAGTCGGGCCGGGGGGTGCTGCTCGACCTGCGCAACGAGATCGGGGAGACGGCTCCCCGGTGCCCCCCTGGGGTCAGCGGCCTCGTCCTCGAGGGGGATCGGGGGGCGTTCGTGCTGGTGAGTCGGCTCCTCACGCGTCAGCAGGAGGGGGACGCCGAGCCCGTCGTGGAGTGGGGGATCACGATGGACCGGGAGTGGGACCTCGAGATCCCGATCCCCACCGATGCCGACCGGCTCAACGACGGCGAGTGGCACCACCTCGCCTTCACCTTCGCCGCCCTCGAACGCCAGGTGCGGCACTACGTGGACGGGCGTCTCCAGCCCCTCCCCGAGAAGGGCGGCTTCCTGCCGCTCATGGGACAGATCGTCTCGCTGCGTCTGGGACGGGATGTCCACGGAGGGCAGGAGCTCGTGGGGGCCCTCGACGAGGTACGCCTCTCCGAACACCGTGCGCTACCGGGGGGACTTCGATCCGCCGGGCAGCTTCTCGCTCAACTGGGGCGCCCACCCACCCGAGAAGGGCCGGCCCGACGGTCCTCCTCTTCTCTTCGGACCCGAGGCGCCCGAGGGAACGGTGGCCCTGGGGAGCCGTAAGCACCTCTTCATCGACGACGCCCTCATCGCCCGAATGGAGAACGTCCAGCTGACCGCGAACCCGCCGACCGCACGAGAGGCCACCGACTTCCGCTCCGACCAGGCCTGGGAGCCCACCCCGCGCTTCGGGGCGGGGCAACCGGACGTCGCGTCGGTCTGGGACGAAGGCGACGAGATCCGCCTCCTCTACACCAACGGCGGGATGTGGGGCGGCAAGCCCCACGCGGTGGGCCTCGCCACCTCCCGCGACGGCCTCCACTGGACGAAGCCGGAGCTGGGGATCTTTGCCTGGAACGGGTCGTCGAAGAACAACATCGTCCTCCGCAATGCGTCCCAGGGCACGGCGTTCAAGGACCCCAACCCCGACGTGCGCCCCGAGCACCGCTACAAGTACGTGGCCTGGTGCATGAAACGGGGCTTCTACGTGTTCACGTCTCCGGACGGCATCCATTGGCGGCGCAACGAGACGGTGGCGCTGCCCTTCGACCCCGACGGGAGCATCTCGGCCTATTGGGACGACCAGGCCGGCGTGTACCGCGGGTACTTCCGAGCGGTCATGGACGACACCATCCGGCGGAGGGTAGTGCGCGCCAAGACGAACGAGATTCTGAAGCCGTGGCCCTTCGAGCCGTCGTCCGCGCCCATCTGGGACGCCAACTTTGCGCTGCCGCGGCCCACGAGCGGGGAGCTGCCCCAGATCGACACCGGCGGCCAGGTCTATCGGTTCAAGGGGATCAAGTACCCTTGGGCCCCCGACGTCTACTTCGCCTTTCCCTGGCGCTTCATCCACGAGGGGAACATCCGACCCGGCAGCTTCCTGATGGTGAGCCGCGACGGCGAGAACTGGCGGCGGTACGAGCCGCCCTACTACTTCACGCCGGGCTGGGAGCTCGACGGTCGCGAGGTGGTCGAGGCGCTCATGGAGCAGGGGATGGTCCGCCGCGGGGACGAGATCTGGCAGTACGGCACCGTCCGCTTCACCGAGCACGGCGGGGCCCTCTACGGAGGCGGTGAGCGCGAGGGCGGCGTGTACGACCGACTGGTGCGGCTGACGCAGCGGATCGACGGGTTCGTCTCGCTCGACGCCGGGGACGAGGTCGGGACGGTCGTCACCCGGCCGCTGGTCTTCGAGGGCCGACGCCTCGTCCTGAACGTGGCGGCCCGGGGAGCGGTCCGGGTCGGGCTCCTCGACGAGACCGGACGCTCGCTTCCCGGCTTCGCCCGGGACGACTGCGACCCGATCTCCACCGACTCGACCCGGCACACCGTGACCTGGGGCGGCAGGCAAGACGTCGGCCCCCACGCCGGGAAGGTCATCCAGGTCGAGCTGCAGCTCCAGAACGCGAAGGTCTTCGCGCTCCAGTTCGTGGCGGAGGAGTGAAGCCAGCCGTCCCGTGAGGCGGCGACGACCCTCCGCGCTATTGCGACTCGGGTGGAGGCTCCTCCAGTCTCTCGGTGAGCTTCGACGCCGCTTCGTCCGCTTCGCGCAGGATCTCACCGAGATCCGCGGGCAGGAGCTGGCCCTCTTCGACGAGCACCCGGCCGTCGACGATGACCGTGTGGACGTCGGCGCTCTTCGCCGAGTAGACGACCCGCGAGCCGAGATCGCCGTGCTGGGGAAACAGGTGAGGCCGGTGAGTGTCGAGGAGAATCAGGTCGGCCCGCTGGCCAACGGCGATCGAGCCGACGTTCGGGAGGCCGAGGGCCCGCGCACCGTTGCGCGTGGCCATGTGGAGGGCGGCGGTCGCCGGCACCGCCCTGGGCCCCCCTCGCACCTTGTGCAGCAGGGCGGCCAGCCTCAGCTCCCAGAAGCCGTCGAGGGTGTTGTTGCAGGCCGCGCCGTCGGCCCCGAGGGCCACCGAGATCCCCTCGGCGAGTAGCTCGTCGACGCGGGCGATTCCGCTCGCGAGCTTCAGGTTCGCCGACGGACAGTGGGTGATGGTGGTCTGCGTCTCGCGCAGGATCCGGCGCTCGTCCTCCGACAACCAGACCCCGTGCGCCAACACGACGTCTGGCCCCGTGAAGCCGAGGTCGTGCAGGAACTTCACGTTGCTCCGGCCCGTCCGGGACTCGACGAGCTCCTTCTCCCCGCGGCTCTCCGACGAGTGCGTGTGCAGGAGGGCCCCTCGTCGTCGGGCATCCCGGACGCAGGCGCGAACCGCCTCCTCGCTCGCGGACAGGACGAAGCGCGGCGAAAAGGCGTAGCGCAGGCGGCCGTCGGCCGTTCCGTGCCAACGCTCACACAGCTCTACGCTCTGCGAGACGGCCTCCTCGGTCGACTCGCGCAGTGTCGGCGGGTGACCCTCGCCCTGGTCCATCAGGGTCTTGCCACCCGTGTAGCGCAGGCCGAGCTCGTTGGCGGCACGGAAGAGCTCGTCGGTGTGGTGGACGCTGCCCATGTCGAGAGCGGACGTCGTGCCCCCGAGCAGGAGCTCGGCAATGCCGAGGCGGGCCGAGGCGCGCATGGCCTGGGCGTCGAGGGCCCCTTCCATCGGCCAGATCCGCGTCTGCAGCCACTCGAGCAGCTCGAGCCCTTCGGCACGAGCGCGGAAGAGGGTCTGGCAGAGGTGGATGTGCGCCTGGACCAGCCCCGGCATGGCGATCGAGCCCGAGCCATCGATGTGGTGCTCCACCCGGCGGCCGGCGGCCGTGATCCGGGGCGCCACCTCGCGGATCTCGCCGCCCTCACAGTAGATGTCGAGGCGCCCGGTGGTGTGGGCGTCGTCGAGCGAGAGCACGTGGGCGCCGGTGACGAGAACCGAGCGGCGCTCGGGGAGACTCATCGGATCATCAACCTCTCTGTCGTCGTGCCGGTCTCTCAAGAGTCTACCGCCACCTTGGCCTTGTGTGCCGGGCTATGGGCGGCTGACTTCGGGGGCAGGCGGGTCGTCTCGAGGCGTCTCGCCCTGGCTCCAGCGGGCCAGCGGCGCTACACTGACCCCGCAGAGAGGCGTCTCCGCTGGCTCCGCGGGAGCCGCCGGAGGTCCGTGAGGGTCGGGGAAGCACGCGGGCGCTGACGGTCGTCGGGACCGCGTGTGGGATCGGCGGGTGGTTCTGCCGTCCGCCGTTCCTGCAACGCGCCCCGTCGGCCGACGGAGCCGACCGAGGGCGACCATGGACTTCCAGATCTGTCCCAAGTGCGAGGCGCTCAACCCACCAACAGTGAAGCAGTGCGAGCAGTGCAAGGCGGAGCTTCCGGAGGTTCCCGAGTTCGTTCCGCCACCCGCTCCCCCCGCTACGGAGCCAGAGCCGGAGCCGCAACCGGAGCCGGGTGAGAGGCCCTTCGAGGCCGCTCCCGAGGTTCTGGCCAGGGTCCAGGAGCTCGAGGCGGGCATCGAGGCAAAGCCCAACGCCAACGCGCTCTACCTCCAGCTCTGCCAGATCTACGTCGAGGGAGACCGAAAGGAGCTGGCCATCCGGACGCTCGAGCGGTGCCTCGAGCACGACCCGAAGAACGTCTACATCCGCCACCGACTGAATCAGCTCACCGGCGCCGTCGCGCCGCCCGCTCCCATCGCGCCGCAGGCCGCGGTCCCGGGATCCCCGGCGCCCACCGCCACTCCCGCCGCCGCCGCCACTCCCGCCGTCTCCGCTGCTCGTCCCGCCGACAGCCGACCTCCCATGAGCGCCCTGCGCCCCGTGGTGCGCCCGGCGCGCCCCACCCCACGCCGCGCCCGCCGCCGAGCACCGAGCCGGGGAGTGCTCCTCGGCGGGGCGCTGGCGCTCGCCGCGCTCGGGGTGGGGGCGAAGCTGCTGCTGTTCCCGGGCCCGCGCTGTGTGGTGACGGGAGGCTTCAGCGCGGTCGGCCCCAAGTGGTCACCCTCGGGGAAGCAGTTCGCGTTCCTGATGCAGGAGGGTGAGCGGACGCAGCTGGGACTCTACGACCTGGAGACGGGCGAGCACCGCGCGCTGGCCGAGGTCGTGGGATACGACGGCGGGGCCTACGAGTGGTCGCCCGACGGAGGCCGGATCGCCTACGTGGGCCGGGGAAGCGACATGTGGGAGGAGGCCGTCCACGTCGTCGACGTCGCGAGCGGCCAGGCCCGCTCTCTGGCGAACGGGCGGGCCCCGTCGTGGTCGTCCGACGGCACGTCCCTCCTGATGTGGTGCGGGGGCACGAGCGCGATCTACGACGACCAGATGGGCGCGGTCGGGCTCGGGATGCCGGCGGGGCCGTGCCGGGTGAGCGTGGCCGACGGTGCGGTGAGCCGCGGGAGCTACCTCCCGGATGACGTGGACCTGGCCTGGGGCGCCGCGGTCTCCCCTCTCCTGGGCCGGATCGCTTTCGAAAGGGTCGGGGCGGTGGGAGGGGCCGTCGCTTCGGGCGCGGGCACGAGCCTCGACGGCGAGTTCGTGGAGATGGTCGACGCGGTGGCGGCACGGAAGGCCACGAACATCGCCGAGGGCAGCCGGGACCTCGCCCGCGAGCTGGAGGCTCGCCAGTACATGGAGCGCCGGCGAGCGGATCGGGGAGAGGCGACATCGGGAGTCGCGAGCGACATCTTCGTGGTGGACTTTCTCGGCGGCCCGCCCCGCCAGCTCACCACCGACGGCCGCTCCCGCGCCCCCACCTGGACCTCCGACGGCACCAGGATCCTCTACGCCAACGGCGGTGAGCTCTGGATGATGGACGCGGAGGGCGGCGATCAACGGACCGTCGTCGGCAGCCCGCTCGAGGTCGCGGCGTACTCCACGGCCGCGCTCACCCCGGACGGCCGTTCGGTTCTCTTCGTGGCCCCGGTGGAGGGAAACGAAGGGATGTCGCAGCTCATGACCGGCGAGACCCCGGCCGATCTCCACGTCGCTCCGGTGGGAGGCACGACCGCCAAGCGTCTCACCAACCGGCACTCCTTCAAGCAGCGCTTCGCCCTCTCACCCGACGGGAAGCGGATCGTCTACGAGGTCATCGCGGAGACGGGAACGCTCACCGACTCGAGGACGAGAAGCGAGCTCTGGATGATGTCTCTCTAGAGTGCTGCTCCTCATCCCGCTCGGCGTCGACTCGCGCGAGTCCCGGCTCCCCCGGGCCACGGCCGGGCTCATCGCCCTCAACGTGCTCGTCTTCCTCTTCACGTCCGGGGCGGAGGTCACGAGGGCGACGGCCGAGCAGGAGGAGCTGGAGCGGATCGCCGAGCACACCGTGCGCGGGCTCCCCCCGGAGGTGCAGGAGCGTGCTTCCGCCCATTCGTCGGCGCTGGCCTTTCTCGACGCGGACAGCGAGTGGCAGTCGGAGGCCCTCTCCTCTCGCGACCGGGATCGGATCGAGGCCTGCCTCGAGGGCTACCGCGCCCTCAAGGCCCGGCACCCCTTCCACCGCTTCGGCTTCGTTCCCGCGGAGATCGGCCCCGTTCGGCTGATCAGCCACCAGTTCCTTCATGCCGACCTCCTCCACCTCTTCTTCAACATGCTGTTCCTCTGGGCGGTGGGCGGGCTCCTGGAGCTGACCCTGGGGCCGATCCTCTTCGTGTCGTCCTACATCGCTTCAGGCGTGGCGGCGGCTCTCGCTCACGCCTTCGCCCATCCCGGCAGCGCCGAGCCCGCCATCGGGGCGTCGGGGGCGGTGGCGGGGCTGATGGGGATGTTCGCCGTGCTCCACCTTCGCGAGCCTCTGCGGCTCGCGCTCGTGGCGGGGCTGGGGCTCGCGCCGCGGATCCTCATCCTCTCGCTCCCGGCCTGGGTCTTCCTGGGGCTTTGGGTCCTCGAGCAGCTCTTCTTCGCGTCGTTCCGGAGCTCGGTCCTCGGTGTCGCCTTCCTCGCCCACCTCGGCGGCTTCGCTTTCGGTGTGGTGCTCGCGCTCGTGCTGCGGAGCCGGGGCTGGGTGTCCGGGTTAGACTAGCCCGCCTCGCGGGAGCCAAGGAGACATCAAATGAGACGATACCTGCGCAGTGTTCCAACGAGCGCGGTCCTTCTCTGTCTGATGGTGTGGGCGGGGTCGCGTGCCGAAGGCAGCCCGGGACGAACGGCCCCGCGGGCCGGGGCACCGGAACCGGAGGCGCCCGCCCCCGGTCTTGCCGGAACCTACTTCCGGAGCGAGCACTTCCAGCGACCCGCAGAGGGAGTCGACCTGCTCCTCGGCGTCGACCACGACTGGGGCCGCGAGCGCGGCGGCGGCTGGTCGGCCCGTTGGGCCGGGCTGATCGAGGGTCCCTTCACCGGCGAGGTCACGTTCATGGCCGAGGCCACCGACGGCCTGCGTCTCGAGATCGACGAGGCCGTCGTCATCGACGGCCTCGCGATCGGCGGACCGCGCACCGGGACGCTCACGATGACCCGGGGGAAGACGGTCCCCATCCTCCTCGAGTTCGACACGACCGGCGGCCGGGCGAGGCTGCGCCTCCACTGGGAGTGGGAGGGCCAGCCCCGGGCGATCGTGCCGAGCGCGGCCCTCCGCCACGATCCCCACGCGATGCCTGAGGGCCTCGACGCGGAGGGACCGGGGCCGGTCTTCGCCGCCCCGTTCCTCGAGCCCGGGGAGATCGACCTCTCGCGGGCGGTGATCGTGGTGTCCTCGAGCCGGACGACACGGGCCAAAGCCGCGGACATGCTCCACGACGAGATCGCAAGACGGACGAGGATCCGCCTCGGGGTGAGCGACGCGATACCCGAAGGTGACGTCCCCGCGATCGTTCTCGGTACTGCCGAAGACGCCCTCGGAGCAACTGTCTCTTCCGCCCGGCCGCCCGCGGGCATCGAGGTCCCCGCCGATGCGGACGGGTACGCCCTCTGGGTCGACACGACGACGCGGCCGGCCCCCACGGTCCACTTGATGGGTCGCGACGATCGGGGCGCGCTCTTCGCCGCGGGACGGCTGCTCCGGCTGCTCTCCATGAGGAGGGACGTGCTGGGGCTTTCCCCGGACATCCGCGTGTCCACCGCCCCGAGGTACTCCCTCCGCGGCCACCAGCTCGGCTTCCGGCCCAAGACCAACTCCTACGACGCCTGGACCGACCGAGATGTGGGAGCAGTACTACCGGGACATGATCGTGTTCGGCACGAACGCGGTGGAGCTGATCCCGCCCCGGAGCGACGACGACGCCGACAGCCCGCACTTCCCGCTGTCCCAGATGGAGATGATGGTCGAGATGTCCCGGCTCGCGGACGAGTACGGCCTCGAGGTCTGGATCTGGTACCCGCCCATCGAGCTCGACGGCGACGAGCCCCCGGACCCGGCGACCGTGGAGCGCGCGCTCCGTGACCGGGACGAGCTCTTCCGGCGGCTCCCCCGCGTCGACGCCGTCTTCGTCCCCTCCGGCGACCCCGGTGACGTCGAGCCCAGGATTCTTCTTCCCTTCGTCGAAAAGCAGAAGCGGGTGCTGAACCGCTCTCACCCGAAGGCCACCATCTGGGTCTCGCCCCAGAACTACGGCGACGACGACGACTGGCTGGTCGACTTCTTCGCGCTCCTGAAGGAGGAAGAGCCCCCCTGGCTGGACGGCGTCGTCTTCGGGCCGGCGGTCGAGACCACCCTGGCCGAGCTGCGGCGTCAGGTCCCCGATCGCTACCCGATCCGACGGTATCCCGACATCACCCACGCGATGAGCTGCCAGTACGAGGTGCCGGACTGGGATCCCGCCTTCCGCCGCACGCTGGGCCGCGAGCCCATCAACCCGCGGCCGCGCGCCTACGCGAAGATCTTCAGGGACGGCCAGCCGTACTCCTTCGGCTTCATCTCGTACAGCGAGGGCTGCAACGACGACGTCAACAAGTTCGTCTGGAGCGCCCTGGGCTGGGACCCCGAGACGAAGGTCGAGGATCTCCTGAGGGAGTACAGCCGGTACTTCATCAGCGAGAGATACGAGGACCGCTTCGCGGAAGGCCTTCTGGCCCTGGAGAGGAACTGGGACGGTCCGCTGGGGGCGAACGAGGGGCTGAGCGGGACGCTGGAGCTGTTCCGGGCGATGGAGCGGGAGGCGACACCCGCGGATCGGCTGAACTGGCGCTTCCAGCAGGGGCTCTACCGGGCCTATTACGATGCCCTCGTCCAGGCGAGGCTCGAGCACGAGCAGGCGTCTCGAGGACGAGGCCCTCGCAGGTCCTGAGGGACGCGCCCCGCCTCGGTGCGCTGGAGGCCATGCGCCAGGCCGAGGCGATCCTCGCGAAGGCCGAGACCGAGCGTCCCGCCCCCGAGCTCCGGGCGCGGGTCTTCGAGCTGGCCGAGGCGCTCTTCCAGAGCGCCCGGATGCAGCTCAGCGTCCCCCGATACCAGGCCATCAGCGTGGGCCGGGGGGCGAACCTGGACCAGATCGACGAGCCCCTGAACGACCGTCGCGCGCTCGAGAAGAGCTTCACCCGGATACGGGACCTCCCGACCGAGGACGAACGACTTCGCGCCGTCGCCGACCTCGTCAGATGACGCGGCGGACGGAGGCCGTGTGGATGAGACAGACCACGCGGCGAGGGGCTCGGCGGGCGGGGCTCCCGGCGAGGACGCGGCTGCACTTCGAGCCTGGCGCCCGCAGACGGGGTGCACGCCGAGCCCCCGAAGGGCGTCGCGTGGTCGAGGTAGGGACGCCCGCCAAAGCGGAATACAATCCCGGCGCGCAGGCGGTGTGAATTCCGGAAGGAGGGCTCGATGACCTGGAGAAACGCTCGACTGCCCCTGGCGGCGGGCTCGATTCTGCTTTTCGTCTCCTGTACACCGGCGGACACCGAACAGGCCCCGGTGGAACCCGCGGCGGGCCCGGAGTTCCAGCACGTGATCGCGGCCGGAGAAGAGGGTCACTTCGCCGGCTGGCCGGCCAACAACGGCACCGCCGCCTGGACCTGGGGAGACGAGCTCCTCATCGGCTTCTCCTACGGTCCCTTCGAGGAGAAGAAGGGCCACAACATCGTGACCTCCGACGGAGTGGCGGCGAGCCTCCTCGCGCGAAGCGTCGACGGCGGGCTCACCTGGACGATGGAAGACCCCGAGGGCTACGTCGGGGACGGCGGCGAGGCGACCGATCCCCCGGGCGGGATCGACTTCACGAACCCCGGGTTTGCCTTTCGGGTCGAAGCCAAGGGCTACCTCGCCTCGCAGCGGGAGGGCGGGGCCTTCTTCTACTCCTACGACCGGGGCAAGACCTGGCAGGGGCCCCACACCTTCGGCGACCTCCTGGACCACCCCGACCTCGAGGGCCGCGAGTTCACCCCCCGCACGGACTACGTGGTGGCGGGTCCCGACGAGCTCCTTGTGCTCCTGTCCGCCCGCGACCCGGAGCGTTCGCGCTCGGACAAGGTCTTCGTGGCCCGTACGACGGATTCCGGCAAGACCTTCGCGTTCTACTCCTGGGTCGTGCCGTGGAGCGATCCCTACCGTGCGGTGATGCCGGCCACGGTCCGGGTGTCGGACACCAGGCTAGTCACCGCGATCCGCCGGCGGACGATGGACCCCGGCGACGGCTGGGTCGATTCCTACGTTTCGGAGGACGCCGGGGCGAGCTGGTCGTTCCTCAGCCGCGTGGGCGAGACCGGAGGCGAGAACGGCAACCCGCCGGGCCTGGTGCGCCTCGCCGACGGCCGTCTCTTCTGCGTCTACGGGAACCGCGACCGGCGGGAGATCGTGGGGCGATACAGCCTCGACGACGGCGTCACCTGGGAGCCGGAGCTCGTGCTGCGCGACGACTACCACGCGGACTCCTACGACGAAGGGAACGACCTGGGCTACCCGCGGGTCACGCAGAACGCGGACGGCAAGCTGGTCGCGACCTACTACTGGGTCACTCCGGAGCGGCCGCACACCCACATCGCGGCCACGATCTGGGACCCGGGGGAGATCAAGGCCACTCCGGTCGAGGTGATACTCGTCGACCTCGAGCTCACGGGCCCGGGCAAGAACATCGATGACCCATGCTTCTGGGTGGATCCGGACGACCCCTCCGGCACCCTCGTCTTCGTCACGAGCAAGGACTCTGGTCTCGTCCAGGTCTTCAACGTGGTGACCGGAGAGCTCACCGCCACGATCCCAGGCTTCGGGAAGGCCAACAACTGCGCGGTCGAGGGCGATCTGCTGCTCACCACCGACCGGGCTCACAAGCACGTCAAGGTCCATCACCTTCCCGATCTCGCCCTCGTCCGCACCTTCGGTGAGCACCTGGGCGAGCCTGAGGGGATCGACGTCCTCGACGGTCCTGCGGGTCAGAAGCTGGTGTACGTCACCGACGAGATCGACGCGTCGGTGCACGTCTACGACCTGGCGAGCGGTGACCTCGTCCGCAGCTTCCCCACCGGCTTCGGGGCGGGGATCGAGCCCATCCTCGCGGACGACCGGCACCAGCGAATCTACGTGTCCCGCGGCGAGAACGAGAGCCAACGCGGCATCGGCCTCTTCACCCCCGACGGAGAGCTGATCCGCGAGTTCGGCGCCGAGACGTTCTCCTCCGACGCCGAGGGCATGGCGATCTACGCCTGCGGCGAAGGCGGCTACCTCGTCGTCGCGGACCAGCTCAGGGACGCCACCGAGTTCGAGGTCTTCGACCGCCTCACGCAGGAGCATCTGGGCACGTTCACGCTTCAGGGCGGCGAGGGGGACCCCACCCACCTCACCGACGGCATCGACATCCTGCAGACGCCGCTTCCCGGATTCCCGAGCGGGCTGCTGGCGGCGTGCGACGGGTGCGCGGACGACGAGCCGGAGGACGTGGACATCGTCAGCTGGGATCGCATCGCCGAGGCCATGAAGCTCGCGCGGTGCCCCAGCGGCGAACAGCAGAACTGAGCGCCCGGAGGCTCGCTCACTCGACGAACTGGAGCGCGTAGAGCTTCGCGTCTCGCATCGCGACGCGGAGTCGGACGACCTTTCCCGCGAGCGCGCTCACGTCGGACTCGCCGTCCCAGGTGACCCCGTGCCGAACCGCGTCGGTGCGGATCGAGTCGCAGTCGGCCAGCGTCCGGCCCGGCCAGGGATCCCCCGCTTCGTCCAGCAGCTCCACCCGGACCTCTCCGCGGGCCGCGACGTTCAGCTCCAGGCGCTGGCCTTCGAAGACCAGAGGCCGGGTCACGGCCGTGCCGGGCGCCGGGCCCGCATCCAGGGAGACGAAGCCGTCCAGGCGCTGCACGACCCTGGCCCACACCCGGTCCCCGTCGCCGTGCGCCCCGGTCCCGTACTCGGCGTACTGCCAGATCTCGTCGCCGCGCCGGACCAGGCCGTGGTGGGGCATCGCCTCCACGTAGTCGCCAAAGGGACCGAGATACCAGCGCTGGTCCGCGTAGAAGCGCCAGTGCTCGCCGTCCCGGCTCACCCCCAGGTCCGCAACCCGGTTCTCGTGGGCGTCGAATCTCCACAGGAACGCCAGGTAGACGTCCGGGGCCCACGGGTACTTCAGGGCGCGTGTGCGGAACACCCCACCGTGGTTGGTGGGGCGAAACACGACGGGGCCCTCGCCCGTCACCACCGGCATGGGCCAGCCCGCAAACAGCGGCGCCGCCAGCGCCTCGAAGGGCCAGGGCTTCGTGATCTCCCGGCTCGCGAAGCCGACCGCCCGCCGTCCACGGCCGGGGTGCGCGGGGGTGTTGAAGTCCCCGTCGCGCTTGAGCAGGGTGACGTAGACCCCGCGCTGGTCGTCCCAGTAGGTCTCGGCCGCGCCGCCGCTCACGAGCGGCAGCACCGAGGTCTCGTTGCGGCGCCAGTGGACTCCGTCGGGCGACACGTAGAGGTAGATGCCCCGGTTCGCGACCCACGAGGTCAGCTTGAAGCGCTCCTCGCGATGGATGTTCGGGTTCGTGTCCTCGAAGACGACGCCGTACATCGGCGCGCCGTACAGGACCAGGTCGTTCCGGGTCGAGCCTTCGTGCTCGACCACACCCAGCTCGGGAGCCCGGAAGTGAAGCCCGTCCCGGGAGATCCGCAGCCGCACGCGGCCCTCGGCGGACGAGTAGCCGTCCGTGAGGTACATGGAGACCTCGCCGTCTCGATCGCAAACCGACGCCTGCCCGCCGCCCATGCTCGAGGGATCCAGCGCCTGCCAGCCCGTCGGCGGGTTGCAGGTGAAGCGCAGAGCCTGGTGCTCCTCGAGCAGCGCATCGTCGACGAAGAGGTGCCGGCGCGACCCCAGCCGAACGGGTCCCGGCGGCGACTCCGCGGCGAACAGCAGCGGCGGACCGGTCGCCACCGCCGGCTCGGGGGCGTGGGGGCCGTGGTTGCGGGAGAGGCTGTCGGGCGCGGGGAACCCGCCCGTGTAGCGCACCACGCGGGAAAGCCGCACCTCGTCGAGCTCGCCGCAGATCCGCGCCCCGCCCCGCCGGTCGTGTCCCAGCGCGAGATTGAATCGGTGCGTGCGCCGCCACTCGAGGCTCGCGGAGGCGTTGAACCCGAAGCTGTCGCTCGAGCGATCCGCGGGCACGACGGCGGGGGGCGTCGAGCTCGCCGGGATCCGGGAGACCTCGGGCCCCCCCTGGGGTGCCCCGTCGAGGAAGTGGCGCACGCGCCCGCCGACCTTGTCGTACGTGAAGGCGACGTGGTGCCAGCGCCCGTCGGCGAGCTCGTCCGCTCGCGTGGGACAGGACATCACGAGACCCGCGTAGTGATTCTCGAGGGCAAAACGGCGCTCCCCAACGTCGAGGCGCAGGCGCACCCCGGGCTCGTACGCGTGTCCCAGGTCGAGGAGCGTCGCTCCGTCCGCCGGGCCCTGCGAGAGCCGCAGCCAGAGCTCGAGCGTCCAGTCCCGATCGGCCAGCGTCGTCAGCAGCCGCTCGGGGGCAATGGTCGGCCCCCAGAGTCCGCTCGGCCCCGCCGGCTCCCGCATGTGGTCGAGGGGGATCACGCCCTTGAAGCCGGCGTACGCCACCGCGCTCTCGGGAGCCGGTGAGACGTGCAGCGCGCGGCCGAAGCGTCCGGCCACGAGCTTCCCGCCCCTCATGAGGCGCAGGTCGTACTCGTGGGGTCCGGCATCCGTGAGGGTGGCGTGGGGGTAGTCGGCCTCGTCGAACAGCCAGAGCGCCACCGTGTCACTGTCCGAGAACGTCGGGAAGTGGACCGTGGCGGACTCCCCCGCCCCGAAGGCGCCCGAGGCAGAGAAGACGCCTGCGAGCACCACGACCCACGCCAGCATCCGTGCCGGACGCACCTCACGGACGGCATCGCGTCCCAAGAATCTCATCGCTCTAGGGACCACAAAGCCCCGGGGCACGCGGCGGGGGCGCTTCAGGGGCCCGCTCGCGGGGACGCTGGGGCGGGCGTCGGCTTCTTCAAAAGGAAGGCGCGCCCGCCCTCGCTCGAATCGCCCCCCACGTTTCACGGACATTTCATTTTAGGAGGGGGGCTCCACGCCCCGCTCCGCGGACCCCTGGCGCGCCCCGGGCCGAAGCCGCGACGACCCTCTTCCCGTGGTCCTTTCCTCGAGGCATCCGGCTCATGCCGGTTCCCCGCTCAGGATGACGGCTTGTGTCCTTGGCCGCCTCTCGCCGCGGCGGGCCTGTCGCGATCAGGAGGATGGCTGGTCGTCCATCAGCTTCGACCGGATGAGCTCGCAGGCGTTGTCCGTGCACCGCGTGATCTGCATCTTGCCGCCGTCGATCACGGTGCGGACCTTGTGCATCGTGATGACGTCTCCGTCGACGACGATCGCCACCTTGCCCCCGAGGTTCTCCCGCGTGAAGTCCGCGAGCGTCTTCACGTAGCTCTGGGCAAGGGTCACGGTGAGATACGTCCGCCCGTCGCTCTGCTCGTGGACGTCGGGTGGCACCTCGAGTATCAGCGGCACGAACGGTGACGCCTGGAGGGCGAGATACCGTGGCTCCTCCGGTTCACCGCTCGCGGACCTCTGGTCGTACCGGACGACGCGGCTGGGGTTCCCGGGGACCCCGGCCGCCTCTGCGCTGGACGCCTCTCGCGTCACCGCGTACATCCCGTCGGCCAGCGGGGAGTCTCCCCGCGGCCTCGACGCGGCGCGCTTGGCCGCCTCGAGGTCGAGGATGTAGAGGCCCTCCCCGACGCCCGCCGCGAGCCCGACCTTCGGCACCTGGAAGGCGATGAAGCGCCCATCGTCGCTCACCACCGGGTTGCTCGCCTTGTACCGCATCTGATCACTGAAATACGTGATCCGCTCGTAGTGCCCGCTGCCGTCGAGGGCCAGCTTCCAGAGGTCGACGTGCCCGGGGCCCTCGTCGTTGTGCTTGTCGCACTCGACCAGCGTGTGACGGCCGTCCGGGTAGATGCCCTCCGGCTCGTCGTACCGCTCGGGGGCCTGGGAGTAGTTCACGACCTTCCCCGTCTCCAGGTCGAGGCCCATGGTCTCGGTTTCCTGGTAGCCGTAGGCCGAAAACGTCAACCACCTCTCGTCGGGAGGAACGAAGTTCTGCGTCTCCAGGTCCACCTCGAAGTCCAGATCGCGATCGTCGAGGACCAGCCGGTTCTTGGCGAGCTTCGGCTCCCCGCTCGAGTAGTCGATCTCGGCCACCCAGATCCGGGAGACTCCCTCCGGGATCCGGTCGGGGTAGTTGTCGTGATCGACGGCCCAGGCGATCTTGAGGTGGTGCCTCGAGACCGCGGGCCCTTCGGAGCACCGCTCACCCAGGGCGACCGGTGGCCCGTCCAGCTCCTTGCTCAGGACCCACAACTCGGCGGTCTTGCCGCGGGCATCGCGGTGGTTCTCGGGGTCGAAGGTCCGCGATCCCGAGAGCAGGATGTCTCCGTTGCTCAGGTAGAGAGCGCGCGTGTAGCCGGCGTGCTTGTAGTGGTGGGTCATCGGCCGGATGATCTCGGTCTCGAGGTCGATCTCGTAGGCATCCCCGTAGGTCTTCTCGATGAAGAGGATCCGCTTCCCGTCGTGGGAGAAGTCGGCGCGCTGGCCGAAGTGGGTCAGCCGGCGGATGTAGGACGGGAACGTGTCGGCGGTCCAGGCCTCGCCAGCCTCCGGGGCTGTCTCGGGCGGCGGCGCGGCCACGGCCTGCAGGCCGAGCCCACAGAGGCCCACGATCACCAGAACGGCGGTCACGCGCTGTTTCATGGCTCTACCTCCCGAGAAATGCCCGTGGCGCGGCGGTCTTCCCCGCTGCGCAGGGGCTCGTCTCGGCCCGAGTCTATCGCCAACCCGCTCCGGGTGCGAGCGGGCGCCGGGAACCGCTCGGCCTCCCGCCCCACCTCGGCGGCCGGCCGGACCGCGGTTCCGCCACGGCGGACCACGACCGTCCTCGGTTGGACGTGATCGATTCGTGATCAATCTGATATAGGAATAGTGATCGGGTCTGTGGACGCCATGGCTGACCGCGCACAGAAAGTGCTCGTCGTCGAGGACGATCGCGAGATCGCCGGTCTCGTGAAGCTGCACCTCCAGGATGCGGGCTACCACGTCGAGCTGGCTCACGACGGGGTGTCCGGACTTCGGAGAGCCCAGGAGGAGACCCACTCTCTGGTCATCCTCGACCTGATGCTCCCCGGTCTGGAAGGCCTGGAGCTCTGCCGCCGGCTGCGAGCCCGATCGGACTACACCCCGATCCTGATGCTGACCGCGAAGTCCTCGGAGGTGGATCGCGTGGTGGGGCTGGAGCTGGGCGCTGACGACTATCTGACGAAGCCCTTCAGCATTCGCGAGCTTCTGGCGAGGGTGAAGGCGCTGTTTCGCAGGATGGAAGCCCTGGCCGGTCCGAAGGAAGTCGCGGGACATATCGAAACCGCGGGCCTCGTCATCGACCTCGACGGTCGACGCGTGTCGGTCGACGGCCGGTCGGTGGACCTGACGGCAAAGGAGTTCGATCTGCTCGTCCAGCTTGCCCGCCACCCGGGCCGGGTCTACACCCGTGCGCAGCTGCTGGACCAGGTCTGGGGCTACGGTCACGACTCCTACCAGCACACCGTCAACTCTCACATCAACCGCCTGAGGGCCAAGATCGAGACGGATCCCTCGCAGCCAAGATATGTCCTCACCGTCTGGGGTGTCGGCTACCGGTTCGTCGACCCCCGGGACGCGGCCGGGAGCTGAACCCGTGCGCAGAACCCTGTACGGCAAGCTCACCGTGTTTCTGCTCGTGCTGTTTGCCCTCATTGGCTCCTCGTACGCGCTCCTCACCGTGTTCACGACCAAGCGGCACATCCAGGAGGTGAATCAGCAGCTCAACCGCGGCCTGGCCGAGCACCTCGTGTCCCACGAGATCCTCATGGAGGACGGCCAGGTCAACGACGCGGTGCTCGAGGACGTCTTCCACATGCTGATGGTCATCAACCCCAACATCGAGCTCTACCTGCTCGGGCCCGAGGGGGACATCCTGGCGTTCTCGGCTCCTCCGGGGACGGTCGAGCGCGAAGGCGTCTCGCTCGCACCGATTCGCCGGTTTCTCTCCGGGTCCGACGCTCTGCCCATCCTGGGGGACGACCCCCGGGGCCGCACGCGTCAGAAGATCTTCTCGGTCGCGCCGATCGCCGCCGCGGGCGAGGCCTCGACCGTCGGCGGGTACCTGTACATCGTCCTTGCTTCCGAGGAGTACGACTCAGCGGCCGAGATGCTGAGACAGAGCTACATCCTCCGGCTGAGCCTCGGGATTGCCGCGGGGGGGCTGCTCTTCGCGCTCCTCGGCGGGCTGATGGGCTTCAGGGTCCTGACCCGACGCCTGCGTGCCCTGGCCGTCTCGATGGACGACTTCCGACGGCGGCACCTGAGCGGAGGCGACGGTGCAAAGGCTGGCCGGAGCCGCAGGGACGGGGACGAGATCGACGACCTCGCCACCTCGTTCGAGGAGATGGCCCGGCGCATCAACGAGCAGATGCAGGAGCTCGAGGAGAAGGACGCGCTGCGGCGGGAGCTCGTCGCCAACGTGTCGCACGACCTGCGGACGCCGCTCGCCACGTTGCACGGCTATATCGAGACGCTGGCGCTCAAGGACGTGGCGCTCGCGCCGACCGAGCGGGCCGAGTACCTCGCGGCCGCGATCCGGCACAGCGCGCGCCTGGGCCGCCTGATCGACGAGCTCTTCGAGCTGGCGAAGATGGACGCGGGGGAGACACGACCGCACGTGGAGGTGTTCTCCATGGGTGAGCTCGTCCAGGACGTGGTCCAGGAGTTCCAGCTGCGGGCGGCCGAGCGGGGCGTAGGGCTCGAGGCCCATCCCGGCGCCGACCTGCCCTTCGTCGAGGCCGATATCGGCATGGTGGAGCGCGTCCTCGAGAACCTGATCGAGAACGCGCTGCGCCACACTCCCGAGAAGGGCCGGGTGAGCGTCCGCATCGTCCCCGACGGCTACCTTCTCCACGTGGAGGTCGAGGACACCGGCTGCGGCATCGCGCCGGATGATCTGCCCCGGGTCTTCGACCGCTTCTACCGGGCGGGGACGAGTGGATCGAGCGCAGGCGGGAGCGGACTGGGTCTCGCCATCAGCAAGCGGATCCTCGAGCTCCACGGGTGTCCGATCGAGGCGAGGAGCACGCTCGGACAGGGGACGACGTTCGCCTTCGGCCTGCCCGTCGTCACGAGGTCGCCCACACCGTAGGGCGCGTCCGCCGGAAGTCCCTCGAGACTCGGGCCGGCCGGGGAGAGGCGGTGCCTCCGGCCCCGCCTCTCCCCGGAAGGAATCGTCTCTGGCGTTACGGCTGCGCCCGTCCCGGACCCAGCAACGGGCAGGAGAAGAAGTGGTCGCCCTCGTCCATCTCGCCACTTTCGTTCACGTCGACCCACCAGCGGCCGCCCCGATAGAGCTTGTCGCCCGGGCCCCACATCGTCTGAAGGCCGTTCGGCGGGGGGCCGTTCGTCAGGAGCTGTTGGAACTTCCCGCGGGGAGGCAGGGGATCGGCGGTCACGATGGAGTCGAAGAAGAGATTCTGGGAGGTCACATAGATGATGGGGCCATCGCCCCGTCCGCTGGCCGTCAGCACGCCCCCTTCATCCCCGGAGGGAGCGGCCACGGCGGCGGGGGCCACGTCGGGTGCCGCCGGGTTCCCCGTACAGGCGCCCAATGCCAACGCAGCGGTCACGGATAGCACGCCAAGCGCAGTTCTTGATCCAGTCATCTGAACACTCTCCTTTTGCAGATTGCAGCTACACCTCCTTTCTGACCGGCCCAGGTCACGATTCCTTCACGAGCCGATCAAGAGAGTGTCCCGCTTCCACGGCTCCGAAGATCGCTCCGCCGGGTCGCGGAGCGAGATGTCCGCGGAGACGAAGCGGCGGTCCTGGCGCCCAGGAACGCGGGGCGGCCACCGCCTCGTAGAGGATCGTGGCAGCGGCGCGTTGACGCGCCGTTTCGTGCGACGGATAATCCGCCCACAAGTCCATATCAGCATCGCCGGAAGGTGGCCTCTCTCGGGGCGTCGGGACGGGCCCGGGCGAGACCGAAGCAGCCGGGTGAGCGGACGGCCGCTCACCACGATCAGGAGAGAAGAGATGAACGGGACGAGGTCGAGGTCGACGCGAATTCTGACGATCGTGGCGCCGGGGGTCGCGGTGGGCGTCGCGCTGCTCGTGGCCTGCGCGGCCCCCGAAGCTCCCGAGCTGCCGGTCATCGAGCTCGAGGAACGGCCCGCTCTGGGCAAGCATCTCGAGCAGAGCGACATCGTGGCGGGCACGGTCTCCTCGGAGCAGCTCTTCGCCGCCGGCGACCGCCTCTTCCACGCCGCCTACAACGGCCTCGACGGCGTCGGCGCCATGCGCACCGCGGGCGGGGCGCCGCTGCAGCGCTTCTCGATCGGCCCGGTGGGGGGAGGTCAGCCGATCGCGGTGAGCGCGCAGGCGTGCGGGGACTGCCACGCCGTGCCGTTCGCGGCCGGCGCCGGGCGCTCGCACACCCGCGTCACCCCCGACCCGGACGCCGACGGCAAGGCACCGTTCAACGCCCGCGGCACCACGTCGCTCCACGGCAATGGCCTGCTCCAGCTCCTGGCCCAGGAGATGACCGAGGAGCTGCAGGCGGCCCGCGACGCGGCCGCCGAGGAGGCGCGGCAGAAGCCGGGCACGCCGGTCGAGGACGCCCTCGCCGCCAAGGGCGTCGACTTCGGCCAGATCGTCGCCACCGCCGACGCCGGGGGCGCCGTCACCTTCGACCATTCGGGTGTCGTCGGCGTGGATCCCGACCTCGTGGTGCGGCCGTTCGGCTGGAAGGGTTTCGTGCCCGTCCTGCGCAGCTTCGTCCTCGCCGCCGCCAACGCGGGAATGGGCATGCAGGGCGAGGAGTTCGCCTGGCGGCTGCCCCCCGAGCGCCAGCCCGACGCGGACGAGGACGGCGTCGAGCGCGAGCTCACGGTGGGCGACGTCACCGCGATGACGATCTACAACGCGGGCCAGGAGACACCCCACGGCGTCGCGCACCTGGCCGAGCTCGGCCTGGTCGCCTCACCCGACGCCGCCGCCCTCGCCCGGATCGAAAAGGGGCGCGCGCTCTTCGAGCAGGTCGGCTGCACGAGCTGCCACCGGCCCGAGATGCGCCTCGAGAACACGGTCTTCGAGGAGCCCACCACGCGGGGCAACGGCCACTACATCGACGGCTTCCTGGCCTCCAAGGACCCGGACTACGACCCCGAACGGCCGGTGCGCTTCGACATGCTCGCCGATGCCCAGCCCCCGCTCGTCGAGACCCACGCCGAGGGCGGCGCGACCGTCCGCCTCTACGGCGACCTGAAGCGACACCGGATGGGCCGCCAGCTCGCCGATCCCGCCGGCCCGCAGGTGGTCTTCGACTCGACCCTCGCCCCCCTCCAGGTCGACGGTGAGACGCGCTTCGTCCCGCCCGACGAGTTCCTCACCGCCGAGCTCTGGGGGGTCGGCTCGACCTCGCCCTATCTCCACGACGACCGGGCCGGCACTCTCCAGGAGGCGATCCTGCTGCACGGGGAGGACACGCCGCCCCCGCCGGGCGATCCCGCTCGGAGCGAGGCTCAGGAGGCGCGCGACGGCTTCGCCGGGCTGGCGGGCGACGAGCGGGCGGCGGTGGTCACGTTCCTGAAGAGCCTGGTCAACTTCTCGCCCGAAAGCTGAGGGTCGGCCGGGACGTGGTCCTCAAGGGGCTCCCGGCCGAGGCGGGAGCCCGTCCGAGCTGACCATTCCGCGGACCCGCCCGGCCAGGATCCCGAGGAGCGACTCGGCCACACGGGGACGGTGCAGCAGGATGCCGCGGACGCTCGGGCCGAGGATGCGCAGGACGCGCACCGGGCCTCCGTCGGGGCGGACCGTGGCGGAGCGGGGACTCCCGTCGAGGACCGACAGCTCGCCGATCAGGTCGCCCTGGCCCAGGGTGGCGATCGCGCGCTCGGGCTGTCCGGGGCCGCCGGAGGCTCGAGCGACGACGGTGGCCCGCCCACTCAGGACGACGAAGAGGGCGTCGGAGTCCACGTCTCCGGCCTCGCAGATCGTCGCGGGCGGAGCGACGGTCTCCTCGACCGCGAACTGGGAGAGGTCGTACAGGTCGGCTGGATCCAGGGCGGCGAAGAACGGCGCCCCGTGGAGGAGGTACATGGTCTCGATCGACGAGAGGCCCGTCGATCGGGGCGCCGGGGGCGCGGACCCGTCCGCGCGATCGTTCGGCGCGACTGAGAACTCCGCCGCGGTCTCGCGCACGAAGGGGTGATCGTCTTCGAGCGCCCGCTCCAGGGCGGCCCCGAGGGGCGCGTCCGGGAGTCCCGCCGCCGCCCAGACCGCCCCCGCCCGCAGGTAGGGGTTCTTCTCCTGGAGCAGCCGGGCCAGGGTCGAATCCTCCCCCCGGCCCTCTCGCTCGGCCGGGGAGACCGACCGACCCGAGACGAGGGGCTCCAGATCGCAGACCATCTCCCTGGCGCCGGGGCAGGCGAGGGCCAGCAGCTTCAGGGCCGGCCCCCGCTGCGCCGGGTCGGTGGCGAAGAGCCGGCGCCGGACGGACTGGACCACGGGTCCGTCGCCGGCCACCTCGAGGAGCTCGAGGAAACGCTCCACCGCTTCGTCCCGGGCCCGGCCCAGCAGGAAGCAGAGGAAGACGCGGGCCGCCGTCGGCTCGGTGGCACCCATCGTTCCGAGGTCGAGGCGCAGGCGCTGGGCCCGCTCCAGCTGTCGTCGGGCCCGGGAGAGCAGCTCGCCCGACGCCCCCCGGATCCGCGCGAGGACCGTCTCGTGGTCGGCTCGCCCGACGCCGAAGCCCTGGCGCAGCTCGTCGATCTCCTCCTCCGTCGCGGCGCGCAGAAGGGCCTCGGCCAGGGCCGCCTGGTAGCCGTCGAGCTGGGCCCGGGCCTCCACGCCGACGGCACCACCCTCCTCGAAGAGGTGGCGCTCCTCCTCGCTCAGCCGGGCGAGGATCTGCTCGTGCTCCCGCTCCGAGATGCCGAGCTGCTTGCGCACGCCTTCGAGCAGGCGCAGCTCGCCGGGGCGGACGAGGCCGTCGGCGATCATCTCCCGCACCGTGGCCGCGTAGGCCGCGACGTCCTTCTCGCGGGCGTGTCGGCTCGCCTTGATCCAGCCGTACACCTCGCTCGGGTCGCTCGGGGGCGTCTCCTCGAAGGGCCACGAGCGCAGGAGCCGGGCGGCGCCGCGCTCCCCGATGAACCGCTCCGGGGTGCGCCGCCACCATTTCACCAGGAAGAGAGTCCCCACCAGCGGCGCCACGAAGGCCGTGGCCCGGGTGCCGCCGGGAAGCCGACGGAGGCTGGGGGCGCCGGCGAAGACGTAGAAGAGGCTGAAGGCGGTGAAGGCGGCGAGGGCCAGAGTCAGGTGGCGGCTCCGCTCCTCGGCCCCGACCACCCCACGGACGGCGGCCTCGACCAGCCGGAACACTCCGTAGCTGGCGACCGACAGAGCCACCAACGTCAGCGTCGCCGCCAGCACGGCCGGGACCCCGGGCGCAAAGAAGAAGCCCGCGCCCAGGGCCAGCTCGTGATCGACGGCAGCCCGCGTCCATCGGCCGTCGAAGTAGGCCTCCCAGTCCCCGCGACGGAGCCAGTAGTAGAGATAGAAACCCAGCACCAGGCCCGGGAAGGCGTAGACCGCCACCCGGCGGCCGCGGGTGGTCAGGTCCTTCCAGTAGGCGTTCTCCTGGTCGATGTCGGGGCAGTGCCGCTTGCAGGCGGTGCACTGGGCGCACTGCGAGCTCACGGTCGGCCGCAGCGAGGCGGGCTCGGTGTACACCCGCTCCACGAACCCGACCGGGCAGACGAAGTTGCACCAGGTCTTCCCGGTGAAGATCGCGTTCGTCACCGCGGCGGCGGCGGCGAGGCCGACGAGTAGCCCCGCCAGCCAGACCCCATCGCCGTTGGTCGCGACCAGGCGCATCACCAGCATGACTAGCAGGATCCCGAACGTGAACGGGAAGAAGCCCCGCTCGAGCCAGGCCGGAACCCGCCGCTGACGCCCCCGGTTGAGCCAGCGACCCAGCTCCCCGAAGAAGGCGAGGGGACAGACGAGCCGCCACGCGTAGAAGCCCATCAGGACGATCGCCACCGGAAGGATGGGCAGCAGCATCGTCCAGAAGACCAGCGGCTGGACGTCGCTCACCAGCCCGAGGACGATGAGGCCCAGGTAGCCGGCGACGAGGAGGTCCCGCAGCCGTCGCAGTCCGGGGGTCAGGCCGATCGGTCTCGCCGCCATGGCTCATCGACGCCGGACGACCTGTTAGCGAGGTCGACGATCGTCAGAACGCGGTCGTTCCTGTCCCCAGGCGCGCAGCCCACACCACGGGTCACCCGCGGGCACCCGCGCAGCATTCGACCGTCAACTCGTACCGATCGGACATCGGCGACCTCGCTGTCCCCGGCGCATGGGGAACACTGTCATAACTGACCTGGGGATTCCTGGAGCATAGCAGAGGTCCCGGCGGTTGTGGGTGGACTCCGGGCCTCCGGGAATAGGGGCGAGAAGCCGACCGTTGACCTCGTCATGAGGGGTTGTCGCGCCGTGCCCATGCTCCTGCTCGCCGGCGTGGTGCTCGTCGCGCGACCCCCATCCCACGCCGCCGACGCGCACCCCTCCCTCCAGCTCTTCGTCGACGCCGCATCGCAGGACGAGGAGAAGGCCGAGGCCGCGCTCGCCGCCCTCGCCGAGTCGTGGCGGGACGGCTACGCGGCGGTGTTCCTCGACTTCGCCCGCTTCATGCGGCCGCGGCCGCAGGCGAGGATGGAGGGCGGACCGGGCCATCTTCGGGCGGAGGGTCCGGCGGCGCGGGCGTGGCGGGGAGTCGGGGGGCCAGCCCACGCTGGGCGCGCCGCCACCCGTGCACCCCACGACGCTGGTCCGTGAGCGGCTCGTGCGCTTCCTCGAGGAGCAGACGGGGCAGGACTTCGGCGACGACCTCCGGGCCTGGCGGCGCTGGGCCTGGCGCCTCCCCTACGAGCCGCACCCCGACTACGCCGCCTTCAAGGCCGCCCTCTACTCCAACGTCGACCAGCGGATGGGCCAGTTCTTCCCGGTCGGTGGCGAGGAGCGGATCCGGCTCGACGAGATCGACTGGGGCGGCGTTCCCATCAACGGGATCCCACCCCTCGACCACCCGAAGCACATCCCGGCCGGGCAGGCCGACTACCTCGAGGACAAGCACGTCGTCTTCGGCATCGAGGTGGGCGGCGAGGCGCGCGCCTACCCCAAGCGCATCCTGGCCTGGCACGAGCTGGCCCGCGACCAGCTCGGGGGCACGGAGCTGACGATCGTCTACTGCACCCTGTGCGGGACCGTGATCCCGTACGGCGCCGAGGCGGGCGGAGAGCATTTCACCCTCGGCACGAGCGGTCTCCTCTACCGCTCCAACAAGCTGATGTTCGACAAGGAGACCATGAGCCTCTGGTCCACGATCGAGGGGCGGCCGGTGATCGGCACTCTCGCCGCCCGCTACGACGAGCTCGAGCTCCCGGCCTACCCCGTGGTGACGACCACCTGGCGCGAGTGGAAGGCGCTGCACCCCGACACCACGGTCCTCTCCCTCGACACCGGGCTACGAGCGCGACTACTCGGAGGGCGCCGCCTACCGCTCCTACTTCGCGCACCGACGAGCTCATGTTCGACGTGCCGAAGCTGGACGAGCGGCTCAAGAACAAGGAGCCGGTCCTCGCCCTGCGGCTGCCGGCCCGCAAGAAGCGGGGACGACGGCGAGCTCCAGGCCCTCGCCCTCTCTGCGAAGTTCCTCGAGAAGAAGCAGAACCGCGTCTTCCACCGGAGCTTCGCCGGGCACGAGCTGGTGATCGTGACCAGCGGCGACGGCGCCAACCGCGTCTACGACGCCGGCGAGACGCGCTTCGTCACCCAGGAGAAGGACGGCCGCCTCCGCGACTCCTCCGGAGGGTTCTGGCGCCTCACCGAGACGCGCACTCGTGCCCGAGGCCGGGGACGTCACACCCAGGCCCCGCCTCCCGGCCCGGCGCGTCTTCTGGTTCGCCTGGCAGGCGATGTTCCCCGACACGGAGTTGGTGAAGTAGGCGCGTCGGCCCGAACCGACGATCAGCTCTCTCGGCCGACGCGAGAGTCTCCCTAGGCGGCCGACTCCTTCTTCACGTCCCATCCCGGGAAGACCAATACCGCCGGGTGGCAGCGGAGGGCTCGAGCGATGACCTTGGATCTTTCCACACCCAGATTGACGCGACCGTTCTCGATGGCGGAGATGGTGGACTGAGGAATGCCCGTCTTGCGGGACAGCTCCGTCTGGCTCAGCTCCTGAAGCTCCCGGAGGATCCTCACGGATTCCCCTACCGAGACCTCGGCCCTCTTGTGCGCCCGGCGAAAGTCCTTTCTCTTCATGACCGACTCCGATAGTCGTGCGCCGTGATGTCGACGACGAGCACTGCGACCTCCCTCTCCTCGACTCGGTAGATCAAGCGATAGCGCAGCCCCAGCCTGGATGACCGATGTCCCTGCCATTGCCCGCGCAGCGCCTCATCGTGGAAGCCCTTGATCAGGCGAAGACCAGCGGGACCCGAGACCGTCACGATGTCCTTCCATTTCTCGTAGCGCTTCAGGATGTCGGGCGGGAGACGGTCGAGCCGCGCGGCCGCTCGCCGATGCTCATAGATCTCCCACATACTCTATTTGTACTATACCATATCTAGTCTTCACACTGCGATCCACCCCTCGCGACGGCCGCCGGAGAGAAGGCGCGTCTCGAGGGCCCCTCGCGAGGGGGATGGACCGTATGAATCATGCCGAACGGGCGTCGGGGCTGTAGTGTGCGGACCGTAGACGCTCACCTCGCCGGAGGTCGGGCACATGGCGCTGTCGGCGGGAACACGCCTGGGCCCGTACGAGATCCTGGCTCCTCTCGGAGCCGGGGGAATGGGTGAGGTCTACCGTGCCCGCGACACCAGGCTTGGGCGCGAGGTCGCGATCAAGGTCCTGCCTTCCGAGTTTTCGGCCAACCCCAAGCTGCGTCAGCGTCTCGAGCGCGAAGCCAAGGTCGTCTCGCAACTGAGCCACTCCCAAATCTGCACCCTTCACGACATCGGGCGAGAGGGGGAGACCGACTTCCTGGTGATGGAGTATCTGGAGGGAGAGACCCTCGCCGAACGTTTGGACAAGGGTCGTCTTCCTCTGGAACAGGCCCTCCGCTACGCCGGCGAGATTGCCGACGCTCTCGACACCGCTCACCGCCGCGGCGTGATCCACCGGGACCTCAAGCCGGGAAACGTCATGCTGACGAAGTCGGGGGCGAAGCTGCTGGACTTCGGCCTGGCGAAGCTGCGAGAGCCCGGCGCGGACGAGGGGATCGGCACGGACTCCGCGCTCCCTACGCAGGCGCGGCCACTCACCGAGGAAGGAAAGATCGTCGGGACCTACCCCTACATGGCCCCGGAGCAGCTCGAGGGAGAGAAAGCCGACGCACGGACGGACATCTTCGCCTTCGGCGCGATGCTGTACGAGATGGTGACGGGACAGAGGGCGTTTCAGGGTGAGAGCCGGGCGAGCCTGATCGCCGCGATCATGTCTTCGGAGCCACGCCCGATCAGCGAGCTCCAGCCGATGACACCACCACTTCTGGATCGAGTGGTCAGACGCTGCCTCGCCAAGGATCCCGACGAGCGGTGGCAGTCGACGGGGGACCTGACCGCCGAGCTCCAGTGGATCGCCGAGGGCGTGGTGCATGCGGACGGACCTGCTCCGTCGGGAGGCGCCGGCTGGAGACGCGTACGTCTCGTGTGGGCGGCCGGCGTCGTCGTTCTCGCGGTCGCGTTGGCGCTCGCGCTGATCGCGCTCTTCACCGGGGGCCAGCGAGCACGTGAAGTGCCGACGACACGTCTCAACATCAAGCTCCCTCACTCCGACACTCTCTTCACGGAGGCCGGCCCCGCGGTTGTGCTTTCCCCGGACGGAACCCGGCTGGTCTATGTCGCGGGTGTGCCGCCAAATACTCGTCTGTTCGTGCGCGCGCTCCGGAACCTGGAGGCCACCCCACTTCCCGGCACCGACGGCGCGACAAACCCCTTCTTCTCTCCCGATGGCCAGGAAGTTGCCTTCTTCGCCCAACGTCAGCTGAAGAAGGTCTCGGTGGCAGGCGGCCGGCCCCGCATTCTGTGTGACGTCGCCCCGGGCACTGACCGGGCACCGCCTAGTCTCTCCTGGGCCGGAGCTTCGGGCAGCTGGGTCGCTCAGGGTGAGATTGTGTTCTCTCCGCCCGCCTGGGGACCCTTGCTCCGGGTCTCCTCCGCCGGGGGTGAGCCCGTCGAGGCGACACGCTTGGACGCTGAAAGGGGCGAGATCCTCCATCGATGGCCGCAGGTCCTTCCCGGCGGTGAACATGTGCTCTTTACGAGTGCCACCCGTCAGGGGGATTTCGAGAACGCCTCGCTCTGGATTCAAGACCTATCCACCCGCGAGCGCAGGGAGGTGAGCCAGCGTGCCTACTTCGGCCGCTATCTGCCCAGCGGCCACCTGGCATTCATCCGCCGGGGATCGCTGTTCGCCGCACCGTTCGATCTCAGTCGGCTCGAGATCACCGGTACAGCGGCGTCTGTTCTCGAGGAGATCTCGACCAATTCGGCCGGAGGTGGGGCACAGTTTGCCTATTCCAGTAGCGGAGCCCTCGTCTACCTCACCGGCGCCGTGACGTGGCTACGATACTCACTGGTCTGGGTGGACCGCGACGGCCGCGTGGAAACGCTGTTGAGCGATCCTCGGGCGTATCGGTGTCCCCGCCTCTCACCAGACGGCCGGCTGCTCGCAATGCACATCGGGGGTGGTTTCTATGGACGCACCAGTGAAGCCGACGTATGGCTGCAGGACCTGGAGCGCGGCGTAACAGCACGGTTCACCGTCGATCCCGCCCCTGACTACATGCCGATCTGGACGCCAGACGGCCAGCGGCTGACGTTCAGTTCGGAGCGGGGTGGCGACGCCCCCAATCTGTTCTGGCAGTTGGCGGACGGGTCGGAGGAGGCCGACCGCCTCACGGTGAGTGAGCTGCCGCAGTTTCCGTGCTCATGGTCGCCAGATGGCAAGGTCCTGGCTTTCGTGCAGCTGTCGGAACGCGGGGACTACGACCTGTGGGCCGTGGAGATCGACGAGGAGGGGCACCCGGGGCGGCTCGAACCCCTGGTCAAGTCGCCGTTCGGCGAATGGCGGGCGGAGTTCTCGCCCGATGGCCGCTGGCTCGCTTACAGCTCCAATGAGTCGGGGACGTGGCAAGTCTACGTGCGTCCCTTCCCGGGAGCCGGAGGAAAGTGGCAGATCTCCTCCGAGGCGGAGAGCGTCAGCAACATCTTCGTGCGATGGTCGAGGAGTAGCGAGGAGCTCTTCTATCGGCCGGTTCCAGGCCGAATGATGGTGGTTCCCTACACCGCAAACGGGGACACGTTCCGCGCCGAGCGGCCTCGTCTCCTTTTCGAGGCTCCCCTGGCCGACGGCGGCTGGCCCGACTGGGATGTGACTGCCGACGGGCAACGCTTCGTGAAGCTCCAGTCCGCCGATGACGAAGAGATCGCCCCATACGAAGCCATCTTCGTGACGAACTGGTTCGACGAGCTGAAGCGACTCGTCCCCACGGACTAGAAGCACATGGCGCTGTCGGCGGGAACACGCCTGGGCCCCTACGAAATCCTGGCTCCCCTCGGAGCCGGGGGGATGGGCGAGGTCTACCGCGCCCGAGACACCCGCCTCGACCGCACGGTCGCGATCAAGGTCCTCCCCGCCCACCTCTCCGCCAGCCCCGAGCTGCAGCGTCGGCTCGAGCGTGAAGCCAAGGCCGTCTCGCAGCTGAGCCACCCCCACATCTGCACCCTCCACGACGTCGGTCGCGAGGGCGAGACCGACTTCCTGGTCATGGAGTACCTCGAGGGCGAGACCCTCGCCCACCGGCTGGAGAAGGGCCCGCTGCCCCTGGAGCAGGCCCTGCGCACCGCCAGCGAGATCGCCGACGCGCTCGACAAGGCCCACCGCCAGGGAGTCGTCCATCGCGACCTCAAGCCCGGCAACATCATGCTGACGAAGTCGGGGGCGAAGCTGCTGGACTTCGGCCTCGCCAAGCTGCGAGAGCCCGGGTCGGTCGAGGGGATCGGTCCGGATTCGGCGCTCCCGACACAGGCGCGGCCTCTGACCGAGGAGGGGAAGATCGTCGGGACGTATCCCTACATGGCCCCGGAGCAGCTCGAAGGGCGAGAAGGCGGACGCCCGGACGGACATCTTCGCCTTCGGGGCGGTGCTCTACGAGATGGTGACGGGCCAGCGGGCCTTCGAGGGCGAAGAGCCGGGCCAGCCTGATCGCGGCGATCATGTCCTCGGAGCCGCCGGCCGATCACCGAGCTTCAGCCGATGACGCCGCCGCTGCTGGACCGCGTGGTCAAGCGCTGCCTCGCGAAGGACCCGGACGAGAGGTGGCAATCGGCTGCGGATCTCCGAGCCGACCTGAAATGGGTCGCCGAGGGGATCAGTCAGACCCGGGGGGCCAGCCCGGCCGTCCGGCCCTGGCGCATGCACCTGATGTGGACGGGAGTCTCTGGCGTCCTTGTCCTTGCGCTGCTCTTCGCGATTCTGAAGCCCTCCGGACCCGGGGACGCCCCCGTCCGCCGATTCGCCTTCGCTCAGGCGGCGCCTCTCGGAAGTGCTGTGATCTCCCCAGACGGCAACCACGTTGCCTACGTGCTCGGTAACGCCCCCGACACGATGCTCTGGGTCCAGGACCTCGATCGCAGCGAGCCGCGCGAGATCATGGGAACGCAGGGGGCACTCCACCCGTTCTGGTCGCCCGACAGCGAGTTCGTCGGCTTCTTCACCGGACAAGACCTGAAGAAGGTGCCCAGGCGAGGGGGTTCGCCCGTCACCCTGTGCGAGCTCCTACACCGAACGTCCAAGGAGTGGGAAGTGAGCTTCGGAGCCTGGAGCCCCGATGGCCGTTCGATCGTCATCAGTACCCTCGGCGACGGGTTCCATGAGATCCCGGCCCGGGGAGGGCAGCCGACACCGCTGCTCCGTCCGGACCCGCTCCACTACAGCTTCTCCTCCATGCCCCACATCCTTGGGCGGGCGGGGTCCGGGCGCGCCCTGCTTTTCAGCGTCGGATCAACTCTTGTGCAAAAGGACATCGTGGTCCAAGACTTGGAGACCGGCGAACGACGGGTGCTGGCGAGCGGGACCGTGGATGCGCCCGTCTACTCCGAGTCGGGCCACGTGCTCTATCATGATCTGCGGTCCTCCACTGTGTTCGCATTGCCGTTTTCCTTGGACCGCCTGCGTCCGACGGGCGAGGCCTTCCCCATAGCCCAGAGTGCCCGTTTGCCCAGTGTCGCCGGCGACGGCACACTCCTCTACTGCGAGGCCGCACCTCAACGTTGGCAGCTCGCCTTGCGCGACCGCGCCGGAGCCCATCTGGGTCTCGTCGGCCAACCCCACGACCGTCTCTACATTCCGCGGCTGTCTCCCGACGGAGGGCGAGTGGGCGTCATGGGCGTCGACGAGGGTGTCATCGGCCTCTGGGTCCACGAGGTCGACCGTCCGGTCAAGAGCCGACTCGCGCTTGGTGAGGTGCGCCCCAAGTCCGGCCTAGTGTGGTCTCCGTCCGGCGACCAGATTGCCTTCTCCGGGCATGGTCCCGGGACCGACGCCAGCGCCTTCGGCGACATCTTCGTCAAACCGGCCACTGGATCCGGTGACCCGGAGCCGATCGTGTCGACGCCCAGGAGCGACATCATCTCCGACTGGTCCCCGGATGGGCGGCACCTGGTCTTCTCCGTGGGGAGGGAAAGCGAAGGCGGCTTGGATCTTCAGTATCTTGCAGTTCAGAACAACCGCAAGGACCGTGAGCCAGAGATGTTCGTGAGTACACCCGCCGATGAAGGTATGGCGCAGTTCTCGCCGGACGGTCGCTTCGTCGCCTTCCTTTCCGAGGAGTCCGGACGCTACGAAGTCTACGTACAACGCTTCCCTGGGGGCGGCGACAAGGTGCAGGTGTCGACCCGAGGCGCGTGTCAACTCCGCTGGGGCAGAAACGGCGAGATCTTCTACGTCCAGCTCGTCAGGAAGGGCGATGTGGAGACCGTTCCCAGTGACATCGGCACGCTCGTCGCCGTTGCGGTGGAGACCGAGCCTCTGCTGAGAGTGGGGACGCCAGAGCGGCTGTTCGAATCAGCCGGTCTCACGGAAATTCTCCACGCTGGTTATGACGTCCTTCCTGACGGCCAACACTTCGTGGTCCGAGAGCCGGTGGGTGCGGAGGCTGCACCCGTGATCCGTGTCGTGCAGAACTGGTACGCCGAGTTCAGCGGGCACGACGCCGGCCCGGAGGAGTAAAGGTCAGCCGGCCCCAGCACGCGGGCTGCCCTTTGGGCCGGTAGGCTCGTGGTCGCCGCGAGAGAGATGGTCGAACGGGTCATCGCGCCCCGAGGCATGGGACCATAGGCTGCGACGCAAGCCGTTTCTCACTGCCGTACCGTGGACACGCCGTCAAAGGAGTTCGTCGGAGATCCCGGGTCCATCCCCCTGGTCAAGTGAGGAAAGACATGAAGAGGACTCATTTCATCACTCTGGTGTCTGTTGCGTCGCTTTGCCTGTCGGCTGTTCCCGGATCCGGGGAAGACCGCGAGCAGGAGCTGCATCCCAAGCGGACGACGCTCCGGCCATCTCTTGTCAGACTTGGCCCTGGTGCCGAACAGCAATTCAAGGTGGTCTTTCAGGCCACCTATCTCCGGGCTGCGTCCATAGCCAAGCCTGAACAGGTGAAGTGGTCCGTCAACGATATTCCTGGAGGGGATACCGAACTCGGCACTATTGATGCAAGCGGCCTCTACCAAGCGCCCGCTGAGACGCCCGGGCCCAATGAAGTCCACATAGTCGCCGAGGTCGAGGGTTCAGCGAATCGCTACCTGTTCGCCACGGTGCTCGTGGGAGACCGTACGCCTACCTACAGACTGGTGGATACCTGGGGCGAAGCGAAGGACACCTCCACCCGCTTCAAGGAACCTCATGGGATTGCGATCGATCGAGACGGGAATCTGCTCATCGCCGATCAGGGTACGGGACGCGTCATGCGATATACGCGCGATGGCGAGTACCTGGGCGACATTGGACTCGGCAGCGGACGCGGACCTGGTGAGTTCACAGACCCGCGCTTCGTCATCACCGACGCGGAGGGGAAGATCTGGGTCAGCGACAGCAAGGCGGAGCAGCCTCGTCTCCAGGTGTTCACCCGCGGGGGCAGGCTCCAGCGCATCTTCGCGGAGAAGGGCATCCTGCCCGGGCATCTGCTTCGGGCCCATGGAATGGCCTTCGACGGAGAGGGGCGCCTTTTCGTCGCCGACGTCGACAACTTCCGGGTGAGTGTGTTTGCCCATTCCGGGGAGCTTCTCTACTGCTGGGGAGAGCTGGGAGTGAGACCCGGCCAACTCAACGCACCTCATGGCCTGACCGTCGATCCCAGTGGCGACGTCTTGGTCCTCGGCGCGTACGGGCCAACCCAGAAGTTCGACCCCGCAGGTCATTTCCTCTTCGCCTTTGCCCACGCTGATCCGCCGGCCGGTCCCGTGCTCTTCCACGACATGGCGGGTGACCGCTGGGGCAACGTGTACTTGACGGTAGTCAGAGAAAAGGAAGGCCCCGGCGGGCAAGTGCAGACGTTCGCCGAGGGAAGAAGCATCGTCAAGTACAACAACAATGGTGACTATGTGACCGGCTGGAGTGCGGCTCCCCCGGAGCACGCCGAAACCACGCTTGTGGTCGACGATGACGGGACGATCTATACGCTCTTCGATTCAGAGGAACGAGTGGGAGTCCACGTCTTCGAACCACGGTGAGGGTCGCCAGGTTGATCGGGCTGAGCGTCCGACGCTCGACAGCGTCCGGACACTGTGGCTTGAGACCTCACTTGAAGTTCTGGCGCCTCATCTCCCCCTGAACGACGGGTAGAATCTCGCCCAGCCGGGCGCTCACGGCGTTCGGGGCCCAGACACACTGCCGGGGCCCGTCGATGCGAGCCTTGACCTCGGGATCGTCTGAACGGACAGGAGGAACCGCTCCCCGTGGACACCGTCATCAACGTCACCGCTCCCGTGTTCGGGCTCGGCTTCCTTGGCTACTTCGCGGCGCGCCTCGGGTGGTTCTCGGACGAAGCCGCAGGGGGACTGGCCCGTTTCGTGTTCGACTTCGGCGTCCCTTTGATGCTCGTGCGCGTGTTCGCAAACGCGCAGCTGCCCGAGGCGTTCCCCTGGCCTCTGCTGGTGAGCTTCTACGTGCCCGCCGCCGTGCTCTACGCGCTGGGCATTCTGGTCTCCGGGCGCGTCTTCGGTCGGGATCTCTCGGGGCGGATCATCAGCGGGTTCAGCTGCTCCTTCGGCAACGCCGTCCTCCTCGGTCTGCCCCTCGCTCTCCTGACCTTTGGCGAAGCGGGGATGGTGCCATTCCTCATCCTGGTGGCGGTCCACGGCCTCGGCTACCTCACGGTGACCACCGCCCTGCTGGAGTACGCCCGGCGCCAGGATCGGCCCCTCAACCTGCTGCCACTGAGCATCGCACGGGGGCTCGCCACAAACCCCATCATCCTCGGGCTCGCGGTCGGTGTACTGCTGAACCTGGCCGACCTCACCTTGCCCGGCCCCGCGGACCGCACGCTGGAGTACATGCAGGGGGCGGTATTGCCCTGCGCGCTCTTCTCGCTCGGGGCGTCGCTCACCCACTGCCGGATCGCCGGTGGCCTGGCCGAGCCCCTGTTCGCGGTGACGGTCAAGAACATCCTGACGCCGGTGATCGTGTGGACGGTCGCGGTGCACGTGTTCCAGCTTCCTTCGGCCTGGAGCGGAACCGCCATCCTGCTCGCGGCGATGCCGACCGGGGTCAACGTCTACCTCTTTGCCGCCCGCTACGCGGCGGCGAAGGACCTCGCCACCACAACCGTCTTCCTGTCGACGACGTTTTCGCTGCTGTCCGTATCGGCGGTGCTGTACCTGCTCCAGACTCTGGGCTAGACGACGACGAGAGCGAAAGCTCGATGAGGGATCCAGAATGACCAAATACTCGCACCCGTTGACGACGTCGAACGGCAAGGGGCGGCCGCACCGTCTCCGGCCCACCCGGGCCCTCGTGGCGCTGCGTGGGGTTCTCGTTCTGGCAATGATCGGCCTTGCTGCATGCAAGCTGGGCGACTCTGGCCAGGACAAACGTGGAACCCTGACGTTGTCGATCGTCGATGGCACCACGGGGGAGCCGACCCCGGCCCGCGTCGAGGCGCTCGATGCGGGGGGCAGGGCTCACGTGGCGGAAGACGGCCTGCTCGTTGGCCTCGGCTACAGCGATCGGGCCCACGCGTGGGAGGGCGACGTCAACCAGGCCCTGGCCCTTCTGTCCCGGAGCGTCGAAAACCCCTACACCCTGACGACACAGTTCTACAGCACGGGAACATCTCGGCTGTCGCTGCCACCGAGCACCTACAGATTGAGTCTCTACAAGGGGACCGAGTACGAGGTGCAGACTCGTGAGGTCCACATCGCCGCGGACCAGAGCGTGGAGCTGCAAGTCGCGATGTCACGCTGGGTCGACATGCCGGAGGAGGGATGGTACAGCGCCGATGATCACCTCCACATCTCCCGGCCCCTGGAGGAGCTGAACCCCTTCATCTCGAAGTGGATGCAGGCCGAGGATGTTCACGTTGCCAATCTTCTTCAGTTCGGGTCCTGGAACCGGTTCTTCGCCTCGCCCCAGTACGAGCACGGCCCGGCCGGTGTCTATCGTGAGGGCGACTATCTCCTGGCCTCGGGACAGGAGAACCCACGTACCCATTTCCTGGGCCACGGCATCATCCTCGGGCAACCGGCGCCAATTCACTTCCCCGATGGATACGTCATCTATCGGAAGTTCTGGGAGGAGGCGCGGCGTCAGGGAGCCCTGAGCGGGTATGCCCATTGGGGCACCGGCTCCGAGGCCCAGACGGGCCTGGCCATCGACCTGCCCAGTGGGCTTGTCGACTTTCTCGAGGTCCTGGAGGCCCACGACGCCAGCTACGACGTCTGGTACGACATCCTGAACGCGGGCATCCGGATGACTCCCACCGCCGGAACGGACTATGGGTCTCTTCCGTGCCTTCCCGGTCGGGAGCGTTTCTACACCGAGGTGAAGGGCCCGTTGACCTATGAGGCGTGGCTGGACGCTGTCCGCAGTGGAAGGACGTTCGTCACCAACGGGCCAGTTCTGGATTTCCACATCCAGGACGAGGGCATGGGGAGCGAGGTCGTTCTCGAGAAGCCGGCTCCGGTGCTCGTGGAGGCACGGGTGCGCTTCGACCCGGCGCGGGACGATGTGGCCCGGCTGGAGGTGATCCAGAATGGCTCTCTCCTGCGAAGCTTCGGCCGCGTCGGTCCAGAAGGGGAGATCCGCGGGAGATTCGAGACAGAGATCACGGAGAGCTCCTGGCTCGCGGCGCGTGTCTCGGGTCACAAGCTGGGCGAAGCCGTCCCTCCCGACGGCCTGATTCCTCCGTATCGCGACCGGTACAGAGGCGCATACGCGTCTCACGCTCACACCGCACCGATCTTCGTCACCCTCCGGAATGGGCCGGGACTGTCCCAGCACCCCAGAGCCAAGGCTCTCGTTCGCGGCTGGATCGCTCGGCTGGAGGAGCTGGAGACGCGCCTGGCCGAAGACAACATCGGGTACTTGTCCAGAGAGCCGGCCGGCGATGTTCCGTCCGCCGAGTATCTCCGCGAGAACCGCGCGGCGATGCTGGAAGCCATACAGAGCGCCAAGGAGCGCTACATGAAGCAGAGGCGGTAAGCCCGAGGCGAACCGGGTTCAGTGGTCGGATCGGCCCCAGAGCTCCTTCAGGCGCTGGTCGCGCCTGCAGCCCGTGCGGTAGGTGACGTACTGGCGGACGTTCTTGATGTAGTAGTCCTGGTGATACTCCTCGGCCGGGTAGAAGGCCCGCAGAGGTGTGACCCCGGTCACGACCGGTCCGGGGAGCCGGCCCGAGTTCTCGAGCTTCTCCCGGGAGGCCAGAGCGGCGTGCTTCTGGTCGTCGTCTTTGTAGAAGATCGCCGAGCGATACTGGCTCCCCCGGTCGCAGAACTGCCCGCCCTTGTCGAGGGGGTCGATGTTCCTCCAGAACACCTCGAGGAGCTGCTCGTACGAGACCTTCCCGGGATCGAAGACGACCTGAACGACCTCGGCGTGCCCCGTCCCTCCCGCGGAGACCTGCTCATAGGTGGGGTTCTCGACGATCCCTCCGGCGTAGCCCGACGTCGTGGAGACGACGCCGTCGATCTTGTCGAAGGGTTGCTCCATGCACCAAAAGCAGCCTCCGGCGAAGGTGGCGCGCGCGTGGCCTTCCGGAGCCGGTTCCGCGCTCGAGGCCGGGGCGCCGGCGAGGAGTGGGAGACCGCCCAGGGCGAGACCAAGGGCGAGCGTCTTCAAACGATGCATCACGTCCTTCTTTCTTCTATTCCGCCCAGTGTAACGCGGTCGTGCCCGGGGGCATTCCCCGGGCGCACGGCATGTCTTCCGGGAGATCGTCGTCGCGGCCCTAGGCGCCGCCCCCTTCGACTCCCGGCTCCTTGAGGGCCCAGACCGTCAGCCTCGCCACGCCCGGCGTGGCGGTTCCGACGAGCCGGCTCGCCAGGTACCCCACGCCGAACAGGATGAAGTGGCTGAACACCCCGATCAGCAGCGAGTTCATCCGGAAGTTGACGCCGAGATCCACCCCGAGCGGGCCGGTGAGCGTCGCCCAACCCACGAAGATGACGCAGACGACGATCCCGACGTAGGCGCCGGCTCGAGTGGCCCGCCGGCTGAGGAAGCCGAGGCCGAACAGACCCAGCATCCCTCCGGCCACGATGGAGACGGAGATCACGATGATCTCGTAGGCGGCGGTGGAGCGCGTCAACGTGAGCAGCAGCGCCGCCCCGGTGCAGCAGAGGCCTCCGAAGAGCACGGCGAGCCGCCCGAAGAGCAGACGCGTCCGGTCCGACGTCCGCGGAAGGGCGCGGGCGAAGAAGTCCTGCGTGACCACGGTGGCGATGCTGTTCAGGTCGGCGCTCACCGAGGACATCGCCGAAGACAGGAGGCCGGCCAGGATGAGCCCGATCAGGCCCGCCGGCAGCCGGGTGGCGATGAAGTAGGGCAGGATGTTGTCGGGCTGCGACAACACCTCCGGGGGCAGCGTCACGCGTGCCAGATCGTAGAAGGACCACAGGCACGTGCCGATGAAGGCGAAGGTGAACCAGGTGGGCACGGTGATCAGGACTCCGAGCGAGACGCCGCGTTGGGCATCCCGGTCGGAGCGGGCCACCAGATACCTCTGGATGATGCTCTGCTCGGTCACGTAGTACCGGGCGAAGTGCAGAAAGCCGGCGAGGATCAGGATCCAGCCCGTGGCCTGATCCTGGAAGAGCGTCTCCCAGCCGAACTCGAAGCTGCCGAGGTTGAACTTGCCGGCCTCGTAGGCGTTGGACACCACCGCCCCCGGGCCCCCCTCCGGGACGAAGAGGAGCACGGCGAGGATCAACGCCGCGCTCCCCACGAAGATGCCCCCCTGGATCACGGACGTCCAGATCGCGGCCTCGATGCCGCCGATCAGGGTGTAGGCAACGGTGAAGGCACCCACACCCAGCACGACGGCGCGGATGTCCCAGCCCGTGACCACCTCCATCGCCACCGCCGTCAGGAAGAGCGTGAAGCCGAGGTCGGCCAGTCGCAGGATCGTGAACCCGGCCGCGCCGTAGAGCCGGGCCAGGTAGCCGAACCGTTCTTCGAGGTACTCGTAGGCGCTCATCTTCACGACGCGGCGATAGAACGGGACGACGAGCGGGACCAGAAACAGCAGCACCGCGACCGCCATGAGCATGTAGAGCATCTGCCACCAGTCCCGCGCGAAGACCGAGCCCGGGAATGGCGACGAAGGTGGCGCTGCTGACGGTGGTGGCCATCATGGCGAACCCCACCGCGAACCCGGGGATCCGGCGGTTCGCGATGAAGTACTCGCTGGTGGTCGTCTGGCGCCGAGCGGTGCGCATCGCGATGGCGGCCGTCGCCGCCAGGTAGACGGCGATCACGGCATAGTCCACGAAGCCGACGCTGTTCATGCAGGTCCCTATTCCGGCGCGGCGGTGGGGCCGGCCGGCGTCAGGGTATCAGGAGTCCGGCTTGATTCGGCGGGGGCGGCGTGAATAGAGTGGGGCCCGGAGGGAGACGCTCATGAGACGCCTGCTCAGCCTCACCGCACTCGCCCTGGCCGCCGCTGTCCTCGTCGAGGCCGGCCCGCCAGTGGCGGCCAAGCGGGTCGGCATGGTCATCGAGCTCGACGGAGACAAGATCGACGAGTACAAGGCCCTTCACGCCGACACGAACGCCGGCGTGCGCGATCTGCTGACCAGGTACCACATCCGCAACTTCTCGATCTTCCTGCGTGAGATCGGCGGCCGCTGGTACGAGTTCGGCTACTACGAGTACACCGGCGACGACTACGAGGGCGACATGGCCCGGCTGGGCGCCGAGCCCAGGAACAAGGAATGGCTGAAGGTCTGCGATCCCATGCAGATCCCGCTGCCGGGCGAGGAGTCGTGGGCGGTGATGGAGCAGGTCTACTTCAACGAGTAGACCCAGACGCGGTCGGGGGTCGCCCCGCCCGCACGAGACAGCCCGTACTCACTGGAGAGAGCACATGGAGCTTCGCGGGAAGGTCGGCCTGGTCACCGGAGGAACGAGAGGCATCGGCGCGGCCTGCGCGGTCGCGCTGGCAAAGCGGGGGGCGAAGGTGAGCCTCGTGGGCCGGCGCCTGGACGACGAGGCGCTCCGGACGAAGGAGGGCATCGAGGCGATGGGCGGGAGCTGCCAGCTCATCTCCGCCGACATGTCCCGGCCCGCGGACGCCACCCGATGCGTCCAGGAGACGGCCGAGGCCCTCGGGGGGGTGGACGTGCTCGTCCACTCTGCCGGCGGTCTCGTGGCCGGAGGTCTCATGGAGGTCACGCCGGAGGCCTGGATGGAGGGCTTCGACGTGCACGTCCACGCGGTGTATCACCTCTGCCGCGCCGCCGTGCCCGAGATGAAGAGGAAGAAGGAAGGGGCGATCCTCCTGATCTCCTCCGTGGCCGGCATCCGCGGCGTGAAGATGCACATCGCCTACCAGGCGGTCAAGGGTGTTCTGCCCCAGCTCACGCGGGGCCTGGCCTTCGAGCTCGCCGACGACAACATCCGGGTCAACTGCGTGGCGCCGGGCATCATCCGCACCGCCTTCCACGCGAAGATGACGGAGGAGCAGAAGAAGCACAACCTCGACAACCGCATTCCCCTCCACCGGGAAGGCACGTCCGAGCAGGTGGCGAGCCTCGCCCTGGAGCTCATCACCAACGACTACGTCACGGGTGAGACGATGACCATCGACGGCGGGCTGACCATGCGCGTGCCCTGAGGCTCGCCGGCGCCTCGGCTCAGTCGTCGGCCAGCGGGATCCGGTTGAAGCCGCGCCCGGGGCCGTTGAGGCGTGAGTTCACGACGGTGCTGTAGATCGAGCCGAACGTGAAGCTGATCCCGACCCGGACCTCCCAGCGGAAGTCCGTGGCCAGGGCGCGGCGCTCGAGAAGGATCTCCTCGTCGGTGGCGTCGCGGGCGGGCAGGAAGATCTGGTCGCGGATGCGCGAAGCGTCGGCCCGGAGGTTGAGAGAGAGGCCCTTCACGAGCCGGTACTCGATCTCGCCGCGGAGGGTGAGGCGGTTCTTGGAGCGGTCCTCGAGGAGCTGCGAGGCCTCGAGATCCAGACGGCTCCGGCCCCAGGGGCGGTTCATGTCGAAGACCACGGCGAGGCCGTGGTCGGGGGCGGTCTGCTCGGTCCGGTCAAAGATGGTCCGCTCCTCGAACCGCAGCCAGTTCACGCCGAGGAAGTAGGCGAAGCTCAGCCGCCGCTGTGAGGACTCCTCGTAGGGGAAGACGTTGTACTCCAGGGCGACCGCGGCCCGGGTGGAGGGGGACAGGTTCACGTAGGTGTCCGCCCCCCACGAGCCCCCGACCCCGGCCCCCCAGTGGTCCCCAAGGCTCTTCACCACCTGGCCCGCGACCCGGTAGTCGTACAGGCTGCTCGTGTACTCGGGGTCGTCCTCGAGCTCGACGGTCGTCTCCTCGTACTCGAGATCCACCTCCAACTCGGTCTTCCAGGCATACGTGGTGCGGTTCGCGATGAACGACCCCGCGACGGCACGGTCGTCTCTCCTGGTCTCGCTGCCGACCTCCCCCTCGAGCTCCGCCCGGAACAGCCAGAAGTCCCACGGGTCGTCCTCCCGACGCCGGACCGCGCGCTCGCCCTCGGAAGGCAGTTTGTGCGAGACCTCGAGCTCTCTGCCAATCGGCTCCTCGAGGGCGTAGGGGACGAGCCCGAGCTCGAGCACGCGCCTGAAGCCCTGTCGGCGCTCGTCGTCGGTATCCGTCTCGGGAGAGACGTAGAGGTAGACCTGGTCGGTCCCGGTGAACTCCTCTCGGCCGATGAACTCGAGCCGGTACTCGCGACCTCCCCCGCCGGTCAGCTGTCTCGTGACCAGCACGTGCACCTGGGCGTCGTGCGGGTCGCGGACGTATTCGACGAAGGTCGCCTCCTGGCGGAGGTATTCGAAGTCGCAGCCGCGGTCGCAATCCAGGAAGACGAGGAGGCCCGGGGTGCGCGCGGGCCCCTGGGGCGCGGCCTCCGGGGACGCCGGCGCCGGGCCCGCCGGCTCGGTGGGCTCGGCATCCTGGCTGCGGGCGGGGCCGGCGAGCAGAAGGACGAGGAAGACGGCCAGGGGAACCGAGATCCTCGAGCCCTTCATGATTCCGGGGTGTGTGTTCAAGCTCATTCGTGCGTGCTGTGCTCCTGCGGAGATGCTCGCCGGCCCCATCTCCAGCGGTGTCTCTCGCACGCCTCTGGTGCAATCGGCGCGCCAGCTCCCCGAGTCCCTGAAAGGCCCTACCACAGCCGTCGTTCCGCCTCGGGGTGTGTGCTTTTCTCACGCCGCGCGGGTGGGTTCTTCACATCCGCGGCCGTGAGGTCCGCGGCATCTGCCCCAGGGCAGAGTCGTCCTGAGGCTGGAACCGGCCACCGCCGGTTCCCTCGGGCAACGGGCCACGAGAACGCCGGGTTCCGAGCCCGACGACCCTTCAGCGGGCTCGGAACGATAGCTAGCCGTCCTTGAACGACCACTTCACGTCGAAGCCGCCCAGGTACTTGAGTTCGGCCCACCGGTAGTACGACGGACCCTCGTCGATCAGCCGGCCGAGCTGATCGACATGGCCCAGTCGCTGCACCGCCGCCCACTCGCTGATCCTCGCGGTCCGGCGTTCTCCATCCCACAGGCAGAGGCCATCCGCTCCCGCCTCGTAGTACGCCCTCGCCGTTCTCGCATAGCTCGCCGCCGACTGCGCCCGGGGCATGAGGTCCGGCCAGATGTGGATGCGGTCTCCACCGATCCGGCGCCACTTCTGGAGAAGGGACGGGTGCAGGTGCGGAGTCGGCATGACGTAGTTCACGAGACGGTCGCGGATCCAGGTCTCCACGTCACACTGATTCTCCTCGTAGTGTGCTTCTCGGCCGTTCCTTCGGCCGGACAGGGTGACGCCGAGCTCGCGGCCCGGCTGCTCATCCAGCAGGGCGCGAACCTCTCGTACGAACTGGGTCAGGTAGGAGGCGGAATGGGCCAGCCAGCGTGGATCCTCGACGGACAGCCCACGGGGGTCCTCTCCGTACTCCTCCTGGAACGAGCGCACGACCGGCTCCTCGTAGAACACGTAGGGCTCGGAGCGGTTGAGGTGGAGCTGAATGCCGTCGGTTCCGTACTCCAGGGTCTCCCGCAGGAGGCTGAGCCAGTATCGTCGGACCTCCGGATAGGCGAGGCTCAGGTTGGTGATGGGGACACCGTCCCGATTGCGCATGGTCCATTCGCGGTGCTTCCAGTAGAAGGGCGCCCACGCGATCGGCGAGACGTTCATCGGGAACTGGGGTCCGATGAACCGCATGCTGGCGAAGATCTTCATGCCATTCGCATGAGCCAGGCGCGTGAGCTCGGCCAGCGGGTCCACCCAGTCGTCCTGCCACACGTTGTCTCGGGTCCCCAGGCTGCCGATCCTGGTCCGGTAGACACAGGAGCTGCCCCTCAGCGCCTCGAAAACGAGGATTCCGATGTCGGAGTCGGCGAAGGGCTCGAACTCGTCCTCGAACCACTCCCTGGAGTTCGGGTGAAAGGTGTAGGTGCCCCGGGTGTGCCCGGTGTACTGGCCGGTGCAGAAGATCAAGGCCAGCCTCCGGGTCGCTTCCCGGGGCCGGGCCTCGAGCCACTGGCGTTTCTCCGTTTCATTCAGGGGCACCAACCTCACGTAGGAGAGGTTCGCGATCCGGGCGTGCTCGGGCCGGTTGTACGGATAGGGCATCTGGCGAAAGGTGAGGGACTGCCCGGTGAGGTCGGCCGTCTTCCAGTGGGCCTCGGTGATCACCTTGTCGAGGCTCGGACCGTCCTCGCCGAACTTGGTCGTGCCGTCCTCGTCCAGGGTCTCGGACTCCGGCCCGACCCGACGGAAGCCGGCGTCGTCGGTCAGCTTCACCTCCATCTGTCCGTAGCTGGAGCGGCCGCGATAGTGGGACTTGGTCGCGTGGACGCCGAGGTAGATCCGGTAGAGCCCCTGTGCCTCCAGGGGCAGTGTCAGCTCGCCGCACCGGTGGTCGGGCCGGGCCGAGGCCATGACGCCCTTGACCCCTTCGGTCGTCTCGAAATCAATCAGCTGCCAGCGGTTCTCCTGGTAGCCGTGAGACAGGTTCTCCGCCGGCACGCAGACGGACATGTCCGATCGGATGAGCGTCCCCGGCCTGGCCGCGCTCAGGGAGGTCCGCCGGCCGGTCCGGCCCCGGGGACCGGGGCCAGCGGGAGTGGGTGTGGCCTCCCGGGTGCCGCCCTCGGCGACGGGGACGGTGGCCAGAGCCGCTCCCACGAGAGAGGTCTTGAGAAAGCCGCGCCGGTCGACGGGTCGAGAACGGCGGTTCCCACTGCGTCTCTTCATGTCGCCTCCTGGTTCTCGTTGGAGCGTCACCTGAGTCGGGCGAGTTCTGCCCGCACATGTCCCAGGCCGAACACGGGTGTGGTGGTGTCCAAGACACGACCGCGAAGAGCTGCTCAGGAGCCGGTCTTCACGTCGTCGATCCGATACCCGGTCACCTCGACCGGGTCCTCGCTGTCCGGGATGTCCTCGTCGGCGTCGCCCTCGGGCTCGCCGCGATACTCACCGGTGCGGAAGGACACGGCGTAGATCATCGAGCAGGGCTCCGCGACCTTCGCGCCCCCGAGGACCTCGACGCCGCCGACCTTCAGCGTGTACTCGCCGCGGCCGCAATCGGCCTCGACGTCCACATCGAGCCACTGCCCCGCCTCATACGCCGCGACGTTCCTCGGTGCGATCTTCGGCTCCCGCGGATGGCTCAACGCGGAATCGGCCACGATCGCGGCCGCCTGACCGGACCACGACCACGAGAGGACGAGCTTCGCGTTGCCGTGTCTCGAGACGAACTCGAGGGTCACGGGCGTCCGCCTGCCCTTCTCCATCTCCACCCGGCCCTCGCGGCGGCCGCCGTCGGCCAGGCCGTCGATCACGACCTCGTCGTCGATGATCAGACGCACGCCGTCGGCGGCGTCGGCACTGAAGGTCACCTCCCCGCTGTGGGGCGCGTCGATGAGGCCCTCCCATCTCGCGCTCCAGTCGCTGCCCCTGCTTCGGCCCCAGCTGTTGTTCACGCTGTCGAGGATGTCGTTCCGCCGGTCGGGCCGGGTCAGATCCGGGCTGCTGAAATAGGTCCCCCGGAGGCCCGGGGCGAAGGACTGCTGCGGCTCGTCTCTGCCGTCGGTCGCCCGGATCCGCCCGTCGTCGTCCAGCCTCAGCCGGACCGGTCGGCTCCCCCGCTCACCCAGGAGATCGATCTCGAACCTGCCGTCGTCGGCCTGCTCGGCGGCGAGGCGAAAGCTCACGTCCACCTTCTTGCTCTGGGGGAAGGCCCGTATCGCGCGAGCGTAGTCGACCGGCTCGCGGTCTTCGAGCCTGAGGTAGTGGTTGGCACCGTCGGCGGCGACCGTGACCGGCGCCCAGATCGGGCTGTAGGTGTTCCAGCCCGGAACCCTGGGGCCGGGGGCGGTCTGGTCGAAATCGTCGCTCACGTGCTCTTTCGTCTCCGAGAGGATCGGTACCGGGATCCTGCTGATCCAGATGTCCTCCTTGCTCATGCTGTAGATCGTCCAGATGCAGTCCTTCTCGTTGCGGGAGCCGTCGCTGCCCCACTCGGTGATCCCCCGCAGGTACTGCGGCCCTATGCCGCGGGCTCGGCCCGTGTACCTCTGCGGCGGGACCTCCCCGTGGATCACGCGCATGTCGCTGAACGTGATGCCGTCGTCGCTCGTCGTGATCGCCATCGGATAGCGGTGCTCGTCCTGGGGAAGGTAGATCATGGTGTAGCGGCCGTCGGGCGTGCCCTGGCCCCACAGCTTGCCGCCGCCGCCCCGGATGCCCTTCGGGATGAAAGGCTGCGACCACGTCTCGCCGCCGTCTCTCGAGAGGTTCACGAAGCCCATCTTGCACATGGCCACCATCACGCCGTCCTTGCGCGTGAAGAAGGAGAGGCTCTTGCCGAACTGCCACAGCTGGCTGAACCGGGCCCTCGTGCCCCCTGGCCATGCCTCGTCGTTGTGCCACTTCATCTTCCGGTCACCGAGCAGGAGGCCGTAGTCACCCTGCTCCAGGAGGGGCTTGTTCGCGAGCGCCTCGCGGCAGGCCTTCAGGAAGCCCTCGTCGCGGCTCTGCGTGTAGGCCGGGGGATGACCCGGCCCCGGCTTGATCAACGTGTAGATCTCACCGAGCTCGTGGTTGGCCGAGATCTCCCGAACGTACAGCCGGTCCTTTCGTGACTCGCTGATGTTGTCCGTCGGATAGTAGCCGGCGGCAAAGGCGAGCATGCGGTCGTTGCTGGCTCGGTAGAAGTAGAACCGCAGGTTGTAGGCGGTGTTGTACGGGTAGAGGTCCCTCGGCGGCGTCCAGTGGAAGCCGTCCTCGCTCGTCGAGTAGACGAGGTGACACGGCGGGTTGTCCTCGCCCACGTGGGTCATGTCCCAGACCGCGTACAGCTTGCCTTTCCAGGCGCCGATGCCCACGTGGTGCTGATAGGTCCACCCGATGTAGTTCTCCGGATCGTCGTGCAGCGGGGGCGGGTACTTCCGGTTCGCCCTCGAGAGCTGGAGGTTCTGAACACCGGGGCTGTACAGCAGACGGCCGTCCGGGGCCTCGCCGTCGGGAAGGTCAAGGCCCAGGTACTGCAGGGGCAGCCCGTCGCTTCCCGGCTCGGCGTTCGGGTCCCACTGCGGGGGGGGACGACCTCACCCTCCTCGTCGTCCTCTTCCTCGGCGTAGGGCTGCTCCTCCCTCTCCAGGAGCAGCCCGGCGGGTGTGAGCTTCAAGTCGACCGATTCGTCCTGCAGCCTGGATTCCAGCTGATAGAAGTAGACGCCGTTCTCGGTGATCCGCCTGATGTTCTCGGGCTCGGCGTTCCCGATCTCCCGGTGGATCGCGATCACGATGTTCGGCGGCAGATCCTCCTCGCTCAGCCTTTCTTCCTTCTGATGGAGGCGACCGTTTCGGCCAATCTCCAGCCGAAACGACATCCCCTCGGCCGACACACCCTCGACCTCGTAGGCCGCGACTCCGTCGAAGTCACCGTCCCCGACCTCCGTGATCCGGGATCCGGCGAACTCACGCTCGACCGTCGCCTGCACCGCCGAAGGCAGGTCGAAACCACCCGCTCCCCGGGCCTGCGTCCACAGCGCGGCCGTGGCGATGCCGACCACGAACAACAGCACCCTCTTTGTCCCAAGTCCCATCATGAGTCCTCTTCAACTACCTTCAAGTACCGGTTGGCCGTCGTCGTTGAAAGGGGCGGGCGAAACGCAAGCCCCCACCGCGGGCTGCGACACATCCTTCGCGCCCACCGACATGCTCGTGCAAGACGCACGCCACACCCCGAGCCCCGAAGGCCGTGTCACCGCCCTCCTCGCGCCCCCGGCTGTGCGCTCTTCTCACGGCCGCTGGGTGGTTTCTTTACACCGGGTGCTACTGGATGCCGTGCTCCTGCAGCTTGTCGTAGAGGAGCCGCCGGTTGATCTTCAGGATCTGCGCCGCCCGCGTCCGGTTGCCGCCGGCCGCGGCCAGGGCGCGCTCGATCAGGCGGCGCTCGAGCTCCGCGACCGCCTCGTGCATCCCCTTCTCCAGGGGCACGCCGCCGAAGAGGTCGGAGGCCCCTCCCGCCTCGCTCGGCAGCCCGAGGTGCTCCGGGGCGATGCGGCCCCCCCGGCTCAGTATCAACGCCCGCTCGAGGGCGTGCTCGAGCTCGCGGACGTTCCCCGGCCACTCGCGCGTCTGCAGCAGCTCGACCGCCTCGGGGGAGAGGCCCCCCAGCGGGAGCCGGCGGTCGCGGGCCAGCTTCCGCACCAGGTGCTCGGCGAGCTCCGGGATGTCCTGCCGTCGCTCACGGAGCGGGGGGATGGCGATCGTGACGACGTTCAGCCGATAGTAGAGGTCCTCGCGGAAGCCACCCTCCTTGACCGCCCTCTCGAGATCCCGATTGGTCGCGGCGATGATGCGAAGGTCGAGCGCGATGGACTGCTCGGAGCCGAGCCGCTCGATGACCCGGTCCTGGAGCACCCGCAGCAGCTTGACCTGGGTCGCCGCCGACAGCTCGCCGATCTCGTCGAGGAAGATCGTTCCCCGGTCGGCGAGCTCGAACCGGCCGCGCCTTCGCCCGGTCGATCCGGTGAAGGCGCCCCTCTCGTGCCCGAACAGCTCCGCCTCGAGGAGCGTCTCCGGGATCGCGGCGCAGTTCACGCTCACCAGGGGGCGATCGCGGCGCGAGCTGTGGGCGTGCAGCGCCTTCGCCACCAGCTCCTTGCCGGTGCCCGACTCGCCGCGCACCAGGACCGTCGAGTCCGTCGGGGCCACCTGGCCGATGAGCTTGTAGACCTGCTGCATGGCGGGGCCGCTGCCCACCAGGGACGTCTCGTCCTCGGCTCGGGCCTCGCTCTGGTAGGCCTCCAGCTCCAGGGCCTGGCCGCGCGCGGCCACGGCGCGGGCGAGCTGGATCAGCAGCTCGTCGAAGTGGAGCGGCTTCGTGAGGTAGTCGTACGCCCCGAGCTTCATCGCCTCGATCGCCACCGAGGAGCTGCCGTAGGCCGTCATCACGAGAACCGCCGGGGGCTGGGCCACCGACTGAAGCTCGCGGAGGATCGTCAGCCCGTCCTTGCCCGGCATCTGCACGTCGAGCAGCAGCCCCTCGAACCTCGCGTCCCGGACGAGACGCCACGCCTCGGTCCCGTCGGCGGCGGTCTCGACCTCGTAGCCCTCGTCCTTCAGGAGGGAGCAGAGGTAGTCGCGGGCCCGGGCGTTGTCTTCGGCAATCAGGATCTTCGGCCCCGCGCTCATGCGTCGCCCCGCTGCGTCGGCAGCCGCATCGTGAAGGTCGTTCCGCCGACGCCGGTTTCGAAATGAAGCGAGCCGCCGTGGTGAGCCACGACCTCACGCGAGACGGCCAGGCCCAGGCCGTTCCCCGAGTCCCGGGTGGTGAAATAGGGATCGAAGACGTGGTCGCGCGCGCGGTCCGGGATTCCGGGGCCGTCGTCACTCACCGCTATGCGGATGAACTCGTCCTCCCTCGCCAGGCCCACGCGGACGGTTCCCCCGGCCGGGGACGCCTCGATGGCATTGAGCAGGAGGTTGATCACGACCTGCTCGACCTGCAGCCCGTCCACGTCCGCCTCGGGCGGCCGCGCCTCTCCCGCCTCCACCTCGATCGACACGCCCTTCTGGCCCGACTGCGTGTGGACCATCGCGACCGCCCGATCGACCAGCGGCGCGATCGGCTGGAGGGCCCGGTCCTCGAGCGCCGGTCGTCCGAAGGCCAGGAGCCGGGCGAGGATCCGGTCCAGGCGGTCGACCTCCTCCATGGCCCCCTGGACCTCCCCGACCCGGGCCGTTCCCTTCTCCAGCCGACGGTTCAAGAGCTCCAGCCCGAGGCGGATCGAGTTGAGGGGGTTGCGGATCTCGTGGGCCACGCCGGCGACGACCTTCCCGAGAGCGGCCAGCCGGTCCTGCTGGCGTACCGTCGTCTCTAGGGCCGCGCGTCGTTCGGCCATCCGGTTCACCGCCGCCGCGATCCGCCCGAAGTCCCCGCCCATGGCGGGGAGACGGTGGCCCAGGTCGCTCTCGAGCCGGGCGAGCCCCGCATTGACGGTGTCGGCGCCCCGGCGCAGCCGCACGCTGAACGAGATCACCCCCCCGAGCCCGATCAGCGCCGAGAGCACCAGCCCCGCCAGCCACCACCGGCGCCGCTCCCCCACCGGGTCGCGCGCCCCGCGAAGGCGCTTCAACGTCCAGGCCACGGAGTCGGCCCCCTCCACGGAGGCTACGGCGAAGACCAGCCAGTCCGTGCCCTGGACGACCTGGCGGGTGCGGGCGCCGCCGCCGGCCTCGGGAACGGCCGCCATCTCGCGCAGGCTCTCGAGCTCGGCCTCCGTCGGACCGCTCTTTCGCTCGCCGCGTGACGTGTAGCCGACGACCCGAAGCCCCGGACCGAGGAGGTAGCCTCCCTCGACACCCTCGTAGACCCGCAGGACGGCGCCCGACAGTCCCCGAAGCGACAGGTCCTGGGCCTCGATCGGCAGCGCGCTCAGGGGGTCTTCGACGACGCTCGCGCGCTCGAGGAACTGCTCCCTCAGCTCATGGACCGCGGTCGTGGACTGCTGCTCGGCCTCGCGAAGGAGCGTCTGCTCGGCACGGCTCAGCGCGTCCTGGATCAGGATGACGGCCAGGGCCGCCATCGAGAGAGAGGCCAGACCGATGACCGCCGCCTGGAGCCGCAGACTGTCGAGCGACCAGCGCACGCTGCCCGAGCCTCACAGCCGAGGCAGTTCCGGGATGCGAACCGCGGCCTGGGCGAGCCCCTCCAGACCGTCGATCACCTCGCGGGCGGCATCCGCGAGCTGACGGGCTCGCCAGTACGTGCCCCCGTCGTAGGCCGATCGCCCCTGCTGGTAGAGGCGCTGGGCGAGGCGAACGTACTCACCGGCCTTCGGGTCCCCGCTCTGCTCTCCGAAGTACTCTCCCTGTTGGACCCGAAAGTACGTCCTCTCCAGGTCCCGCGCCGTCCGGCGCTGGGCTTCGCTCTCCCGGTCTTCCCGCTCGACGTCTTCGTCCGGCGTCTTGATCCTCTGGAGCCGGCCACTGGCGTCGAGGAGATCGTCGATCGCCGAGTCGAGACGATCGAACAGGTAGGAGCCCGCCGGGGCCTGGCGGGCGCGATCGAGCAGCTCGGAGACGCGAGCGTGCAGAAAGAGCTGCTCCTCTGACAGATCCGGCCTCGAAGCCAGCCTGTTCAACCGGTCGGTCAGCTCGTTCAGGTCTTCGACCTTCTCCTGCTCGTCGGATTTCTTCTCGTCCGCCAGCAATGGGGCTGACGACAAGAGGCTCGTGGCCAGGAGGAGAACGAAAGCGCAACGCGGCATCCTGTCCCTCATGCCACGTCGTCCTGGTGATGGCGGAGGAAGCGGGCCCAGGCCGGCGCCGCCCCGGACAGCCGGGATCGGAGGGCGGCCTTCTCGCCTTCGTCCATGGGGCGGAAGCTCCGCGCTGCCGCCACATTCTGCTCGAGGATCAGGAGGCTCGTGTGGCCGATGACCGCGGTCGCCACCGGCAGCGAGAGGACGTAGCGGATGAGCTCGTCGGCGGAGCTCGCAGCCTTACCCCCTCCCACGAGGTTCCCCTGGCCCATGACTTTCATGGCGTTTACGGCGATGCCCTTGCTCACGGCTGCGGGAAGCACCTTCTCCTCGAAGGCGGCGAGAGGCTTGCCCGGTGACATCGAGAGGGGATGGGACGTCTGCGCGGCGTTGAGCGACATGAGCAGGGTGTCGATGTCGAACCGCTCCACCGCCTCCAGAAGGACATCGGGGTCGTAGTGGCCAGTGGCGCCGATGAAGCGGACCACCTTCTGCTCTCTCAGCTCTCGGAGGGCGGTGAGGCCGCCGTCGGGCCGTTCCAGCCGATCCAGCTCCTCGCGTTCCCGAAGGCTGTGCATCTGAACGAGATCGAGGTGGTCGGTGCGCAGCAGCTCGAGGCTCTTCTCGACGCTTCGCAGCATGCCGTCCCGGTCTCGCTCCCCGGACTTGGTGGCCAGGAAGATCTGACTGCGGTAGGGCGCCAGCACCCGACCGTAGTAGGTTTCGGAAAGCCGCTCGTGAGGCCTGTGGGTGTAACCGGCGGCGGTGTCGAAGTACCGGATGCCGAGCTCGAAGGCGCGCTCGATGAGGCGCCGCGCCTCGGCCTCTTCGCCCGCGATTCGGCCCAAAAAGTGACTGCCCCCTCCGAAGGCCAGTGGCGTGACCTCGACCCCGGTCTTGCCCAGGGGTCGCCGGGGCAGAGCATCCGTCTCCGCGGCCACCGACCGCGTCGGCGCCGCGGCCGCGGCGAGACCCGCGGCCGCCGTCTTCTTCAGGAAGTCGCGTCGATCCATGTCCCCTCCCCTTACGATGCTCGCGCTCCCGCTGCGACTCTATGGCGCCGCGGGGTCTGCGGTCAACGCGAGTCTCCTTCGTGGCGTCTTGCGCCTCCGTGATCGAGAAGCCATGCACCAACCATGCCAAGGAGCAGGGTGAGGAGAAGCGCGAGGGCCCCGAGCCAGCCTCCACCCCAGTCGGGGAACTTCTGTACCCCGAAGTCCCAATAGCCCCGGAACCCGAGGGCCAGGAAGACCAGGCCCGCGAGGACGTTCAAGATCCAGAGTACCCGGGACGTGTGGAGCGATCGGGGAAGGAACCGGATGTCGAGCCAGGGGTTGAGGAGGCAGATGAAGCCGCAGGCGAGGACGCCGGTGAAAAGGTTGGCGGGGGTCAGGATCTCGACGAGCGTGGGTGGCTGGGACGCGGCCCCCCCATAGGTCCGGTAGAGCGCGCTCCAGATCAGCACCGCGATCCCCCCGCCGCCGCTCCAGAAGACGATCCCGTGCGAGACCCTCCGAGAGAGCGCGAACCGCGGCGTGGCCCGGATCGAGTGAATCGCCTCCCCGAGGACCGCGGGGGCGACGGCGATCGTGGCATAGAGGGTTCCGGCGATGGCCAGGAACGCTCCCATCACGTAGAGCGGCAGCAGCCAGGGGTGCAGCTGGGTCACGAACTGGGCCTGCAGGTTCAGCAGGTTGTCGCCGCTGGGGATCTGGTGCCGGGGCCCGAGGACCATCGCCCCCGAGACCGCGAACACGCAGCTGAAGGCGAGCACGACGGTGAAGCTGATGGTGGCATCGATCAGGGGCGCCCGGGTCCAGCGTCGGAGAAGATCCCCGTGCGTCTCGCTGATCGCCTCGAGCGCCGCCCTCTCCCTCACCGGGTGAGAGCTGAGCCCCCACCTCTTGTTCCTGAGGAACGCGACGTAGGCCAGGTAGTCGTAGGCACTGCCGCCGATGACTCCGACGTAGGTGGCCGCTTCCAGGGCGACGGGGCGTGCCGCCAGCTCTCCGCGAACCGAGGCGAGCCACGACGGGTACTCGAGGGCGGCGGGGACGAAGAGCCCCCTGGCAATCGCAAGCCAGTCCGGGCGCATCAGCGCGAGGGACAGGCCCACCGCCCCGAGGAGGGCGGCCACGACGACGAGCTGGATCCTCTCGAGCATGTCGTAGCCACCGCGCAGGACGAGGAGGACGGCCAGCGCCGTGGCCACGATGCCCGACAGGTGGGCGTCGAGCCCGAAGCGGCCTTCGAGCAGCGTGCCCAGGACGCCCCCCACGAAGCCGGTCCAGATGGGAAACGACACTGCCGCCAGCAGCAGGAGCGTCAGCGGGAACCACCCCCGGGGGCCCGGGAGCCGAGCGTACCGCTCGAAGGGGTGGGTGCCGGAGAGCACCATGTGGCGAGCCGCTCCGTAGAGCAGGATCCATTTCAGGACGCAGGTGAGAAGGAAGAGCCAGAGGATGTCGAAGCCGAAGAGGGCACCGCCGCGGGACGAGAAGACCAGCTCGCCGGTCCCGATGGTCAGCGAGGCGATGATCGCCCCGGGCCCGAAGACGGCCAGCCAGCGACCGATGTCCCCCGCCGCCGGAGCGGGCGAGATGTGGGGGAGTCGCACCTCGCCCCCGGGGGCTCGGGCTCGGAGGCTCTCCGATGTCATGGGAATGCGCCGGCGGTCGCCCTCGTGGAGCTCAGTAGGTGGGAACCACACCCCCCGTCACCGTCTTGCGCACGGCGGCCACGTCCGACGCGGCCTGGACCGCGAGCATGCGGCTGTCGCTGGCGAGGGTCACGAAGCGGTAGCCGTCCTCGATCATCTTCAGGGCGTATTCCGGCGTCGCGACGTGGATTCCCGCCACCACGCCGTGACGTTTGCAGGCGGCGGCGATCGTCTTCTGGGCCTCGACCACCTTGGGGTCGGTCCGATCGAGTCCGGGCTCGCGGCCCATGGCCAGGCTCAGGTCGGCCGGCCCAACGTACGCCGCGTCCACACCCGGGGTCGAAAGGATGTCGTCCAGATTCTCGAGCGCCTCGGCGGTCTCGATCATGGGCATGACGATGAGCTCGTCGTTGGCTTGCTTCGCGTAGCCCTCGCCGGCGTAGATCGACGCCCGCACCGGCCCGAAGCTGCGGAATCCGCGCGGCGGGTACTTGCAGGCCTGAACCAGCGCCTCGGCCTGGGCGCGGGTGTTCACCATCGGGCAGATCACCCCGTAGACGCCGGCGTCGTGGATCTTCATCAGATGGGCGGGGTCGTTCCAGGGCGCCCGGGCGAGCGGGATCACCGGTGTAGTCGAGATGGCCTGCAGCATGGTCACCGCGGCCTGGTAGTCCACGACACCGTGCTGCATGTCGATGACCAGGGAGTCGAAGCCCTGGTGGGCCATCACCTCCGCCGAGAACGAGCTCGGGATGCTCAGCCATCCGTTCACGACCACGCCGCCCCGGGCCCAGATCGACCTCACGGTGTTCTCTCGCACCTTGCTCTCCTCTGTGAGTGCTTCCCTGCTCGCTTCCGTCGTCGCGCTGCGGAGCCCCAGTATAGGAGTCCCGCCGCCGGCTGGCCAGCGCCGCGGCATCACGGACGCCGGTGGGGTAGGATCCGGGCACTGGAGGCACACACCATGCGGATCTCACTCGCGAGTGCGGCGCTGTGGTCGCTCCCGGTGCTCGCCCTGTTGCCCTCGACGGTCACGGCTCAGCCCCCCGGCCTCGTCTCGGAGGAGTTCATCTTCGAGACGGCGCCCTTCCAGTCCTGCCACGCCTCGACCATCGAGCAGACGGGCGACGCCCTGGTCGCGGCCTGGTTCGGCGGATCGGGCGAATCCCACTCCGACGTCGACATCTGGCTCTCCCGGCGCGGAGAGGGCGGCTGGTCGGAGGTCGAGACGGTCGCCGACGGCCGCCAGCCCGGCGGAGAGCGTTACGCCACCTGGAACCCCGTGCTCTTCCAGCCGGATTCCGGCCCGCTCATGCTGTTCTACAAGGTCGGGCCTGACGAGACCGAGTGGTGGGGCGAGGTGAAGACCTCCGGCGACGGGGGCCGCACCTGGTCCCCGGCGCGACGGCTGCCGGAGGACATCCTGGGGCCGATCAAGAACAAGCCGGTGCAGCTCGCCGACGGGGCCATCCTCAGCGGATCGAGCGTGGAGTACTTCGTCGATCCCGAGACGCAGGAGGACGAGGTCTGGCAGGCCCACATCGAGCGCTCGACCGACGGGGGCGAGAGCTGGACGAAGATCGGTCCACTGAACGACGGGTCGCGCTTCAACGCCATCCAGCCCTCCATCCTCATCTGGCCCGAGGGGCGGCTGCAGCTCCTGTGTCGCAGCGAGCGGGCCGGTCGCATCGTCGAGGCCTGGTCGGAGGATCGCGGCCTCACCTGGGGACCGCTCGAGGCCACGAGCCTGCCCAACCCCGACGCCGGCACCGACGCCGTCACGCTCGCCGACGGCCGGGCGCTGCTCGTCTACAACCACACCACGAAGGGCCGGCGCGTCATCAACGTCGCCGTCTCCGACGACGGGCGGAGCTGGCAGGCCGCGCTGGTCCTGGAGGACCAGCCGGGCGAGTACTCCTACCCCGCCGTGATCCAGACCACGGATGGGCTCGTCCACGTGACCTACACGTGGCGTCGGAAGCGGATCAAGCACGTGGTGCTCGACCCCGCGCGCTTCGAGCTGCGTCCGATCCGCGACGGCGTCTGGCCGGGGGCGGAGGCCCGGTAGGGTCCTCCGAGCCCGCCCGAGGCCAGATGAAGCGCCCACGTCTCCATGCCCAGCGGCGCGGGTCACGACGCTCAGGACGTGGCACGTGTCGCGCCGGTGGCCATGATCTTCGTGCCGAGCGTCGGCGGGATCAGCCACTCTCCGAAGGAGTACACCCGGCCCGCGGACATGGCCAACGGGGCCAACGTCCTCCTGCAGACGATCCTCAGGATCGATCACGCGGGGCTGGAGTAGCCGGGGCCGAGTCGGGGGGGACTACTCAGCAACCTGCTCGCGCGGAGCCGCGGCGCGAGCGCTTCCGGTTCCGGGCACCAGCCCGAAGCGAGCGACCAGCGCTTCGAACCGCGGATCGCCGTGGAGGTCGGCGAGTCGGGGGTCCACGGCCACGACGCGGGCGCGCGGATCTCCTTGTTCCCTGGCCCTCTCCAGCCAGTCCAGGGCCGTCTCGTGGTCGCCCAGGCCGACGTAGACCAGCGCGATGAGAAAGGGGCTCTGCACCGGGGCGTTCACGAGCCGCGCCAGCACTCCCCGGGCACGGGCCTCGCGGCCAGCCAGCGCGTACGTGTGAGCGAGGGTCGCGTCGAAGAGCGGACTGCCGCCGGCCGCGGCCGCCGCGCGCTCGAGGGAGGCGATGGCCGCTTCTTGCTCCCCCAGCGCGAGCTGCGCGTAGCCCATCCCCAGGTGCGCGAGTGGGAGATCCGGCTCCATCCGATCTGCGCCGCGAACTCGGCCCGCGCCGCCTCGAAGTCGCCTCGGTAGTAGAGGGCCATACCGAGGTTGACGGCGATCAACCCCGAGAGCGGGTCCAGGTCCCGCGCGATGCGGCCTTCGGCCACGGCCTCGTCCACTCGGCGGGTCGCGCGCAGGAGGTGCGCGTACCACCAGTGCATGGTCGGGCAGCTCGGGTTCAGCTCCAGGGCACGCAGGAAGTGTTGCTCCGCCTCCTCCCAGCGCCACTCGTAGAAGCCGAGGATCATCCCGAGGGAGCTGTGGGCTTCGGCCATGCTCTCGTCGATCTCGAGGGCACGGCGCGCGGCCGCCATCCCCTGCTCGACCACCTCGTCGCGGGAAACCACGACGTAGTCCCCCAGGAGCACGTAGGACTGTGCTCGCGCCGCCCACGCGAGGGCGTGGTCCGGCTGCCGCTCGAGGGCCTGCCGGTACAGCTCGAGGCTGCGGCGCAAACCCGGGATGTCCCCGCGGTTCCACTGGTAGCGTCCCTGGAGATAGAGCCGGTGCGCTTCCGGGTCCACGAGGCGGCTGCGCGACCAGCGTGCCTCGATGTCGGGGCGGACCGAAACACGGACCCGGCGGGCCACTGCCTGCGCCAGCTCTCCCTGGACGGCGAGGAGGTCGCTCAGCTCGCGATCCCAGCTCTCGGCCCACACCTGCGTCTGGCCGGGCACCTCGATCAGCTCGGCGGTGATGCGGGTGCGGCCATTGCTGCGCCGAACGCTGCCCTCGAGCACGAAGTCGACGTCGAGGCTCTCTCCAATCGTCGCGATGTCGTGGCTGTTCCGCGCGTACTCGCTGACGGTGGTGCGGGCGATGACCCCGAGTCGTTCGGGGTGCAGCCGGCCGAGCTCGCCGATGACCTCCTGGGTCAACCCCTGGCTGAAGTAGGCGCCGTCGGTATCCGGGCTCAGGTCCACGAAGGGCAGCACCGCGAGACGCACTCGGTCGGTGGGGCTGCTCACCGGCAGGTTGGCTCCCCACCGTCAGGCCGAGCACCGATCGCCGCCACCAAGCCCACCGCGGCAAGAGAGCCCGTCCCCAGCCACGGCCTGATCGCAGCCTCCGGAGCCGCCGTGGGTCCGGTGTCGGCGGAGGTCATCGTGTCCGTGACCGGTCACCGGCGCGATGAGCGGTAGCCGTCACACGGCAGCGTCTCAACGAACACCGGTGATTGCGCGTCGTCATGGAGGGCGGTACGGTCCCGCTGATGCAGCTTGTTCAGCCCTTGATCAAGTTCGACCACGGTGTCCCGAGCCCCAGAGCTTCTCGCGGATCTGCTCACGTTGACCCGCGCGTCCCGGCTGCTGGACGAGCATGCCCAGGATGGTGACCGCCTGCTGGCGCAGCGGGACGAGCTTCCCTTCTTGCGCAGCTCGCTGCTCTCGAGGTCGAACGGCAGACCGAAACGGACGAAGCCGACGGGGCGTCGGCCGCCGGTCTCCATCTTCACATCGCACGCACTCCGCCCCGGCATAGAGCCCGCTGCCGCTCAACATGCCAGCAGGACCAGATTTTCAGCGTGCGAACTCCCGAGATCACCCGGAGGGCTCGTCTCGGCAATACCAAACCGTTGTTCGAGAGGATCAGGGTTGGAGCGACCGAGTCAATCAGGCCCGTTTAGGAATCCTCTAGCTGCTCAAGAAGTTGAACACCCCGCAACCAGCCCAACTTCTTGGATCTGGCCCCAGTCCATGGAATCGACGTGCACCTTCTCAGCCGCTCAGCGCCCAGTCGCTCATGCGGAGGCACCGTGGTCTTGGCCATTGGCATCTCGTACCAGACCGTG
>CAVOYO010000006.1:75000-408594 GCA_963700695.1 uncultured Acidobacteriota bacterium | reverse complement strand
CTTGCTCATGATGCTGATTCTCCTCAGAAGAAGACCGAGAACGCCGCCGCGAACGTGGTGCCGTCCTGGCCGCCGATGTAGTAGCCGAACGAGCTGCTGACCGGCGAGCGGTTCACGTCGATGACCTGGACGTTGAGGCGGTGGTTGCGGGTGTTGAAGGGGTAGAAGTTGGCCCCCGCCAGGTACTCGGAGCTGTTGGCGAAGCCCGCGTCCTTGTCACCGAAGATCTGCGAGGTCGCGGCGTACACCTCGAGCTTCTGCGGGACCGGGTAGAAGGCGGCCTGCACGTAGAAGCCGGTGTCGTGGATCTGGCTGACCGGCAGGGGGCCGTCCGCCTGGAAGTTGTCGAGCCAGCGGTTGTAGTACTCGGCCTGCAGGAAGAAGCCCCGGTACTTCACGCCGGCGTCGAAGGAGAGGATCCGGTAGTCGACGCGCTCTACCGTGACGCCGGGCGCGAGCGCGCCCGCCTCGAAGACGTTCACGCTGTCCGCGAGCCGGATCGTGGTGTTTCCGGAGACGCCGGTGAGCGAGTCGGTGAAGCGCTGCTCGGGGCTCCGCGTCGTGGAGATGCCGAAGCGGGTGGCCACCTTCTCGTGCTGCTCCCAGTCGCCGTAGGCCCCCCGGGGGCCGAACTCCTTGGTGGTGGGCATCCACCACACCGAGGCGCCGGTGGTGTAGGTGCGGTCCAGCTGGGTCGTCTTCACGCCGAGCGCGCTGCTGGAGGTCGAGAGCATGGCGTTGTACCAGAAGCCGGGCACGAGCTCGCCCTGGGCCCAGATGCCGGAGCCGAAGAAGGGCCGGAAGAACTCGTCGGCCATCACGCGGTCGTTGCCGAGCCAGTAGGGGTGCGAGCCCTGGAGCGAGCGCGTCCCCGGGTTCCCGTTGAACCCGCCGTAGAGGCTGAACTTCCGGCTGAACTGGTAGCCGATGTTGGCGAACAGGGCGCGCTGGTCGGTGGCGTTGACGGTCCAGAGGGTGATCGCGTAGATCAGCTTCGGGCTACCGAGGTAGCCCATGAAGAAGACCATCACCCGGTGCGGGTAGATGTCGTTGCGGCCGTCGACGGTGCGCGCGTTCCCGAGGTGGTCGGTGAACGTCTGCTCGGCCGGGGTCTGGTCGATCCACCGCAGCAGCCCATACCCGCTGATGGACAGGGATCCCAGGCTCCCCTTGCCGACCACGAAGCCCTCTGCCGGGGGTGAACTCCCCCCAGCTCTCGACGGGCTGGACCGGTGGCGCCGGGCTGGGTGCGGCGGGGGCCGCCGCGGCCCCGCCCGCCAGCGCGCCCTGGCCCAGCAGGAACTCGCCGCCGCAGCCGTCCGTGACCCACACCCCCGCGTCGTCGTAGCCCCACGTCTTGCCCAGCAGGCAGGCCGCGGTGCCGGTGGACTTCACCAGCGCCACGCCCGCCGACGTGTCGGCCGGGCAGACCTGCCGCTCGCCCGCCTGCGACGCGCAGACGAGGGTTGCGGGTGCGGGCGGCTCCTGGGCCAGGGCCAGCGCGGGGGCCAGAAGGCCGAGACCCGCGGCCAGGGCTGCTGCGCGTGTGCGGCGTCGCCGTTCGTCCTTCAACATCCTCACTCCTTCCCTCAGCGGCAAGAACCCGGCGGCCTGGCCGCGGTCAGTGGGGGACCGTCTTTCCCCCCGGTGCGCGCGACCGTTCGATCAGGTCCATGCCTTCCGTGGCCAACACGGACTCGAAACGGATCTCGGGCGGAGCGCCCGAGAGCTCGATGGCCCCGAGAATGCGGCGGTACGTCTCCGAGCGGAGGTGAGCCTCGAGCGTCTCCTGGGACTCCCATCTCTCGACCAGCACGACGGCCTCTTCGGGGCCCTGCTCTTCGTAGATGTGGCACGCGAGGCAGCCCGGCTGGGCGAGGACAGGCCCCTGGATGGCCCGGAAGACCTCCAGGACCTGGGTCCGTCGGTGCGGCGCCGGCAGAATCCGAAGCGTTCCGACGATCATGTCGAGGGCCCCCAGGAAAATCCGTCGGAGGCTGTACTGCTCGATTCGTGCCGGGTGAAGCCCGACGCCGGACGACACCACGTAACTCGCTGACGGGCCTTGAGCACAGGGGCTGGAGGCCGGCGTCGCCGCGACCGATGGTGCGGGCCTGGCGGGGCGAAATGTCGACCCGCAGACGCCATTTCGTCCTTCCCCACCTCGCCGGGTAGAAGCGTAGGGATGCTTCGACTGCATGCGGGGGAGACGCTAGAATGGAGAGATGACGCAGGTTCTCAAGGTGTCTCCGGGAGCGTCGTCCGAAGAGGACGAGCTCGACTTCGAACTGACCTATCAGCGGAGCCTTTCGACCGCTCAGCGCTTCGAGATGATGCTGGCGCGCTCGCGCCAGATCGCGGAGGAGTTGATCCGGCGTGGACATCGAAAGCCTGTTCAGATCACTAAACGAACATAGCGTCGAGTACGTCCTGATCGGTGCGACGGCCTTCCCCGTGCACGGCTACGCCCGGGCGACGCTGGACGTGGACATCTTCATTCGGGCGACACCGGACAACGTCGAGCGCACGCGGCGCGCCCTCACCGCCTTCGGCTACGACCTCGCCGAGGTGACGGACGACGAGTTGATGACGAAGAAGATCCTCATCCGCCAGTACCTGGTCGAAGCCGACATCCATCCGTTCGTGCGCGGGGTCACGTTCGACGAGGTCTGGTCGAGGCGCGTCCACGACCGGTTCGGCCAGACCCCGGCGGCGTTCGCAAGCCTGGACGACCTCATCCGGATGAAGGAGGCCGCGGGCCGCCCGAAGGACCTCGAGGACCTTCGTGTCCTGCGGCGTCTCCGCGGAGACGTGATCTGAGGGGAGCGATCGCCGCTTACGCCGAGTCGTCCGCCGTCTGGCCCGGCGACCGGATGCCCAGCTTCTTCATGCGGCTGTAGAGGGTCGAGGGGTTGAGCCCCAGCGCCGCGGCGGCGCCGTTCGGTCCCTTGATCCTCCAGCCCCTGCTCTCGAGGGCCCCCAGGATGAGCTGGCGCTCGGAGTCGGCCAACGTCTGCGGTGGCGTTGCGGCGGCCACGGTGTCGTCCAGCATGGGCACCCTCAGCGTGTCGCCGGTGGTGACGATGGCGCTGTGCTCGATCACGTTGCGGAGCTCGCGGACGTTGCCCGGCCAGGGATAGCGCTGGAGCGCCTCCATCGTCTTGCGCGGCACCTGGGTGATCTTCTTGCCCATTCGGGTGCAGAACTCCTCGAGGAACGTCCAGACCAGCTGCGGGATGTCCTCCGTTCGCTCGCGCAGGGGCGGCACGCGGATGGGGAAGACGTTGAGGCGGTAGTACAGGTCCTCCCGGAAGCGACCCTTGCGGACCTCCTCCAGGAGGTCGCGGTTGGTGGCCGCGATCAGGCGCACGTCGACCTTGATCGTCTTCGGGCTCCCCAGCCGCTCGAACTCGCCGGTCTCCAGCACGCGCAGCAGCTTGGCCTGCACCTCGAGGGACAGCTCGCCGATCTCGTCGAGAAAGAGCGTGGAGCCGTCCGCCACCTCGAAGCGTCCGACCTGGCGGGTCAGGGCCCCGGTGAAGGCACCCTTCTCGCGGCCGAACAGCTCGCTCTCCACGAGCCCGGACGGCAGCGCCGCGCAGTTGACCTTGACCATCAGGTGTTTGCCGCGGGGGCTGAGCCGGTGGATGGCCTGGGCAAACAGCTCCTTGCCGGAGCCGGTCTCGCCGCGAACGAGCACCGAGGAGTCCGTGGGCGCGACCTGCTCCACCAGGCCCAGGACCTTCTGGATGGCGGCGCTCTGCCCGGTGACCTCCCGTTGGGAGTGGACCACCTTGATCTCGGCCTTGAGGTAGTCGCTCTCCGCCTGCAGCCGGTCCTTGAGCCGTTCGATCTCGGCGTACGACTGTCGGAGGGCCTCCTCGCGCTGCCGTCTCTCCGTGGTGTCGCGGAAGACGCCGAACGTCTGGACCGCGCGGCCGGCGGCGTCGCGTCTGGCGACGCCGGCCACGTGGTGAAGCCACTTCTCGCCTTCAGTCGGATGCAGGAAGCGATACTCGATGGCGAGCCGCTCCAGCCTCCCGTCGTGCAGCTCCTGGCGGACGTCCAGCACCCGTTGGCGGTCGTCCGGGTGCAGATGCTCCATCCAGAACTCCAGGGGCTCGAGGCCTTCCTCTCGTTCCGGGGGAACACCGCAGATGTCGCGAAGCCGGTCGTCGAAGAAGCCGGTGCGTTCGCCGAGGTCCACCTCGTAGAACGCGAGCCCGGCCAGCTCGGCCGCGGCATCTCGCCGAATCCGGGCCGTGCGCAGCGCCTCCTCGGCTCTCCTTCGCTCGGTCACGTCGATGGAGATCCCGGAGAGGCGATCGACTCGGCCGGCGGGGTCGCGGACGGGTCGCCCGCGCGAGTGGATCCACCTCGCGCGTCCGGAGCCCGGCGGGACGATACGGTACTCGACGTCGACGGGCTCGCCCAGGCGGGACCGCTCGATGGCCCCCCGAACGAGGTCCCAGTCGTCGGGGTGGATCGACTCCCGGAAGCGGTCCATCGTGACGTCCTCGTCCGGCGCGTACCCGAAGATCGCTCGCGCCTTCTCCGTGCTCCAGAAGACGCCCGCGTCGTAGTCCAGGGTCCAGAGACCCGCCTCGGCGGAGTCCGCGGCCAGGGCCAGGCGCTCATTGCTCTCCCGCAGGCTCTGCTCGTGGCGCCTGCGCACGAGTGCGTTGGTGAAGACCTGCGCGACCAGCTGCAGCCGCTTCACCAGCGCGTCCGGCCACTCGCGCGGCGCCCGCAGGGTATTCCACCCGATGAGGCCGACGGGCGGCGCGCCTCCCACCGACAGGGGAAGGCTCAGGTGCGACTGGACGCCGTAGTGGCGGCAGAACTCGCGGTCGACATGGGCTTCCGGTGGGAACTCCGCGAGCGACGACAAGGCGACCACGCGGCCGCCGAGGATCTCCTGTCGGATCCAGGGGAACTGCTCCTGATGCAGCGGCTCGGGAGGAATGACATCCTCCACGGGGGGATAGGCGTGGGTGGGCGCGATGACGTCGGGGGCCGCATCCGACCACTGCCAGAGAACGGCGAGGTCGATGCCGAGAAGCTCGCAGACACGGCGCAACCCGTCTTCGATGGCGCCGTCGACCTCTTCGGGGGCCAGGTCGATGAAGCGGGAGGAGAGGTCGGAGACGAGCGACTCGAACTCGAGAAGGCCCCCGGGGAGATCCCCGGGGGTCGGTGAGTGGCCGGCCGTGGGCATGGTCGGCTAGTATGACCCAAAGCGACCGCCAAGGGACGAAATACCGACTCGCAGACGTCATTTCGTCCTTTCCCCGCATCCCCCGTGCCGCACGTCTGCGCGCCACACTCCGGCCGGTGGGCTCAAGTCCAATCCGCTCTGTCTGATACGGCGAGCCGTTCTTCGCAAGGCGGCCGCGGCATCGATTCTGCAATGCTCATCGGGTGTTCGGCACCAGGGCTCTCCGAAGCGTATCACTCGGGGCCCGCGGGTCCGGTTGTCGCGAGGGGTTCCATGAAGAGGGTCGACTCCCTGAAGCAGGTCTCATGCGGCATCGTCCTGTTGTCTGCGCTGGCCGTCCTGACGCCGGCGGTCGCACCGGCCCAGGAGGCGCCGCCCCGCCCGTTCCTCCGCAAGGTGATCCAGCTCGACGACGCCCAGCTCGCCGCCGTCGAGAAGGGCGAGGTGGTCACGAAGCTGCTGCCCGCCTCCGACAAACCCGAGATCGCGGCCTTCGGTGTCGTCAAGACGGCCGGGACCGTGGATCAGCTCCTGGCCCTGGCCCGCGACGTGAAGAAGTTCCGCCAGGTGCCCCAGATCCCGGAGTGGGCTACTTCTCGAGCCCCGCGAAGCTCGAGGACCTGAAGGGCCTCACCCATCCCCCGGACGACATCGCGGCCCTCAAGAAGTGCAAGCCGGGAAGCTGCGACGTGAAGCTCGGGACGAAGGGGCTGGAGATGGTCTCGAAGATCGACTGGAAGGCGCCCGACGCCGAGAAGCGCGCGGTCGCGCTCTTCAACCAGGGCATCGTCGAGTACGTCACGGCCTACCAGCAGGGGGGCACGGACGCGATGGGCAACGTGCTCGACAAGAAGCAGGAGAAGTCCCGCGCGGAGGAGTACCGGATCCTGCTGGCCCACTCGCCCTACCTCGTGGACTACGTGAAGGAGTTCAACGACTACCTGGCGGCCTGGCCCAGGGGCACGCTGGCGGGGGCCGAGGACGTCCTCTACTGGACGAAGGACGAGTTCGGCCTCAAGCCGGTGGTCTCCGCCTACCACGCGACCTTCTACAAGAGTCCCCGTGGGGCCATGATCTCGACCAAGCTGCTCGGGGCCACGCACTTCTTCAACGCCAGCCTCGAGCTCCTGGCCGCCGTGCCGGCGCCCGACGGCAAGGGTCTGTACCTCCTGAACCTCTACCGGACGCGTCTCGACCCGCCGACGGGCATGCTGGCGGGCGTGCTCATGGGCAAGGTCCGCGGGGGGATCGAGACCGGGGTCGAAGAGAACCTGAAGAGGGCCCGCGAGCGCCTCGCCGCGGCTCGGTGAGACACGACCATCCCTACGGACGACAAGCGTGATCAAGAGGAGACTGGAGATGAGAGCAGGGTCAGGAGTTGGACGGCTGGTGATAGCGGTGGGAATCATGCTCGCGATGGCCGTGCCCACGTGGGCCCAGGCCCAGGGTGGGCCGACTGCCGCGATGGACGGCCAGTGGCACTTCGGCGTCACCCCCTACATGTGGTTCACCGGGATCAAGGGCGACGTGTCCGTGAAGGGCCTCTCCCGGGTGCCGGTGGACGCCTCCTTCTCGGACCTCTGGGACGACCTCGACTTCGCCCTCGCCGGCCGTTTCGAGGGCCGGAAGGACCGTTTCGGCTTCGGCCTCGACTTCACCTACAACAACCTCGGCGTGCCGGTGGCGTCCGACGCGCCGATGGTCGGCCGGCTGAACCTCGAGGCCGACGTGCGGCAGCTCTTCACCGAGGGCTTCGGCTTCTACCGGGTGGCGAGCGGCGGAAGGCAGGACAATCCCGCCCACCTCGACGTGCTGGTGGGCGCCCGCTACACGGGAACGAAAACGCGCCTCTCCGCGAAGGGGCCGGAGGGGACCGAGTACGACGGGGACTCCCGGAACCTGCAGTGGGTGGACGCCCTTGTGGGCGTGAAGTTCCGCGCGCCGCTCGGGTCGCGCGTGGCGCTCCTGGGCCGCGCCGACGTGGCCGGCTTCGGGTCCGAGCTCACGTGGAACCTCGAGGGCGACCTGGCCGTGCGCGTGTCCGAGCACTGGGCCCTCGGCGCGGGCTGGCGCCACATCGACATCGACTACGACAAGAGCGAGGGCGGCGACGGCAAGGTCGTCGACCTCGCCTACGACGGGCCGCGGGCCTGGTTCTCCTATGCCTGGTAGACCGGCGTGCGGGCCGTCGACCCCGCTACCGAAAGGACGGACGAGCATGAAGCGAACAGTGATGGGATGCGCGGTGGCGGCGGTCGCCCTCGTCCTGGCCGCCGGGGCGCCGGCCGGGGCCCAGGACGTGCAGGAGAAGGTGGCGGCGGCGAAGCAGGCGGCCGCACAGAACCAGCAGGCGCTGCGCGCGTACACGTGGATCGAGAAGACCGAGATCAGCCTCAAGGGCGAGGTCAAGAGCACGAAGATCGACTCGTGCCGCTACGGACCCGACGGCAAGGTCCAGAAGACGCCCCTGTCGGAGCCCCCGCCGAAGGCGGAGGCCGACACGCCCCGTGGGCCCAAGGCGCGCGCCAAGGCCGGGGTGAAGTCGCGGGTGGTCGAGAAGAAGACCGGCGAGATGAAGCAGGAGATGGAGGCCGCGGTCGCCCTGGTGCACCGGTACCTGCCACCCTCCCCGGACAAGATCCAGGCGGCGATGACCGCGGGCAGGATCACGATGGCTCCCGGGGCGGCCACCACGGCCCTGACGATCGCCGACTACGAGAAGGCCGGCGACTCTCTGGTCCTCACCCTCGAACCGGCGGGCGGGGGCCTGAAGCGGGTCGACGTGGACACCTGGCTCGACTCCCCCGACGACAAGGTGACCCTCGGGGTCGACATGCAGTCGCTGCCCGACGGGACGAGCGCGGCGGGCACCGTGGTGCTGGCCATTCCGGCCAGCAAGGTCCAGGTCCGCATCACGAACAGTGAATACCAGAAGCTGGCGCCGTAGCCGGCTCCACTCGGGGACCCGCAGGTCCTCGTCCTCAGGAGGTCGAGAGACGTCATGGAGAAGACCCTCGCCGCACTCGCCGTGCTTGCCGTACTGCCGCTCGCCGCCCCGGCACAGACTCCCGTCACCTTGACGGACGTGGTCGAGGTGACGGCGACGATCGACGCGATCGACCACAGCGCCCGCCTCGTCACCCTGACGGACGAGGAGGGTGAGACGGAGACGATCCTGTGCGGGCCCGAGGTGAAGCGCTTCGACGAGCTGAAGGTCGGCGACACCGTGACCTTCCGCTACTACGAGTCGATCGCCTACGCCATCCGCAAGCCGGGCCAGCCGAGCAGCCTGCCGGGGGAGACCGATCTCGCAATCACCCGTGGCCAGGGCCCGAGGCCCGGCGGAACGATCGCCCAGCGGGAGACCACCAGCGTCACCATCAAGGCCATCGACACGCAGGTGCCGTCCGTCACCGTCCTCACCGGGGACGGGCGCACCGTGAGCTTCAAGGTCGAGGACAAGAACAACCTGAAGGACGTGAACGTGGGCGATACGGTGGAGATCACCTACACCGAGGCCGTCGCGATCAGCGTGAAGTGACGGCCGCGCCCCGCCGACAACCTAGAATGAGAGGAAGACGATGATTCGCAAGACGATTCTTTCGGCGACGGTGGTGGCGCTTGTCGCCGCCTCCGCACCGGCACAGGACTCGCGGGTGGAGCTGAGCGGCACCGCGGGCTGGACGTTCAGCGACGGGGTGAACGTGGGCGGTCTCGACGACTCGCCGATCCGGGTGGACCCCAAGGACGCGTTCTCCTGGGGCGCCCGCCTCGGGTTCAACATGACGCCCAACGTCGAGCTCGGGTTCCTGTTCGCCTCGCAGGCGACGGACCTCGAGGCCTCGGGCGTCATCAACCTGAGCGTTCCCCAGACGGTCTACAACTACCACGGCTACTTCGCCTACAACTTCGGCGACTCGGACGCCACCGTCCGGCCGTACGTCCTCGGCGGGCTCGGGGCCACGCAGTACGGCAGCCTGCAGACCGCCATGGGGGACATCGGCGGAGACACCCAGTTCTCGACCACCTGGGCCGCCGGCCTGAAGATGTTCCCGAGCCCGAAGTTCGGCCTCCGCCTCGAGGCCCGCTGGACGCCGACCTACATCAAGACCGATCCCGGGGGCTACTGGTGCGACCCCTACTGGGGCTGCTACACGGTCGGGGAGCCGGAGTACTCCAACCAGTACGAGCTGTCCGGAGGCATCATCATCCGATTCTAGACCCACACCCTGGAGGCGGTGCCGCCGTCGCGCGGCGTTGCCTCCAGGGCCTCCCCGGGGCGGGCGGTCCCGCGATCGGGGGTGAGTCGGGGCCCGTTTCGTGTCAGAGTTCGAGTCAGAGGTGGTGTGCCCATGAAGCCCGAGCTTTGGACGGTCGTCGCGGCGCTGGCGCTGGCCCCGCTGGCGGGTGCGCAGGAGGCGGCCACGGCTGCGTCCTCGACCCCTCCCGCGCGGTACGTCGAGCCCCGCGCCGAGCGGGAGCTGAAGGCGATGGGTGCGTTCCTCGCCAACCTCCCGCACTTCGCCCTGGAGGCGGAGGAGACCTTCGACGAGATCCCCGACGGGCAGCTGCGCAGACAGCTCACCAACGTCCGACGGGTGGCCATCGAGCGCCCCAACCACCTGGCCGCCGACGCGACCGGCGACACGCTCAACCGTGCGGCCTGGTACGACGGGCGCAGCGTGACGGTGCTCGACAAGGAGCACAACGTCTACGCCACCATCGATGCGCCCGCCACCATCGACGCCACCTTCGACATGCTCGCCGACGAGTACGGGATCGTGCTGCCGCTCGCCGACCTTCTCTACTCCGATCCCTACGCCGTTCTCATCGGGGGCGTCACCTACGGGCGATACCTGGGCATCCACCAGGCGGCGGGCGTGGCCTGCCACCATCTCGCCTTCTCCCAGGACACGATCGAGTGGCAGATCTGGATCGACGCGGGCGACAAGCCCCTGCCTCGCAAGCTGGTGATCAGCTACGTGCAGGAGCCGGGGGAGCCGCAGTACAGCGCCACCATCCGGCGCTGGAACCTGGAGTCGAGCGTGCCCGAGGGGCTCTTCACGTTCGAGGCCCCGGAGGGAGCGCAGAAGGTCGACGCCCAGGCCATGGCGGGAGGGAAGTGATGCAGACCCGGAAACGCCGATTCTCGCGGCTCCAGGCAAACGCCGCGAGTCTCCTCGCCTTGTTGCTCGTCATGCCCGAGGCGCCTGCGTTCGCCCAGCGCGCGCGGGGTGGCGGCGGACGAGGAGGCGGAGGCCGCGGATCGGTCCAGAGCGTGAACCGCAGCTCCCCGGGGACGGGGGGGAGCTGGTCCAACGCTCGCACGAGCGGCACCACCAGCCGCTCGACCTACGGGAACACCTCGAGCCGCTCCACCACGGCCCAGACCCGCACCGGGCAGTCGGCGACGGGCACCCGGGACGTCACCCGGTCGGGCGACGAGGTGAACGTCGACCGCAACGTGCAGTCGAGCAGCGGCGCCAGCAAGAGCTCGCAGAAGACCTACGAGATGGAGGGCGGCCGGGTCGACTCGGTGGAGCGCGACACTCAGGTGACGAACCGCCAGGGCCAGACCGCGGAGTGGGAGGGCAAGGCCGAGCGCTCCGGCTACGGCTGGGAGTTCGAGGGCGAGGGCAAGAACAAGTACGGTCAGAAGGTCGAGGCCGAGGGCTACGGCGCGCGCGGACCCTACGGGAGTGGTGCCGTGGCGGACGTCGAGGGCGGCCGCTACGGCGACCGGACGGTCGTCGCGGGGCGGGCCTACGGCGGGCCGGTCCACGCGGCGCAGCTGCCCTACGGCGCCCGCCCCTACAACTACCACGGCCACTCGTACTACCACTACGGCGGCGCCTACTACCGCCCGTACTCCTACCACGGCGCCCCGTACTACCACTACATGTGGCCGCCCTGGGGCTGCTACTACCCGACGGTGCCGGTCGGCGCCATCGCGCTCACGGTGGCGGGCATGGCGCTCATGTACTCGGACGGCACCTATTACAAGACGACCTACGTCGAGGGGGCGACGCAGTACGAGGTGGTGGCCCCTCCGGCGGGGGCGAGCCTCCCCGCGGGCACGTCGCTGCCCGCGGACCGGGCCGCGATCACCATCGCGGGGGTGACGTACTACCTCTATGGGAACACCTTCTACAAGCGTGTGGTGGCGAACGGCCAGGAGTCCTTCGTCGTGATCACGAAGCCCGCGGGGGTCGTCGCGGTGAAGGCCCTGCCTGAAGATTTCGAGCCGATGCAGGCCGGCAACACGACGTACTTTCGCTCGAAGGACCGTTGGTACCTGACCTACCTCGATCCCGGCGGGGAAGAGCAGTACGTGGTGGTGGATCCTCCGGCGGGGGCGGTGCCGGCGGTGCCGTCCACCCCCGAGGCCGGACAGGCGGCCGCGGCGGTGCCACCCCCGGTTCCGGCCGCGACGCCGCAGGCGGTCACCCTGACCGCCCAGGCGAACACGCCCCTGACCGTGCGCGTGGCCACGGAGGTCAGCTCGGGCACCGCCCAGGCAGGCCAGCGCTTCCAGGGCAACCTCGATGCCGACGTCGTCGCGGACGGGCGGGTCGTGGCTGCCCGGGGGACCCGAGTGTACGGACGGGTCGTCGCCGCCCAGGCGGGGACGGGGACGGGCGGCAAGCCCGCGCTCACCCTGGAGCTGACCGACATCGAGGTCGGGGGCCGGGTGGTGGCGCTCTCGACCGAGGCGGTGAGCTTCAGCGGCGAGGCGAAGAAGGCCGGCAAGAAGGTCGTCGGGGCCGCTGCCCTCGGGGCCGGCATCGGAGGGATGATCGACGGCGGCGAGGGAGCGGCCTGGGGCGCGGGCGCGGGCGCGGTGGCCGGAGTCGCGGCCGCGGCGTCCTCCCCCGGCAACCAGGTGGCCGTCGCCGCGGGAACGGCGGTCGAGTTCCGCCTGGCCCGGCCCCTCAGCGTCGACGTCGTGACGTAGGCGAGAGCAGACTGCCGCGTGTGTGTAGGGCGGAAGATCCCGCGTGGAGCAAGGAGGACGCAATGAAGCTGACCGCACTGGCGCTGCTGACCCTCGCCGTCCCCACGCAGATCCCGAAGGAGCCCGCGAGCGACCTCTTCATGCACTTCCTGAGGGCACCCGGCATCGAGGTGCGCTTCGTGGACTACCACTGGCAGCCGGCCCTCTTCGACGCCCTGGAGAAGGGAGACGCCACCGTCCCCGAGGCCAGGCGAAACTGGGTGGTTGCGCGCGTCACCCTCAACCAGCGCCCGCTGAGGATCCACGGCAAGCTGATGGGGGTCGGGACCTACGCGCTCGCGTGGTGGCCCAATCTCGACGGGAAGGGCATGGCCGTCGAGATGCGTCAGGTGGACATGCGAGACGTGTTTCCCGACGTGAACGCGCTGGCTCCCGCGCCGCGGGGCGAGACGATCTACAAGGGGCCGGCGGGGTTCGAGACGGTGAGCCCGCCCGCGCCGCGGTTCGACGCCACACTGGACGAGGAGGAAGGCACGGTGACCCTGACCATCCACTACGGCGACCGCCAGATGCTCGTGCCCTTCGTCCGCTGAGCAGGCAACGGCGGTCGAGCTGAGGACCTCGACAGGCTCGGGCCGGCCGGGCCGGGCCGCGCCGGGCGAGCGCTCAGCCGTAGGCCGCGGCCTGGATCCGGTACAGCTCGGCGTACGGCCCGCCCCGCGCCATCAGGTCCCCGTGGGTGCCGAGCTCGATGACCCGCCCGTGCTCGAGCCCCCAGATGCGGTCGGCGTGGCGGAGGGTCGAGAACCGGCGGTAGGCGTACTCGGAGAGGGGTCCGTGGCATGCTCGCCGCGTGCCACGTCCCGGCCCGACGCGACGCCGGGTCGCCCGACCCGCGGGGGCTCGCAACTCGAGGCTCCCATGGACTACAACTGTGCTAGGGTCGGGCGATCCTGGAAGAGGTGTCATGGCTCCCCTATCTCCTGTCGCGCGCGACCTCCGTCATGGTTGGACAGTCCTCGCGGTGGCCGCGGCCTTCGTGGCGCCGGGTTGCGGTGGCCCGGCCGGGGGCGCCGGCCAGGGAATGCCCCCGTCGCCGGTCCGGATCGAGGTCGCGCGCGCGGTCCCGATCGAGGACGTGACCGAGTACGTCGCCACGATCAAGTCCCGCGACTCGGCGATCATCATGCCGGAGGTCGAGGGGCAGATCACCGAGATCCTCGTCCGTTCCGGCGACCGGGTGGCGGCGGGTGACCCACTGGTGCAGATCGACCCCTCGCGGCAGGAGGCCACCGTCAAGAGCCAGCAGGAGACCCGGGCGGCCAAGCAGGCGAGCCTCGAGTTCGCCCGCCAGGACTTCGAGCGCATCAAGACGCTGGAGGCCGAGGGCATCCTGAGCCCGCAGGCCCTCGCCCGGGCCCGCTCCGCGCTCGCCGCCGCCGAGGCCGAGCTCGAAGCCCTCGGAGCCCAGCTCCGGGAAGGGCAGGTCGAGCTCCGCTACCACCGCGTCACCGCCCCGACCGGGGGGGTCGTCGGCGACGTCCCGGTGCGGGTCGGCGACCGCGTGACGGTGTCCACGGTGCTGACCACGCTGAGCCGGGGGAGCGGCCTCGAGGTCTACGTCTCGGTGCCCGTGGAGCGGGCCGCCGAGCTCCACCCCGGCCTCGGCCTGCGGATCCTCGACGGAGGTGGCGAGATCGCGGCCGAGACGAAGGTCAGCTTCATCTCGCCCCAGGTCGACGACGACACCCAGACCGTCCTCGTGAAGGGCTGGGTGCCGAAGGGAGCCGGGCGTCTGCGCCCCGATCAGCTCGTGCGGGCCCGTGTCGTGTGGGGCGCGGCCGAGAGCCCGGTGGTCCCCGTCCTCGCCGTCTCGCGCCTCGGGGGCCAGCACTTCGCGTTCGTGGCGGAGGAGCAGGAGGGGGCGCTGGTGGCCCGCCAGAGGCCGGTGAAGCTCGGCGAGATCGTGGGCAACGACTACGTCGTGCTCTCCGGCATCGAGCCCGGCGACCGCGTCATCGTCTCCGGGACACAGTCGCTCGCGGACGGCTTCCCGGTCGAGCCGCAGGGATAGGCCGGAGGCCCGCCATGTTCGTCGACTTCTTCATCCGCCGGCCCATCTTCGCGACCGTCTGCTCGCTGCTCATCATCCTCGCGGGGGGCGCCGCGATCCCCACCCTGCCGGTCGCGCTGTTTCCCAACCTCGCCCCGCCCCAGGTCACGGTCTTCAGCAACTACATCGGGGCGAGCGCCCAGGTGGTCGAGACCGCGGTCACGATCCCCCTCGAGCAGCAGATCAACGGCGCCGAGGGCCTGAAGCTACCTGACCTCCTCGAGCGGCAACGACGGCACGAGCCAGATCATCGCGACCTTCGATGTCGATCGCGACCCCGACCTCGCGGCGGTCGACGTGCAGAACCGGGTGAACGCCGCCCTCGGCCGCCTGCCCAACGAGGTCAAGCAGACCGGCGTCTTCGCCGCCAAGAACTCGCAGAACTTCGTGTTCGGGGCCGCCGTCTACTCGCCCGACGGCCGGTACGACCCGCTCTTCATGAGCAACTACCTCGACCTCTACGTCCGCGACAGCCTCAAGCGCGTCGACGGCGTCGCGGACGTGCTCATCTTCGGGGAGCGGCGCTACGCCATGCGGCTGTGGCTCGACCCCGTCCGCATGGCGAGCCGTGGGCTCACCGCGAGCGACGTCGTGGGAGCCCTGCGCGAGCAGAACGTCCAGGTCGCGGCGGGGCAGGTCGGCCAGCCCCCTGCCCCCGAGGGCCAGACCTACCAGATCAGCGTGCGCGCGGTGGGCCGGCTCACCGAGCCCTCGCAGTTCGAGAACATCGTCGTCGAGGCCGGCGAGGACGGCACCCTCGTCCGCCTCAAGGACGTGGGCCGGGTGGAGCTCGGGGCCGAGAGCTACGACTCCATCATGCAGTTCAACGGCCATGACGCGGTCGGCATCGCCGTCACCCAGCTCTCCACCGCCAACGCCCTGGACGTCGGCCGGGCGGCGTTCGCCGAGCTCGACCGCCTGGCCGAGCGCTTTCCGCCCGGGATGAAGTACAGCCTGGCGTGGGACGCCACCGAGGTCGTGGGCGAGTCGATCCGCGAGGTGGTGTTCACCCTGGGTGGCGCGATCCTCCTCGTCATCCTCGTCATGTTCCTCTTCCTCGAGGACTGGCGGGCGACGCTCATCCCGGCCGCCACGATCCCGGTGTCGCTGATCGGGGCCTTCGCATTCGTGAAGCTCTTCGACTTCTCGATCAACACGCTCACCCTGTTCGCGATCGTGCTCGCGACGGGGCTCGTCGTGGACGACGCGATCGTGGTCATCGAGAACATCGCGCGCCACGTCCAGCGAGGGCGAGCACGACACGGTCCGGGCCGCGTCGGTCGCGATGCGCGAGGTGACGGGCGCGGTCATCGCCACCTCGCTCGTTCTCATCGCGGTCTTCGTGCCGGTGGCGCTCTTCCCGGGCACCACCGGCATCCTCTACCGGCAGTTCGCCCTGACCATCGCCTTCTCGATCGCGATCTCGTCGTTCAACGCGCTCACCCTCACCCCCGCCCTGTCGGCCCTGCTCCTGAGACGAGGCGAGCGGGAGAAGGGCCGCTTCTTCGCCGCGTTCGACCGCGCCTACGAGCGGGCGACGGGCGGCTACCTCGCGGGCCTCCGCCGCTTCCTCGGGCACCGGCGCCTCGCCTTCGCGCTGTTCGTCGCTCGGGCTCGGCGCTGACCTACGTTCGTCTACCAGCAGGTGCCCCGCGCCTTCATCCCGGACGAGGACCAGGGCTGCGGCATGATCCTCGTCCAGGCGCCCGAGGGCGCCTCGCTGGCCTACACGCGGGGATCGGCGAGCAGGTGCAGGCGATCCTCCTCGACATCCCCGACGTGGACATCCGTCATGTCGGTGAGCGGCTTCAGCCTCGCCGGCCTCGCGCCCAACCGCGGCATGATGTTCTTCAGCCTCACGCCCGTACTCCGCAGCGCCCCCGCGCCGACCAGTCGGCCCAGGCCGTCATCGGCCGCGCTCTACGGCATGCTCCGGCGGCGTGACCGGGGCCCAGCGTGATCCCCTTCCTGCCGCCCTCGGTCCAGGGCCTCGGCAACTTCGGCGGCTTCGAGTACGTCCTCCAGGACCAGGGCGGGCACAGCCTCGAGGACCTCTTCCAGGTGACCCAGCAGGTGGTCCGCGAGGGCAACGCCGACCCCGATCTGGGCGGCCTCTTCACGAGCTTCACCGCCTCCGACCCCCAGCTCGTCGTCACCATCGACCGCGAGAAGGCCAAGGCGCTCGATGTCCCGCTCGAGGAGATCACCCAGACCCTTCAGGTCTACGTGGGGTCCGCCTACGTCAACGACTTCGACTTCAACAACCGCGCGTACCGCGTGTACGTGCAGGCCGACAGCCGGTTCCGCTCCAACCCCAGCGACCTGCGCCAGTACTACGTGCGCTCGCGCACCGGCCGCATGCTGCCGATCGCCGACCTCGTCGAGGTCCGCCGCGACGCGACCCCCCAGGTGATCAGCCACTACAACCTCTTCCGCTCCGCCGACATCAACGGCACGCCGCCCCCGGCCGCAGCTCGGGCGACGCGCTCGCGGCCATGGAGGCGCGTCTCGGCGCGAGGCGTCCTGCCCCAGGGCTTCGGCTACGAGTGGACGGGCATCTCCCGCGAGGAGATCGAGGCCGGCGCGGCGGTCGGCGCTCCTCTTCCTCCTCGGCGGACTCGTCGTGTACCTGGCCCTGTGCGCGCAGTACGAGAGCTTCGTGCTGCCGTTCATCGTGCTGCTGGCGGTGCCGATGGCACTCCTCGGGCGCGGTGGGCGCCCAGTGGCTGCGCGGCCTCCAGAACGACGTCTACTGCCAGATCGGGCTCGTCATGCTCGTGGGCCTGGCCAGCAAGAACTCGATCCTGATCGTCGAGTTCGCCGAGCAGCTCCGCGAGCGCGGGGCATGAGCGATCGTCGACGCCGCGATCGAGTCCTCCCGCATCCGCCTGCGGCCGATCCTCATGACGTCGTTCGCGTTCATCCTCGGGCGTGGTGCCCCTGGCCGTCGCCCACGGCGCGGGCCAGGCGGGCCGCCACTCGGTCGGCACGACCGTCTTCGGCGGGATGATTGCCTCCACCCTGCTGAATCTCTACTTCATCCCCGTGCTCTACGTCCTCGTCGAGCAGGCCCGGGAGCGCTTCGCCCTCAGGCGAGCCGCAGGAGCCGGCTCGCGAGGAGCGTGAGCGCCAGCGGCGAGAAGCAGAGGACGAGGGCGACCGAGAAGAGGACGAGGCGCCGGACCGCCCGTCGGTGACCGGCACGAAGGCCCGGCGAATGAGCGACCCGCTCCGGCGCCGTGTGGCATACTCGCCGCGGTGGCGGTGCTCTCCTCTCACGTCGACATCTCCTCGCCCGAGTTCCAGGCGAACCGGGCGCACATGGACGGGCTCGTCGCGGAGCTCCGCGAGCGCCTGGCGGCCGCCCGGGCCGGAGGCAGCGAGGCGGCGGTGAGGCGCCACCGCGACCAGGGCAAGCTCATGGTCCGGGAGCGCATCGAGACGCTCCTCGACCCCGGCTCGCCCTTCCTCGAGATCGGGGCCCTGGCCGCCTTCGGCCTCTACGACGGGGAGGCCCCTTCCGCCGGCCTCGTCTGCGGCGTGGGCCGGGTGCGGGGCCGGGAGGTCATGGTCGTCGCCAACGACGCCACGGTGAAGGGCGGCACCTACTTCCCGATCACGGTGAAGAAGCACCTGCGGGCCCAGGAGATCGCCCTCGAGAACCGCCTGCCGAGCCTCTACCTCGTGGACTCCGGGGGGGCGTTCCTGCCCCTGCAGGCCGAGGTCTTCCCCGATCGGGACCACTTCGGGCGCATCTTCTACAACGAGGCGCGCATGAGCGCGGCGGGCCTCGCCCAGGTGAGCGTGGTCCTCGGCTCCTGCACCGCCGGCGGGGCCTACGTCCCGGCGATGAGCGACGAGACGGTGATCGTCAAGGGACGGGGGACGATCTTCCTCGGGGGCCCGCCCCTGGTGAAGGCCGCCACCGGCGAGGAGGTGACCGCGGAGGAGCTGGGCGGGGCCGACGTCCACACCCGCACCAGCGGGGTCGCCGACCACTTCGCCGCCGACGAGGAGGAGGCGCTCCTCCGCGCCCGCGAGGTCGTGGGCTCCCTCACCTCGCGCAAGGAGGTCCCCTGGGAAGTCGAGGAGCCGGAGGACCCGCTCTTCGACCCGGCGGAGATCGCGGGCATCGTCCCGGTGAGCACCCGCAAGGCCTACGACGTGCGCGAGGTCATTGCCCGTCTCGTGGACGGCAGCCGCTTCTCCGAGTTCAAGGCCCGCTACGGGTCGACCCTCGTTTGCGGCTTCGCCCGTCTCACGGGGTATCCCGTGGGCATCCTCGCCAACAACGGTGTCCTCTTCTCCGAGAGCGCTCTCAAGGCCACCCACTTCATCACCCTGTGCTGCCAGCGCCGGATCCCCCTCGTCTTTCTCCAGAACATCACCGGCTTCATCGTGGGCAAGGAGTACGAGCACCAGGGCATCGCCAAGGACGGGGCCAAGATGGTCCACGCGGTGGCCAACGCCGCGGTGCCGAAGTTCACGGTGATCCTCGGCGGCAGCTTCGGCGCCGGGAACTACGGCATGTGCGGGCGGGCCTACCAGCCGCGGCAGCTGTGGATGTGGCCCAACGCCCGGATCAGCGTGATGGGCGGCGAGCAGGCGGCGTCGGTCCTGGCCCAGGTGAAGCAGGAGCAGCAGGAGCGGCGGGGCACGCCCATGACCGAGGCCGAGGTGGAGGCGCTCAAGGCCCCGATCCTCGCGAAGTACGAGGAGGAGGGAAGCCCCTACTACTCCACCGCGCGGCTCTGGGACGACGGGATCATCCCTCCCGCCGACACCCGCACGGTGCTCGCCCTCGGCCTCTCCGCCGCCTTGAACGCCCCCATCCCCGAGACCCGTTTCGGGGTCTTCCGGATGTGAGGCGTCGGCCAGGGAGCGCTCCCAGCCTTGGACCTCGTCGCCGTTCTCCTGATGACGGCACTGCCGACCCTGGTGGGTTGGGCCCTCTACAGCGTGGGGAGGCAGCGCGCTCGCGACGAGATCGAGGACTGGAGGCGCGTCGCCACCGCGGTCGGGCTCGAGGACCTCGAGCCCGTGCGACGGGGCGTCCTCGGATCCACGCCGCGCCTGACCGGGCGCGCCGGGCACCTGTGGGTCCAGCTGTCGACGGAGCGCTCTGGAAACGATGAGAGATACCGCTTCGCCATCGGTGGGCTCGGTCACGAGCCCGCCGGGCTGACGCTTCACTCCGAGGACCTCGGGTCCCGGGTGGCCAAGACGCTCGGCCAGCGCGAGCTGGAGATCGGCGACCCGGCCTTCGACGACCAGCTCTACGTGAAGGGCTCCCTCGCCCTCGCGCAGGCGATCTTCGACGCGGAGGCCCGCCTCAGCACGATCCGCCTCTTTGCCGACCCGAGCGCCCGGGTGTGGCTGTCCGAGGGCGTTCTCTACTACGAAAGCGCCGCCAGCCAGGTGATGCCCCCGTGGGTGGAGCAGCAGCTGTCCCTGGTGCTCGACGTCGCCCGCCAGCTGTCTCGCCCCGCCGATGTCCCCGGCCGCCTTGCCGCCAACGCGCTCCGCGACCCCCTGCCCTCGGCCCGGCTCGCGAAGCTCGACACCCTCGTGCGGGACTTTCCGACCCTGCCCGTCACTCGGGAGACCCTGCGATCCGCGCTGGACGACGCGAGCCCCGGCGTCCGCCTCCGCGCCGCCATCGAGCTGGGCGAGGACGGGGAGGGGCGATTGCTGGATCTGGCCCTGGACCACTCGGGCCCGGAGGAGATCCAGGCGGGGGCGCTCGAGGCCCTGGGCGACCGACTCCCCCTCGACGCGGGCCAGGACGTCCTCTCGCACGCCCTGCGCTCTCGGCGCCTCGTCGTGGCCGAGGCCTGCCTGGCCGGCCTCGGCCAGCGCGGGGGCTCGGCGGTCGTCACCTCGCTGGCGAAGGTACTGGCGGTGGAGCGCGGCCCGCTGGCCGTGGCGGCGGCACGGGCCCTCGGGGCCAGCGGGGAAGCCTCGGGCGAGGCGCCGCTCGCCGCCGCCCTGGACCGGACCGACGAGGGCCTGGGGGTCGTTGTGGTCGAAGCGCTCGGCCAGGTGGGCTCCGCCGCCGCGGTGCCCCGGTTGAGACGAGTGGAGGAGACAGCCGGCGACACCACCCTGCGCCGAGCGGCGCGCCAGGCGGTGGCACGGATCCAGGCCCGGCTGACCGGGGCCACCCCGGGGCAGCTCTCGCTCGCCGGGGGCGAGTCCGGCCAGCTGAGCCTCTCCGCGGACGAGATAGGCCGGGTCGCGCTGCTCGAGAGCGGCAAGAGCCACCCGTCGACGGGCCGCGGTCGCCGCGCCCCGAAGTAGGCAGCACAAGGAAGTGGCATACTCGCCGCGGGTGGTCGCTCACTTTTTCACTCGCGGACGTGATGCGGTCGTGCTCGCGCTGCTCGGCCTGGGGGTGTGTTTCGCCACCCCGTCTCGGGCCGCGCCCGAGGAGTACGACCTTCTCTTCCGGGGCGGCCGGGTGATCGACGGCACCGGCGCGCCCTGGCGCCGGGCGGACGTGGCGGTGCGCGACGACACCATCGTTGCGGTGGGCCCGGCGCTCGGCGGCGAGGCACGGCGCACGATCGACCTCGCCGGGCAGGTGATCGCCCCCGGGTTCATCGACGTCCACACCCACGCCCGCCGCGGGATCCTCGGGCGTGCCCACCGCCGACAACTACGTCCTCCAGGGCGTGACCACCCTCTTCGACGGCCAGGACGGCTCCTCGCCCGCTTCCCCTCGGCGATTTCCTCGCCCGGGTGGCGGCGCTGCCTCCCGCGGTCAACTTCGGAAGCTTCGTGGGCCACGGGTCCGTGCGCCACGCCGTGATGGGGGGAGCCGACCGGGCCCCCACCCCCGCCGAGCTCGAGGAGATGGTCGCGATCGTGGCCGAGTCCATGCGGGAGGGGGCCTTCGGCCTGAGCACCGGGCTCTTCTACGTCCCCGGGGCCTTTGCCCGCACGAGCGAGGTCGTGGCGCTGGCCCGGGCCGTCGGGCGAGCGGGGAGGCATTCACGTCTCCCACATGCGCGACGAGGCTGCCGGCGTCCTGGACAGCGTCCGCGAGACGGTGACCATCGGCGAGCAGGGGGGCCTGCCCACCCAGATCACCCACCACAAGATCATCGGCCGCGGCGGGCTGGGGTCGCAGCGTCGAGACCCTCCGCCTCGTCGATCGAGGCCCGGCGCCGGGGCGTCGACGTGACCGTCGACCAGTATCCCTACACCGCGTCCTCCACCTCCTTCTCGGCCGCGCTGTTCCCGGCCTGGGCCCTCGAGGGCGACGACGAGGCGCGGGCGCGCCCGCCTCGCCGACCCCGAGACCCGCCAGCGGGTCCGGGCGGCGGTCGATCGAGACGATCCTCAACGAGCGGGGCGGCGGCGACGCCTCCCGTCTGCAGGTCGCGGCCTTCCCCCACGACCCGTCCCTCGACGGCCGGACGCTGGCCGGCGGTCCTCCTCGAGCGGGGACGCGAGGCCACCGTGGACGAGGCGGCGGACCTCGTCCTCGAGATCGTCGAGAACGGCGGGGCCACCGGCATCTTCCACGCGATGTCCGAGGAGGACGTGGAGCGGATCCTCGCGTCTCCCTTCACGATGGTGGCCTCCGACGGCGAGATCCCGGTGTTCGGCCAGGGCCGCCCCCATCCCCGCAGCTACGGGACGTTCGCCCGGGTGCTCGGGGTGTACGTGAGGGAGAAGGGACTCCTGCCCCTCGAGGAGGCGGTGCGGAAGATGACGTCGCTGCCGGCGGCGCGGGTGGGCCTGGACGGACCGCGGCCTCGTCCGGCCCGGGATGAAGGCCGACCTCGTGGCCTTCGACCCCGCGACGATCCGGGACCGGGCGACCTTCGAGGAGCCCCACGCGTACGCCGAGGGGGTGTCGTTCGTGGTGGTGAACGGCTCGGTGGTCGTGGACGACGGGCGCCTGACCGGCGTGCGCCCGGGCCGCGTCCTGCTCGGCCCGGGGCGGGGGAGGGAGGGACGCCATGACCCTGGAGAGGCTGGAGGTCGAGAGCGAGACGGCGGCGTGGCCCGGGTCTGGCTGAATCGGCCCCGGGTCCGCAACGCCTTCGACGGGGAGATGGTGGCCGAGCTGCGCCGGGTCTTCGACGACCTCGGCGCCGACGACGCCGTGCGGGTCGTGGTCCTCGGCGGGCGCGGCCCGGTCTTCAGCGCCGGGGCCGATCTCGAGTGGATGAAGACCGTGGCCGGGTTCGGTCTCGACGACAACCTTCGCGAGGCCGGACGCCCTGGCGAGCCTGTTCCACGCCATCCACTCGCTCGCCGAAGCCCTTCGTGGCCCGGGTGCACGGCGCGGCGCTGGGCGGCGGCGCCGGCCTCGTCGCCGCCTGCGACATCGCGGTCGCCGCCGAGGGCACCCGGTTCGGCTTCACCGAGGTCCGCCTCGGTCTCATTCCCGCGGTCATCTCACCGTACGTGGTGGGCCGCATCGGCGAGTCCGCGGCCCGGGAGCTCTTCCTCACCGGCGAGCGCTTCGAGGCGACACGCGCCCGGGAGATCGGGCTGGTCCGCGCGGTGGTTCCCGAGGCCGACCTGGACGCCGCGGTCGACGGACGCGTGGGCGAGCTTCTCCGGGCCGGGCCGGCGGCGATTGCCGAGGCCAAGGCCCTCCTCGCCGCGGTGTCCGGGCGCCCGGTCGAGGCCGTGCGCCGCGACACGGTCGAGCGCATCGCCCGGATCCGGGCCTCCCCGGAGGGGCAGGAGGGGCTCCGGGCCTTTCTCGAGAAGCGCCCGCCCGACTGGGTGGATTGACCCTGCACCCCCGGCGCAGGACACTAGCCGTCGTGCTGCCCTTCCGCAAGGTCCTGATCGCCAACCGGGGGGAGATCGCGGTGCGGATCATCCGCACCTGCCGGGCGATGGGGCTGCCCACGGTGGCGGTCTTCTCGGAGGCCGACCGCGCCGCGCGGCACGTGAGCGAGGCCGAGGAGGCCGTCGCCATCGGCCCGGCCGAGGCCGCTCGAGTCGTACCTCTCCATCGACGCCCTCCTCGAGGCCGCCCGCTCCACCGGCGCCGACGCGGTCCACCCGGGCTACGGCTTCCTCAGCCAGAACGCCGACTTCGCCGACGCGGTCCGCGACGCGGGCCTCGCGTTCGTCGGTCCCCCCGGGCGACGTGCACCGCCGCATGGGGGACAAGAGGGAGGCGCGCCGGCTCATGACCGCGGTCCGGCGTACCGGTGCTGCCGGGCTACGAGGGCGACGACCAGTCCGACGGGCGCCTCCTCGCCGAGGCGGAGGCGGTGGGGTGGCCGGTGATGCTGAAGCCGTCGCGGGGCGGCGGCGGCAAGGGGATGCGGGTCGTCCGCGGCGCCGGGGACTTTCCCCTGGCCCTCGCCGCCTCCCGCCGCGAGGCGAGCGGGGCCTTCGGCGACGACACCATGGTGATCGAGCGATTCGTCGAGCGCCCGCGTCACGTGGAGGTCCAGGTCCTGGCCGACGGGGAGGGGCGGATCGTCCACCTCGGCGAGCGGGAGTGCTCGATCCAGCGGCGTCACCAGAAGGTCGTGGAGGAGACGCCGAGCGTCGCGCTGGACCCGGCGTCGCGGGACGCGCTGTGCGCCGCCGGGGTGGCGGCCGCCCGGGCCGCGGGGTACGTCAACGCGGGAACGGTGGAGTTTCTCCTGGCCCCGGACGGCGCCTTCTTCTTTCTGGAGATGAACACCCGCCTGCAGGTCGAGCACCCGGTCACCGAGGCGGTCACCGGGCTGGACCTCGTCCGGCTCCAGCTCGAGATCGCGGCAGGGCGTCCGCTCCGCGTGACCCAGGAGGACGTGGTTCGCCGGGGGCACGCGCTGGAGTGCCGCCTGTACGCCGAGGACCCGGCCCGCGACGACCTCCCCTCGCCCGGGCCGGATCCTCCACCTCTCCGAGCCCGACGGGCCCGGGGTCCGGGTGGACTCCGCCCTGGCTCCGGGCGTCGAGGTCACCGTTCACTACGATCCCCTCCTGGCCAAGGTGGTGACCTGGGGCGCCGACCGCGGGGAGTCGATCGAGCGCATGCGCGACGCCCTCCGACGCACCGTGGTCCTCGGGGTGGTGACGAACCTGGCCCGGCTGCGGGCGATCGTCGAGCACCCGGCCTTCGTCGCCGGAGAGCTGCACACCGGCTTCATCGAGGAGCACCTCGCGGGGCTCGGCCCGCGTCCCTCTCCGCCCCCGGAGGCGGTGGCGGCGGTGGCCGCGGCCCTGTCGGCGGGAGCGGGCGGAGGCACCGGCGGGGCCCGAGCCGCTCGGGCGGCTCCCGATCCCTGGTCCAGCCTCGGACCCTGGCGGCTCGGGGAGGGCGGGGCCGGTGAAGGGGCTCCGCTGCGGCGACGAGCGGTGGGAGCCCGTGGTGCGTCGCGCGGGCGAGGCCTTCGAGGTCGAGCTGGCGGGGCGGGTCTACCGGTTCGACCTCCTCGAGGAGGGGCCCGGTGTCTTTCTCTTCCGGGACGGGCGGCGGGTCGTTCGCTTCCACCTGGCGCGGGCCGGGGCGACGCGTGCACCTGTCCTGGGACGGCACCGTCTGGGACCTCGAGGAGGAGCGCGAGGGCGCCCGGGCCGCTCGTCGCCAGGACGCCGGACACCTGGAGGCCCCGATGCCGGGCCGCGTGGCGGCGATCAGGGTCGGCGCCGGGCCAGCGGGTGAAGAAGGGCGAGGAGCTCCTGGTCGTCGAGGCGATGAAGATGGAGAACGCCCTGCGGGCGCCCCGCGACGGCGTCGTCGCCGCGGTCCACGCCGCCGTCGACGACATGGTGGCCCCCGGGCGGGCCCTGGTGGAGATGGAGGCCGAGGGGTGAGCTGGCCCTCGCGGGTCACGGTGGTCGAGGTGGGGCCCCGGGACGGGCTCCAGAACGAGCCGGAGACCCTCTCCGTCGACGATCGCGTGGCGCTGTGCGACCGGCTGGTGGCGGCCGGCCTGCCGGTCGTCGAGGTCGGAGCGTTCGTCTCGCCCCGGTGGGTCCCGCAGATGGCGGCCTCGGAGGAGGTCCTGCAGCGCGTGGCGAAGCGCGAGGGGGTTCGTCTTCCGGTCCTGGTGCCCAATCGCGTCGGCTTCGAGCGGGCCCGGTCGGCCGGCGCCCGGGAGATCGCGGTCTTCACCGCGGCCAGCGAGTCCTTCAGCCGGCGCAACACCAACGCCACCATCGACGAGTCCTTCGACGCGGTTCTCGGAGTTCCTTTCCGAGGCGAAGCGCGAGGGCATCCGGGTCCGCGGGTACGTGTCCACCTGCTTCGGCTGTCCCTACGAGGGGCCGGTCCAGCGCGGAGCGGGTCGTCGAGGTGGCGGCCCGTCTCGACGCCCTCGGCTGCGACGAGGTGTCGATCGGGGATACCATCGGGGTGGCCGTGCCCAGCCAGGTGAGCGACATGGTGGGCCGGCTGCGGGACGTGGTGCCCGTGGAGCGGCTGGCCGTCCACTTCCACGACACCAGGGGCACCGCCCTCGCCAACGTCCTCGCGGCCCTGCAGGAGGGAGTCTCGGTGGTGGACAGCGCGGCGGGAGGGCTCGGAGGCTGTCCGTTCGCCCCGGGCGCCGCCGGCAACCTCGCCACCGAGGACCTCCTCTACATGCTCCACGGGATGGGGATCTCGACCGGCGTCGACCTCGAGGCGGTGGCCGAGAGCTCCCGGGCTCTCGGCCGATCGCCTCGGGCGGAGCCTCCCCTCCCGCTACCTTCAGGCGGGCCCGCCGCCCGGGGACGGCGCATGAGCGAGCGCGCCGCCTCGGTCCTCGTCGTCGACGATCTCCCGGCGAACCTGGAGCTGATGGTGCGCCGGCTCGAGCGCTCCGGCTTCGAGGTGATCTCGGCCTCCGACGGCCCGCAAGCCCTCGAGCTGCTGCGGAAGCAGTCGGTCGACGTGGTGCTCCTGGACATCATGATGCCGGGGATGACCGGCCTCGACGTCCTGCGCCACATCCGGGCCACGTGGTCGGCCTCGGTCCTGCCGGTCATCATGGTCACCGCCAAGAGCGACAGCGAGGACGTGGTGGAGGCCCTGGGCCTGGGGGCCAACGACTACGTGACCAAGCCGGTGGACTACCCGGTGGCCCTGGCCCGCATCAACGCCCACCTCCGCACCCGCGAGGCCACCCGGGCGGACCCCCCCGTCGGGGAGCCGAGCCCCGCACCCCGGGCCAGGCCGTTCCCGGGAGCGTCCTCGGGGGGCCGCTACCGCCTCGAGCAGGTCCTGGGCAACGGCAGCTTCGGCACCGTGTTCAAGGCACACCACTGGAGCTGGACCGTCCGGTGGCGGTGAAGGTGCTGAGCACCAGCGCCGGGACGGACCCCGAGGCCCTCGCGCGCTTCCGGCAGGAGGGCGCCTCGGCCTGCCGCGTCCAGCACCAGAACGCGGTCCAGGTGCTGGACCTGCAGGTGAACGCCGGGGGGGTGGCCTACCTGGTCATGGAGCTTCTCCAGGGCCGCTCGCTCGACGCCGAGCTCGAGGACAAGGGCCGGCTGTCGCCCCGCCGGTGCACCGAGATCCTGTGGCCGGTGTGCAACGCCCTCGCCGCGGCCCACGCCGCCGGGGTGCTTCACCGCGACATCAAGCCCTCGAACATCTTTCTCCACCAGTTCCGAAGGCCGCGAGGTCCCCAAGATCCTGGACTTCGGAATCGCCAGGATCGCCGGCGCCGCGGCCCTGGCCCAGAAGCTGACCACCGACGGGTCGCTGCTGGGCACCCCGGCCTACATGGCCCCGGAGCGCTTTCGCCGCGGCGCACTACGGTCCCAAGTCGGACGTGTACAGCCTGGGCACCGTGCTCTACGAGATGCTCGCCGGCCGGCTGCCCTTCGTCCCCGCGTCCGCCGATCCCCTGGCCCTCGTCGCCATGCAGGTCGAGGACGAGCCGCCTCCGCTGCGGCCCCTGTGCCCGGACATCTCGCCGGCCCTCGAGGCCCTGGTGCGCACGACCCTCGACAAGCAGCCGGAAGCACGTCCCACCGCGGAGCTGCTCGCGCGACGCCTGGCCCGAGTGGCCACCGACCCCTACACGCCCCTCGACGACGAGCCGCGGCAGGCTAGAACCCGACCTGCAGGGTGGCGGTCAGCTGCAGGCCCCCGGCGTCGATCGAGGTCGCCGCGGCTCCTCCTCGAGGCCGAGCTCCAGGGGGACGCGGGTGTAGCGCAGCTGGACGCCGACGCCGAACCGGGAGCCCAGGGCGTGGGTCACGCTGGCCCCTGCGCTCCAGCCGACGCCGGGGTCGGAGCGGACGCTCCCGGTGACCGGGGAGCGGAACGAGACGGTGTCGAAGGGGAACTCGTCGTCGATCTCCACCCGCTCGACCAGGTCGGCCTCGACCCGCGCGAGGGCCACCCCGCCGAAGAGAGTGACCTCCAGCGTGCCGACGACGGGCCGCCACTCCAGGTCGAGGTAACCGGCCCACTGCCGGTACGCGAGCCCCGAGGCCTGGCCGGCGAGCTCGCGGGGCCGGTCGAAGTAGAAGGGATGGGGGATGCGCGCCTCGAGCGTCGCGTCGGCGTCCCGGCTGGACCACCCAAAGGACGCTCGCAGCCCGAGGCTGCGGCGTCACCCGCACGCCGACCGCCGCCTCGAGGGCCGGGCCCGGTCCGGCCTCGTAGTCCGCCTCGAGCTCGGCCGTCTCCCGGTACTGCTCCCAGGTCGAGGTCCCGGACCAGTCGACGGTGCCGAGAACCGGCGCCTCCCCCGACGGACAGCCAGACCCGGCGCGGACTCGTCCGCGGGGCCGCCGCGGGAGCGGCGAGGAGGACGATCCCCAGGGCGGCGAGGGCCTGCCGGCAGGCGCGGGCTCACTCGACCCCCACCGCCGACCAGGCGGCCCGCACCTGGTCCGCCTCCGCCGGGCCGAACAGCTCGCTCGCGGCCCGGACGGTGGCGGCGCGGGCGTCGGCGAAGGTCGCCGAGGGCGTGAGGTACGCGGTGAACGCCCGATAGAAGATGCGCTCGGCGTCGCCGCGGCGGGCGCTGCCCAGGCCGGCGACGGCCAGGCCCGAGGTCCGGTTCACCCCGCCCTCGACCAGGAGGTAGAAGGCGTGGTTGGCGATGGCGCTGTTGTGGTGGACGCCGCCGTTGTCCCGCGACCCGCGGTAGCGCAGCGAGTAGTGGTCCGGGTCGCAGCCCCCGATCTCCGCGGAGCAGAACAGCGCCGGGTCCTCCATCGACCGCACCGCCAGCCGGGGCGGGTCGAAGGCGAAGCTCAGGTCCTCGCCGAGGAAGTAGTCGGCGCGCTGCCGCCCCTGTCCCGCGGTCTCGTGGAAGAACTCGGCCCCGGTGGCCATGATGTCCGAGAAGGCCTCGTTGAGCGCCCCCGACTCGCCGGCGTAGATGCCGTCCCAGGTGTACTGGGTGACGCCGTGGGTCAGCTCGTGGACCACGACGTCGAGGGCGCCGGAGAAGGCCGCGAAGGTCGAGTCGCCGTCCCCGTAGTACATCGCGTTCTGGAACGGGTCCCAGAACGCGTTGGCGAACCCGGCGAACCGCGGCAGGAAGTGGGTCACGCTGCGCACCGGGAGGTCGTGCCCGTCGATGCCCCGGCGCCGGTGACGCTCGAAGAAGTAGTCGTAGGCCCAGCCCGCGTAGACGTGGGCGTCGACCACCGCCCCGTCGGTCCAGCGATTGTCGGCGCTCGTGGCGATGAGGGCCGGGTCCAGCTGTCCGTCGTTGAAGGCGATGGTGGCGGCCGAGGAGTCGTAGTGCAGGTTCCAGGTGGCCAGGGCCGGGGGGCGAAGCCGATCGGTGGCCCGGAACCCGTCCGCCGTGGACTCCGCCGAGACCTTCTTGCGGTCCCCCCAGACGCCGGTGCCGAGCCCCACCGCCGCCTCGGTGCGCAGGTCCGCGTAGCTCCACGCGAGGCCGCCGGTGCGGGCGTCGACGAACACGCGCTCGAGGTGGTGGTCGAAGCGCACCCACATCGTCCAGGCGAGGGTGGCGTCCCCGTCCCGGGGCAGGAGGACGAGCTCCACCTTGCCGACGACGCGCGCGCCCCGGGGGAAGAGCCCCTCGGCGACCCGCGCGGCCTGATCGGCGTCGAGGTCCGGGAGAAGGCCCGGGACGTCGCCCTCCTCCACGTGCCCGAAGACGGAGATCGTGCGGCCCTCGAGGTCGAGCTGCCGCACCAGCTGCGCCCCGAACACCCGCACGCCGTCCACGCGCTGGTCGTAGCGGAGGTGCTGCCGGCCGGGGAAATCGGGATCCTCCTGGACGCGGACGAGGGCGACGGCGCCCTGGCGGACGAGGGCCTCGATACGCGCGCCGGGGTCCTCCTCGGCGGAGCCCCTCAACCCCACCGAGAGGAGCGCCAGGCTCAGGGTGGCCGCCAGCTTGTGGGGGAAGGGGGGTCGCATTCCGTGGCGACTATAGAAACGCCGGTCGCGGTCCGTCAAGCACGCCGACGGCGGCGGCCCTTGCGCGCCGGCTCCTCGGCCTCGGTGAGCACCGGCATCTGGGCCTTGGGAACGTGCTCGAAGATCAGGTGGGTCTCGATCCTCGCCACCTCGGGGCGGCTGGTGAACGAGTCCAGGGCCAGGTCGCGGAGGTGATCGGCGTCCCGGACCCCGACGTGGACGAGGAAGTCGTGCTCGCCGGCCACGTGAAAGACGCCGATGGCCTCACGCAGCGACAGGGCGTGGGTGCGAAAGCTCTCCACCTGCTCCCGGGCGTGGCGGTCGAGGCTGACGAAGACCAGGGCCTGGATGGTGATGCCGAGGGCTCGGGGGTCCACCTGGGCGCGGAAGGCGGTCAGGACCCCGTCCTCCCGGAGGCGACGCACTCGCTCCAGGCAGCTCGACGGGGCCAGCCCCACCAGGGCGGCCAGCTCCTTGTTCGACAGCCGTGCATCGTTCTGCAAGGCGGCCAGGATGGCGTGATCGGTTCGGTCGTGCACGGCTTCCACCATGTTCCTCCGAAGTCAATTTGGTTGACTCAGAATACACCGAATGGCGAACATATGGACACTATGAAGCCGAAGACAATTCGCTCCAAGGGCTTGTCGTTCGAGACTCTGACGGTGCACGCCGGCCGGGAGGATTTCGGCGAGCTGGGGGTCCACGCGCCCCCCCTCGACCTGTCGACGACCTACCCCACCGGTCCCCTCAGCGAGGCGACGGCCTCCATGGATGCGATGGGCGCGGGAGGCCATCCCACCGGCAGCTTCATCTACGCCCGCCTCCACAACCCCACGGTGGCCCGGTACGAGACCGCCCTGGCCGCGCTGGAAGGGGCCGACGAGGCGGTGGCGTTCGGGTCGGGCATGGCGGCCCTCACCGCGACACTTCTCGCGGCACGAGGGGACGACAAGAACCATGTCGTGGCGGTGCGGCCGCTCTACGGCGGCAGCGACGCGCTCCTCGAGCAGGGACTCCTCGGGCTCGAGGTGAGCTTCGTGACTCCCGACGGCATCGGGGCGGCCATCCGGCCCGACACCGCCCTCGTGGTCCTCGAGACCCCCGGCAACCCCACCCTCAGCCTGGTGGACATCGAGGACGCGGTGCGGCAGGCGCGGGGCGTCCCGGTGGTCGTGGACTCGACGTTCATGACCCCGGTCCTGCAGCGTCCCCTCGAGCAGGGGGCGACCATGGTCCTGCACAGCGCCACCAAGTTCCTGGGCGGTCACGGCGACGTCATCGCCGGGATCGTGGCCACCGGCGCGGAGTGGGCGGCCCGGCTGCGAAAGGTCCGCGTGGCCACCGGCGCGCTCCTGCACCCGCTGGCGGCGTTCCTCCTTCACCGTGGCCTGCCGACCCTGGCGGTCCGGGTGCGCACGGCCCAGGACGGCGCGCGGATCATCGCGGAGCGCCTCGCCGCTCACCCGGAGGTGAGCGCGGTCCACTTCCCGGGCCTGCCCGGCCACGACCCCCGGGGCCTCGTGGGACGGCAGATGGACGGCCCTGGCAGCGTCATCGCCTTCGAGCTCCTGGGCGGGTTCGAGGCGGCGGCCCGGGTCATGGAGTCCGTCGAGCTCCTGGTCTCGGCGGTCAGCCTCGGGGCGACCGACACCCTCATCCAGCACCCCGCCGGCCTCACCCACCACTGCGTGACCGAGGAGGGGCGGGAGGCGACCGGGATCTCCGAGAGCCTCCTCCGCGTGTCGGTGGGCCTCGAGGACCCCGAGGACCTCTGGGCCGACCTGGAGCAGGCCCTCGACAAGGCCGCCGCGCTCCGGGCCGGGGCGAGCCGGGAGACCCTCTCGGCCGTCGAAGGCTGAGGGGCGCGGCCCGCCGCCCGAATGGAGTAAGCTCCACTCGCCCGGGGGGGGCGGAGGTCCTGGCGGCTCCCAGGAGGAGCGGACATGGCCAACACGATTCGCCGTGTCGAGTACTTCCACGCCACCAGCGTGGACCAGCCGGGCGAGGCCTACCGGGTCCTCTCCACCCTCGCGGCCCTGGGAGTGGATCTCCTGGCCTTCACCGCGGTGCCGGTGGGGCCGGACCGCACGCAGCTCACCCTGTTCCCGGCCGATCCCGCGAAGCTGGCCAGCGAGGCCGGAAAGGCGCGCCTGGAGCTCGACGGCCCCCACCCGGCACTGCTTCTCCAGGGTGACGACGAGCTCGGCGCGCTGGTCGACGCCCACGAGAAGCTGTACCGGGCGGACGTGAACGTGTACGCCTCCACCGGGGTCTCGGACGGGTCCGGGACGTACGGGTACGTGATCTACGTCCGGGAAGAGGACTGCGAGCGGGCGGCGAAGGCCCTCGGGGTCTGACGCTAGGCCGCGGCGGTCCCGCCCGTGGAGATGCGGCTGAGGACCTGGGCCAGCACCTCGACCTTCTGGAAGCGCTGGGCGGGGTCCTTCTGGAGGCACTGCAGCACCGCCGTCTCCAGGGCCTTCGGCAGGTGCGGGTTGATGCTGCGGGGGCTCGGCGGCGGTTGCTGGATGTGAGCGATCACGATCTGGGTGACCGTCTCGCCGCTGAACGGCAGCTTCCCGGTGAGGGACTCGAACAGCACCACGCCCAGCGAGTAGATGTCCGAGCGGAAGTCGGCGGGGCGCCCCTGGGCCTGCTCCGGTGACATGTAGTCGGGGGTGCCCATGACCGTCCCCGCGGTGGTGAGGGACGGGTCCTGCCCGCTCACCTGGGTGGGGCGGGCGATCCCGAAGTCCATGATCTTCAGCTCGCCGGACTCGGGGATGATGAGCATGTTGTGGGGCTTGATGTCCCGGTGGATGACCCCGCGGGCGTGGGCCGCCTCGAGGCCGTGGCACATCTGCTTGGCGAAGGACAGCCCCACTCCCAGGGGAAGCGCCCCCCGGTTGCGGACGAGCTCCTTCAGCGTCACCCCCTCGAGGTACTCCATGGAGATGAAGGGGACGCCGTCCGCCTCGCCGAAGTCGTGGGTCCGGAGGACGTTCCGGTGGGTGATGCGCCGGGCCAGCTTGATCTCCTGCTTGAAGCGATCGAGAAGCGTGGGCTCGGTGGCCAGGGCCTCGGGGCGCAGGAGCTTGAGGGCCACCACCTCGTCCAGCTGGCGGTCCCGAGCGCGGTAGACGACCCCCATTCCCCCCTTGCCCAGCGTGCCCTGGATCTCGTAGCGGTTGGCGAAGACCTGTCCGCGCTCGAGGGAGCGGGACACCGGTCGGGTGGGGGAGTCGGCCGCGAGGGTCTCGTCGGCGGGGGTCGGCGCCGCCGGGCCCGCGCTGGACTGGGTGACCTGCCGCAGCGCGGTCAGGCCCTCGCGCAGGTACTGGATGGCCTCGTCCTTCTCCCGCAGATCGGCGAGAAGGCCGTTGAACGCCCGGGCCAGCACCCCGATCTCGTCGCTGCTGCGCACCGCCACCGCGCCGCTGAAGGACCCGTCCCGGGCCCGGTCCACGAGACCCACCAGGGTCCGCACCGGCCCGGTGATCCGCGAGGCCACCAGCCAGGCCACCAGCAGCGCCAGCACCATCACCCCGAGGGAGACCGCGATCAGGCTGGCGCGGAACTGCCGGAAGCCCGCGGTCTCGGCGGACAGGCTGCGCAGGGCGAGGGCGGTGCCGATCTCCTCCTCCTCCGCGGTCAGGAGCGGGATGCGCACCCCGATGAAGCGCTCGCCGGAAAGGTCGATCTCGAAGGGCCGGTCTCCGGCGAGGACGATCTCCGGGGCGTTGAGCATCGCGGCCAGCGCTCCCTCCCGGGGCCCCAGCGACGAGGCGGTCAGCCGACGCTGCCCCAGCTCCTCCACCACGTAGGCGATCTCGCTGCGGGTCAGCCGACGCACCTCCTGCGCCACTTCCTCGTCGATGACGTAGCCCGCTACCAGGACCCCTACCAGCTCGGGCCCGGTGAGCATGGGCACCGCCACCGCGGTGGCGAGGCGATCACCCTCGAGCCGCAGGGTGGCGGCCTCCTCGCCCTCGAACGCGCTCAGGATCAGGGGGTCCCCGGAGAGGTCGTCGCCGGTCGTCCCGGGCTGGTCGGTGCGCGCCACCAGGACCCCGTCCCAGTCGGTGGCGAGCATGAAGTCGGCGTCGAGGTCCAGCCCTCGCTCCTGCAGGGAGTCCAGGGTGGTGGCCTCGTCCCGCTCGTTGAGCGCGGCCTTGAAGTAGGGGTCGTTGGCCAGGACCCGGACCCCCAGGTGGAGCTTCTCGAAGCGATCGGCCTGGAGCGCCTTCAGGACGTCCCGGGTCTCCCGGAGGCCCTCGTCGATGGTGTCGCGGGCGAGGCGGTCGGCCTGCACCGTGGTGAAGGCCAGGGTGATCCCCAGCAGCGAGACGATCATTCCGCCGGTGAGGAACAGGATCTTCTGGGTCAGGCCCACGCGCGCCTCCTCACTAGTAGCGGCCCTTCTTGTACTTCTTTCCGTGCTTGTTCCGGTGGGGGACACGCCGGTACGTCGAGGCGTCGAGGGTCAGGGCCACGCTCACGGCGCCGGTCTCGGAGACCGTCACCTCGCGGGTGACCTCCTCCGCCCGCGGGTGCCACGCCCGGACGGTCCACGTCCCGGGAGGAACCCCGGCGATGGAGAAGCCGCCGTCCTGTCGGGCCTGGGCCCAGAAGGGGTTGTCCCGCACGACGACGTAGGCGCTCATCTGGGGGTGGATGTTGCAGTAGACCCGCACCACCCCGGGGTGCTCGAAGACCTGGGAGCGGCTCTGGGGCTTCTTGTAGAGCTCGAGGTCGAAGCGGTTCTCCCCGGACACCGAGAAGGCGTTGTGCAGGATCGGGTCCAGGTTCGGAAAGGCGACCGCCCCGCCCACCGGCACCACCACCAGGGGTGGCTCGAAGCTCTTCTTCACCATCGTGATCGTCGCGGTGGCGGGCTCCGGCTTGACCTCCGGACCCTCGACCCAGACCACGACCTCCGAAAGGTCCGTGGCCTTGCGACCCTTCTTCTCGAGCATCTCGACTCGCCCGTTCAGGGTGCCCGCGGCGACCGGCACCACGATCCAGCCTGCCAGAGCCAGCCAGAGAGCGACAAGTCGACCCATCGAACGAAGCCTCCTGGGGATGCGGGCGAGTCTAGCACACGGCCCTGGCGGCTATAATCGCCCTCCTCATGCACCTTCTTCTCGGTCTGCTGCTCGCCGCCTCGATCGACGGGGAGGCCGCGCTTCGTCACGCGTCGGCGCTGGCGGCTCTCGGGCCCCACCCCTGGGGCTCGCCCCGCAGCGAGGCCGCCGCCCGCTACGTGGCGGCGGAGCTCCGCGATGCCGGCCTCACCGAGGTCGACCTCCAGGGCTTCGAGCGCCACGGGATCCGGGGCACCAACGTGATCGGCACCCTCCGCGGCCCCAGCGACGAGATGATCGTGGTGGGGGCGCACCACGACACCGCCCCCGGGGCCCCCGGGGCCTACGACGACGGCGGCGGGGTGGGGCTGCTGATCGAGCTCGCCCGGGCGATGGCGGTGGCGCCGACCCGGACCCGCACCTTCGTCTTCGTGTCCTTCGACGGGGAGGAGTCCTGGTCCACGGGCCTGGGGCAGACCGCGGGGTCGCGCGCCTGGATCGAGAGGCTGGGGCCCGACGCGAGGCGGATCGTGGCCGCCCTCGTCATCGAGATGGCGGGATGGACGGGCGGCACGCCGGTGATCCACCCCCTCGCCTACCCCGACCCCCGGGAGCAGGGTCGCTCGGTCGTGGCGCCGGAGTGGGTGGTCCGGTCCGTCCTCTCGGGAGCGAGCGCCGAGGGCGCCCCCTTCGGGGTGGGCGACCCGTGGATCTCCTGGGTCTACCAGCCCACCGTCCGCACGTTTCGGGCGCGGCTGTACGGGGACGACCTCTCGTTCCTCCAGGCCGGGATCCCCGCGGTCTTCGTCTCCGACTCCTCGTTCACCGCCTTCTACCCCCACTACCACCAGGCCACGGACACCGCGGACAAGCTCGACGCCGCGTCGCTGGGGCGAATGGGCGCCGGACTGCTCGGCTCGGTGCGGGCCCTCGACGGCACGCCCCGGGGGCCGGCGGAGGAGACGCGCTGGTTCGCGCTCCTCGGCCACGTGCTCGGTCCCACCGCTCTTCTCGCGCTCGCCGGCGTCAGCGTCCTCCCCGGGCTGCGGACCGGGCTGGCCGCCGGCGGGCCGGCCCTCGCGGCTCGCCTCCTGCAGGCAGCCCTGTTCGGCGTCCTCTTCTGGCGCCACCCGGTGGCGGCCCTCGGGCTGCTCCTCCTTCCGAACCTGCTGCTTCCCCTGGGCCGCGCGCGGTGGGCGACGGCGCTGGCGGTGTCGCCGGCGGTGGCCATCGTGGGGGTCGGGGCCGCCGCGTGGGCCCGGGGCATGGTGAGCGGGGTGTGGCTCGCCCCCTGGGAGATCGTCGTGGCGATCCTGGCCTTCGCCCTCGCCTTCGTCCGCCCGGCCCGGATCCGCAAGAAGAAGAACAAGAAGAAGAAGCGACGCTGAGGCTCCCCCCGCCCGGCGGCGGGGCGCCGTCCGGGCCCGGGATTAGGTACCATGCTCGCTTTGAGGAGCGCCGCTCCGGCGCCCCCTGAGGAGAACCACGCGCCGTGCCCGAGATCCAGCCCTTTCGAGGAATCCGCTACCCCCGCGACGGCGCCGAGCTGAGCCGCGTCCTGGCCCCGCCGTACGACGTGATCTCGCCGGCCCAGCGAGACGCGCTGTACGACCGCGACCCCCGCAACATCGTCCGGGCCGTCCTCAACCGCACCCCGGGGGACGACGGCTACGCCGAGGCCGGGTCGACCCTCCACGGGTGGATCGAGGAGGGAGCCCTCGTCCGCGAGGCGCGCCCGGCCCTCTACCTCCTCGAGCAGACGTTCACCGTCGAGGGCCTGGCGCTCCGGCGCGTGGGCCTTCTGGCGCGCTTCCGTGCCGAGGACCCGGAGCGGCGGGTCATCCTGCCCCACGAGCACACCCGCAAGGCGGCCAAGGAAGACCGCTGGCGGCTGCTGAAGACGACGCGGGTCAACTTCAGCCCGATCTTCATGATGTTCCCCGACCCCGAGGGCCGCTTCGCGGCGCTTCAGGCCGACACCATGGCCGAGGCGCCGATCGCCCACTTCACCGACGACGATGGGATCGAGCACCGCCTGTGGCGGATCGTCGAGGCCGAGGCGGTCGGCGGGTGGGAGTCCTTCCTGCGCCCCATCCCGGCCTACATCGCCGACGGCCACCACCGTCACGCCACCGCCCTCCGCTGGCGCGACGAGCACGGCCCCGAGGGGGCCTGGACCCTCGGCTACCTGACCCCCATCGAGGATCCGGGTCTCCTGGTGCTGCCCTACCACCGCATCCTGTCCGAGGGCCCGTCCCTGGACGAGGCGGCCCCGCGGCTGGCGACCCACTTCGAGGTCTCCCGCGCCCCCGACCCCGCCTCGGCGGCCAGGGCGGTGGCCGCGTCGTCCGCCCGATGGGCCTTCGCCCTCGCCGAGCCCGGCCGCGGGGCGCTGGTGGCGGAGGCCAAGCCCGAGGCGGAGTCCCTGCTGCCCGCCGACGCGCCGGCGTGCCTGCGGGCCCTCGACCCCTACCTCCTCCACCACGGGGTCCTCGGTCCGCTCCTCGGCGTGCCCGACAGCGCCGTGAGCTACGTCCACTCCCTGGCCGAGGCCGAGGAGGCGGTGGCCACCGGGGCCTGCCGCCTCGCCGCGCTCCTGCGGGGCACCCCGGTCCAGCAGATCGTGGACGTGGCCGACGCCGGGGAGTCGATGCCGGCCAAGAGCACCTTCTTCCACCCCAAGCTGCCCTCGGGCCTCGTCATCCACCCCCTGGCCGGGACGGAGGGGTGACGCTCCCGCTGCCGGCGCACGTCGCGCCGGAGTCGGTCTCGCGTGTCTTCCGCGTGCCCTACGGCGAGCGCGCGGCCGAGGCGCGAGCCTGGGCCGAGACCCACGGGATCGCGCCCGGCGGCGGAGGACACCGGGCGAACCGGCCTTCTCCTCATCGACGTCCAGAACACCTTCTGCCTGCCCGAGTTCGAGCTGTTCGTGGGCGGCCGGTCGGGGCGCGGCGCGGTCGAGGACAACGAGCGCCTCTGCGCCTTCGTCTACCACAACCTCGCTCGCCTCACCCAGGTCGTGGTCACCCTGGACACCCACACCGCGGTCCAGATCTTCCACCCGGTGTTCTGGGTCGGGGAGGACGGGCATCACCCCGCTCCCCACACGGTGATCGCCCTCGAGGACGTGGAGTCCGGGCGCTGGAGCGTCAACCCCCACGTCGCCGACGCGGTGCGCCCCGACCCGGGGTTCGACGTCGAGGCGTGGGCCCTTCACTACGTCAGGCGGCTCCACGAGGGAGGCCAGTACCCCCTCGTGGTCTGGCCCTACCACTCCATGGTGGGCGGCATCGGCCACGCGCTGGTGTCGGCGGTGGAGGAGGCGGTCTTCTTTCACTCGATCGCCCGGCAGTCGCCGACCCGGGTCGAGATCAAGGGACAGAACCCCCTCACCGAGCACTACTCCGCCCTGCGCCCCGAGGTGGCCGAGGACGCCACCGGCGTCCGGGTGGGAGCGCTCAACACCGCCCTGGTCGATCACCTGCTGGGCTTCGACACGCTGGTGGTGGCGGGCCAGGCCAAGAGCCACTGCGTGGCGTGGACCGTCGAGGACCTGCTGGGGGAGATCCGGAAGCGCGACCCGCGCCTCGCCGATCGCGTCGTCCTCCTCGACGACTGCTCCTCGCCGGTCGTCGTGCCCGGTGTCGCCGACTTCACCGACCTCGCCGAAGAGGCCTACACCCGCTTCGCCGACGCCGGCATGCATCGCGTCCTCTCCACCACCCCGCTCGAGAACTGGCCCGGAGCGCTCCGACCACCGCTGACCCGTCACCGTTCGGCGGCTACCAGGACGATTCGAGGGACCGGGGAGGCTGCGGCGAGCGGGACCCGCCGAGGACGCGCGCGCCTCGTCCCTGGTGGGGCGCGCGTCGCCCCGCAGGCGGGTGGTCGCCGCGGCCGTCGCCCGCCGTCAGCCGGCGATCAGCCGTCCAGCAGCCCGTCCGCAAGGGCCTGAAGCAGCACCCCGGGCCGGTTCGACCCCACCCCGTAGAGGCCGAAGCGGGCGACCTGCTTCAGCTCCTCCGGATCGTCCACCACCCAGGTCGCCAGCTTCCACCCGGCCTCGTGCACCGCGGTGGCGATCGCGTCGTTCAGCTGGTCCTTGTGGGGCATCACGATCCCGCAGCCCGGCGTCCCGGGTCTCGCGGACCACCTCCTCCGGTGTCGTGCGGCTGAACAGGTGGCCCCGGACGATCTCGGGGGCCTGGTCCCGGCAGCGGACGAGGGCCCGGTGGTCGAAGGAGATGAGCGCCACCTGGTCGGCGAGCCCCTGGCGCCGGACCTCGGCGATGGTCCGCGCCTCGATCCCGCCCTCGGCGTCGTCGGACACCGATTCCGCCTTGATCTCGATCATGACCCGGGCCCGCCCGTGAACGAGGGCCAGCGCCTCGGCGAGGGTCGGGACCCGCTCGCCCTTCCATGCGTCGCCGAAGCGCTCGGGGTATCCCGCCGACAGGGCGCGGACGTCCTCGAGGGACATCCGCCGCACGTCGCCCCGGCCGGTGGTGGTGCGGTCCACCTCGGCGTCGTGGAGGACCACGACCTGCCCGTCGGCGGTGAGCTGGACGTCGAGCTCGAGGATGCCGGCGCCGATCTCGAGGGCGCTGGCGAAGGAGGCCAGGGTGTTCTCGGGCCGGTGGGCGGAGTCGCCGCGGTGGGCGATGACCAGGGGGAGGCGCCGCGCGGTCACTGGCTCCGCGGCGTCCCGGAGGGGGACGGGTCCTTCAGCTTGCGAAGGTACGCGGCGCTGTCCCAGATGCCCGACTCCACGAAGACCGCGAGGAGGTCGCCGTCGAGCCTTCCCTTCGCCACGTCCGACGCGAGGATGTCGAGGGCCCTCTCCGGCGACACCGCCTTCTTGTAGGGGCGGTCCCAGGCCCGCAGCGCGTCGAAGATGTCGGAGATGGTCATCATCCGCGACTGCACCGGGATCTGGTCGGGACCCTCGAGCTGCCGCGGGTAGCCCGAGCCGTCCAGCTTCTCGTGGTGGGCCCAGGCGATCTCGGGGATGCGCCGAAGCTCGCCGGTCCACGGGATCTTCTGCAGGAACTCGTAGGTGTGCTGCACGTGGCTGTTGATCCCCTGGAGGGGGTCGTTGCGCTCCTCGTCGGTGAGGCTGCCGCGGGCGATGAGGAGGGCGTCGCGCTCCCTCGTGCTGAGGAGCGGTCCCTGGGCCCACTCCTCCACCGGGACGTCCTGCTCCTCGGCCATCGTCCCGAACGTCCGCACCGGCAGGGCCCGCACGGTGGCGAAGCTCGCCTCGAGGGCGCCGATCCCGCGCTCCTCGACGAGACGGGGCTCGTTCGCCAGGCGGATGGCGTCGAGGGCCTGCTCGAGCTCGCGCCGGGCGGCCTCGTACTCCGCGTCGAGGGCCGCGAGCTCCTCGGCGCCGAGGCTCTTCGAGTCGATGGCCTCGATCTTCCGTCGCAGGTGCGCGGCCTCGAGGGTCCGGGCGCGGTAGGCGAAGCGCAGCTCGACGGCCTTCAGCTCGCTGGCCAGGAGCTTCTTCCCCTTCTTGAGGACCTTCTCGGGGACCGCCACCTTCCCGAAATCGTGGAGGATGCTGGCGTAGCGCAGCTCCTCCATCTGGTCGCGGCTGAAGCGCACCTCGGCCAGGGGGCCGACGGACACCGCGTCCACCCGCTCGGCCAGCCCGACGGTGAGCTCCGCCACCCGGTGGGAGTGACCGGAGGTGACCGGGTCGCGCTTCTCCACCGCGTCCACCGCCGCGTGGACGAACTCCTCGAAGAGATCGCGGATGTTCTTGAGGAGCGCCGCGTTCTGGAACGCCACCGCCGCCTGGCTGGCCAGCGAGCCCACGAGCTCCTCGTCGGTGGCGGTGAACCGGATCACCTCCTCCTCGACGATCGAGACCGGCTGGAGGACCTTGCCCTCGTCCTTCTTCTTGTTGATGAGCTGGACGACCCCGATGACCTCCTTGTTGTGGTCGAGCATGGGGACCACCAGCACCGACTTGGTCCGGTAGCCCGACTTCTCGTCGAAGGCCCGGCTGATCTGGTAGGGCGAGCTCGGCGGGAGCTGGTAGGCGTCCTCGACCTTCTCCGTCTCCCCGTTCAGGGCGACGTACCCGGCCATCGACCGCTCGTCGATGGGAACGATGGTCTCTTCGAAGGAGACCGCCACCGAGTCGTTCTGGGCCAGCTTGAACCGCAGGCGCTCCTCGCGAGGCTTCCCGTTCTCCTCGACCCGCTCGACGAGGTAGAGGCTCCCGGCGTCGGCCCGGGTGATCTCCCGGCTCTTCCGGAGGATCTCGTCGAGGAGCAGGTCGATGTCCCGCTGGGAGGAGAGGGCGACCCCGATGTCGTTCAGCAGCTTCAGGTCCGCCTCCTTGCGGACCAGGCTCTCCTGGAGCTGGCCCAGGACCCGCCTGTGCTGGATGCGCTCGAAGGCCCGCTCGAGCTTTCGCTGCAGGCGATTCGGGGTGACCGGGCGGGAGACCACGTCGTCCACGAACGGCAGGCGCTCGAGCACCGCGTCCCCGTCGCCGGGCGCGGTCACCGCGATGAGCACGGCCTGGGTGCCTCCCTTGCCCTTGAGCCAGGCCTGCACCTCGAGCTGCTCGGCCTCGATCCGCTCGGGGTCGGCCAGGACGAGGGTCGCCGCCTTGCCGTCGAGGGCCGCGCCGACGCCGCCGAGGGTCTGGACCTCCTCGACGGCCCGGGACGGGCGCTCCCCAGCCAGGAGCTCGGCGGATTTTCCCCAGATCAGAAGGTGTGCCATGGGCTACACGGAAGCGGTGCAGGGAAGCGTAGCACCGGCCTCGATCCGGCCGCCAGGGCCAGCAGCTCCCCCGCGTCGTCGACGAGCCGGTCCGGCTTCTCCTGCCGGAGCTCCTCGGGGGCCAGGCCCCAGGTGACCCCGGCGATCCGAACCCCCGCCGCGCGGGCGGTCTGCACGTCGACCGGGGAGTCCCCGATCATCCAGGTCGTCGAGGGCGTGGCGCCGAGCTCCTCCATCAGGAGGGCGAGCCCGGCCCCGTCGGGCTTGCGGGCGGGCACGTCCCCGGGCCCCCAGATCCGGGCGAAGCGGGGTGCGAGGCCGAGCCCCTCGAGGAGCCTGCGGGCCAGCGGCCCCGGCTTGTTGGTGAGGACGGCGAGGGGACACCGGGCGAGGGCCTCCAGGGCCTCCGGGATCCCGGGGTAGGGCCGGGTGGTGTCGAGCAGGCAACGCCTCGTAGCACTCCAGGAAGACCGGCAGGACCTCGTCGGCGGGGAGGTCGAGGCCGGCGTGGCGCAGCGTCTTCTCCACGAGGACCCGGGCGCCGTTTCCCACGAAGCCCAGGACCGTCTCCACCGGCAGGGCCGCCGCGTCGGGGGCCACCCTGCCGGAGGGCGGCGTTGGTGGCGGTCGCGAGGTCGCGGGTGGAGTCGACGAGGGTCCCGTCGAGATCGAAGACCAGGAGCCGGGTCGGGGTGCTCACGTCAGGGTCCCAGGTAGCCCAGGGCCTTGAGCTGCTCCCGGGTGGCCTCGTCGAGCTCCATGAGGGTCTGGCCCTCGGGGAGCGCGAGCCAGACCCGTACGCCCGGGCCGTCCGGCGGCGGGGTGAACAGGTCGAGCGCTCCATCCTTCTCGGCCTCGGACTCGACGTCGGGCAGGCGCGCGGGAAGCGACGGGGGGTGCCAGGCGGAGGCGGCCACCGCGACCCGGGCGGGATCGAGGGGCCGTCCCCCGCGGGTCCCGGCGAGGGTGACCGGCGCCCCGCGGGGGCGGACGGTGAAGCTCACCCGCCGCGGTCCGTCGGGACGGGGTCCGATCTTCACCTCCACCCACCGGCCGTTCCCGCCGGGGGTCCACGAGTCCTCGTCGCCGAAGCCCGTCGCCTCCACGGCCTCGATCCAGCCGTTCGTCTCGAGGAACACCGTCCAGGGGCCGTCGCCGGAGACCTCGACCACGTAGCGGAACGGGTCCGGGGCCATGAACTCCTGCGCCTTCGACTCGAGGACCTGCGCCCGCTCCCGGTGGTCCTCGATCACGTTCGACTGCTCGCCGGGGTCCGCGGCGAGGTCGAAGAACAGCTCGTCGTCGTCGGGGTTGAACCGGCGGATGTACTTGTCCTTCTCCGTGCGCACTCCGTGGGCCACGAAGCCCCGGTGGCTGATCTCCGAGAGCGCCGCGACGCCCCGGGGCCTCGGTCTCGATGGCCCGCTGCAGGGGCTGGCCCGCGAGGCCCTCGGGCAACGGGACCCCCATGGCCTCGAGCACCGTGGGCACCACGTCGACCCCCTGGACCTGGGCGCTCACGCGCCGTCCGGCGTGGCGGTTGCCGGGGAGCTTGAGGACCAGGGGGACCCGGATCAGCTCGTCGAAGACGCTGCGGCCGTGGAGCCACCGCCCGTGGTCGAGAAACTCCTCGCCGTGGTCGGCGATGAACAGGACGAGGGCGTCGTCGTAGAGCCCGGCGCCCTTCAGCTCCTTCAGGAAGCGGCCGAACTCCCGGTCGCCGTAGGCGATCTCCCCGTCGTACTGGGCCACCATCCGCTCCCGGTCGAGGGGCTCGTGGTAGTCGGAGCGGGGGTCCTGGGCCGGGTGGCCCTCGGCGGGGTGGGGCTCGAACATCCGGTCGAAGGGCGGCGGGGGGATGTACGGGACGTGGGGGTCCATGGTGTGCACGTAGACGAAGGACGGCAGCCCCTGCCGGGAGGTCATCCACTTCAGCGCGGCGTCCACCACCACGTCGGCGTCCACCAGCTTGCTCCGTCGGTCGTCTTCCCCGTGAAGGCCGGCGAAGAAGTCGAAGCCGGGATCGAAGGCCGACTCCGCCCCGTAGATCACCGAGTTGGCGATGGCGGCCCCGGTGGCCCACCCCTGCTCGTCGAGCCGCCGGGCCAGGGTCACGTTGGACGGGTCGAGGGCGTCGCGCAGCTGGACCGCGCGGTGCTCGCCGGGCAGGCGCGACGTGAGGATCGAGGCCACCGAGGGCTTGGTCCAGGAGGAGTGGGCGATCGCCTGCTCGAAGACCACCGCGTCGGCGGCGAAGGCGTCGAGCTCGGGGGTGGTGCCCCGGTCGTAGCCGTAGACCCCGGTGTGGTCCGCCCGCAGGGTGTCGACCAGGTAGACGATGGCCAGCGGCGCCGGGTGTCCGGCCACGGTCAGCGCCGGGGCGCCCCACCACGCCCGGTCCGCCTCGCCGGTCTCCTCGTAGCCCCGGGTCTCGAGGACCAGCTCCCGCCCCCGGCCGGCGTGCGCGGCCAGGTCCACGTCCACCGCCACCCAGCGGCGGTCGTCGGGCTCCGAGAGGGGGTCCAGGAGGCGGCTCCACACCAGGCTCTCCTCCGCCCCCTCGCGCACCTTGACGAAGAACTCCACGGCAGGGCGGTCGTGGAAGCGGGGGTCGACGGCGCAGCTCACCCGGAGGTGGGCCCCGGGAGGGATGTCCACCGCGAAGCGGAGGGCCCCGGGAGGTCCCGCGGGGTACCCGCGGAAAAGGACGTCGTCCAGCCGGAGACCCCGTGCGCCGGCGGCGAGCACCTGCTCGAGCCCCTGGTCTCCCGCCCGGGCCTCGACGGAGGAGGTCGGGCCGAGCGAGCAGGTCGACGGGCCCCGGGCGGGGGCCACAGGCCGCGGCCGCCAGGACCGCCAAAGCGAGCAACGACAGGCGCGAGAGGTTTCTCATCGGTCGAACAGGCGACCGTAGCACGGGCCTTCGCGCCCCGCCAAACACGCCGCGCGGCCGCGCCGCGGGCGCGCCGCGGGCCGTCCTCGGCAGGTGTGCTAAGGTCGCGGGCGTGTCCGGCTCCTTCCGCCGTGGCCTCGCTGCCCTGACCCTCGCCGGTCTCGCCGCGCGCCTCCTGTTCATGATCTTCGAGCCCGCCACCGGTCCCGTGGGCGACGAGCGGATGTGGACGGTCTGGGGCGCGGAGGTCCTCCCGTCCCCGGAGGTGGCCTTCTCGCCCGCTGAAGCTGCGCTTCATCTTCCACCCGCCGGTGTACCCCTACTTCATCGCGGTTCTCTTCGCGCTGTTCGGGACGCTCACCGCGGTGAAGGTGGCCCAGTGCGTCCTCGGCTCGCTCCTGGTCCTCGCGGTGGGGCGCATCGGGCGCGTCGCCCTCGGCGAGCCGGCCGCCCTCGTCGCCGCCGGCATCGCCGCCTTCTATCCCGAGATCGTGTGGTTCTGCGCCCACTTCTGGGCGGAGACGGTCTTCACCGTCCTCGTGTGGTGGGCCTTCGAGCGCGTGCTCGAGGCCGACGCGCGGGGCTCGACCGGCGTCGCGGCCGCCGCCGGTCTCCTCTGGGGCCTGGCGGTCCTGACCCGGGAGACCGTCCTGTACTTCCTCCCCTTCGCGGCCCTGTGGCTCGCCTGGCGTCGGCCCGGCGGGGGCCGTCGCGCGGCGGTGCTGGTGGGCACCGCCCTTCTCGTCGTCCTCCCGTGGACCGTTCGGAACTACCTGGTCTTCGAGACCTTCGTGCCCGTCTCCACCGCCGGCGCCCTCAACCTCTGGCAGGGCAACACCGACCTGTCCCGCGCAGGAGGTCTACGAGGAGTACTGGGCGGTGCACGGGCGGCATGGAGAAGTACCGCTACACGCAGGAGAAGGCCCTCGAGTCCATCCTGAGCCGCCAGCCGTGGTGGATCTTCGAGAAGCTGCGGCGACGAGATGCCCGCCTACTGGGCCGCCCACGGCCAGCCCGTCGTGCACCTCGAGCGGGGGGCCTACGGCGACGTGCCCCGGGGCCGCGCCCTCGCGGCCATCGCCGTCGTGCTCGTTCCCTACGTCGCGCTCCTCGTGCTCTTCGTCGTCGGCATCGCCGCCCTGCCCGCGGGGACGTCCGCTGGTGCTGCTCCTCGGCTTCCTCGTCTTCTACGTCCTGCTCCACGTCGCGGCCCACGGCTATCCGCGCTACCGCCTGCCGTCGCTCCCGGTGCTCTTCCTGGTGGCCGGACAGGGCTGGGTCTTCCTGCGCACCCGCCCCTGGCCGCGCCTCGAGCGACGACGCCTGCTCGCCGCCGGCGCGGTCGCCACGGTGCTGGCCCTGTCCGTGGGCCCGAGCCTCGCTCACCTGGGCCACGGAGCCGTGGCCCCCGGCGTGGGCCCGGGGCGGGGAGGAGTCGAGCCCGTCCGACACCGAGACCCCCGCCGACGAGCCGGGAGGGACGACCCCGTGAGCCCGGCCCGCGCCATCCCCCTGGCCCTGCTCCTCGCCCTCGCGGTGCGCGTCCCCTTCTGGATCGAGGCGCTGCGGACCCCGGTGGACGGCGACACCGCCATCGTGGGCCTCATGGCCCGTCACCCGGGGGAGGGCACGACCTTCTGGGGGCAGCCCTACGGGTCGCCCCTCGACTCCTGGGTGGCGATCCCCTTCGTCGCCGTGTGGGGCTCGACCACCGAGGCCTTGCGGCTGCCCGTGTTCCTCCTGGGCCTGGCCCTCGTCCCGATCGCGTACGGCCTGGCGCGGGCCCTCCATCCCTCGGCGGCGCTTCCGGCGGCGGTGCTCGTGGCGTGCGGCCCGCCGTACCTCATCCTGCTGTCCGCCCTGCCCCCGCCCCTCTACGCCACCACCCTGGTCCTCTGCGGCCTCGTCCTGCTGCTGGCGATCCGGGCGGGCCGCGGCTTCGACGACGGCGGCCAGCCCCGCGGCGCGCTGGCCCTCGGCGGGCTCCTCGCCGGCCTCGCGCTCTGGACCCACCTCATGTCCCTGAGCATCGTCGCGGCCTCCGCGGCGTGGCTGTTCTTCCGCGCCCGCGGGCGACGGGCGCGTGCTCGTCTTCGCCCTCGTTCCCCTGCTCCTCTCGAGCGCCCCGTTCTGGACGCGGGCGCTGCAGGGCGCCGACGCCACCAGCATCGTCCGGGTGGCGCCCCGCGACTCCACCGCCCTCGCCCACCTGGCCGAGGTCCTGCCTCGTCTCCACGAGCCCGTGGGCGGCATCCTGGGGACCCACGTCCCGGTGGTGGCCGACTCCGAGGACTTCGTGGTCCGGCCTCCCGGCTGGATGCGGGCGGGCCTCGTCCTTCTCTATGGGCTGCTCCTGATCCTCGCCGTCCGGGCCGCCCGCATCCGCCACCCGTCGGCGCTGCTCCTGCTCGCGGTCGGGCTCACCCTCCTGGCCTTTCCCTTCCCCGCCCGCGCCGCGCCCCACACGATCCGGTTCCTCACCCCGCTCTACCTTCCGGTGGCGGCCCTCGTGGTCTGGGCCGTGTCCCCGCGGGGGACCTCCCGCTGGCCCTGGGTGGCGGTGCTCGCCCTCGCCGTCGTCCACCTCACCGGCGCCACCGCCCTCCTCGGCGCCTGGCGCACCCTCGACCGGGCGGAGGCCCCGTTCCTCCTCCCGGACCTCGTCCCGGTCCGCGAGGCCCTCGACGAGCGGGGCGTGCGCCGCGCGTACGCCTCGTACGGACCCGCGTGGCGCCTCACCTGGGAGAGCGGCGAGCGCATCGTGGCCTCCCAGCCCTGGAACGAGCGCTTCCGCCACTGGCCCCTTCCTCGTCTCGACGACGTGCGCTTCGCGAAGAACGTCGCCTGGGTCCTGACTCCCGCAGATCCCCACCGACCTCCCGCCGCCCCACGTCTTCGACGAGACCATGCGAAGGCTGGGCGGGCGGTGGCAGCGCGTCGAGGCGGGCCCGGCGGTGATCTACCTCGACTTCGTGCCCCCCTTCTCGCCCCGGGTCGTTCCCGTGGCCGGATGCGGGTCCGGCCGGCGACGGCGACCCCGCGACCTACCTCACCCCGGACCCCGTCGAGCCGCTGCTGCTGCGCCTGCCCGAGCCCACGCCCCTCGCCGCGATCACCCTGGTGGCGGCCCTCGACGGCCCGCGGCTCCTCCGCAGCATGGACGTGGAGGTGAGCGAGGACGGCGCAGACCTTCGAGACCCTGGTCCGCCGTCGCCGCCGCGAAGAGCGGGCCGACATCCGCTGGCGCGACGGCGCGCCCCAGGCGATCCTGGACCACGACGTGATCGCCATCCCCCTGGCGGGCCGGACGATCTCCGCGCTGCGCGATCGTCCCCTGGCGCTCCACCGACGAGTGGCGCCTGGGTGAGGTCCTGATCCATCTCGATGCCGGCCGGGACGCCTGGGACGAGTGGCTCTCCCCGGATCTCACCTGGCCCGAGCGCCGCCGGGCGCTCCTCGACCAGCCCCTCCCCGAACGCGCCGACTGGTACTCGCGCCTCCTCCTCGCGATGCAGCACCGACCGACTCCCTGATCACCGGCGTCCGCCGGCTCGCCCCGCTGTGGAACAATGGTCTCCATGCAGGAGCTCGAGCCGTTCTTCGTGGGTCGGACGTTCGACGACTTCCTCTTCCGGCCGCGGCACAGCCCGGTGGGCCGGCGCCGGGAGGTGGGCCTGGCGATGCCGCTGGTGGCCGGGATCGACCTGGAGCTCCCGGTGCTCGGCGCCAACATGGACACCGTGGTGGGCGACGAGATGGCCAAGACCCTGGCCCTCGAGGGGGGGATCGGCTTCCTCCACCGCAACTGCTCGATCGCCGAGCAGGCCCAGCACGTCCGCTACGTGAAGACCCGCCACTCCTACGTGATCGAGAGCCCGGTGGTCCTCGAGCGCACCGCCACCATCGCCGAGGCGAGGCGGGCCATGCGCGTGCACAACGCCTCGCAGCTTCCTCATCGAGGACCCGAAGGGGAGCGGCATCCTGGCCGGGATCTACTCCCACCGCGACGTGCCCCTGGACCGCGAGTCCGACAGCCGCACGGTCGGCGACTTCATGACGCCCCGCGAGCGCCTGGTGACCCGCCCGCCCACGGTCTCCCTCGAAGAGGCGGAGCGGGCGATGTTCGAGCACCGGGTGGAGAAGCTCCCCCTCGTGGACGACGAGGGGCGCATCCAGGGCCTGGTCACGATGCGGGACCTGAAGCTCTACCAGCAGAAGCCCCACTCGACCAAGGACGCCCGGGGACGCCTGCGGGTGGGAGCGGCGGTGGGGGCCACCGGGGACTTCGTCGAGCGGACGGCGGCCCTGGTGGAGCAGGAGGTGGACGTGCTCCTGCTCGACGTGGCCCACGCGGACTCCGACCTGGTGGGATCGGCGGTGGGCGAGCTTCGGAAGCGCCACGAGGACATGCCGCTGGTGGTGGGGAACGTCGCCACCGCCGAGGGCGCCCGGTGGCTGGCGGACCTCGGGGTGAGCGCGATCAAGGTCGGCGTCGGCCCCGGCCGGGGGTGCCGGACGCGGCTGGAGACCGGCGCCGGGGTGCCCCAGCTCCAGGCGGTGCGGGAGGCGTACCTCGCCACCGAGGGCCGTGTGCCCATCATCGCCGACGGCGGGGTCAAGGACGACAAGGACATCTTCCTGGCCATCGCCTGCGGGGCCTCGACGGTGATGCTGGGCAGCCTGCTCTCGGGAACCGACGAGGCGCCGGGTCTGCTGGTGGAGGACCCGGCCACCCGCCAGAAGATGAAGCTGTACCGGGGCATGACCTCACCCGAGGCGGTGGCCGACGGGTCGGAGGGCGACGAGATCGCCGAGGCCCTGCGCACGCCGGCCGAGGGCCAGTCGGTCCGCGTGCCCTACGTGGGCAGCGTGGTGGGCATCCTCGCGCGCATCCGGGGGCACCTCCAGTCGGCCGTGAGCTACGCCGGAGAGTCCACCCTCGGCGAGGCCCACGCGCGGATCGCCGGTGACCCGGCCCGCCACCTCATCCCGCTGTCCGAGGCCTCCCGCCGGGAGTCGTTCGTTCGTTAGGCCCTAGCGGCCTCGGGCGGGGTGGATGAGGCTGCCGTAGACGTCGCTGTCCATGACCTCCACGTCGTCGATGCTCCGTCGGTCGGTCCACGCCGCGTAGGGGAGGAAGTCGCTGGCGGCGAGCCCGTTCCGCTCGCCGCTGGCCAGGCCGGCCTGGATCGAGGACTTGTCGGATACCCGCTGGTTCGGCGACCACCCGACATGGAGCCCGAGGCGCGCCAGCCACTCGTCGCGGAGCCCGTAGTACCGGCGCGAGTGGAAGATGTCGTAGTAGAGGTTGGACGACAGGGGCGCCGGGCCGATGGGCATCTCGGGGGTGAGCCGAGTGTCCTCCCAGACCACGTCGACGACGGAGAGGAATCCCCACTGCGAGACGACCAGGCTGGCGAGCCCCTGGGCCCGCCCGGGACCGTCGTCGTTCACCGTCTCCGGAGGCTCCCAGCTGTCGTAGGGGGCTCCGGCGCTGGTCAGGTAGCGGATGTCACCCTCCTCGGTGGTGAGGTTCCCCGGCTCGGGGTCGTGGGTGTAGACGATGTGGGCCCGGCCCCGGCCGTCGACGGCGACGTCGGGGAACATCGTCGTCCACCAACGCTTGTAGAAGATCCCCGGTCCGAGCCAGAAGTTGGCCTCCTCGCCGTCGACGGCGGCCACCACCGGGTCGTCCCAGGTGGCCCCGTGATCCCGCGAGTGCGCGGTCCTGATCTCGAAGTCGCCTCGCTGGAGGCCGTCGGCCCCGGAGTGGTACCACGCCACCAGCACCTCCCCCCCCTGGCCCCCCGCGGGCTTTGACCCCTGTACCGTCACGCCCGGGCCAGCGGTCGTGCCCTCGTCGAGGATGACGGGCGTGCTCCAGTGTTTCGCCCGTCCCTGCGACCGGGCAAAGACGATCGCGGTGGGTGGCGCCGTGGGGTCGTTCTCCGAGAATCGGGTGGCGGTCACGTAGACCCAGCGGGTGTCGCAACCCCCGGGAGTCGCGATGCCCGGCCAGCTGTAGGTGAAGCCGGGGTCCGCGTCCTCGGCCACGCAGTCGGTTCCGGGGGGGCACACGATGGTGACCCCGGAGGCGTCGCCGTCGAGGGCCACGACGGGCTCGGACCAGGTGCGCCCGCCGTCCCTCGAGCGGGCGACCAGGATGTCGATGTCGAGCTCGTTGCGGTACTTGAGGGTCCCGGGCTCGGCCTCGAGGAAGGTTCGGGTGAAGCGCTGGTCCCGGTAGACCACGTAGAGCCACTTCCCCCCCGGGGACCACGAGAGGGCCGGGTCCGAGCAGATGCTGGACGGGGACTGGAGGCCGAGGGTCACCGGCTCGGACCACGTCTTCCCCCGGTCGGTGGAGCGCTTCACGAGGCAGCGCCAGGACGGCTCCTCGGGGAAGGGCGAGGCCAGGTAGGCGGTCACCACCGTCCTCGGATCGCCGACGCGTGTGGCGACGCTGGGCCGCCGCTCGATCAGCCCAGGGACCTGGGCGATCGGGGAATCCAGCAGCTTGTCCTCGTGGCGACGCCTGAGGCCCTGCGGGCCCCGGCTCAGCCCCTGGGTCGTTTCGACCGATGTCCCGGCGCGGGAAGCGACGTCGAGGCTCGGCGCCGCGCGCCTGGCCGGTGTCGGCACGAGGGACTTGCCCTCCAGATGGCGGAGGCCGAGGGCCTTCGCCCGGGCGAGAGAGTCGTCCCTCTCCAGGAGCCCATCGGTGAGCCCGGACGGCAGGAGCGGCCGAGCGGGGTCCTCCAGAGGGTCCGACCCGGCCCCTCCGGCGAAGAGGAGGGCCACGCTGCCGACGATCATTGCACTGTGCGCGCGCATGAGCGACCTCGGTTCCGATTGATTGAAAGAAGTTGGCCGTGGAGGGAGGAGCGACCTCTTCGCTTTTAGCCCGCCCAGGGACGAGGGTCAAGGCAAAACCACGTCTGGCCCGGAAAAAGGCGTCGAGTCGTATCGGCTCGACGCAGAAACCGGCTAGCGCGCGCCCTGCGCGCGGGTGAGACGCTGGACCTCGGTGTAGGCGCGGGCCACCTTCTCGCGATAGCGCTCCACGCTGTACTCGCGGCCGATCAGGGCGCAGCCGCGCGCGGCGCGGGCCCGGGCGTCCTCCGGGTCCGCGAGCGCGGCGCGGATCCCCTCCGCGAGTCCGTCGGCGGTCGGCTCGACCAGCCACGCGACGTCGTCGTCGAGGAGCTGGGTGTGGGTCGCGATGCGAGTGGCCACCAGCGGCTTGCCCGACGCCAGGTAGGTGAAGACCTTGAACGGGGTGTTCTCGCCCTGGCGTCGCGGCGAGGCCAGCACATCGGCGAGGGCCAGGAAGGCGGGGAGCTCCGACGGCGGCCGCTTGCCCGAGAAGACGCAGCGCTCGGCCGTCCCGAGCCCCCGTGCTCGCTCGCGCAGCCGTGCGATCTGGTCGGCCTCCCCCCCATGAACACGAACTGGGCCTCGGACACAGCGGGCGCTGGCGTCGACCAGGAGCTCGACCCCCTGGTAGGGCTCGAAGTTCCCGGAGTACAGCACCACCGGGAGGGCCGAGAGGCCGAGCTCCTCGCGCAGGCCGGCCGACGTCCCCGGGCAGGCTGTCCCGGTCGGTCAGCGGCGGGTCCTCGATCTGGAAGACCGGCACGCCCGGGGCCCGTCGGCCCACGCCGTCGGTGAGGCTGGAGCAGACCGTGACCACCGCCGCGGAGCTGACGAGGGCGTACCGCTCGAGGGACTCGGCGACGTGGAGCAGGGGCCCGCGGGTGGCGAAGCCGGAGTAGCGGAGCTGGTCCGGGATCGAGGAGTCCACGTCCATCACCAGCGGCACGCCCAGAAGACGGGCGAAGGGCGCCACGAGGTGCGCCGCCTCCTCCACCGCGTGGACGACGTCGTACCTCCCGAAGGCGAGGCGCGCGATCGCCTCCATCACGAACGGCCCGTCGAGGAGCATCTTCCCGAGGGAGGGGCCGGCCTTCACCCGCCCCACCGGGAGGCGCGGGCTCCGGATGTGGCGGACCCCCTCGACGGGGTGGGGCTCGCCCTGGGGGAAGGTGAGGAGGTCGACCTCGTGCCCGAGCCCGGCGAGGGCGCTCACGAGCTGGAGAACCGCCAGCGGCGTGCCCCGGACCTCGAAGAACGGCTGCGGGGCGAGGAAGAGGACCCTCAATGACTTAGAAAGCGCTCCGCGTCGATGGCGGCCATGCAGCCGCTCCCGGCGGCGGTCACCGCCTGGCGGTAGCGGTGGTCGGCGACGTCGCCGGCGGCGAAGACCCCGGGCACGCTGGTGGCGGTGGTGCCGCCGTGGGTGAGGAGATACCCCTGGTCGTCCATCTTCGAGCTGCCCCTCGAAGACCGCGGTGTTCGGGGTGTGCCCGATGGCCATGAAGATCCCGCCGGTGGGAACGTCGCGCACCTCGTTCGTCTTGAGGTTGCGCACGGTGGCGCCGGTGACGCCCTCCCCGGGACCCCCGAGGATCTTTTCCACCACGCTGTCGAAGAGCCAGGCGATCTTCGGATTGGCCTTCGCCCGGGTCTGCATGGCCTTGCTCGCCCGCAGCTCGTCGCGCCGGTGGACCACGGTCACCTTGTCCGCGAACTTCGTCAGGAAGTCGGCCTCCTCCATGGCGGTGTCGCCCCCGCCCACGACGAGGACCTCCTTGTTCTTGTAGAAGAAGCCGTCGCAGGTGGCGCAGGCGGAGACGCCGCCGATCTTCGTCCGGAACTCCAGCTCCTCGGGAAGACCCAGCCACTTCGCCCGGGCCCCGGTGGCGACGATCAGGGTGTCGGCGGTGAGCTCGCCGTCGGCGAGGGTCAGCCTGAAAGGGCGTCTCTTGAGGCCCGCGGCCTTGAGCTCGCCGGTGGCGAACTCCGCCCCGAATCGCTCGGCCTGCTTGCGCATCCGGTCCATGAGCTCCGGGCCGAGGATGCCCTCGGGGAAGCCGGGGTAGTTGTCCACGTCGGTGGTCAGCATGAGCTGCCCGCCGGGGACGTCGGTGGGGTCGTCGCCGCCCCCTCCCTCGATCACCAGGGGCTCGAGCTCGGCCCGGGACGCGTAGAGAGCGGCGGTCAGACCGGCGGGTCCGGACCCCAGGATGACGACTTTGTAGTGGTTCTTCTTGGCCATGCCCTCACTCCGTTGACGGCGAACGACCCAGTATAATCGTTCGGATGAACGACACGGCCCGCATCGAGGTGTTGCTCGCCACGCTGAACTCAGCCGACGTGGGCAGCCTCGATGCCATCGCGGAGAAGATGGGGCAGGTGCAGGTGGACCTCGAGGCGCTCGGCCAGCAGGAGCTGGCCGGGGCGGCGGTCGAGGCCCTCGGTGCCCTGCGCCGCGGGGACGTGGCGGAGTTCCGGCGCGGACGCGCCTTCCTTCAGAGCAAGATCGGGCACCTCCGGTAGGACCCGGGCGCCCGGGCCGTCGCGTGGGGCCTGGGGCGGAGAGCTCGGCCGGGTGAAACTCCGGGCCGGTCTCTCGCGTCTGAAGAAGGCGGCAACGCCCGCCCACGGAGAAGGGACAGATGAACGAGATCGACGTCGCCAAGCTGAACGAGGCCGTCCGCGAGGAGGCCCTCCAGATCCAGACCGCCATCGACGAGGTCCGCAAGGTCATCGTGGGCCAGAAGACGCTGGTCGAGCGGATGATGGTGGCGCTCCTGTGCCGCGGCCACCTCCTGGTGGAGGGGGTGCCCGGCCTCGCCAAGACCCTGGCCGTGAAGACCCTGGGCCAGGCCCTGGACCTGGATTTCGCGAGGATCCAGTTCACGCCGGACCTCCTGCCCGCGGACCTGGTGGGCACCATGATCTACCAGCAGAAGACCGGGGAGTTCGTCGCCCGCAAGGGCCCGGTCTTCACCAACCTCCTCCTGGCCGACGAGATCAACCGCGCCCCGGCCAAGGTCCAGTCGGCGCTGCTGGAGTCGATGCAGGAGCGGCAGGTGACCCTGGGCGACGTCTCCCACCCCCTGCCCAACCCGTTCCTGGTCTTTGCCACCCAGAACCCCATCGAGCAGGAGGGGACCTACCCCCTGCCCGAGGCCCAGGTCGACCGGTTCCTGCTCAAGGCGAAGGTGGACTATCCCACCCGTGAGGAGGAGCGGCAGATCCTCGACCGCATGATCTCCGGCGAGGCCCCCACCGTGACCCGGGTTCTCTCCGGCGACAAGGTGCGGGCCCTCACCGCGCGGGTGCGGGGGATCTACATGGACGACCGGCTGCGCGACTACATCGTCGCCCTGGTCTCCGCGACCCGGAACCCCCGGGACGTGGGGCTCGTGGACCTGGCCCCCCTCATCGGCTACGGGGCCTCCCCCCGGGCCACCCTGGCTTTCTCCGAGGCCTCCCGGGCGGTGGCCTTTCTCCGGGGCCGGGGCTACGTGGTGCCCGAGGACGTCAAGGAGATCGCGAAGGACGTGCTCCGGCACCGGGTGCTGCTGACCTACGAGGCGGAGGCGGAGGAGGTCACCTCCGACACCGTCGTCGACCGCATCCTCGAGCGGGTCGAGGTCCCCTAGGCGTGCTCGACGGGAGACCCTGCGTCGCATCCGCCGGATCCAGATCCGGACCCGGGTGATCCTCGAGTCGGGGATCGGCGGGGCGTACCACGCCGTGTTCAAGGGGCGCGGCATGGAGTTCGCCGAGGTTCGCGAGTACGAGCCGGGCGACGAGGTCCGGACCATCGACTGGAACGTGACCGCCCGGATGGGCGCCCCCTACGTCAAGAAGTTCGTGGAGGAGCGGGACCTCACCCTGCTCCTCCTGGTGGACGTGTCCGGGTCCCAGGACTTCGGCTCCCGGTTCCTCCTCAAGCGCGACTACGCCGCCGAGCTTGCGGCGGTGCTGGCCTTCTCCGCGGTGGCCAACCAGGACCGGGTGGGGGCGGTGCTGTTCTCCGACCGCATCGAGGGCTACGTGCCCCCGGGGCACGGCCGCAAGCACGCCCTGCGGATCGTCCGCGACCTCCTCGCGAAGGAGCCGGAGGGACGGGGGACCGACCTCGCCGGGGCGCTGCGCTTCGCCCAGAAGGTGCTCCGGCGCCGGGGGATCGTCGCGGTGATCTCCGACTTCCAGGCCACCGGCTACGAGCGGGCGCTGGGTGCGCTGCGCCGGCGCCACGACGTGGTGGCCCTGCACCTGCAGGACCCCCGGGAGGCCGAGATTCCGTCGGCGGGCCTGGTGGCCTTCACCGACCCCGAGACCGGCCAGCGCTTCGTCGCCGACACCGGGCGGGCCGAGGTGCGCCGCGCCCTGGCCGACCCGGTCTTCGAGCGGGCCCGGCAGGTCTTCAAGAAGACCCGGGTGGACGCCCTCACGCTCTCCACCGAGGCCTCGTACGAGCGCCCGCTGCGGGGGTTCTTCCAGGCCCGGGAGAAGAGGCGGTAGTGGCTCGGGGCATCTGCTTCGCGCTGGGCGTCCTGGTGGCCGCCACCCTCCTCGCCGTCCCCACGGCGGCCCAGGATCCGCCGGCGGCCGACCGTGGAGACCCCGGCCCCCCCGGTCAGCGTCGTCGCCACCCCGAGCAGGGACGAGGTCACCGTGGGCGAGACCTTCTCCATCGAGGTCAAGGCCATGGGACCCCCGGGGACGACCTGGCGATTCCCGGGCGGCGCCTCCGAGGACGAGGTCGAGCTGCGCACCCCCGCGAGCGCCGACGGCGAGGCGGTGGTGGAGCCGGGCACCCACGTCTACGAGGCGTCGGTCTACGCCCTGGGCGAGGTGTCGATCTCCCCGATCCCGGTGCGCTATCGCCTGCCCGACGGGACGGAGGGAGAGGCTGAGAGCGAGCCCATCGTGGTCCAGGTGGGCTCGCTGCTGCCGCGCAACGCCGACGACCAGACGATCGCCGACATCCGGGGACCTCGGGCGGTCGGCGTGGGGCGGGCCTTCTGGCTCGCCGCCCTCGCCGCCGCGCTGGTGGTGGCGGCCCTGATCGTCTGGCTCGTCCGACGCCGGCGCCGGAGGACGGCCCCCGACGCTCCCGTCGTGCCCGCGACGCCCGCCGACGTCGAGGCGCTCCGGGCCCTCGATGCGCTGGCCGCGGCCGGGCTCCTGGAGCGAGGGCGAGTACCGCGCCTTCTACATCGAGCTCACGGCCGTCGCCAAGCGCTACCTCGAGCGCCGCCTCGAGGCGCCGGTGCTGGAGATGACCACCGCGGAGACCGTCGCCTTCCTGCGCGACCACGCCCACGGCGGGGACCTCCTGCCGGTGGTGCGAGACCTGGCCGTGGCCGCGGACCAGATCAAGTTCGCCCGGGGGGCCGGGATGCTCCAGGCCGGGGAGGGCCACCTGGCCGCGGTGCGGGCGCTGGTGCCGGCCCTCGAGTCGCGCCTGCGCCCGGCGGAGCCCGAGGGCGCCGAGGGCGGGAGGGCCGCCTGATGGACTGGGCCGGCTTCCGCTTCGAGGACCCGGCGTGGCTCTGGGTCGCCCTGGCGGCGCCCCTGGTGCTGGGGGCGGCGATCCTGCGGGAGCGAGGTGGCCGCGCGGTGGTCTTCCCCGGGGTCGCCCGGCTGGCCCGGCTGAGCCCCGGCTGGCGCGTGCGCCTGCGCGCGGCGCCGCTGGTGCTGGCAGCGCTCGGGATCGTGGCCGGGGCGGTGGCGCTGGCCCGACCCCAGCACGGGTCGCTCCGGGAGAACGTGACCACGCGCGGGGTGGACGTGGTGGTGGCCCTCGACGTCTCCGGATCCATGGCGGCCGAGGACTTCCAGCCGCGCAACCGCCTGACGGTGGCCAAGGATGTGGTGGCGGAGTTCGTCAAGCGCCGCACCACGGACCGGGTCGGCCTGGTCGTCTTTGCCGGGCGGAGCCTCACCAAGTCTCCCCCCACCACCGACACCGCCGTTCTCCTCCGCCAGCTCGACGACGTCCGGCTGCAGATGCTCCCCGACGGGACCGCCATCGGCTCCGGTCTGGCCACGTCCCTCACCCGCCTGCGCCGCTCCGAGGCGAAGAGCCGGGTCATCGTCCTGGTCACCGACGGGGCCAACAACGCCGGGGAGATCGATCCCGCCACCGCGACCGACATGGCCAGGGCCATGGAGGTGCGGGTCTACACCGTGGGGGTGGGACGGGGCGGCGAGGTCCCCATGCCGGTGAAGGTGCGTGACCCCTACACCGGACAGACCGTGGAGCGCATGATCACCACCGAGGTGCAGATCGACCAGGAGCTCCTCGAGCGCATCGCCGAGCGCACCGGCGGGGAGTCCTTCCGGGCCACCGACCCCGACTCGCTCCGGCAGATCTTCGCGCGGATCGACCAGCTGGAGAAGTCCGAGATCGAGTCGCAGGCCTTCCGGCGCTATCGTGACCTGTATCCGCCGGTGCTGCTCGTGGCCGCCGCCCTCCTCGCGGGGGCGGCGCTGCTCTGGGCGGCAGGGCTGAGGGTGGCCCCGGCATGAGGAGGCCCGAGTGATCTTCGAGTCCCCCGGGTGGCTCTTCGCCCTCCTGGCCCTCCCGCTGGTGGCGGCGGCCGAGGTGTGGCTGAACGGCCGGGACCGGGACCGCCTCGCCCGCCTCGTGGCCCGGCCCCTGTGGAGCCGGGTGGTGCGGCGGCCCGCGGAGCGCTGGCGCTGGATCCGCCTCGCGCTCGTCCTCCTCGGGGGCGCGGGGATCATCGTGGCCCTGGCCCGGCCCCAGTGGGGGATCGTCCGGGAGAAGGTCGAGCGCGAGGGCGTGGACGTGGTGCTGGCGCTGGACACCTCGGGCTCGATGGCCACCGCGGACGTGGCGCCCAACCGCTTCTTCCTCGCGCGACAGGCCCTCCTCCAGCTCATGACCCGCCTCGAGGGCGACCGATTCGCGCTGGTGGCCTTCGAGGGCGAGGCCTACCCCCTCGCGCCCCTGACCCTCGACGCCGACGCGGTGGGGCTCTTCCTCGAGACCGTCCAGCCCGGCATCGTTCCCGCTCCCGGCACCTCCCTCGGGGTGGGACTGGCCAAGGGGCTCGACGCGTTCGTCGACGAGGAGCGGCGGAACAAGGTCCTGGTCCTCGTCTCCGACGGGGAGAACCTCGAGGGCGAGGTGGACGCGGCGGTGGCGAAGGCGAAGGAGGCGGGTGTCATCGTCCACACCGTGGGCGTGGGCACCGAGGCGGGACAGCCGGTGCCGGAGTTCGACAAGGAGGGACGGCAGACCGGCTACAAGCGCGACGACTCCGGCGCGCCGGTGGTCTCGCGCCTGAACACCGCCACCCTCCAGGCCATCGCCGAGGGCACGGGCGGGCAGATGTTCCGCCTCACCTCTGCGGACACCGGCCTCGGGGCCCTGGCCTCGGCCATCGAGGGCATGGAGCGCAAGACCCTCGCCCGGGAGTGGTCGTACCGGCGGCGGGAGCGCTACCAGGGACCCCTCGCCGCGGGCCTCCTGCTCCTGGTCGCCGGGCTCCTCCTCCCGCTGCCAAGGCTCCGGCGAGCCGCGGGGCGGACGGCCGGCCTTCTCGTCGCCGCGGTGGCCCTCGGGACGGCGGCCCCGGCGGTCGCCCAGGACCCCGCCGGCTCCTCCCCGGCGCCCACGCCGCCCGCTGCCGGGCCCGGGTCCGCCCCGTCCGTCCCGGAGGGGAAGGGCGCGGGCATCTTCGACGAGGTCCTCCTGCGCCCCCGCCGCTTCACCGAGAAGGGGCTGCAGGAGTACGAGAGCGGCAACCACCCCGAGGCCCTCGCCGCCTTCGAGGACGCCGCCCGAAAGTCCGGCCCGAGGACCCCGCGGTGCGGTTCAACATGGCGGACGGCCTGTACAAGAACGGCCAGCTACGACGAGGCGGCGACGTTGTTCCGCTCCCTCGGGGTCGACGCCGCCGCTCCCTTCGCCCCCGCGGCCCGCTTCAACCTGGGCAACAGCCTCTACCAGAAGAAGGACTTCAAGGGGGCCATCCAGGCCTACCGCGACGCCTTGCGCCTGGCCCCGAACGACGAGGACACCCGGCGCAACCTGGAGATGGCGCTGCGCCAGCTCAAGGAGCAGGAGGAGCAGCAGAAGCGCGAGCAGGAGCAGAAGGACCGGACCAGGAGGACGACAGGCAGAAGGACCAGAAGGACCAGCAGGACCAGCAGAAGAAGGATCAGGGCCAGGACCAGGAGAAGAAGGACCAGGAGAAGCAGGATCAGCAGAAGGGCGAGCAGGACCAGAAGGATCAGCAGCAGGATCAGCAACGAGGCGACGAGGAACAGCAGCAGGGCCAGCCCCCGCGTCCGCAGACGCCCGAGGAGAAGGAGGACCAGCGCTTCCGCGAGCAGGCCGGGATGCCCAAGGAGCGGGCCATGCAGCTCCTCGACGCCCTCCAGGAGAACGAGAAGGCGGAGCAGAAGCGCCTGCTGGAGGAGCAGCGGGCGAAGAAGAAGAAGGGCAAGGACTGGTGAGGGCTCCTTCGGCGGCCGTCGCGCTCCTCGGCGGCTCTCGTCGTGGCGCCCCTCGGCGCGGGCGCGGCGGACTACTCGGTGCGCTCCGAGGTCGACGCCACGAAGCTCGGCGTCGAGGACCAGGTTCAGCTCACGATCAGCCTGGACGGGTCGGGGGGCCCGGACTCCGTCGCCATGCCGGAGCTGACCAACCTCGCCGTCGCGGGGGGACCCTACCAGTCGACCCAGGTCTCCATCGTGAACGGCCGGATGACCCAGACGCTCAGCTGGACCTACGTCCTGCGGCCCCAGGCCGAGGGGCCGGCGGAGGTCGGCGCGGTGACCGCCGGGCACCGAGTCCGCCCCGGCCATCCGCCTCGAGGTGGTGGCGGGCAGCATCCGTCAGCCGCAGCAGCCGTCCGACCCCTTCGGGAGGGACCCCTTCGGCGCAGATCCCTTCGCCGGCTTCCCGGGCCGCAGGCGGCAGGCCCGATCCGCGCCGAAGGTGCTGGTCCAGGCCTCCCCGTCCCGCGACGAGGTGCGGGTCGGCGAGCCGGTCCTGCTGACCTACAACCTCTACACCCAGGTCGGGGTCTCCGACCTCAACTTCAAGGAGGCCCCGCAGTTCACGGGCTTCTGGACCGAGGAGCTCGAGCGGCCCCAGGCTCCCCCCGTCCGGGGAGGCGGCGACCGTGCGACGGAGAGGAGTTCCGGCGCTTTCCCGATCCTGCGCAAGCTCCTCTTCCCGACCCGCGCCGGCGAGCTGGAGATCCCGGCGTCCACCTTCAGGATCGGGATCCCCGCCCGGGGCTTCTTCGACGACGGGCAGGTGGTGGAGCGGACCACGAAGGCCGAGACGATCACCGTGCTCCCCCTCCCCGACGTCGACGGTTTCTCGGGCGCGGTGGGTCAGCTTCGAGGCCCGGGCCAGCCTGGACAAGGAGACGGTGCCCCTGGGCGAAGCGGCGCTGCTCCGCTTTCAGGTCGAGGGCACCGGCAACCTCAAGTGGATCGATCGCCCCCCGTCCATCGAGATCCCGGGGGCGAAGCTCTACCCGCCCCAGGTGAAGACCGACGTCGACGTCACGCCCCAGGGCCTGCGTGGCTCGCGCACGTGGGAGTTCGTGGTCGTCCCCGAGACGGGCGGGACCCTCGTCCTGCCCCCGGTGGCGTTTCGCTACTTCGACCCCCAGGAGGGCGAGGTCGTGACCGCGGAGACCGAGGCCCTGAGCCTGCGGGTCGAGGGGGGAACGGTGGCGGCGGGCCAGCCGATCCCGGCGCCGGCCACCATCGGCGACGGGGGGGCCCTGCCGCTCCGCGCCGACCTCGACCCCACCCCCCTCGGCGGTGCCCGCCCTCGGTGGGCGCACCGTGGCCCTGCTCGCCCTCCTGGTCGCTCCTGGGCCACGTCGGTCTGTGGGGCGCCGGCTTCGTACGGGGCGCCCTCCGGAGCGTCGGCGGCCGGACCACCCCGGTGCGCTCGGTGCGGGCGGCGCTCCGGGACATCGACCGGGCCGGGCGCCCCGGCCTGACCAAGGAGCAGGCGGCGGCGCTCCTCGACAAGGGGCTCCACGAGGCGTTCGGCGACGTCGAGGCGTCCGACGGGAGCGAGCGGGCCCGGGTCGTGAGGGCGCTCCTCTCGGAGGTGCACTTCGTGCGCTACGCGCCCCAGCTCGGAGACTACTCCGAGACGCTGGGCGACCTGGCCGCGCGGGCGAAGGACGCGGTGAAGAGGTGGGCGTGACCCGACGACTTCTCCCCGTCGTCCTCCTCGGCGCCCTGGCGGCGGCGTCCCCGGCCGCGGCGGTGGAGTCGCCCGAGGCCCGCTTCGACGAGGCCAACGAGCTCGCCCGGACGGGGGACTACCCGAGGGCCATCTCGATCTACGGCGAGCTCGCGGCCGACGGCCACGAGAGCGCGTCCCTCTACTGGAACTGGGCCCAGGCCGCCATCGCCCGCGGGGCCTCCGGGGAGGCGCTGTGGGCGCTCATGCGGGCCCGGGAGCTGGACCCCGGCGACCGTGCGGTGCGCCGGGACGTGGAGCGGCTGCGCGAGTCGTTGAACCTCGACCCCGCGGAGATCGCCCCCGAGCCGCTGGCGGCCGCCGCCCGGCTGGCGCGGCGCTACCGGCTCGACCTCGTGGCGGTGCTCCTCCTGCTCCTCTCCCTCGTCGCGCACGTCGCTCGCGCAGCCTCCGGCCGGGGTCGCGATGGTCCGTTCGCGGTGGGCTGGATCGCCCTCGGGCTGGGTCTCCTCGCGGCCTCCGCGCCGGCGCTCGGGATGCTGGCGCGTCCCACCGGCACGGTGGTCCGGCGCGGCGCCCCCCTCCTCGACGCGGCCTCTCCCTCGGCCGAGGCGATCGGCAGCCTGCGAGAAGGCGAGGTGGTGCCGATCCTCGATCCGAGCGGCGACTGGCTCCGCATCGAAGACGCCTCCGGGGCCCGGGGATGGGCCCACGTGGCCGACGTGCGCCGGCTCGACCAGCCCCCGTCCCGCCTGCCCAGCAACTAGTCCGAACCGGACCTTCCCCGCCCAACGCCCTCATCTCGGGCTGCAAGACTCTGTATTAGTTGAAGTTACGTCCTCATCTGACCTCTCAGGCACAACCCCGCTCGCGTCCATGGCGTTGGAGGCCGCGGGGTGCCAGCTTTCGGGGCGGGGGCAGGAACACCGGAGGGCCGCACATGGCACAGGAACTGGTCACCGGAAGCGAGCCGATGGCGCAGGACGGACTCAAGGAGCGGGTCGCCGCCTACGAGCGGCAGCTGATCATGGAGGCGCTGTTCCAGGCGGGGGGCAACCAGCGTCGCGCCGCGGCCGCCCTCGGCTGCCTCCCCACGACGCTGAACGAGAAGATGCGGCGCCTGGGCCTCCGCGGCCAGAGGTCCTTGCGGTTCGTCCGGAGTCCCTGGCCCGGGTGTTTCCCTTCGATCCCGACGACGGGCTGCCCCCGGAGTTCTGAGGGCGCTGGCCTTCGGGGAGGGTCGTGCCGCCCGACGAGCGTGGGGCGCGTAGAATCGCCCCATGAGCGTCGAGAGCGGATCGGCGGCGGACCTTCCCACCTTCCACTCCTGGATCGCCGGACGGGAGACCGAGGGGCGGGCCGGCCACCGCGCAGCCGTCAGCCCTGCCGATGGCCAGCCCTTCGCCCGGGCGAGCCTGCTCGATTTCGGGCAGGTCGATCAGGCCGTCGCTGCGGCCCGGGCGGCCTTTCCCGGGTGGAGCGGCACGACCATCCGTGAGCGGTCCCAGGCCCTGCTCCGGTTGCGCGAGGCGCTGCTGGACGAGGCGGACGCCGTCGCCCGGGACATCGAGCGGGAGCAGGGCAAACCCTTCGCCGAGGCGCACGCCGCCGAGGTCCTCCCGTCCCTCGAGGCCCTCAAGCACCTGGCCCGCCACGCCGAGGACGTGCTCCGGGAGGACGCGGTCGAGGGCCAGATCCTGCTCCTGGCCCACAAGCACGCCCGGGTGGTCCACGAGCCGTGGGGAGTCGTCCTCGCGATCACCCCCTGGAACTACCCCTTCGGACTGCCCCTGCCCATCGTGGCCTCGGCCCTCGTGGCCGGCAACACCGTCGTCCTGAAGCCGGCGCCGTCCACCACCCTCGTCGGACTGCGCCTCGGCGCCCTCGCCCGCCGGGCTGGCCTGCCCGACGGGGTCCTCAACGTCGTGGCCGTCGACGACGCCCTCGCCCCGGCACTGGTCGAGGACCCGCGCGTGGGGAAGGTCGTCTTCACTGGCAGTGTCGCCACCGGGAAGAAGGTCATGGCGGCGGCGGCGAAGAACCTGACCCCGGTCCTCCTCGAGCTGGGGGGGAAGGACCCCGCCATCGTCTGCCGCGACGCCGACCTGGACCGCGCAGTCCGGGGCATCGTCTGGGGGGCCTTCATGAATGCCGGTCAGACCTGCGCCTCGGTGGAGCGGGTCTACGTGGAGCGCGCGGTGGCCGAGCCCTTCCTCGCCGGGGTCGTGGAGCAGACCCGGCGCCTCCGCCTGGCCGGGCCCTCCGCCCGGGGAGAGGTCGGGCCCCTGAGCCTCGAGCGCCAGAGGGGGATCGTGGAGGCCCACGTGGCCGACGCCCGTTCCAAGGGGGCCCGGGTCCTGACCGGGGGGGAGACGCCGCCGGGGGCCGGCTTCTTCTACCCGCCCACCGTCCTCGCCGACGTCGATCACACGATGGCGGTCATGCGCGAGGAGACCTTCGGTCCGGTCCTGCCGGTCATGGCGGTGGAGTCCCTGGACGAGGCCATTCGATTCGCCAACGACAGCGACTACGGACTCACCGCCAGCGGTTGGACACGGAGCCGCGAGACGGCGCGCCGCCTCCAGCGCGAGCTGCGGGCCGGGGTGGTGAGCATCAACGACGCCCTGTCGAGCTTCGGCGAGCCCGCGGCCCCGTGGGGCGGCACCCGGCACAGCGGCATCGGCCGAACCCACGGGCGGGCGGGCCTCCTCGAGATGGTCCGGACGAAGTACGTCAGCCTGGACACCAGCCGGGGGCCCGAGCTGTGGTGGTATCCCTACGACGAGCCCTACGACCGCCTCCTCTCGGAGGCGAACCCGGCGCTGCACGCGCGATCGCCCTGGCGCCGGCTGGCCAACCTGCTCCGCCTCGCCGGCCATCCCCGGCTCTGGCGCCGCCTGGGTCCCCGCCGGCTGCTCATGAACATCGACAAGCTGTTCTAGCCGCTCGACGGTCGGGCCCGTTCTATGATGGCGCTGGCGCCATGGCCGAACCCTCCCAGCTCTCGCGCTCCCAACGCCCCAAGTGGCACTACGTGGCCATGGGGGTGGCGCTCATCTCGGTGGCGGTGGCCCTCACCATCGCCTGGCAGATCCTCGCCGCTCCCGACTCCGTGGGCCGCGGGGTGGGCACCGCCCGGGCGGTCGCCTACTTCTTCGGCAGCCTGCTGTTCCTCCTCCTGATCGGCGGGCTGGTCCTGATCGTGATCCTCCTGCTGCGGGAGGTCCGGCTGAACGAGCGACAGTCCAACTTCGTGAGCGCCGTCACCCACGAGCTCAAGACGCCGGTGGCCTCGCTCCGTCTCTACCTCGACACCCTGGAGTACCGGGAGCTGCCGGAGAGCGAAGCGCAAGGACTTCTACCGGACCATGCGCCAGGACCTCGACCGCCTGAACGGGACGATCAACAACGTCCTCGACGCGGCCCTGTACACCGACCACCCGGTGCAGGACCCCCGGCCCCTCGACCTGGCCCGGCTCGCCCGACGGGCCATCGAGCTCACCCTGACCCGGCACCAGCTGCCCGAGGAGTCGATCCGCTACCTCGGGCCGCAGAGCCTGCTGCTGGCGCGGCGACGTCCAGGCCCTGGAGACCGCGGTCCTGAACCTCCTCGACAACGCCGTCAAGTACTCGAGGGACGGCGTGCGCATCGAGGTGGAGACCTGGGCGGACGGCGACGGGCAGGCGCACCTGCTGGTCCGGGACCACGGCATGGGCATCAGCCGCACCCAGCTGCCCTTCATCTTCACCCGGTTCTACCGGATCGGCTCCGAGGTGCGGCGCAGCCGGACGGGCACCGGGCTGGGGCTGTTCATCGTTCGCTCGGTGGTGAAGGGACACCGGGGCGCGATCACCGCCGACAGCCCCGGTCCCGGGCGCGGCTCCACCTTCACCATCACCCTGCCCGGGCTGATCGACGTCGACAGCGAGGCAGACGCTCGCCGAAGAGGAGGCCGAGATGCCGCAGTGCCTAGACTGCTGGTGGTGGAGGACGAGGCCCACCTGGCCGACGGCATCCGCTTCAACCTCGAGCTCGAGGGCTACGAGGTCGAGACCATCGACGACGGGCTGGTGGCCGCCGCCCGCCTCGCGCCCGAGGATTCCCGGGAGGCGGCCCTCGACCTCGTGATCCTCGACGTCATGCTCCCCGGCCTCGACGGCTTCGAGATCGTCGGAGCGGATGCGCGAGGCGGGCAACTTCACCCCGGTGCTCATGCTCACCGCCAAGAACCTCCCCGAGGACGTGGTCACCGGCCTCGAGGCGGGCGCCGACGACTACCTCGCCAAGCCCTTCGACCTCCCCGTGCTCCTGGCCCGGGTGAAGGGCCTGATCCGGCGACGGGACTGGACGCGGGCGGGGGACCGCGCCCTGGAGCACGCCCGCATCGGCGACGCCGAGGTCGACTTCCGCGGCTTCGAGATCCGCCGCCCGGAGGAGACGGTCCGCCTCACGCTCCTCGAGGCCATGCTGCTCAAGCTCCTGGTCCAGAACCGCGGGCAGGTCGTGAGCAAGGGCGAGATCCTGGAGAAGGTCTGGAACCTGAACCCCGAGACCGAGACCCGGGCGGTGGACAACTTCGTCGATGCGGCTCCGGCGCCACCTGGGCGACGACCCGCGCTCGCCGCGGCACCTGGAGACCGTCCGCGGCGCCGGCTACCGGCTGACCGCGGACGACGCGGAGGGGGGCTAGCGTCCGGCTTGCGCCGCTTCGGCTGCGGGCTGCGGGAGCACCACTGCGCGCGCTCCGGGTGCTCCCTCCGCGCTCTTTCGATTCCTCGGGACCGCTCCTAGCCTCCGCTCACCGGGGGGATGAAGACCACCTCGTCGCCTTCGGGGGCCAGGGGGGTGTCGAAGGTGGCGTAGCGGCGGTTCACCGACGCGGCGAGGTTGGCGCGCTTCCCGGCCAGGGCCGGGAAGTCCCGGGCGAGGGCCCGCCAGGCCTCCTCGGTCGACGCCCCCTCGGGGAGCTCCAGGGACACCTCCGGTCGGCCGGCCAGCTCCCGCAGCGAGGCGAAGAGGCGCACGCGAATCCGCATGTCCTGATCTCGCACGAACCACCCGGCGAAGTCAATCGCGATAGACTGCCTCGCAGGGAGAGAGGCTTGCCCCGCGACCGCTTCGGACGGGAGATCAACTACCTGCGGCTGTCGGTCACCGACCACTGCAACCTGCGGTGCGTCTACTGCATGCCGCTGCGCGGGCTCAGCTTCATCCCGTCGCCGGAGCTGCTGACCGCCGCGGAGATCGAGACGGTGGTGCGGGCCGCGGTCAGCGTGGGATTCCACAAGTTCCGCCTCACCGGCGGCGAGCCCACGCTGCGCCCGGACATCGTGGAGATCACCCGGCGGATCGCCGGCGTGGCCGGGGTGCGAGGACCTGGCCATGACCACCAACGCCATCCTCCTTCCGCGGCTGGCCGCGCCCCCTGCGGGAGGCCGGGCTCACCCGGCTCAACATCCACGTCGACACCCTGAACCCCGATCGCCTGACCAAGCTCATGCGGTTCGGCTCGGTCGAGGAGGTGGAGGCCGGGATCGCGGCCGCCAGGAGGCGGGGCTCGTTCCCATCAAGATCAACGCGACGGTGACCCGCGACTACAACGACATGGACGTCGTGGACCTGGCCCGGCGGGCCCTGGAGTCGGACTGGCACGTGCGCTTCATCGAGCTCATGCCCCTGGGAGGCGGGGAGACCGCCCACGTGGCGCTCTCGCAGTTCGTCCCGTCCAGCGAGACCCGCGCGCCGCATCGAGGAGGCGCTCGGCCCCCTCGCTGCCCCTGGAGAACCCGAACCCCTCCGACGAGGCCCGCAACTACCGCTTCGAGAACGGGCGGCGGCGTCGTGGGCTTCATCTCCCCGGTGAGCGAGCCCTACTGCGGCACCTGCAACCGCATGCGCCTCACCGCCGACGGCAAGTTCCACCTGTGCCTGCTGAACGACGACGAGCTCGACGTGAAGAAGGCGCTTCGCAACGGCGGAGGGGCCGACGAGGTGGCGGAGATCCTCGTGCGCGCGGTCACCCTCAAGCCCACCGGGCACCGCCTCGACGAGGGCGTCTCGACCCAGAGCCGCTCGATGTTCCAGATCGGCGGGTAGGGCCGCAGACCCTCGAGAGCCTCCGCCGCGACGGGCTGCACCAGGCCCGCCGCCGGCGCCCCATCGCGCGTCGCGGCAGAAGGTCTGGTGGATAATGTGGGAGGTCCGCCGCGGCCCTGGAGGCCGCCGAGGGACGGGAGTCGGCCGATGAGCGCGCATCACGAACGCCAGCCTGATCTGAGTCGCGAGGAGGCCCTCGGCCTCCTGGGATCCCTGCCCCACGGGGTGGCGGTGCTGGACGAGACCGGCGCCCTGTCCTGCGTGAGCGAGGGCTGCGCGACGCTGCACCGGTGGCCCTCGGCGGCGGACCTCGAGGGCCGCTCGTGGCGGGAGCTCTTCGAGGCCGGCGAGGCGGACCGCCTCGAGAAAGGCGGGCCTGGCGGCGGCCCGGGACGGGCGTCCCTGGCGCGGGGAGGCCACCGGGCGGAGACACGACGGGCTGACCTTCCCGGAGGAGGTCTTCTTCTCCCCCCTGGCCCGTGGCCGGGTGGCCCTCGTCATCCGCGACCTGACCGAGGGCCGGAAGAGCCGAGGAGCGGATGAAGAAGCTCGTCTATCGGGACGCGCTCACCGGTCTGCCGAACCGGCGCCTCTTCGAGGATCGCCTTGCCGTCGCCCTGGCCCACGCCCACCGCTACCGCCACCGCATCGCGGTGGTCTTCCTGGACCTCGACCGCTTCAAGCAGGTGAACGACACGCTGGGCCACGCGGCCGGGGACCAGCTGCTGCGGGCCGTCGCCGAGCGGCTCACCGCGAGCGTGCGGGAGGCGGACACCGTGGCCCGGCTGGCCGGCGACGAGTTCACCCTTCTCCTCCCCGGCCTCAACTACGCCGAGGACGTGGGGACCATCACCCGGAAGCTGCTGGAGAAGCTGCGGCGCCCCTTCACCATCGACGGCCACGACGTGCGGGTGACGGCGAGCGGGGGCATCGCCCTCTACCCCGAGGACGGCGAGACCCGGGAGCGCCCTGCTGAAGAGCGCGGACACCGCGATGTACCGGGCCAAGGAGCGAGGGCGCGACAACTTCCAGCTCTTCTCACCGGCGATGGCGGAGAAGGCCCTCGAGCGGCGAACCCTCGAGGAGGGCCTCCGCCGCGCCGTCGAGAACGAGGAGATGACGCTGCACTACCAGCCGTGCCTGGAGCTGGCCTCCGGGCGGGTGCTCGGGGTGGAGGCGCTGCTGCGGTGGGAGCGCCCCGAGCTCGGGCTGGTGATGCCCCGGGACTTCATCGCCCTCGCCGACTTCACCGGCGTGATTCTCTCCGTCGGCCCCTGGGTGCTCGAGACCGCCTGCCGCCAGGCGGTGGAGTGGCAGGCGCCAGGGGTCCGGGGGCCTCCAGGTCATGGTCAACCTCTCCGCCTACGAGCTTCAGCAGCCGGAGCTGGTCAGCCACGTCGAGGTGGCCCTGGCCACTACCGGCCTCGATCCCGACGCGCTGCATCTCGAGATCCCCGAGGGCTACGCGATGCAGGACCTGGACCGGGCGGCCGACGTGCTGCGCGGGCTGAGGGCCCTGGGCGTCCACCTCACCATCGACGGCTTCGGGGCCGGCTTCTCCTCGCTGGCCCATCTGCGCCGGCTGCCGGTGGACACCCTCAAGATCGACCTGTCGTTCGTCCGGGGGGCGACCAGCGACCCCAACGACGCCTCGGTGGTCACCGCGGTGATCGCGGTGGCCCACAGCCTCGACCTGCGCGTCGTGGCCCAGGGCGTCGAGACCGAGGCCCAGGTGGAGCTGCTGCGCTCCCTCGGCTGCGACGCGGTCCAGGGCTTTCTCTGGAGTCGCCCGCTGGCGGCCGGGGAGTGCGGTCCCTTCTCGCCGCCGCCGCCCGTCCCGTGGCGGTGCGAGAAGGAGCGGACCCGGGACCTCGCGCCGGCCGGCGGCGCGGAAGCGTCGCTCCTAGCCCCCGTTCACGCCGCCTCGGCAGCGCGCTCCGGGAGCACCACTGCGCGTGCTCCGGCCTGATCAGCCGCGACGGCCTGATCGCGCGGCTGATATCGGCATTCACCAATCAGTCGCACGCTCCGGGTGCCCCTCCGCGCGCTTTCGATTCGTCGGAAGCAGGACACCAGCCCCGTGATCAGCGGGGCTCGTGGTCGCGGGAGGGGTCGCCGGCCTCCCGCTCCTCGAGCCAGGCGGTGCCGTCGGCGTAGTGCTCCTTCTTCCAGATCGGCACCCTGGCCTTCAGGGTGTCGATGGCGAAGCGACAGGCGGCAAAGGCCTCGTCCCGGTGGGGCGAGGTCACCGCCACCGCCACGCTCGGGTCGCCGATCTCCAGGCGGCCGAGACGGTGGACGAGCCGCACCGGCTCACCGGGTAGCGTCTCCGGGTCTCCGCGGCGATCTCCGCCATCAGGGGCAGGGCCATGTCCTCGTAGGCCTCGTACTCGAGCCTCTCCACCGGGCGGCCCCGGTTCTCGTTCCGCACCACCCCGACGAACAGGCACACGGCGCCGTCCGCGGCGGTGGCCTCCTGGAGAGCGTCCAGGTCGATGGGCTCGTGCACCAGGCGGACGAGGTCGCTCATCGGTCCCCTCCGGTGCCGAGGACGCGGCACAGGTTGTCGAACATCCGGTAGGTGAGCCCCCAGATCACGAGGTCGTCGACCCGCAGGCAGGGGAACTCCAGGAGGGCTCCCTCGTGGGGGTGACTCCAGCGTGGATCGGTGATCGGGGCCGAGCAGGCGGGCGAGGGGCAGCCAGTGCAGGCTGACGACCTCGTGATTCGGCGTCAGCACGGCGGGTCGCAGGAGGCGAAATACGAAGGGCGCGATCGAGAGGTCCACCGGTCTGCACGCGGGCCATCGCCCGGATCTCGTCGAGCGCCCCCAGCAGCTCCCCGTCTCGGTCGAGGTCGAGCCCGGTCTCCTCCTCGGTCTCCCGGATGGCGGTGCCCACCAGCGTGTCGTCGCCGGGCTCGGAGCGCCCCCCGGGGAAGGAGATGTGGCCGGACCACGGGTCCCCCTCCTGCTCGGCCCGACGGATGAAGAGGAGCTCGAGCCCCTCGGGACCGCCCTCCCGGAGGACGGCGGCGACCGCGGCCCGCGCGGAGACCGGCTCGGTGACCTCATCGCGGGGACGCAGCCGAGAGCGACTCCTCGACGCGGGACCAGCCGATGGACGCCATCCAGGGATTCTAGCGGACAGCGGGCGCGTGCCCGGTCAGACGGAGGGCAGGCGCAGGAGCTCGCGGGCGTGGGCGAGCCAGAGAAAGGCCATGTTGGGCGCCAGCTCTCCGCGGGCCAGCATCCCGTCCACCTCCCCGGGCGAGCAGTACCGCAAGGCGGCGATCTCGTCGGCGGGGGCCGGAACGAGGACGAGGCCACGTCGGTCCGACCCAGATAGACGGCGACGTGGAACACCACGTTGTGGAGGCCTCCCCCGGGGTCGAGACGCACGTCCCGGAGATTGCGCTGCAGCGCGACGCGGCGGAACACCGCGCCCCGCTCCGCCTCCCCGGCGCGGACCGCCGCCTCGAAGGCGACCGGGTCGGGACACAGCCGCACCCGGGGAGAGCGGCCGTCGCCGAACAGCTCCTCGCCCGCCTCCCGCACCGCGGCCGCGTCGTGGCTCTCCCCGGCGTCGACGTGGCCGCCCACCGACTTGTCCCATCGCCCGGGGTTGTCCTTGTCCGCGGGGCGTCTCTGGAGGAGGACCTCTCCCCGGGCGTTCACCAGGAGGATGTTGACGGCGCCCACCGCCAGGCCCTCCCGCGTCGCCTCCGAGCGGGTCCGGGCGGGAAGCGGACGTCCGGCGTCGTCGAAGACGCTCACCAGGCCCGTCCGCTTCTCCGGCATCGTTCGACTCCCTCGGGGCCCGAGCGCCCCTGCCGGGACGGTAGGCAGCGGCGCCGGCAGGTGTCAATGGGCCGGCTTGACGCGCGGGGCGACGCCCCACTAGCGTAGCGGCTGACGCGCGTGCGGATCCCTCCGATGACCGAGCAGCTTGCCCGGGGGTTGCCCCCGATCGACGACGAATACCAGGGCCCCTGCTGGTGGCACCTGTCCCGCCTGGCCGAGATCCCTCGCAGCAAGGGATGCGGCGCATCGCGCTGCTGGGCCTGGTGGTGCACGCGGTGGCCATCGCCACCGGGATCCTCAACGTGACCTGGGACTGGAACGCCATCCCGGTGAACCTCGGCCCCTTCGAGGTGCCGGTCACCGTCTACCCGCCGTTCATCCTCAGCCTGCTCGCCGCGATCTGGGTGGGTCCCACCTGGGGCCTGCTGCCGGCCTACGCCGCCAACCTCGCCGGGGCCCTGGCGAGCGGGATGGAGCCGCTCGACCGCGGTGCTGTTCGCCCTGGCCGGGGCCCTCGAGATCCTCATCTTCTGGGGCGCGATGGTCACCCTCAACATCAACCCCGACCTGCGGCGGTGGCGCGACGTGGTCCGCTTCCTCCCGGTCTGTCTCATCGCCCCGGCCACCGCCTCGGTCGCGGTGCTCATCTACAACTCCGCCCACGGCCTCGACCCCACGGCGGGGCAGCGGATCTGGCGCGGCTGGATCGTCGGGGACATCCTCCAGGCGCTCCTCGTGGTGGCGCCGCTCCTGCACTTCGCGGGACCCTCGGTGCGGTCCTGGGTCGACCGCCAGTTCGCCACCCCGCCTCGCTACGAGGTGACCTACACCCGGGCCGCGATCATCGCCGCGACCACCTTCGCCCTGATCGCGATGCTCACCTTCGTGGGCATCTACATGCTCCGGGAGTCCCTGGACCTGGACCCGAACGTGCGCACCCGCAACGGCGAGCTTCTCGTGCCCGCGCCTCCAGGAGATCCAGTTCTACCTGGGGATGCTGGTCGTGGCCCTGACCCTCACCACCGGCATCTTCTCCACCGTCCTGGGCCGGATGGGCGAGCGCCAGCGGAGCCTGTCCCGGCGCGAGAGCCTGACCGGCTGCTTCAACCGGCGGGCCTTCTACGAGCTGTTCCCCCGGGAGGTCGAGCGGGCGCACCGCCTCGGCCACGGGGTCTCCCTGGTCTTCCTGGACATCGACCACTTCAAGATCATCAACGACCGGCACGGGCACGAGGTGGGCGACCGGGTCCTCCAGCAGCTCGCGGCTCGCCTCCAGGCCACCGTCCGCGAGACGGACCTGCTGTTCCGCTGGGGCGGGGAGGAGTTCGTGATCCTGCTGGCTCACACCTCGGGCGACGACGCGCCGGTCCTCGCCGAGCGGATCCGCGCCGCGGTCGCGGAGCGGCCGTTCCTCGAGGGGGAGCTGAACTCCCCGGTCCGGGTCACCGTGAGCGTGGGCACCGCCGGAGAGAGCGATTACCCCATCGACCCCGACTCTCTCCTCGCCCGCGCCGACGGCGCCTGCTACCGGGCCAAGGAGCGCGGCCGCAACCGGGTCGAGGCCGCCGCCGCCTGACCTCCGCCCCCGACCGCCCACCCCGCGTGCTCAGGCCGGGCGTCGCCGGAGGGCTCCACGACCACCTTGAGGCCCTCCCGCGTGGCCGCGGCTTCGAAGGCCTCGGCGGTCTGCTCCAGCCCGAACCGGTGGGAGACCAGGCCCCCGAGATCGACTCGCCCGGTCTGCGCCAGGCGGATGGCCCGCGGGTAGGTGTGCTTCATGCGGCGGGAGAGGATGAGGCTCAGCCCCTTCCGGCGGGCCGGCGAGGCCAGGAAGGACACCCGCTCGTCGGCGGGAATCCCGGCCAGGACGACCCGGGCCCCCGGGCGCACCGCGTCCACCGCCGCGTCCACCGCCGCGTTCTCCCCCGCGGCCTCGATGGCCGCGTCGAGGCCGCGCCCGCCGGTCAGGTCGTGGATGACGCGGGCCTCGCGGCCCTCCTCGGCGGGCACCGCCTCGGCCCCCAGCGCCCGCGCCGCCTCCAGACGGTGGGGCCGGCTCGGGAGGTCGGTGGCGATCACCCGGGTGGCCCCGGCGAGGCGAGCCGCCTGGACGACCAGGAGCCCGATGGGGCCGCACCCGAAGACACCCACCGAGGCCCCGGGGCGCAGGTGGGCGAGATCCACCGCGTGGAGAGCCACCCCGAGAGGCTCGAGCATGGCGCCGTCCACCGCGGACAGGTCCGGGGGCAGCGGGAAGAGGCAGCGCTCGGGCCAGGCCATCCACTCCCGGAGGGCGCCGTCGTCCTCGCCGTAACCCGCGAAGCGGACGGTCGGGCAGAGGTTGGGGTGGCCCTCGAGGCACTGGGGGCAGGTCTCGCACGGGACCGCGGGGTCCACCGCCACCCGTCGCCCGTCCGCGGTCGTCCCCGCGAGCTCGTGTCCGGGCGACAGGGGGCGGGTGAGGGGCACGCCGCCGATGGCCCCCTCCTCGAACCAGTGCAGGTCGGAGCCACAGATCCCCACCGCCTCGACCCGGACCAGGACCTCCCCGGGGCCAGGCGAGGGGAGGGGCTCGTCGTGGAGCCGCACGTCCCGGGGGCCGTGCAGCCGGGCCGACCCTCATGGCAGCCCGGGCCCGGGGCGAAATCGGCTACTTCTGTCCGTAGGTGGCGTCCTTCCCATGCTTGCGGAGGTAGTGCTTGTCCACGAGAAAGGCGTCGGGACGTCGCGCGTCGGGCGCCACCTGTCGCACCCGGATCTCCATCCGGGCCAGGTACTCGAGGATCCGGGCGTTCTCCACCGCGTGGTGCGCGTCGCGCCCCCAGGTGAAGGGGCCGTGGCTGGCCACCAGCACCGCCGCGACCTCCTCCGGGGAGAGACTCGCCTCCCGGAAGGTCTCGACGATCACCAGCCCGGTGTTCCCCTCGTAGTCCCCGTCCACCTCGTCGCGCGTCAGCGGTCGCGTCACCGGCACGTCGCCACGGAAGTGGTCGGCGTGGGTGGTGCCCATGCAGCGGAGCGGCAGCCCGGCCTGGGCCAGGGTGGTGGCGTGCTCGGAGTGGGTGTGGACGACCCCGCCGCAGGGGAAGGCCCGGTACAGCTCGAGGTGGGTCGGCGGTGTCCGACGAGGGGCGGAGCTCGCTCTCCACGACCTCGCCGGTCTCGAGGGAGACCGGCACCATGTGGGCCGGCGAGAGCTCGTCGTAGGGCACGCCGCTGGGCTTGATGAGCATGAGCCCGCCCTCCCGGTCCACCCCGGAGACGTTGCCGAAGGTCCCGGTGACCAGGCCGCTTCCGGCCAGCTCCATGTTGGCCTCGTAGACGTGCTCGCGGAGAGCGTTGGTCGCCGGTGCTCATCGGCTCGCCCCGGCATGGCGCTCGCGGATGACGAGCAGGCGCTTCATGAAGGAGGCGAGGTCGGCGGAGGCCCCGTCCACCCCGCCGAAGGCGTCGTGGAGCTCCCGGTACAGCGCGTACAGCTCGTCGTAGACCGCCTCGGCCTGCGGGATCCGGGATCGAACCGCTTCTCCTTCAGGGAGCTCATGCGCTCCTGGGCCGCCTCGAAGCTGTCGTAGCCGCCGGCGTCGGCCCCGGCGGCCACCGCCGCGGAGATCGCCGACCCCAGGGCCGGGGTCTGGGGGGAGCCGGCGATGAGCATCGGGTGCCCGAGGACGTCGGCGTAGATCTGCATGAACAGGTCGTTCTTCTCGGCGATCCCGCCGCAGCAGACCACCCGCTCCACCGGGACGCCGTACTCGGTCATGCGCTCGATGATGGCCCGGGCCCCGAAGGCGGTGGCCTCGATGAGGGCCCGGTAGACCTCGGCCCGGGTGGTGTGGAGCGTCTGGCCGACGATGAGCCCGGACAGGCGTGGGTCCACCAGGATGGTGCGGTTGCCGTTGTTCCAGTCGAGGGCGAGGAGGCCGGACTGACCCGGCGCGAGCCCGGCGGCCTGCGCCGGACAGGGACGCGTGCAGCGCGTCGTCGCCCTCGCAGACCCCCTCCACCCACCACTTGAGGATGTCTCCCACCGCCGACTGCCCGGCCTCGATGCCGTAGTAGCCGGGCATGATCGAGCCGTTCACGATCCCGCAGATGCCGGGGACGTCCTGGACCTTCTCCTCCGCCGAGGCGACGGCGCAGTCGCAGGTGGAGGTCCCGATGATCTTGACCAGGGTGCCGCTTCGGACGCCGGCCCCCACGGCGCCGTAGTGGGCGTCGAAGGCGCCCATGGCGATGGGGATCCCCTCGGTGAGCCCCAGCCTCGTCGCCCACTCCCCGTTGAGCATCCCCGCCGGCCGGTCGGCGGGCCAGGCCTTCTCGTAGAGGCGGTCCCGGAGCTCGGCGAGGCGGGGGTCGAGGCGGGCCAGGAACTCCTTCGACGGGAGCCCGCCCCAGGCCTCGGAGTACATGGCCTTGTGGCCGGCCGCGCACACGCACCGCTGGATGTCGCCGGGATCCTTGATGCCGGCCAGGACCGCGGGGATGTAGTCCGCCAGCTCCACCCAGCTCGCGGCGGCCTCGAAGACGTCGGGGGCCACCTTCAGGCAGCGCCAGATCTTGGACCAGAACCACTCCGACGAGTAGACGCCGCCGATGGGCGCGAGGTATTCGGGGGCGTGGTCCCGGGCCATCGCGGTGATGGCCGCCGCCTCCTCGGCCGCGGTGTGGTCCTTCCAGAGCCAGGCATGGGCGGCGAGGTTGTCCCTCCAGGCGGGGTCGAGGGCCAGGGGCCGGTTGCGCCGAGTTCACCGGGATGGGCGTCGAGCCGGTGGTGTCCACCCCGATGCCGATCACCGCGTCCGGGGAGAAGCCCTCCTTCCCGGCGGCCTCCTCGAGGGCCCCGCGGACCGAGGCCTCGAGGCCCGCGAGGTAGTCGGCCGGATTCTGCCGGGCGAGGTGGGGATTCCCCGGGTCGAGGAGGATCCCCTGGTCGCCCGAGGGGTAGTCGAAGACCGCGGTCCCCGACCTCCCGGCCGTCCGCGCAGTCGAAGACCACGCTGCGGACGGAGTTGGTTCCGAAGTCGATCCCGATGGTGAACGCGTGCTTCATGGCTGCTCTCCCGGATTCGTGACGGCGAGGGCGACGAGCCGTGCCGCCATCGTGGCGTAGCGCACGCTATCCCCGGCGGTCAAAGACGTCAAGACGCGCGCGTGACACGCGACGGACGCCAGGTCCTCACGAGGCCCGGGGCCTCACCCGGGCACCGTCCTCGAGGGTGTCGCCGGGGTGGACGACGACCTCCTGGCCCGCCTCGAGCCCGGAGATCACCTGGGCCTCGAGCCCGTTGCGCCTCCCCACCTCGATCGGGACGATCCGGGCGCGCCCCGAGTCGACGGCGAACACCGCCCAGGCGTCGCCCCGCCGGAACAGGCTGCTGGTGGGCACCTTGACCACGTCCTCGCCCTTCCAGATCACCACCCGGACCTCGACCCGGTAGCCGTCCCCGAGCTGGTTCCAGGCCTCCACCGGGTCCTCGAAGTCCACGACCACGTTCACCCGCTGCTCCTCGACCCCGAGGGCCGACACCTTCATGAAGCCCGACGGCTCGACGAGGCGCACGGCTCCCCGGAGGGTCTCCTCGCCCCCCCACTGCTCGATGAGCACCGGGTCGCCCGGGTCGACCCGCACCGCGTCGGTGGACAGGAGGTCCGAGACGATCTCCAGCCGGCTCGGGTCCCCGAGCTCCAGCAGGGGCTCGCCGGCCTGGACCACCGCCTCGCTCCAGCGGTAGCGCTTGAAGACGACCCCGTCGATCGGAGACCGGATCTCGATGGGCCGGCCGGCCCCGGCCCCGCCCGTGGCCTGGAGGAGGCGCGCCCGGGCCATCTCGAGCTGATGCTCGGCGCTGGCCATGGCGAACTCGGCGCCCCGGAGCGTCTCCTCCGCCGCCCGGGCCTCGGTCTCCGCCGCGTCGAGGGCCTGCCGGGACACGATCTTCTGGTCGAAGAGCTCACGGTGACGCTCCAGCTCCGAGCGGGCGAGGGCGAAGGCCGCCTCCGCTCGCTTCTGCTCCGCGGAGGCGCCTCCGAGGGTGGCCCGCGCCGCCGCCACTCGCGGCCTCGGCCTCGGCGCGGCTGCGGGCGTCGAGGAGCACCGGCGCGGCCGGGAGAAAGGTGGCGAGGACCGTCTCGTCCTCGCGGACCGGGTCGCCCGGCTCGAGGGCGATGCGCAGGACCTGCCCCGCCACCGGCGCCGAGACGAGGAAGCGGTCGCGCACCCGGGTCTCGCCCTCCTCCTCGACCGTCACCAGCAGCGGGCCCCTCTCGACGGCGGCGAGGTCCACGGGCACGGACTCCGGCCACAGGGCCACGACGAGGAGGAAGGCCACGAAGCCCGGCCACGGCGAGGACCTTCCGGTTGCGGAGATGGCGAAGGGGGTTCATGCGTCTACTCCCGGGTCTTGAGCACGGCCACCAGGTCCAGCCGGTCCAGCTTGCGGCGGACCACCAGGGCCGAGACGAGCGAGGCCGCGAGGACGGTGAGCAGCGACCAGGCGACGTTGGGGGCGGTGATGACGAGGGGGATGCGGTAGACCTCGCTGTCGAAGGACATCAGGACGTACACCGACAGCGCCCAGCCGACGACGAGCCCGGGAGGAATGGCCAGGAGCGTCAGGAGGGCCAGCTCTCCCAGGAGGATCAGCGAGATCTCGCCGATGGTGAAGCCCAGCACCCGCAGGCTGGCCAGCTCCCGGCTGCGCTCGCTCAGCGAGATGCGGGCCGAGTTGTAGACCACCCCGAAGGCGATGATGGCGGCGAAGGCCACGTTGAAGGTCGTGATGAGCTCGAAGTTCTGGGCCATGATCTTCCGGAAGGACTCCAGCGCGGCGGCGGTGATGGCCACCCCCGCCACCGCCGGGAGCGCCTTGAGGCGGCCGGTAGAGCGTGCCGAGCTCGCCGGTGATCGACGAGCAGGTGGGCGCCGGAGAGCGATCCCCCCTCCCGCATCAGGCGGTGCAGGGCCCCGATCTCCATCCAGGCGGTCACCCCCATGGTGTCGTCCACCAGGCCGGCGACCACCGCCTCGCGGACCGGGCGTGCCCCCTCGAGGACCTCGAGGATCACCGTGTCGCCCGGCTCGACGGCCAGGACCTCGCCGAGGATCCGCGAGATCAGGAGGCCGTCCGCCGGCAGCCGCGGGACGTTTCCGGAGAGCTCGACGATGCGGCTGAGATCGGCCCCCGACGGCATCCCCATGACGGCGAGGTTGCGGTAGCGGTGGCCGTGGTGCAGGCGCACCGGCACCGAGCGGAAAGGCTCCACCGTCATCACCCCCGGCAGCGACCGGATCTCGTGGAGCGCCCCCGCGGAGACCGGCTCCACGAACGTGACGCTGACGTCCTGGCGCTGCACGAGGTCGAACTGGAGGTCCGCCAGGAGCTCCATCGCGTCGAGGAACACGAAGCCGAAGAGCAGGATCCCCACCGCGAAGGAGATCCCCACCACCGAGGCCGCGGCGCGCCAGGGGTTGCGCTCGATGTTCCGCAGGACCATGCGGGTGGCGTGGGTGAGCCGGCGCTGGAGACGGGGTCCCTCGACGATGCTGGTGCGGTACCTGGCCGGCGGCTCCGGGCGCATGGCCTCCGCCGGCGGCACCTGCACCGCACGGCGCACCGCGAGGAGCGCCCCCAGGCCGCCCGCGGCCAGGGCGATGAATGCGGCCATGACCGCCACGTCTCCGGAGAGGCGGTAGAGGAGGATGGGGAAGCGGAAGAACTGGTTGTAGAGCGAGATCATGCCCGCCCCGAGCCACCGCCCCCCGACGATGCCGATGGCCGCCCCCAGGGCGGCGATGACCAGTGACCACTTCACGTAGTGCCACCCGATCTCGCGGTTCGTGTACCCGAGGGCCTTGAGGGCGGCGATCTGGGGCCGCTGGATGGCCAGGGCCCGGGTCATGGCCACGTTCAGGAGGAAGGCGGCGATCCCCAGGAAGATCGCCGGGATCAGGAAGCCGAAGCTCTGGAGCTGGGCCAGCTCGTTGTCGAGGGTCCAGTGGGAGATCTGCAGGCTGCGGGGGATGGCGCCCGATGCCGCCGTAGGGGTCGAGGATGCGGTCGAGCCGGGCGATGGCCTCTTCCTCCGAGGCCCCGGGCATCACCTGGAGGGAGACGTCGTTGAAGCCGCCCTCCATGTCGAAGGCCGCCCCGAGGGCGCGCCGCTCCATCCAGAAGACCCCGAAGCGGCGGTCGTCGGGGATCAGCTCGCCGGGGGGGATGATGTAGACGTACTCCGGGCTCAGGCCGAGGCCCACGATCCGGAGCTCGCGCCGGCGTCCGTTGATGAGGGCGACGACCCGGTCCCCGGGACCGAGGCCGTGGGCGAGGGCGAAGACCTCGCTGGCGATCACCTCGTCCGAGCGGCCGGGCTCGATCCAGCGCCCGCTGCGGAGGAACACGTCGTTGAGCGGCGGCCGGTCCTCCGCCGGGATCGGAGATGAGCCGTCCGGTGGCGGGCTCGTCGTACCCGGGCACGTCGAGGGTGACGTCGGCCACCACCCGGAGGTCCGCCCGGGCCACGCCGGGGATGGCCCGCGATCCGCTCTCCCAGTCGCAGCGGGGCGCGCTTGCACCGGGCGAAGACGTCGCCGAAGCGGAACCGCTCGTAGTAGGCCCCCTGGGTCCGCCGCAGGGAGTCGAAGTTGGAGAGGTAGGTCACGTACATCGTGACCCCGGAGGCCACCACCGCGGCGATGGCCAGGGCCTGGCCCTTCATCTCCCAGAGGTCCCGGAAGAGCTTGCGGTCGAGGGCGGGGATCGTTCATCGCCGGCGTCACCACTGGAGCTCGCGGGGTGAGCGCTTGACCGGGGTTGGGCTCGATCCCGGCGATGTGGCCGTCGGAGAGGCGGATCACCCGGTCGGACATCGCGGCGATGGCCGCGTTGTGGGTGATGACCGCGGTGCAGGTGCCCAGCTCGCGATTGACCCGCTCGAGGGCCTCGAGGACCACGACCCCGGTGGAGATGTCGAGGGCCCCGGTGGGCTCGTCGCACAGCAGCACCTCGGGCCGCTTGGCGATGGCCCGGGCGATGGCCACGCGCTGCTGCTCGCCGCCGGAGAGCTGGGCGGGGAAGTGGTCGAGGCGGGCGCCCAGGTTCACCATCTCGAGGGCCTCCTCGGGCCGCATCGGGTCCGCGACGATCTCGGTCACCAGGGCCACGTTCTCCCGGGCGGTCAGGCTCGGGATCAGGTTGTAGAACTGGAAGACGAACCCGACGTGGCGGCGCCGGTAGGCGGTCAGCTCCGCCTCCCCGGCGGCGTGGAGGTCGCGGCCCCGGTAGACCACGTGCCCGGCGGTGGGGGTGTCCAGTCCGCCGAGGATGTTGAGCAGGGTCGACTTGCCGCTCCCGGAGGGCCCGAGGAGAACCACCAGCTCTCCCTCGAAGAGCTCGAGGTCGACCCCCCGCAGGGCCTGCACCTGGACCTCGCCCATGTCGTAGACCTTGGTGAGGCCCCGGGCGTCGAAGACGACGCCGTCGCCGGGGGCCGCGGAGGCCGTGGGCGCTCACGGGGCGCCCTCCCCCTCGGGGGCGGGAGACATCAGGGCCCGGATGGCCCCGAAGACGGTGCGGGCGATGCGCTCGGCCTCCTCGTGCCCCAGGTCGTCCCAGTGGTCGACCATCCAGTGGTCGGCCGCGGTGTCCGCGGCGGTGAGCATGGCGATGAGCAGCTCCTCCGGGAGGTCGTCCCGGACCGTTCCCAGCTCCTGTCCCCGGCGCAGCAGGCCCTGCTGGAACGCCTTCGCCTCCTCGAACATCTTCGCGACCGCTCCCGCGGGCGCCCCCTCCCGCGGGGGGTGATAGGCCAGCTTGCCCGACCGCGGTCAGCCAGGGCTCCTCGCCACACCGGGCGATGTTGGCCTCGAAGAGCCGCTCGAGGGCGGGCCAGAAGGTGTCCGCCTCCAGCTCCGCCACGTCCAGCTGCTTCACCGGGGAGAGGCGCTCCCAGGCCTCCTGGACCACCGTCACGTACAGGTCGGCCTTGTCCTCGAAGTAGTAGTAGAGCGCCGGCTTGGCTGACCCCCGCGCCCTCTGCGATCTTCCCGAGGGACGCCTTCTCGAAGCCCGCGGCGGCAAACTCCTGGGCGGCCGCCTGGAGGAGACGCTGGCGCTTCTCCGGCTCGATCTTGTCAAAGCGCCCCAGCGGCATACGTCGGCCTCCGTTCAACGTGCTGAACATCGAATCTGACTCTCAATTCAGAATATGGGGTCGAGAACGTCGCGGTGTCAAGCGAAACCGGTCCAGGCGAGGCACGGGGTCGGAGGCACGGGGTCGAAGGCACGGGGTCGGGTCCCGTTTTGTTGCGTCGCGTCGACCCCGGCCCAGCGCGATGCAATGAAACGGGACCTGACCCCTTCCGTTGTTTCCCTCTCATTCCCGCAACGCGCTGGGAGACCCGTCCGTTGTCGTGCCCTCACCTTCCGCGGTGGGCGCGGTCTGGGCGACGTGAGGGAGATCCGGAGGCCGCGAGGCGAAGGGGGGCGGAACGGGGATAAGGAAGGGGGTCAGGTCCTGTTTCATTGCATTGCCCAGCTCCGGGCGGAGGCAACGCAACAAAACAGGACCGGACCCCTGTCGTCATGGTCGTCCTGTCGTCAGACCAGCTTCATCGCCTCCGGGTCCCAGCCCACGATCCGGTTCTCCCGGTAGGCCAGGTTGGCGATCAGGGCCGGGGCGGCCGCCCGGAAGCCGTACGCCGCGTTCTCCAGGACCGGCTCGCCGCCCTGCATGGCGCGGAAGAAGATGCGGAAGTGATCGAGGTGCGAGTCGTACCCTCTCGGGGCCTGGTACTCGATGTTCCCGGACAGGCCGGTGGTCTGGGGCGTCGTTTCGACGCTTGCTCTTCGCCTTCTGCTCCGCGATCCAGGCCTTCTGCTCCGCCTCGGCGAAGGTCTGCAGGAGCGAGCGCTCGAAGCCCTCCTCGTCCACCTTGGCGGTCCGGGTCAGGGTGATCTTGTTGCCGGAGAGGGACATCTGCCCCTCGTCCCCGACCAGCTGGAACACCGGGCCGTGACCACCGTCGGCGAAGTTGGCGCCCAGCTGCAGGGTGAAGGCGGGGTGGGTGTCCGTCTCGGGATACTCGTACAGGCCGAGCTGCAGGTCGGGCACCTCGCGGTCCAGCCAGAAGCGCACGCCTCCGGTGGCCATGCCCTTCACCGGGCCCTTCGAGTCGATGATCCGGTGCAGCGTCGTGAAGCGGTGGACGTACATGTCGCCGGCCACGCCGGTCCCGTAGTCCCAGTACTTCCTCCAGCGGAAGAACCGCTGGGGGTCGAAGGGGCGCTGGGGGGCGTCGCCGAGGAACCGCTCCCAGTCGATGGTCTCGGTGGAGGCGTCGGTGGCCATGGGCCACTCCCAGGCCCCGAGGGCGTCGTTCCGGCTGATCAGGATGGTGACCATGTTGAGCTTGCCGATGGCGCCGCTCTGGTACAGCTGCCGGGCCTTCTCCGTCACCACCGAGCTGACCGGCTGGCTGCCCACCTGCAGGACGTTTCCGGTCTCCTCCTCGGCGGCCACCAGGGCCAGGCCCTCGTCGATCTTCCGGACCATGGGCTTCTCGACGTACACCGCCTTGCCCGCCTTCAGGCCGGCGATGGCCAGCCTCTGGTGCCAGTGGTCCGGGGTCGCGACGATCACCGCGTCGACGTCCTTGCGGTCCAGGATCTCCCAGCAGTCGCGGGTCGTGTACACGTCGTCGCCGAAGAGCTCCTTCGCGCGCTGGAGCCGCCCGTCGTAGCAGTCGGCGACCGCCACCAGCTCGACCCCCGGCACCTTGAGGGCGGTGTTGGTGTCGTTCAGGCCCATCATCCCCAGGCCGATGGTCGCGATCTGGATCCGGTCGTTGGGCGAGGCCGGGGCCGCGTCGGCCGAGCGGAGGATCGACGGGGCCAGGGTGGACACGAGTGCTCCCGCGGTCGCGGTCTTGAAGAAGTCGCGGCGCGAGGTCTTCGACGAGTCGTTCATGACGGCCTCCTGTAGTTTCCGGCTCATCTTACTTCCATCCGCTACCGCCCGGCCAAGGCCGGCGGGACCGACCGAAACGCAAGCGGACGGCTCGGGGTTCTTGCGCCAGCAAGGCGCCGGGTTAGCGGATCGCGGCCTGGCTGCGGAGTCGGCAGGCCCGCGGGCGTCTCGCCCGTGACGCGCCGGAACACCCGGTAGAAGTGGCTCAGGCTGTCGAACCCGCACTCGAGGGCGATGTCCACGATGGGCTCGTCGCCGAGGGCGAGGCGGGAGGCGGCGTGCTCGATCCGGGCCTCGGTGACGACGTCCACCGGCCGGAGGCCGGCGCACGCCCGCAGCTGGCGGGACACGTGCTCGGGCGAGCGTCCGGCGAGCCGGGCCAGGGCCTGGACGCCGCCGGCCAGGTGCTCGGGCTGCCGGAACCGCTCGCACGCCTCCTGCAGCCAGGGGGCACACCCGGCGAGGGCGGTCCGGGGCGAGTGGCGGGCGAGGTCGTGGATCAGGTTCAGCAGGAACCTCTCGAGGCCCGCCAGGTCCGAGGGGGACCGGGCCAGCTCGGCGGCGGCGGCGGCGAGGGCGCGGCGCTCGGGTGACCCGACGGTGAAGGCCGCCGGCTCCGGGGCGCGGCCCCCGAAGAACCCCGGGTCGTTGCGAAAGTAGCGCCTCTTGAGATGGGTCAGGGTGGAGGCCGGGAAACGCCACGTTGACGATGGTGAATGCCGCGTCACCGTCGAAGAAGCCGTGGCGGTCGCCGGGGCGCACCAGGACCACGTCCCCGGGGTGAAGGCGGCTGCCCGACCCGCCGGCCTGGTGGACCCCGCTGCCCGTCTCCACCCAGAGGACCTCGGCGAAGTCGTGGGTGTGGACCGGCACCGGGTTCGCTCCGCCGAGGCGTCGCCGGGCGACGTGGGCCACCTGGCCGGGGGCCGCGATCCGGTCCCAGAGGAGCGTGCGCACCCCATCAGAAAATCACAATTCGAGGGCACAGTAAAGCAAGACCGCGGGCCCCGGCGCCGGCGGACAATCTCCACGGTGCTCGTCGAAGGCGCTCGGGACCCGGAGCGCGGCGGGGAGGACGCGGACCTTGAGCGACGCTGCCGCGGGGCTGACCGAAGACGCCGTCTCGCGGTTCCGACGGGAGGGGTACCTCGTCCTCGACCGTCCCGTCCTGCCCACGGACGAGTTCGAGCGCCCTCGCCGCCCACTTCGAGGCGAAGCTCGCCGCCCTGCCCGAGGACGAGCGGCCCGAGGCCATGGACGCCCCCCACTTCTCCGACCCGGCGTTGTTCCGGTGGCTCTTCGCCCCCGCGGTGCTGGACCTGGTGAGCCCGATCCTGGGCCCGGACCTCGCCCTCTTCTCGAGCCACTTCATCTGCAAGCCCGCGGGCACCGGCCAGCGGGTGCCCTGGCACGAGGACTCCGCCTACTGGAAGGGGCAGCTCGACCCCATGGAGGTCGTCACCGTCTGGCTGGCGATCGACCCCTCCCGGCGGGAGAACGGCTGCCTGCGGGTGGTCCCCGGCACGCACCGCAACGGGTACTCGGACTACGAGGCGGTCAGCGACCGGGCCGGGTCCACCTTCGCCGAGGAGATCCGCAACCCGAAGCGCTTCGAGGAGCGGGCGGTGGCCCTCGAGCTCGAGCCCAATCACGCCAGCCTCCACGACGGCCGCCTCATCCACGGGAGCGAGGCCAACCGCGGCGCCCTGCGCCGCTGCGGCTACACCATGCGCTACGTCAGCACCCGCACCCATTTCGACCGCCAACGCCACCCCTGGCACCAGATGTACCTGGCCCGGGGCGTGGACCACGCAGGCAACGACTATGGCGACCCCACTCGCGCCTACCCCGACATCGTCAAAGAGCGAGCCTCCGCCCTCACCGGCCACTGAGACGCTGTCCCTGCGCACCGACGCGCAGGGGCTCGCCCAGGCGCTGGCCTTCACCGAGGTCCACCGCCGCCTGGACGGGGTCTCGACCGCCGCCCGGGAGGCCGCCTGCCTCGCCGCCCAGTACCCGGCCATCCTCCTGCCCCTCGAGGACGGCGACCTCCTGGCCGGGAGGTACCGCCACGCGCCCGTGGGCTTCAGCCCCGAGCCCGGGGGCTTCGGCTACTACTGCGACGAGCCGGCCCTGGCTCGGGCCGCGACGGCGTCGACCCACCCCGAGGCTTCGGAGGCGGCTCTCGACGCGGCGGCCTACTGGCGGGAGAGGACCACGGCGCGGAAGGCCCGCGCCGCCTTCCCGCCGGAGCTCGCCCGACTGCTGCCCAGCGACGACTGGTGCGATGAGCCGGGAGTCGCGTTTCCCCTCTACCGCCTGGCCGGCGTCTTCCTCGACTTCACGACGCTGACGACCCGGGGCCTGCCGGGCCTGCGGGAGGACGTCGAGGCGGCGGGCCGCCGCGGGGCCGAGCCGGAATGGGTCAGCGGCATGGCCCGGGCCCTCGACGTGGTGGCCGCGAGCTGCCTCTTCTACGCCGACCAGGCCCGGGAGCAGGCGCGCCGCGCCGCCCCGGGCCGCGGGCCAGCTCGGTCGCCTGGCCGAGGCGCTGGTGCACGTGACGAGGTCCCGGCCCGAGACCCTCCACCAGGCGCTGCAGCTGATGTGGATCTACTCCCTGGTGGCCGGCAGTCCACAACTACGGCCGCATGGACGTGGCGTTTGGCCCGTTCCTGGCCCGGGACCTGGACTCGGGGCGTCTCACCGGGGCCCAGGCCCTGGCCCTCCTCGAGTCGCTGTGGGTCCTCGCCGCGGCGCGCAAGACGGTCTACAACGGACGGGTGGTCATCGGCGGGCGGGGCCGACCCGACCCGGAGACCGCCGACCGCTTCGCCCGGCTGGCCCTCGAGGCCACCCGGAGGGTGAACGAGATCGAGCCGCAGCTGACGTTCCGGTTCGACCGCACCACCGACCCCGACCTGGTGACCCTCGCCCACGACGTCATCGGCGCCGGGCGCACGTTTCCCATGCTCTACAACGACGAGGTCAACGTCCCCGCGGTGGAGCGAGCCTTCGGCGTGCCGCGGGAGGAGGCGGAGCAGTACGTGCCCCTCGGCTGCGGCGAGTACGTCCTGGAGCACCGCTCCCTGGGGACGCCCAACGGCGTCGTCAACCTCCTGAAGGCCCTCGAGGGCGCCGTCCACGGAGCCCCGGATCCCCGGACCGGCCGGCCCTCGCCGGGGATCGAGGGGTGCCCGACCTTCGACGACCTGTGGGACGCCTACCGCGCCCAGGTGGAGCCCCGGGTCGAGGCCCTGGCCGAGCAGGAGGCGCTCGTCTACCGCGTCCTCGCCGGGGAGGCGCCGATGCTCCTCCTCGGCCTGCTCCACGACGACTGCCTCTCCCGGGGCCGACCGTTGCTGGAGGGGGGCGCCCGCTACGTCGGGGGAACCCTCGAGAGCTACGGCAACGTCAGCACGAGCGACAGCCTCACCGCGATCCGGGACCTGGTCTACGAGCGAAAGCTCCTGACCCCCTCGCGGCTCCGCGACGCCCTGGCCGCGGACTTCGAGGGCTTCGAGCACGAGCGGCGCCTCCTCCGCCAGTCCCCCAGGTACGGAAACGACGACGACCGGGCCGACGCCCTGGCGGCGAGGGTCCACGAGCACGTCTGCCGCTTCACCGCGGCCCAGGCCGCAGAGGGTGGGGCTCGACAGCTACCTGGTGGTCCTCATCAACAACCACGCCAACAGCGTCCTCGGACGCCACACCGGGGCCTCCGCCGACGGCCGCCGCGCCGGCGAGCCCATGAGCAACGCCAACAACCCCACCAGCGGCAACGACCGCTCCGGGGTCACCGCGTTTCTCCGTTCCCTCGTCAAGCTCGACCCCACGATCCACGCCGGGGCGGTGCAGAACATGAAGTTCGGCAAGGAGATGTTCGGTCCTCGCCGTGCCCAGATGGAGGCGCTGCTCGGAACCTACTTCGACACCGGGGGCGCTCAGGCCATGATCACCGTCGTGGGCCGCGACGACCTCGAGGCCGCGATGCGCGAGCCGGAGAAATGGGGCCATCTGATGGTCCGGGTGGGCGGCTTCTCCGCCCGCTTCGTGGAGCTGTCGCCGACGGTCCAGCGCGAGATCCTCGAGAGGACGCTGAATTGACCCCCGTCCCGGGGCCGGCGTCGCGCGGGATGGTCTTCGACATCCACCGCACCGCCCTGCACGACGGCCCGGGCATCCGCACCGCGGTGTTCCTCAAGGGGTGTCCCCTCCGTTGTGAGTGGTGCCACAACCCGGAATCCTGGCACTCGGCGCCCGGAGCTGTCCTTCGAGCCCGCGGCCTGCACCCGCTGCGACGACTGCGTCCCGGTCTGCCCGAACGAGGCCCACCAGCCGGGGGACGGCCGCCACGTCTTCCTTCGGGACCGCTGCCTGGCCTGCGGGACGTGCGTCGAGGCCTGCGACCACGGGGCCCTCGCGCTGGTCGGGCGGGAGATGACCGTCGACGAGGTGATGGAGCGTGGTGGAGCGGGACCGGGCGTTCTACCGGCGCTCCGGCGGCGGGCTCACCGTCTCCGGCGGGGAGCCCCTGGCCCAGGCGGGGTTCACCCTGGCCCTCTTCGAGGCCGCGCGGGAGCGGGGGATCCACACCTGTCTCGACACCTGCGGCGCCGGCGCCGCCGCCGACCTCGAGGCGCTGCTCCCGGTGACCGACGTGGTCCTCTTCGACTACAAGGCCACCGGCGCCGAGACCCACGAGGCCCTCACCGGGGTGGACGGCGCGGCGCTGCGCGAGAACCTCGAGCGCGTCGTGGCCTCGGGGACGCCCCTGGTCCTGCGCGTGCCCCTGGTCCCCGGGGTGAACGACAGCGACGAGCACCTCGACGCGATCGCCGATCTCGCGGCGCGGCACCCTCTCGCCGGTGTGGAGATCATGCCCTTCCACGCCCTCGGCCGGGACAAGAGGCGCCGCCTCGGCCGACCAGAGGGCCCCGACTGGCCCAGCGCGACGTCCGGGCAGTCCCGGGGCTGGCTGGAGGCCCTCGCCTCCCGAGGCTGCGAGGCCCGCCTGGGCTGAGCTCCAGGATGAATAGGCCTTTCGTTTGGCCGCCTCGCCCGGTCCCCTGACACCGTGTACACGGTCTGCGGGCGTGAGAGACTCCTCTCCACGTGGAGGAGTCCGACGCCGGCCTCGTGAGCCTGGCCCAGCGGGGTGACCCCGCGGCGTTCTCGACCCTCGTGGAGCGGCACTGGAGCCGCCTCGTCCCGTTCGCCCGGTCCGTGCTGGGCGACGCGGACGCGGAGGACGCGGTTCAGGACGCCCTCGTGGTGGCCTGGAGCAAGCTTGGCGCCCTCGCCGAGCCGGCCGCCTTCCGGGCCTGGGTGCTGCGCATCCTCGGTCGTCTTTGCTTCCGGCGGGCCCGCCTGGGCCGGCGCTTCCGGAGCCTCGTGGGGCTGCAGGAGCCGGCCGACCCGGCCACGGAGGCGGCCCACGAGGCCATCGACGTGGAGCGCACCCTGAGGATGCTGGCCCCCCGCCAGCGGGCGGTCATGCACCTCACCGTGGTGGAGGGGATGAGCGACTCGGAGATCGGGACGGTGATGGGCATCGACGCGGCCTCGGTCCGGTCGCACCGGCGGCGGGCGCGCGAGCGCCTGCGCCAGCTGCTGTCGGGACCCGCTGCCGAGGGGAGGTGAGGGACGTGGGAGAAGAACGGGATCGCCTGGAGGAGTTCGAGCGCGCCTGGAAGGCTTGGGCGGAGCGGCCGTCGCGCCGCTCGCCCGGCGACGCGGGCCGTCGTGTAGTGGAGGCCGCCCGGCGGAGACGACGCCGCAGCCGCGCGATACGGGCTCTCCTGGCCACGGCGGCGCTCGTCGTCCTCGCCCTGACCCTGGAGGTGCGGCGCGAGCGTCCCGGCCCCGAGGCGACAACGCCGGCCCTCGCGCCGGCGCACCTCGGACCGGGCCAGGCCCTCATCTGGCTCGACGACGAGACACCGCTCTACATGACGTTCGAGGCGCCCGAGCCGGCGCCGGGAGGTCGGTCATGACCCGCACGTTGACCTTCGCCGCGCTCACCGCCGTCGCCCTTGGCGGCACTCCGACGCGCGCGGCCCCCGAGGGCCCCAGGCTGGCCACGAGCTACACCGTGCTCGTCGGCTTTCCCCTGGGCGAGGAGGACGTCTCCGCCGGCGTGCTCCTGGTGCCCGGCACGGTGATCCCCGTGGCCGCCGCCCCCGGCGGTCCCTCCCACGAGGCGAACGTGGTGGAGGAGAGCCTCGCCTTCACCCGCGTCGTGGAGAAGCTGTGGCACACCTTCCGCCTGGACCTCGCCCGCCAGATGCAGATGGGTCGATACGTCCACGCAGCGGTCTCCGAGAGCGTCGATCTGCCGGCCCCCGAGGAGGCCGACATCCGCCTCACCGCCGAGCTGGTCGGCTTCGACGCGAGCGTCGCGACCTACCGCGTGGTCTTCCGGCAGGGCGGGAAGGTCCTCGCCGACTCCACCGTGAACGTCGAGCGGGGCGGCCGGGCGGTCGTGGGGGGCATGGACGGCGAGGTGGCCCCCTACCTCTTCGTGGTGGTCGAGCCCGACCCTCCACGCTCGCGACCGGTGCCCTTCGACGAGGAAGCGGGCTTCGCCGAGCCCGTCATCCTGCAGAAGACCCCGCCCGTGTACCCGAAGGAGGCCAAGGAGGAAGGGGTCCAGGGGATCGTCGTTCTCCGGGCCGCCGTCGACACGGAGGGGATCCCGACCGACGTCCGCGTCCTGCGCAGCCCCGACCCGCGCCTCGGCGATGCGGCGCGGGCGGCGGCTCGCCAGTGGCGCTGGGAGCCCGCGCGAACGAGCGACGGCAAGCCCATCGCCGTCTACTTCACCCTGACCTTCAACTTCAAGCTGCAATGAGGTGTACACGATCGACCCCGCTCGCGGCCTCCCCATGACTGAAGCGGCACCTTTGGGCCGCGGGAGGTGGAGATGATCGATCGAAGGACGGTGCTCGTGGCGACCCTCGTGGGCGCGCTGGTCGGGCTGGGCGCAACGGTGGCGCGCGCCGGAGAGCCCGTCCCCTACGACGCGGCCACGATGAGCGAGCCGAAGGTGATCCACAAGGTCGCCCCCCAGTACCCGAAGGAGGCCAGGGAGGAGGGGGTCCAGGGCGACGTCGTCGTCGAGGCGGTGATCGCCGAGGATGGCGCCGTGCGCGAGACCCATGCCGTGAAGGGAGAGGACCCCCGCCTGGTCGAGGCCGCCCGGACCGCCGTCGGCCAGTGGCGCTTCGAGCCGGTGCGCGACCAGAACGGCGAGCCGATGGCGGTGCTGTTCAAGGTCACCATCCGCTTCAAGCTCAGCTGAGCCTTCGCCGGGCGCCGGGCGTGTGCCCGCTGAGGCACATGTCCGGTGCCCGGCGTGTGCTCAGCGACCCCCGTCCACGCGCCACAGAGCGAAAGACCCGGGCTCCCGGACGAGCGCGGTCCCCGACGACGGACGATCCACGGCCCCGACGGCGTCGAGGGAATCAACAGGCGTTTCGTTTGGCCGCCTCACCCAGGGATCTGGACCAGGACCCGGGCCGGGTCGACACGTTCCGGGCCTTCTGCGACGAGCCCGGGCACTACACCTGGTGGAGCCAGCGCCTCGGCGTGCGCGCCCGCAACGTCGGCTGGCGCATGGACTGCGTGCTCGCGACTCCCGCCGCCATGAGGTTCGTCACCGACGCCTTCATCTGGCCGAAGGTCATGGGGTCGGACCACTGTCCCGCGGGAGTGGTGGTGAATCCCGCGATCTGCCGCTGATTCGAGGAGGTCGGGCTCGGGAGTGCCGAGGCCTAGGTCTCGTAGCCCTCGGGGTGGGCCTGCTGCCACTGCCAGGCCGAGCGGATGATCTCCTCGAGGGAGGGCCGCTTCGGCTCCCAGCCGAGGACCGCGCGGGCCCGGTTGGCATTGCCCACGAGGCGCGGCGGGTCGCCTTCCCGTCGCGGGGCCTTCTCGTGGGGGACCTCCAGGCCGGTGATCCTCTTCGTGGTCTCGAGGACCTCGAGGACCGAGTAGCCGGTGCCGTTTCCCAGGTTGAGGTACTCGGAGTCGCCACCGTCGCGCAGGTGCCGCAGCGCCAGGAGGTGGGCTTCGCCCAGGTCCTCGATGTGGATGTAGTCCCGCACCGCGGTCCCGTCGGGGGTGGGGTAGTCGGTCCCGAAGACCTTGAGCTTCGGCCGGAGGCCCGCGGCGGCCGCCAGCGCCAGCGTTTCGTTTGGCCGCCTCACCCGCGCGGGCGTGGATGGAAGCGGTCCTGGACCCGTTTGCGGCCCTGATACCGAATCCAGCGATCCCAAGACCGACTTCGCTACCCGGCGAAACAGGGAGACTACCCTTCAGCGCCCCCACGGACGACAACTCCCCCTCTCCCTGACTGTGTCGTCCCGGCTCACCACGGGTTGGATCTCACACCGGACTGGCCGCGGCCTGCCCGGCCACAGGCGGCCCCCTCCGCGGCGACCCTGCCATTCTTGGTCGAGGCGGTCGTTCGTCGGGCTTCCGGCCGCTACCACATCGTGCCCGCGGTCGAGGAGGCGGCGCACCTTGTCCCGCCGTTCGGGCGGCGGCTGCGCGTGCCGCTGGTCATGGCCACTGATGCTCATCCGCATGGCCGCCCCCGCCTACTTCTTCCACATCGCCAGCAGCACCAACGCGACCATCACGACGACCGCGATGCGGCTGATCCGGTCCCCGATGGCGAACACGATCGGATCGTCGTGCATCATGCGCCGGTGGGCCAGGATCATGGCGCGCCCGATCCAGTAGGTGAGCACGGGGCAGGCGAGCCACAGCACCTCAGGACGGGGATAGAGTTCCTGCACTGCCGGCGAACTTATATACAGGGCGAAGATCGTTACGGCGTTGAAGCCGCTCGCCACCGCAAGGGCACCCACGATCGGAAGGTCGGCAAGCTTGTAGTTGCGGGTGGGCGGATCGGGCAGGCCCTGGTCGATCCGCAGTGCCAGCTCCGAGTAGCGCTTCATCAGGGCAAGCGACAGGAACAGGAACATCGAGAACGCCAGCAGCCACGCCGACATGACGACCGAAATGGCGACAGCGCCGGCAATGACACGGGTGGTGTAGAGCATCCCGAGGACCACCACGTCCACCAGCATCTTGCGCTTGAGGCTGACCGAGTAGGCGGTGGTCAGGAACAGGTACGCCAGCAGCACTAGAGCGAACTTGACGGACACCGTCATGGCGCAGGCAAGAGCCGCGACCAGCAGAGCCGGGACGAGGGCCTTCGCATGCCAGGGATTGATGGCGCCACTGGCGAGGGGACGGTTCCTCTTCGTCGGATGCCGTCGGTCAGATTCGATGTCGATCAGATCGTTGACGATGTAGACGGCGGATGCACAGAGTGAGAATGCCACGAAGGCGATAAGGGCGGACGTCACCGCCGCGTAACTGAACTGGTGCGCGGTGATGATGGGTACGAGGATCAGCGAGTTCTTGACATACTGGTGTACGCGCAGTGCCCTGAGCCAGGTCAGGAGCCCAGCGCTCGCCTGAACAGCTGTCGCCACTCATGTCCTCCCAACAGACAACTCTGCCCGGCGGACTCTAGAATGCGCGCATATCAGGATCTCGCGCGCTGCCGGTCTGGATCGGCTGTCGGCCGGCTGCTCAGCAAGGCAAGGAATACCAGGCAACCAAGAACCAGCAGGCTGCGCCAGTGGACCAGCACCTGCGGATCCAGCCTGCGCACCAGTTGCTGCGGCATGTACATGGCCGCGACAAAGGAAAGAAAGAGAACTGCGTGAGCGCGTGACCTGCAATACAGCCACAGGGCCGCGTAGACGGGCACCAGAGCAATGTAGTCGTAGGTATGCGCGGGGATGAAACAGAACCCGATCAGCAACAGCAGGGCCAACAAATCGTCCCGGCCAAAGTGGCGGCGGAAGATCCAGAAGGCCGCCGCGAGGAGGATGGACACTATCGAAAGACCGGGGGGTGACGCAACACCCGCAGCAATGAGGAGGCTCTGCAGAGAGGTGACGTTCCAGTACCCCGGCTGGTTGAACTCCATGCTGTGGTATTGCGGGATGGCGTCGAGCCATGTGCGAGCCAATGTCAGTGGATCGGCGGTCAACCACGCACCCATTCCAAGCAGCGCGAAGGTGAACGCAAAACCGGCATAGAACCGCCACTTGCCGCTCATGCAGATCCACAGGAACGGCAACAACGAGAGTTGCGGCTTGATCATCGCAAACGCGAAGAGCACGCTGCTCGCCAGGAATTGCCCTTTCTGGGCGCAGACCCATCCCCAAATCAGGGCAACAACCACCAGTATGCTGGTCTGTCCCATGTACGTCACATTCGCAGCGGCCGGACTGAACATTACGATTGCCGCCAGCAGCCAGTTGTCCGGGTATCCGATTCGAGGCGGGGCGGTAACAACGGGGTTCGCCGCCAGATACTGCACGGACCAGGCAAGAAGGATTAGCGCCGCGATATTGATCAATCCGAACAGGAGCGCGGCTGCATCGAAGGGAATCAAGGCCAGCGCCATCGAGAAGACGCTCACCTGTGGGAGGTAGACGAATCCCGAGGGCAAGCTCACCGGCGTGGTGTTGTGAGCTGAATAGATTTCGAAGACGTAGGGATTTGCCTGATTCAGCCAGGATTGACCCGCAACGTACAGGTACGCGAAGTCAACCCCAAAGACAAACCCCCCACCCTGACTGCGACCCGTTCCAAACAGGCCAAAGCTGACCTGGAGTGCCAATCCCAGGAGCAGAATCACTACGGCAATTCTGGTCTTCATGCATGTTCCTGTGGCAACACTGCCGCATCACGTACCATCCCATCGGTATTCTACTTACCCGCCCCTGGCTGGTGAAGTCGTCCCGGCGTGATGTCGGGATGTCCGGGTAGGGCCAGGGCGGGAGGGCGCTGCCCCCGAGCCTCCGGCGTTTGGTTCCCCGCTGGCTCTGGCGACGCGTGTGCCGGCGACACGCAGCTCCGCAGCGGCGCTGACCCCGCTAGCACGATTCGCAGCTGCGAAGACGCATCCCCCAGGCGGAGCTGGGGATCATGCCTATGCCCTCTCCCGGTTTCGTGGACAGCCTGAAGATCTATTCACACGGCCACCGAAGAGGCAAGTGGCGCTGACCCGGTCTGGTGGACGCTTGAGGCCTTGAGGCCAAGGAGTCCACGATGCCGAAGACTCATGGGAGCTTGAATTCCGGCGCCCCTCGCCCGGAGTGAGGTCTTCGGAGCCGACTCTCAGGCGATGTGGGCCACGGCGGGCTGGGGGTGTGGGGGAGGGCGAGAGGCCCTGTCGCGCCTGCGGATGTGATCGAGGATGCGCTTGATCGACGCTCGGCTCGGTGATGAAGCCGATGACTCGCATCTCGGCTCCACACCGAGGACACACGAGCGGGTCCACCTCGTACACTCGCCGGATCAGATTCGCCCAGCGGCGCCTCAGCGCCGCCCGCTCCGGCGGTGGCGGGACGGGCTCCTCGAGGCCTCGCCTGAGCCGTTCGCCTCGAGCTGATCCTCCGCCTTTCGGCGCTGACCCCTCGCCCGGTTCGAGTAGGCCCCGTAGTAGTGGTTGGAATGCCTACCTGCGGAGAGTTCGAGGCGAGACGGTCGTCATCACCCACCCCGGCCACCCGCTGAGCGGGAAGGCGGTGGCCGTCCTGCACTACCGCCCCAAGGGCCGCCTGCCCAGCGTCCTGGTCGAGCTGCCTGATCGCACCGCGCAGTGCGTGCCGCTGTCCTGGACGGACCGGGCGTCACCGGATCCCCATCGGGCAATGACGGTGCCAGGGGCGCGGCTGTCGGGCCTGGCGCTAGCTCGAGCTGGTCGGTCTGATCGAAGGCTGGGAGGAAGAGTGTTGACTCGCATGATTCTGTTCTGGTACTGTGTATACAGGTCCAGACTCGGGAGGCCGGCGAATGCCCAGGACGGCTCGCCCCAAACGCACCCTCGCCGCCCAGAAGCGACTGCTCGGACAGTTGCCCGATCTGCGGCAGGTCCTTCGCGGCTCTCTCGTGACCCGCTACCGCCGTTGTGGTCGCAGCAACTGCCATTGCGCCAACGAAGGGGATCCCGGCCACGGGCCCGCCTACTACCTGATGGTCACCGTCGCGGCGGGCCGGACCCTTCAGGTCTATGTCCCGAAAGAACACAAGACGGCCGTCGAGAGCTGGATCAAGAACTTCCAGGTGGCCCGAGACAAGCTCGAGCGGATCTCGACGCTGAATCGAGAGCTACTGAAGCGGGGGAAGCTCTTCGAGGGAGGCTAGGCTGCAGGACGTCCACGCGACGAGCGGTGCCGTCGAGACCCCGTTCGTGGTGCCGAGCGGACCTGTCGAGAAGATCCCCCCGGACGGCCTCGAGCAGGCGGAAGACGAGGCGCAGCCGCGGTGCCGCGAAGCGGTGGCCGAGATCCTGTGCGACATGCTGATGGCTGCGGTGAGCAGGTGCGGAGACGATCCTCCGCTCGGCGGAAGGTGATGGCGCCATGAGCAAGGTGGCACCGCGGCATCTGGAGCGCAAGGCGTTCGTGTACGTACGCCAGTCCTCGATGGCACAGGTCCAGCAGCACCGTGAGAGCGCTCAGCGACAGTACGCCCTGCGGGAGCGAGCGGTGCGGCTGGGATGGAGGGTGGAGCAGGTCGAGACCATCGACGACGATCAGGGCCAGTCCGGTGCCAGCGCCAGCGGGCGCGGTGGGTTTCAGCGTCTGGTCTCGGAGGTGGCCCTGGGCCACGTGGGGGCGGTCCTGGGGCTGGAGGTGAGCCGGCTCGCGCGGTCGTGTGTGGACTGGTACCGGCTGCTGGAAGTGGCGGCTCTGTCGCGGACCCTGATCGTGGACGAGGACGGCGTCTACGACCCGAATCACTACAACGACCGGCTGCTGCTGGGACTGAAAGGGACCCTGAGCGAAGCGGAGCTGCATTTCCTGAAGAGCCGGATGATCGGTGGCCGACGCAACAAGGCCCGTCGGGGCGCCTTTCGCATCCGCCTTCCTGTGGGCTACGTGTGGGAGGAAGGCGAGATCCGGCTCGATCCCGACGAGCGGATCCGAGATGCGGTGAAGCTGTTCTTCGCCTGCTTCGAACGGCTCGGCAGCGCGGCGGCGGTGACTCGGTACTTCGAGGATCAGCGCCAGCCGTTTCCCAGGCGTGACGGCTGGGGGAGCCTTGGCGTGGTGGCGAGCTGGGGTACGCTGAGCATCTCACGCGCGGTGGAGATACTGCACCACCCGGTCTACGCCGGGACCTACGCCTACAACCGCAAGAGCGCCCGTGAGGAGGACCCGGAGGATCCGGGTCGGGGAGGACGGATCTTGATCCCGGGCACGCATCCGGGCTACATCACCCTCGAGCAGTACGAGAGGAACCTGGCTCGTCTGATGGCGAACCGAAACCTATACGCGGGCACACGGTTCAAGGGGCGCGCACGCGAAGGACACTGCTCTCCTGCAGGGGATCGTCCTGTGTGGACGGTGCGGCCGCCACATGAACATCAAGTACGAACGCAGACGGGAGTGTGCTGTTCTGGTGTCATTCGCAGCAAACACACCGGCCGTGTCAGTTTGTTCAGGGTCGGCACGTCGAGCCTCTCGTGGAAGAAGTGGTTCTCGAGGCGGTGTCGCGTGAGGAGCTGGAGCTCGCGGTGGGCGCCCTGGAGAAGTTCACCGAGCGCGCGCGCGAGCTCGACCGCCAGTGGAAAAACCGCATCGAGGCGGCGCGCTACGAAGCCGAGAAGGCGGCGCGACGCTTCAAGCGGGTCGAACCCGAGAACCGACTCGTGGCTCGGACTCTGGAGCGGGAATGGAATGCGCGTCTGGAGGAGCTGGAGCGTCTCGAGAAGGACTCACGCTGAGGTCAAGCGGAAGCCCCCGTTCGAGCTCACCGAGGCGCAGCGCGAGAAGATCCTGGCCCTGGCCCAGGACCTGCCGCGCCTGTGGCGGGCTGACACCACGAGCAACTCCCAGCGAAAGGAAGTCCTGCGCCTGCTCATCGAAGACGTCACGCTGGCGAACGTCGATGAGCCATGGAGCATCTCGGTCGCCATTCGCTGGAAGACGGGGGCGCTCACACGACATCGGGCCAAGCGCCTGCTACGGCATCCGCAGACGACCGCGCCCGAGGTCATCGCCCGGATCGAGACACTATGGAAGGAGAACACAGACGCTGAGATCGCGACGGTGCTCAACGCTGAGGGCTACCAGAGTGGCTACCGAAAGCCCTTCACCCCGGGAATGATCGCCCACCTCCGGAACCGCCGGGGCTTGAAGAAGTACCGCCTCGGCAACAGCAAGCCGGGGCCCTACGTGCACTAGAGAGGAGATTCTCATGGGCAAGAAACGGCGCACACCACCCACAGACTCCCCTCAGACCGGCAGTCCAGACACCACTACCCGTAGTAGCGCACCAGGTGCCGTCTGGGGTCCGGGATCTGCACCAGGACCCGGGCGACAAACTCCTCCGCGTCGATCCTCTCGTCGTCCGCCGGCTCCGCCGCGTCATGTCCGCCCTTGCGCGTGTAGACGACCTCCTTCGCGCCGGGGGTGAAGCGCAGCCGCGTCAGGCTCACGGGCGAGCGCATCATGTACCGCACCAGCGCCTCGAAGTCCCGGCCGTCCCCAGGATGCGCGTAGACCCGGTTGTGGACGGAGAAGCCGCTGCGTCTCCACGACAGCAGAAGCTCGATCCGCTCCTGGCTCAGCAGCCCCCGGCGCCGAAGCAGCCCCAGCACCTTGTGGCGGAACAGCTCCTCGGCCGCCCGCTCGTCCACGTACGGCACCGGGATCCACTCTCCGGAGCCCGTCCAGCCTCCTCGCGTCACCAGCGCGTGCACGTGGGGGTGGAAGTTCGCCCGGTCCCCGAAGGTCTGAACCACCGACACCATCCCGGATCGGAAGCCCTTCTCCTCCCCGGCCGCCGCCGCCAGGAGCTCCTTCGCCGTCTCCGCCGCGGCCCGCGACAGCTCTCCCAGCAGCTCCCGGTGGTAGCAGGAAGTACACCCGCAGCATCTGGGCTACGATAAAATGCTTCAAGCTTGGATTAGCGACAACTTGCACCATTGATATTATAATACCATAACTAACGCGGATGCTTATTCACAGGCGAGAGTTCTTCGAAAAGAATCGAACGCCAGTTTACTTTTCTGAATGATAAGACCCCTATGATCAATAGACCATAAGGGCGGGAATTCGGCCATTCTCAAGGGTCTGGTGTTATCCAAGCCTGAACATAACCGCTTGCACCGCATGGGCCGAAATTTTGAAAATAGATGAAATATATCTTCGGGATATCAATTTTGTAGGTCAGGAAACTGTAGCGCTGACCTGCCGTAAACGGACTGGAACCATCTGTCTTTTCCAGCCACCCATAGCAGTCATTCCTGCCGCATGTGACATCCTGAATGCTTCGGTATAAGTAGATTACAATATTCGGGTCCTCACAGCCGATCGGCGTGTAATAGATCTCCACCAGCATCTCGCCAGCCGTATATACATTCACCTCCCACCCGGCTCTGATTTCAGAACTGAAGGGGCCGCCTCCCATCAGTCGTTCTTTTTTGGGCTTCGGCGTCGGTGTCGGCACCGGATTGTCCGGTCCGGACGGATTGCTCCCGCATCCCGCCATGAACAGCACGGCAAGCGAACACACCGCAAACCTTGTAAAAGTACGCATCGTACACCTCCCAAGAAGACAGAGCTGTTTCCTTTATAGTGATTTCTTTACAAAACCTGTCAAGCACCGTTTGATGCCGTTCTCGGGTAACAGCCCGCGCTGCTGAAGTGCTCAACGACGTTGGCTTTCCTTTCTTGGTCGTATCCCCAGATGGAGATATTCCTGACTCCTCGACTCTCGCTGCGCAAGACGTAGAACTCGCCGAACCGATTGAGCGTCGCGGTCCCCTCGACAGAATGCTTCTCCCGCGTGGCTGTCCCGACTCTGTATCTCGTAAGCCCAGTCCCCGAGCCAGATGTCGAGCTTCCTCAGGTCGGCCCCCGGACCTGTCTCTTGAGCTTGAGCGGTGGCACCCGCGAGCCCCAGCAGACCTGCTGCAACGAGCACGGACTTCATCCGAACACCTGCGGTCAATTTGAACACCCCCGGTCGGTCTTCAGTGGGAGATCCTTGGCGGGGATCGCAGATAGGCGTTGTGCGCCTTTGCTGCCGCCCGGGTGGGGCGCAGGAGGGGGAAATCCTCAACGACGGGACCGTACGGACAATACTCCAATTCCCAACAAGGCTTGCAAAGGCTGCGAGTTCGCTCCTTCCAGTCTCGCAGGACGTCAGCGTCGCTATCGCCGCGCGGGCAACGCAGGGCCTTCCTTACCGAAGGATGAAGCCTACGGGGCGACCTACGTGAAGGCATTACGCATACCGGACCGAGGCTACTCGCTTGGGAACGATGCTTGTGCGGTTCAAGAACTTGCCAGGCAAAGTAGCCCGTGTCGCTACGAAGGATATCTCTACGCACCTCGCCATGGGGAACTACATATGACGAGGTGTCACAGCCAGGTGTCACAAACCCGTGTGAGACCTCGACGCAGAGGCCATAGAGCCGCCACCGGCGGAAACCTCACAGAATGTGCTGTTTAAACGCACTTCGGCGAGAACGTGTGACACGGGATTGTGACACCTCGTGCCGGATGTGCCTGCAAGTTGGCGCGCCCCAGAGGATTCGAACCTCTGACCTACAGATTCGTAGTCTGTCGCTCTATCCAGCTGAGCTAGGGGCGCACAGTGGAGTCAAGAATCGTAGCGCATCCCCCACGGGGCGGCAACTCGCCGAGCGAGGACTGGTCCTCCTAGGTCCGGATGCGCGCCCACAGGCGGCGGGCCTCGCTGGGCAGCTCGGCCAGGCGAGCTTCAGTGTCCGCGGCGATCCGGCTGCCGGCAGGGGTGTCGAGGAGCTGCTGGATGTCCCAGAGGTCCTGGGGGCCCCCTGCATAGAGCTTGAGCAGGATGATGTCTGGCGCCTCCGCCACCGGCAGTTCCAGGTCATCAAGCCGCACGGGTCGGGCTCTGTCGATGAGCGTGCGCTGCCACGCGGCCCGACCGACAACGACATCGATGGCGCTCTCGTCAGCCACCTCCAGGCGTACCACTCCGGCCAGGGGATCGTCGGGTTCGCCCCGTCGCACATCCACCGAGACGCCGGCGGCCTCCAGGGTGGCCCAGGTCGCGTCCTCCAGCGCCTCCGGGCCCACCACCAAGAGGTCGAGGTCCTGGGTGGACCGGCTCACACCGTGGGCAGCGAGCGCGGCCGCACCGATCAGGCAGTGAGGCACGTCGCGCGCCCTCAGGGCGCCGACTGCGCGAGAGAGAAGTGTCACGGCTGGTTGGCCACCGAGGGAGTCCGGCCCTGCTGGCGCTGCGCCCGAAGTCGCCGGCGCCCTTCCTCCCGAGAGAGCCCCTGGGCGCGGCAGAAGAGGTCGAGGTCTCTGTCGCCAAGGCGGAGGGCCAGCTCGATGCGTTCGGTCGGTGACAAACGCTCCAGCTCCCTGCGTGAGTGATCGCGTAGCTCGTCCGCGACGGACTTCATGTGGGCAGTATAGGCCCCCGCGCTCAGAAGATTGCGGTCCAGCCGACCTTGATCGCGATGATGATCGCCCAGGGGATCACGACCCCCCAGAGGGCCGAGCCGGTGGCCCTCTTGCAGGCGACGCCGAACCCCGAGGCGAGAAGGAAGATCAGCCAGAAGGAGACGAGATCGAGGCTCGTGACGAGCGCCCAGAGCGGCCTCGCCGTCTCGGCCTTGTCCAGCAGGAGCCCCAGGATTGGCCTGGAGCGCCTCCTGGGGATTGAGGTTCCAGTCCTCCTTGAGCGCCATTACCACCAGGGTCAGGGGTGTCGTCACCAGGCTCACCGCGAACATGCTCCAGGAGCAGATGGCCAGGGACTGCGCGAACCCGACCTCCCCCGCGTAGAAGAACCTGAAGATGAAGAGAAGCACGGCGGCCACGACTAGGATGACGATGACCGTGCCCGGGCGGCGGACGGCCAGGCGAACATCGGTCGCTCGAACTTCGCCTGCTGCTCGAGGACTGGTCCCGCGCTGCTCGGGCGGGGAGCTTGTCCCACTGCGCCGCTCTCCTGGAGCTGGGTCTTGATGAACTCCCCCGGCTCCATGCGCTGCAGCCAGATGCCGGTGAAGGCCAGGGCCAGCAGTCGCCCCGACGAGCGGCATCACCCAGGTCGGACGGGCACGATCCGGCCGAAGGCCTCGCGGGGGGCGAAGTAGATGTCGATCAGGTTCTGGAAGAAGCCACCCGACGTCTCGGGGGTGATCGGCTCCGGCGGAGGGCGGAGGGGTGGGTCGCTCATGGTTCACCTCCGAGATCAGGCAGGCGGTCCGCCGGATGAAGGGCGCGAGCCATGGGGGCGAGGGGCCCCGGGTTCCGAACGGATTCCGCGGTCGATGTCCAAGGGGGCGCTCGGAATGACGGTCATTCGTACCTCAGGGCCTCGATGGGGTCCAGTCCGGCGGCCTTGGCCGCGGGCCAGAGCCCGAACGTCAAGCCGACGGCGATGGCGGTGGCGAAGGCCACCGTCACCCAAGTGGGCTGGATCACCGCGGGGAACGGCGAGAAGGCGTTGATGAGGAAGGCAGCCCCACCGCCGATCAGGATCCCGATCACCCCTCCGGTGCCGGTCAGGGTCATGGCCTCGGTCAGGAACTGCCAGAGGATGTCGCGCTTCGTGGCCCCGAGAGCCTTGCGGACGCCGATCTCCCGTGTCCTCTCGGTGACCGAGACGAGCATGATGTTCATGACGCCCACGCCGCCGACGAGCAGACCGATCGAGGAGATGGCGATCATCACCAGGTAGATGCCGCCGGTGATCTGCCGGTAGATCTCGGTCAAGGTGTCCTGGCCGAAGATCGCGAAGTTGTCCTTCTGGAGGTACTTGAGCTTCCGGTACCGGCGCATGGTCTCGCGGGCCTGGTCTATCGCCTGGTCGATGTGGGCGGGGGAAATGGGCTTGAGGTCCGCGACCATGAAGTTGAAGCGCTGGTTCTTCTTCTCCAGGGAGTTCACCGGGACGAGCACGAGGTTGTCCATGCTCTGCCACAAGAACTTGCCCTTGCGCTCGAGGACACCGATCACCCGGAAGCGCCGACCGTCGATGGTGATGACCTTGTCGATGGGGTCGAGATACGGGAACAAGGCATCCACGATATCCGCACCCAGGACCACGACCTTCGTGCCGCGGCTGACGTCGAGCCGTGAGATGAAGCGGCCGCGGGAGACGAAGCTGTCGTGGACCTCCTCGTAGGTCTCGGTGGTGCCGAGAAGGGTGATGTCCCGGGCCCGCTCGGTGCCGTACTTGACGCTCTCCGAGAAGATGACCTGAAGCGGCGCGATGGACTTGACCGCGGGCTGGGCCGCGATGAGCGCCGACTCGTCGAGGGTGACACCCTTGACCTTTCGGAGGTCCTCGTCGCTCGGGTGATCGCCCGGCCGGAAAGGGCGGATGAAGATGGTGGAGGAGCCGAGGGTCGCGATCTGGCGCGCCATCGAGGCGTTCAAGCCGGCCACGATCGAGCTCATCCCAGTCACGGTCATGATCCCCATGACCACGCCGAGGATGGTGAGGAACGCGCGCATCTTGTAGGCACGTATCCCCTGCAGGCCCATCCCCATCGCCTCCCATATCCCGAGGAGGACGTGGTGGCGCGACGCGAAGCGGCGCAGGGCGGCGAACATCACTCGTTCCTCAGGGCAACGACGGGGTCGAGAGCGGCGGCCCGGCTCGCGGGGTAGAGCCCGGCCACGAGGCCGACCGCGGAGGAGACGCCCAGGGCGAGCCCCACCGCCCAGGGCCGAACCGGGGCGGAGAAGGCCAGGCCGAGCATGTTACCGAGGACGCCGGCCAGGCCGAGCGCGATCGCGGTCGCGCCAAGGACCCCCAGGAGTCCGCCGAAGCCGGAGAGGACGACCGACTCCACCAGGAACTGACGCAGGATGTCGCTACGGCGGGCCCCCATGGCCTTGCGGATCCCGATCTCCTGGATCCGCTCTGTGACCGACACGAGCATGATGTTCATGACCACGATCCCGCCGATGAGGAGGCTGATGGCGGTGACCACGATCGTCACCACGTAGATGCCACGGGTGGCGGTCTGCCAGAGCTCCATGATGCTCTCGCCGGTCTCGATGGAGAAGTTGTCGGGCTTGCTGTAGGTGAGGTGGCGACGGTCACGCATCGCCATCCGAACCTGGTCCTGCGCTCGCTCGAACTCCGCCATCGAAACCGCCTCGGCCTGGATGGTGATGGAGCGGCGCGACCCGTACAGCTTCTGGAAGGTCGTGATGGGGATCCAGATGAAGTTGTCCTGGCTCTGCCCAAAGACAGAGCCCTTTGCCTCGGTCACGCCCACGACCTTCAGGGGATGGCCGTCGACGTCGATCACCTTCCCCATCGGGTCGACGCTGCCGAAGAGGACGTCGATCAGGTCGGGCCCGATGATGGCGACCCGGCGGGACTGGTTGATGTCCTGCTGCACGAGGTGGCGGCCCTGCTCGAGGTCGCGGACGGCGCCGATCCGGGGGATGTTCTCGGTGATCCCCATGATTCGCACGCCCTTCGCGAGCTCGCGGCCCCTCTTGGCGCTTCCCGAGGTCCCCGCCGAGGCCCCAACCTCGGCGCAGAGGGTGCAGGCTGTCTTCAACGCCTCGAGGTCGCGCAGGTTGAGGCGTTTGCGCTTCATCACCTCCTGCCACACCTCGTGGCTGGTGATGATGTCCGGCCCTCTCTGCACGCGGAAGCTACGGGAGCCGAGATCGAGGACCTGGTCCGAGATGTAGCGGTCGAGGCCCTCGGTGATGGCCACCACCGCGATGACCGAGGAGACGCCGATCAGGATCCCGAGGACGGTGAGGAACGATCGCAGCTTGTTCGCTCGCAGGGACTGCAGCGCGATGCGGATGGCCTCGGTGAACGGCACGCTCGCCTCCTCGCCAGCTAGGTCCTCCGCTCGTCGCTTTCGATCTGCCCGTCCCGGATGTGGATGGTCCGGTGCGCGTGATCGGCGATCTCGCGCTCGTGGGTGACGAGGATGATGGTGTGGCCCGCCTCGCGCAGCTTGTCGAACAGCTTCATGATGTCCTGGCCGGTGGCGGTGTCGAGGTTGCCGGTGGGCTCGTCGGCGAGGAGGATGGAGGGGCTCATGACGAGGGCGCGGGCGACGGCCACGCGCTGGCGCTGCCCCCCCGAGAGCTCGTTGGGCTTGTGGGTGATCCGATCCCCGAGGTCCACCATCTCGAGCGCCTGCTTGGCCTTCTCGATCCGCTCGTCCCGCGGGATCCCCGCGTAGACGAGGGGAAGCTCCACGTTGTGGAGCGCGGTCGCGCGGGGCAGCAGGTTGAAGGTCTGGAAGACGAAGCCGATCTCCCGGTTTCGGATCGCGGCCAGCTCGTCATCGTCCATCTCCGAGACGACCTTGCCGCTCAGCACGTACGTGCCACTCGTGGGAGTGTCCAGACAACCGATCAGGTTCATCAGCGTGGACTTGCCGGATCCGGAGGGGCCCATGACCGCCACGTACTCGCCCTTCTCGATCTTGAAGGTCACGCCGCGGAGGGCGTGGATCTCCTCCGCCCCCATCTCGTAGGTGCGCCAGAGATCCTCGGCGTCGATGATCGGGCCGTTGAAGGTTTCGCGTGCCGCGGTGCTCACGATTTCTACTCCCCCTTCTTCTCTTTCTCCACCTTGATGCGGGCCTCGTTCTCCAGCTGCCGCAGCGTGCGGTAGGAGCCGGTGACGATCTGCTGCCCCTCCTCGAGGCCCTCGAGGATCTCGATGTCGGTGTCGCCCATGATGCCGGTCTTGACCGGGGTGAAGATGGCCTTCCGGTCCTGGACGATGAAGACGCCGTCAGTCTCCTCACCGCGTCTGCGGGCGTCGCCTTCGCCGGCGTTGTCCTCGTCGCCGCCGCCGGACAGAGCGGCCTCGACGACCTTTCCCTCCTTGTCGACCTCGCGCACCACCACCGCCTGGATCGGCACCGCGATGACGCCCTCGCGTGTCGCGGTCGTGATGTCGGCGCTGGCGTTGAGACCGGGGCGGAGGGTGGCCGGCGGGTCCTTGAGGACGATCTTGACCTTGAAGTCCTTCGGCTGGTTTCCGGTGTTGGCGCCGAGCTGGGCCTGGGCCTGCGAAGAGTCCGTGCCACGCACGATCGCCGAGGCGCCAATCTCCGTCACCTCGCCCTCGATCTCCAGGTCCTCGAGGGCGTCCACCTCCACGACCGCTGCCTGGCCGAGCGCGAGGTTTCTGATGTCGGTCTCGTCGACCATGACCTCGGCCTCCATGACCGAGAGATCGGCCACGGTCATGAGCACGGTGGGGTTGAAGCTCATGGCGCCGATGACCATCTCGCCCTCCTCCTTGGGAAGGTTGGTCACAACCCCCGACATGGGAGCATAGACGGTGGTCTTGTGCAGCTCGTCCCGGGTGGAGTCGAGCTGGGCCTGGAGCTGGGCCACGCGCCGGCGGGCGGCCTCGACGTTGGCCGTCTTCATCTTGAACTCGGCCTCGGCCTGATCGTAGGCCTGCTCCGAGATCAACTGGTCGTCTCGCATCCTCCTGGTGCGATCGAAGGCGAGCTTCGACGCGTCGAGGTCGGCCTCCGCCCTCTGGACCTCGGCCCGGGCCGCCGCCACCGCCGCCGTCGACTGGCGCTCCCCGGCTTCGTAGCGCTCGGATTCGATGCGGGCCAGGACCTGGCCCTTCTCCACCGTCTCGCCCTCCCGGACCCGGAGGTCGACGATGCGGCCCGAGACGTTCGGGCCGACGTTGACGTAGCGTTTCGGGCGGACCTCGCCCGAGGCCGTCACGACCTGGACGAGCTTGTGCCTCGTCACCTTGCCCGTCTGCACCTCGGTGCGGCTGCGCTTCTCGCGGACGACGTTGGCGCCGACGATCCCGCCGATGACGACGACGGCAGCGACGGCCCCGAGGATCCGCTTGGTCCGGGTGGTCATGGGGGGCCTCCAGGATGTCCCAAATAGTTAAGTACGCTCGGGCGGGTCTGTTTGTTCAGCCTGCTGAGCGGAAACCGCTGAAGTCCAACACCTTAGGATAGCTTGGCTTGCGGGCGGGCCCAAGGAGAAACCCGGAGGAGTCCGGTCGGGAGTCGGGGCTTGCGCGGGAGTCCAGCGCTGGCTGCTACCATCGAAGGATGCCCCCGGACGAACGCGCCCGGACCCCTTCCGACATCCCGGTGTCCGAGATGGAGAAGCTGCTCTCGCGGGCGCTCTCGCGAGGCGGGACATTCGCCGACCTCTACTTCGAGCACGAGACGGCCTCGTCGTTTCTTCTCGAGGAGGGGATCATCCGCACCGGGACCGCGGGGGTGACCTGCGGGCTCGGAGTACGGGTGGTCTCGGGTGAGCGCACGGGCTACGCATACACGGACGATCTCTCGTGGGATGCGATGGCACGGGCGTCGGAGACCGCGGCGCACATCGCCTCCGACGCGCGCACGGTCCCCCCCAGCCGGTCTCGCCGGCGGCGGTGGACCGGCGCTACGGGGAGCAGAGCCTGGGAGGGCTCGCGCTCGCCGAGCGCATCGCGCTGCTGGAGCGGGCGGACCGGGCGGCCCGGGCCCACGACCCACGTGTCGACAAGGTGATCGCCAGCCTCGCCGAGGAGACGCGGCGGGTCCGCATCGCGAACTCGGCCGGGCTGTTGGCCGAGGACGTGCAACCGCTGTTCTCGATGCGGGTCACCGCGATCGCGAGCGAGAAGGGTGTGCGGCGCGAGGGCTCGGCGGGCGGGGGCGGACGGCTGGGGCCGGAGTTCTTCGACGAGAGGCCGCCCGAGCACTTCGCGCGCGAAGCAGCACGAATGGCGGTGACGCTACTCGGCGCGGTCGAGGCCCCGGCGGGCCCGATGCCGGTGGTGCTCGCCCCCGGCTGGCCGGGCATCCTGCTCCACGAGGCGGTGGGCCACGGCCTCGAGGCCGACTTCAATCGCAAGGAGCTCTCGGCCTTTTCGGGCCGCATCGGCGAGAGGGTGGCGGCGCCGGGAGTGACGGTCGTCGACGACGGCACGATCGCGGACCGCCGCGGCAGCCTCAACGTCGACGACGAGGGCAACGCCACCGGGCGGACCGTGCTCATCGAGGACGGCATCCTCCGCGGGTACCTCCAGGACCGCCTCAACGGCGAGCTCATGAAGATGCCGCTGACCGGCAACGGCCGCCGCGAGGGCTACGGTTCGGTTCCCCTCCCCCGCATGACCAACACCTTCATGCTCGCCGGCGAGGAGGATCCGGAGGACATCCTCCGCTCGGTGTCGCGCGGTCTCTACGCCAAGCACTTCGGCGGAGGCCAGGTGGACATCACCAGCGGGAAGTTCGTCTTCTCCGCCACCGAGGCCTACCTGATCGAGAACGGCCGCATCGGCCCGCCGGTCTTCGGGGCCACCCTCATCGGCAACGGCCCCGACGTGCTGACGAAGGTGGCGCGGATCGGGCACGACCTGCGGCTCGACGAAGGCGTGGGGATGTGCCAGAAGGCGGGCCAGAGCGTACCGGTGGGCGTGGGGCTTCCGACCACCCTCGTCTCCGAGATCACCGTTGGCGGGACCAAGGCCTGAGCGAGCACCGGTGGAATACAGCGATCTCGCCTCCGAGCTTCTGAAGACGGCGCGTGCCGCCGGCGCCGATGCCGCCGATCTGCTCGTGGCGGAGGGGACGGAGTTCTCCGTGACCGTGCGGCGCGGCGAGGTCGAAACGCTCAAGGAGGCCGGGAGCAAGGCGCTCGGCATCCGCGTCTTCGTGGGCCAGCGGACGGCCTCGTCGTACACGTCGGACTTCTCCCGATCCGCGCTCCAGCGACTGGTCGAGGAGACGGTGGGGATGGCTCGCGTCACCGGCGAGGACCCGGCCGCGGGGCTGCCCGACGAGATGGTGCCGCCGGAGGAGCCGGATCTCGCCCTCCACGATGCCTCGCCGGCGGCTCTGCCCACCGAGGAGCGAATCGAGCGCGCCCGCGCGGCGGAGGCGGTGGCGCTCGAGACAGCCGGCATCACGAACTCGCAGGGCGCTTCGTGGAGCTCGGGCGAAGGCTCGATGCTCCTCGCGAACACGAAGGGGTTTCTCGGCTCGTACCGCACGTCGTCGGTGTCGCTCTCGGTGGTGCCCCAGGCCGAGCGGGACGGGCACATGGAGCGCGACTACTGGTACACGACGGGGCGGGGACTCTCCGATCTCGAGACGCCCGAGCAGGTGGGCCGGACCGCGGCCGAGCGGACGCTGCGCCGGCTCGGGGCGAGGCAGACGCCGACCTGTCAGGTGCCGGTCGTGTTCGACCCGGAGACGGCGGCCGAGCTGATGGGTGCCGTCTTCTCCGCTCTTTCGGGCTACGCGGTCTTCCGCAACGCCACGTTCCTCAAGGACCGCATCGGGGAACAGGTGGCCTCACCGCTCCTGACGCTGGTCGACGAGGGCCGCCGGCACCGCGGGCTCGGCTCACGTCCCTTCGACGGCGAGGGGCTCCCCACGCGACGCAACGTCCCCCTCGAGCGGGGCGTGCTGCGTTTCTACCTGTGTGACTCCTACTCCGCACGCAAGATCGGGGCGAAGCCGGTGGGGGCGGCGCGGCGCGGCATCGGCGGAGGCCCCTCCGTCGGGGCCGGCAACCTCTTCTTCGAGCCCGGAGAGGCGTCGCCGGAGGAGATCCTGGGCGGGGTCGACCGCGGTCTCTACGTCACCGACCTCATCGGCTTCGGGGTCAACGTGGTGACCGGCGACTACTCCCAGGGCGCGGTCGGCCACTGGATCGAGAAAGGACGCCTGGTGCACCCCGTCCACGAGGTCACGATCGCCAGCAACCTGAACGACATGCTGGGGGGCGTCGACGCGGTCGGGAACGATCTCGTCTTCCGGGGTAGCTCCGCCTCCCCCACGCTCCGGATCCGCCGGATGACGGTCAGCGGGAGCTGACGCGCGCCTGCCCGGGCCGGGCGAGTCACTCGCCGGGGCCGAGCGTGCGGATGTAGGCGACGAGGGCCGTGACCTCCTCGTCCGAGAGCTGCTTCTCGAAGCTGGCCATCATCGTTCCCTTCTTGCCCTGCCGGATGGACTCCTCGATCTGGCCGTCCTTGGTGGCCTTCTGCCACTCGGCGTCCTTGAAGCTGCGCACGCCCTGCTTGGCGAAGATCTTGTTGGGCTGGCCTTCCTTGCCATGGCAGGCGGCGCACTTCTTCTTGAAGACCGCCGCGGCGTCGGCAGCCACGATCGAGGGCGGAGCAACGAGGGCGGCGGCGACGAGAGCGGTGACCACGGTCGCGGCCATGAGGGCCAGGCGTCGAGACATCATGGAAGGGCCTCCTTGATCGGAACGCTCATTCTCCGATACGGGGCGGACGGCGTCCAGCCGGCCTGCGGGCGCGGAGCGCGGCTCCTGCGGGCCGCGGTCGGGAGGGCGTTCGCGGACGGGGGGCTCGTCCCGTTCGAGCTCGGCGGTGACGCCGGCACGGAGGCCATCACGCGCCGCATTCTGGAGTGCGTGAGAAGCCAGGAGACCCGGCGCGAGGTCGAGCCCTCGGAGGGATCCCGATGAGCGGTCGGGCTACTCGGCGGCCTCGACGCCCGTCCCGTCGTCGCTGGGATAGTTGCCGAGGAACTTCAGCTCGATGGTCCGCTTCTCCATCTCGCGCAGCACCCCGGCCACCTTCTTGTCCTTCGGCGAGCCTTCGAAGTCGAGGAAGAATGTGTAGTTCCCCGGATCGTCTCGGCGTGGAGTCGAGGCGATGCGGGTCAGGTTGATGTCCGACTCGGCGAACAGCCGGAGCACGTCGAACAGCTTGCCGGCCTGGTGCGCGGTGGCGAAGATGATCGAGCACTTCCCTCCGGTGGTCGGACGCGGCTCCTTCGCGAGCAACAGGAAGCGGGTCGAGCTGGGCGGGCCGTCGTCGACACGCTCCTTGAGGATCGCCAGGTCGTAGAGCTCCGCGGCCAGCGGGGAGGCGATGGCGGCGGCGGCCCGGGGGTTCTCGCGGGCCAGCATCTTGGCCGCGCCGGCGGTGTCGTAGAAGGGGCGGGGCTCGAGCTTGTGGCGGGCGATGAACCCGGCGCACTGGGCGAGCGCCTCGGGGTGGGAGTAGACGACCCGGAGATCCCGGTAGTCGGACATCTCCACCGCCATCAGGCAGTGGCTCACCGGGACGTTGACCTCTCCGACCACGGACGCCGTCGTCCGGGTCAGCAGGTCGTTAACCTGGGCCACCGAGCCCTCGAGGGAGTGCTCCACCGGGACGATGCCCAGCTCGAAGTACCCCTCCTCGACCCCGGCGAAGACGTCCGCGTACTCCATGCAGGGGGCGTGAGCCGCCGCCGGGGCCAGACGGCGGGCGGCCACCTCGCCGTAGGAGCCGTGCTCGCCCTGGAAGGCGACCAGCTCGCGAGCTTCACCCTGGAGCCGCTTGGACTCCTCGATGATCGTCCGAAGCAGCTGCTTCCCGAAAGACTTCTCGACCAGGTTCAGGTTGAGGCGCCCGGCACGCTCGAGGACCGCCTCCTCGCGCTCGGCGTCGACGACCTCTTCCTTGAATCTCCGGGCCCGCAGCGCGAGGCCCATCCTCTCGTGCAGCAGGACGAGCAGCTCGCGATCGATCTTGTCGACCTTGCGTCGGATGTCGTCGAGCTTCATCCCGTCACCTCGCCTTCGCTCTGCGGCTCGGCCAGGAAGGCCTCGAGCCGGCGCAGCTCCCGCATCAGGTCGGTGAACCTCTCGATCGTGAGCGCCTGCTGGGCGTCGCAGAGCGCCTCGGCGGGGTTGCTGTGCACTTCGACCATGATGCCGTCTGCGCCCACGGCGAGCGCGCCCCGGCTCATCGGCCCGATCAGGCTGGGTCGGCCGGTTGCGTGGGTCGGGTCGACCATCACTGGCAGGTGCGTGAGCTCCCGCAGCGCGGGGACGGCGCTCAGGTCGAGCGTGTTCCTCGTGTACTGCTCGAAGGTGCGGATGCCGCGCTCGCACAAGATGACGTCGGGGTTGCCCTCCCCGAGCACGTACTCGGCACAGTTCAGCCACTCCTCGAGCGTGGAGTACATGCCCCTCTTGAGCAGCACCGGCTTGCCGGCACGGCCCACTTCCTTGAGAAGGGCGAAGTTCTGCATGTTCCGGGCGCCGATCTGCAGGACGTCGGCGTACTCCGCCACCCAGGAGACATCCCGGGGATCGAGGACCTCGGTGACCACGGGCAGCCCCGTCTCGGCCCCGGCCTCCCCCAGGATCTTCAGGCCCGCCATGCCGAGGCCCTGAAACGCGTAGGGCGAGGTGCGCGGCTTGAACGCCCCGCCCCGCAGCAGATCGGCTCCCGCGGCCTTGACCGCGCGGGCCGTCGTCAGGGTCTGTTCTTCGGTCTCGACCGCACAGGGCCCGGCGATCACCGTGAAACCGCGGCCAATCGAGGCGCGGCCCGCCTTGACGACCGTGGGCTCCCTGCCGTCGACCGAAGCGAGCTTGATGTTCTTCAATCGATCTCCCGGCGGCACGGCCGGGCCTCCCCACCCCCTACCACCGGGTCAACCGGGGTCGGGCGAAGCTGAGATTCTACAACGCTTTCGCGGGCCAGGAGCCCTCTAGCCCAGCCGGGGGGGGAGGTCGCGCATGGGACCCATCCACTCGAGCATGCGGTCGATGTCACGGTGGAGCTGGTACTTCCTCTTCACCTCGGCGAGCTTCGCCCCACGCACGTCGATCTGGCCGAGGTCGTAGCGCCCGAGACCGGTCTGGCCGCAGTAGGTGAGGTACCCGACCCACGTGGGATCGATCTCCATCGCCTCGACCCCCACCCGGTCCGCGGCGACGAAGTCGGTCGAGGCGATGGCGATCCGGGAGGCTACGGGAAGGCCCATGCTCGGCCCGTTGCCCTCCATCCCCTCGAAACCGTCGATCACCGTCGCCCCCCAGAAGGGCTTCATCCGGCGGGCAGTGAGGAAGATGTCGTAGTGCATCTGCCGGATGCCCACGTGGTACCGCCGCTTGTCGTTCCAGGGCGGGGACTCCCCGGGACCGCTGCGGAGCGGGGCGCCGAGGGCCATGTTCTTGACCGAGAGGGTCGCCACCACCGCGTTGTGCGTCTTCATCGCAGCGGCGTTGATGACGTAGGCCTCGGGGTCGAGCAGGCGCGCGGCGAGGCGCACGGGCTGGAGGTGGATGTCGTCGTCGAGGATCTGCATCTCCTCGTAGCGACCCTCGGCGTTCAGATCGATGAGCTTCACGCTGCGCTCGGGGTGCTCCGGAGCGATCTTCGCGTACTCGAAGTGCTCGTAGGCGCTGCCGGTGTTGCCGGCCGAGGACTCCGCGATGACCACGGGCCCCTTCCAGCGCGGGCCGAGGAAGTCGAGGATCCCGTGGATGGCGTCGGGATGGGTCACCGCCAGGGGCTGGATGGTGGAGACGAGGTTGGGTTTCACGATGACGCACCTCTTCGTGCGAAGGACGGGGAGGATTTGCTCCTCGATGAGGCCGAGGGCCTCGCTGACGTTCCTCCGGCGCCCGTCGCCGTGAACGAGGGCGACGGTGGAGCGCGCGGACGAGCCGGGCGCCGTCTCCGCACCGAGCAGGTGGGGCGCGGCGAGCGAAGCCCCGGCCGCGCCGGCCGCCCGCCTCAGGAATCCACGCCGCGACACTCCGGGACCCATGGTTTCCTCCTCCTGCCTATGGAAGGCTCTCGGCCAGGCGGCGCGCGAGGTGAGTGCCGTCGGCCCCCGGGGCGAGGTTCGCGATGCCCGCGACCCGCGTCCCCTTGCGGAAGAGCACGAAGCCGCCGAGGTCGTCGTCGGTGCCGGTGAAGGCCGCGTCACCGATTCCCTCGACGTCGGCCGCGCCCGCGAAACGCTCCCGCACCTTCTGCAGCGTCACCGTCGCCGCCTCTTCCGACTGCTCCGCCACCACGAAGGCCCGGCCCTCCGGGTACCGGGCGAGAAAGCCGTGCCGCAGCGCACGGATACCGAGGACGCCTTCCGGCACGAGGCGCACCGAGTCTGCCTCGAGGCCGTCCTTCGGGAACCACGCCACCCCCTCCGGGGGCGCGGTGCGTCCGGAGATCTGCGCGGCGAGGGCTTCCGTGAACGCCCGGAGCGGGCGGGTGTGGTCGGCGGCGGGGCTGGCCGCGATCTCGACGTAGTAGCGATCCTTCGCGAAGGTGGCGCGGCGGGAGAGCACCTGGCCGACGACGCCGATCGGCTCGTTGGGGGACCGCATGTCCCGGTTCGCGACGAAGATGCCCCAGGCGCGGTCCGCGTCGCCCAGCTCCGAGATGTCGATCACGAGCTGGTCTCCAGCGTCGTTCACACAGGTCACACCCTTCATGAAGACGAAGCCGTAGGCGTGATAGCCCTCGGCGTTGCCGTTCATGTAGTCGAAGAGGGTGTCCGGCTCGAAGGTGCGCAGGGGACCCTTCAGGGTCCAGCCGGGCACGAGGGCGCAGTCGGGAGCGGGGACGTCGCCTCCGGCGCGCGCGAGGGCTGAAGCGAGAACGAGCGAAGCGAGAAGCACCATGAGACTCGAGTATAGGGCCGGGCGCGCGCCATGGATCGGTCGATTTGCGAGCACACAGAATCCGTCGACGGGCGCCGTAGGCGAGCGGGGTCGCATCGCGTGGAGAAGACCGCTCGCCAACCTGCTAGAGTTGTGAGGGAAGGAGCGACACCATGGCGAACACGGACACTGCGGTCGGTTTCCTGAGCGGGCTGGCACTGGGCGCGACCGCCGGCCTGCTGGTGGGTCTCCTCGCCGCGCCGGCCTCGGGGCAGGAGACCCGGCGTCGCCTGCGGCGGCGCATCGAGGACGAGACGGATGATCTCCGCCGCAAGGGGCGCCGTGTCGTGCAGGAGACCTCCGATCGCATCGAAGAGGGGATCGAGAAGGGCCAGCGCGCCGTCCGCAGGGCGTCTCGGAAATAGCGCGGACACGGATCCCGCCCGACCGCGCCTGCCGGCGATCGAGCAAGTGCTATGATTCGCGCCCTCGGGAGAGGGCAGATTGGGCACAACGCGCACGGTGAGAACGAGGCTCGTCCCGCTGGCACTGGCGGTGGTTCTGGCCGCCACCACCGTTCACGTCTCGTGCGCGGGCTGCGCCCGCCGGTCACTCGAGCGCCCCCGGGTGGCGGTCACCGTCTTTCCCCTCTATGACATCACCCGTCGACTCGCCGAGGACCGTCTCGACGTCCTGCTCATCCTCCCGCCCGGCCTCGACGTCCACAGCTACGAGCCGCGGCCCCGGGATGTGGCCGATCTCGCCGACTCCAGCCTGATCTTCGCGGTGGGCCTCGGCCTCGACGTCTGGGCGCAGGATCTCGCCCGCAGCGCGGGCGCGGGCGAGGCCCGCGTCTTCGAGATGGGGCCGCTCATGGACCCCATCCTCGCGCCACCCGGCCTCATCCGGAACGAGCCGTTCATCGACGGCCACTTCTGGCTGGACCCGATCCGCGCCCAGCGTGCAGTGGACGTCATCGTCGAGGCCCTCGGCTCGCTCGACCCCGCGGGGGGGCCCTTCTACCGCTCGCGGGGCGAGGAGATGAAGCGCTCGTTCCAGGTCGTGCACGGGGAGATCGCGGGCCGCGCCGAGCGCTGGGCGCACCGCCGGCTCGTAACATCTCACGGCTCGCTCTTCTACTTCGCCGCGAGGTACGATCTGGAGGTCGTGGGGGTCGTCGAGCCCGTGCCGGGCCAGGAGCCGACAGCGCAGCACCTCGCCGAGCTGATCGACCTCCTGAGGGGTGACGAGCCCGCGGTGCTCTTCTCCGAGGCACAGATGGACGACGTCCTCTCCCGCGCGCTCGCCCGGGAGGCCGATGTCCCCACCCACAAGATCGACCCCATGGGCGGTCGTCCGGACACGGACAGCTACGAGAAGCTCATGCGGAGCATGCTCCCGGTGATGAACGAGGCCCTTCGGTGAGCGAGGCGATCCGGGCCCGCGGAGTCACCGTCGATCTCGGCACGCGCCGGGTGCTCGACGACGTGAGCTTCGACGTGGACCGCGGGGAGTTCACCGCCCTGTGCGGACCCAACGGCGGCGGCAAGACGACGTTTCTCAAGGCCGCGCTCGGCCTTCTGCCGCTCCGCTCGGGACAGGTCGAGGTGCTGGGCACGACCCCGGAGGCGGCGCGAACGCGGGTCGGGTACGTGCCCCAGGTGAAGTCCTTCAACACGGCGTTCGCCGCTCGCGTCGCCGACCTGATCGCGGCCAACCGGAGAGGGAGCTGGCCGCTGCGCCTCGGGGCGGACGAGCGCGAGGCGGCCCGGACCGCCCTCGCCGCCGTTGGCGGAGAGCGGCTGCTGGACCAATCACTCACCGGGCTGTCCGGGGGCGAGATCCAGCGCGTCTACCTCGCCCGGGCGCTGGTCACCGCGCCCGCCCTCCTCCTGCTCGACGAGCCCACCGCCGGCGTCGACGTGCGGGGGCGGGCGGAGTTTCTCGACCTCCTCGCCGGGATCGCCGAGCGCCGCCAGCTCGCGGTGGTCCTGGTGACCCACAGCGCGAGCGCGGTCCGGCGGCTGGCCCGGCGGGCGGTCTACCTGCACACGACGGTCCGGGCGTGGGGAGCTCCCGACGAGGTGCTCGATCGCGAGTGGGACGGCGGCGGCGCGTTCTCGGGGCACGATCACACGAACGGCTCCTTCTGCGAGGACGAGTGATGGCGGAGTTCGCGGACGCCCTTCTCGCGCCTCTCTCGCAGGGCTTCGTGCTGCGTGCGCTCGCCGCGGGGACGGCCCTCGGCGCGGTGGGTGCACTTCTCGGCGTCTTCGTGGTCCAGCGCGGGCTCGGCCTCCTCTCCGACGGGCTCGCCCACGCGACCTTCGGCGGTCTCGCCCTCGGGCTGCTCGTCGGGACGACGCGTGGACCGCGCGATGTGGGTGGCGCTCCCCTTCACGGTGCTGATCGCCCTCGGCATCCAGTACGTGCGGCGCCACACGACCCTGGGCGGGGACGTCGCCACCGGGGTGTTCTTCGCCGTGTCCTTCGCCGCCGGCATCCTGTTCCTCGGGCTCCGGCCCTCGAGCGCCCCACCGGTGAACGTGGAGGGCTTGTTGTTCGGGAGCCTCCTCGCGGTGTCGCCCGAGGCCCTCGCGGTGATCCTCGTCACCGCCGCCTTCGTCGTGGTGGTGCTGGCCGTGATCGGGTCCCGGCTCGCCTATGCCACCTTCGATCCCGAGCTGGCCACGCTCTCGGGGGTGCCGGTGGCCACGCTCGAGTACGTTCTCCTCGCGCTCACCGCGCTCGTGGTCGTGGTGGGCGTCAAGACCGTGGGGGTGGTCCTCGTCTCCGCCTTCGTGGTCATCCCCGCCGCGACCGCGAACCTGCTGGGGCGCACGCCGGCGGGGATCGCGGTGCTCGGCGTCGCCCTCGGGGTCGGCGGGACTGCCTTCGGGCTCTTCGCCTCCTACCACCTCAACGTGGCCACGGGGGCGACCATCATCCTCACGCTGGGCGCGCTCTTCTTCCTCGCCCTCGTGTTCCGCCGGAGGTGAAGGCGGCGGAACCGGAGGCGCGGGAGAAGGCCCGGCGACGGCTCGCCAACTTCCTCGACTCGCTCGATCTCGAGCCCTCCGCCCCCTCGCCCTGTCCCTACCTCGCCGGGCGGGAGTCGCGCCTCCTGCTCCTCCGTCCCCGCGATCTCGCGCCCGGGCTCTACCACCTCCTGCTGGACCTCAACTTCCGCCGCCTCGGCTGGGGGGTCTACCGTCCCGTGTGCGACGGTTGCACCGAGTGTCACCAGCTGCGCCTCGAGGTCGCGGCTTTCCGACCGGACCGGAGCCAGCGACGCTGCCGACGCCGCAACGCCGACGTGGTCGCGACGCTCGGGGGGCCGGACCCGACGGAAGAGAAGCACGCCGTCTACCGCCGCTACCTGGAGGCGCGGCACGACGGCGAGATGACGGGCTCGTGGGACGAGTTCGCCGACTTCCTGTACGAGGCGCCGCCGCTTGCGCGAGAGGTGGTCTATCGCGTCGAGGACCGGCTGGTCGGGGCAGGGATCGTGGACCTGGAGCCCGAGGCAATGAGCGCCCTCTACTTCTACTTCGACCCCGATCTCGACGACCGCTCACCCGGCACCCTCAACGTGCTCTGGCTGCTGGAGGAGTGCCGGCGGCGCGGAATCCCCTGGCTGTATCTGGGCTACCACGTGACCGGCGGCCGGGGAATGGCCTACAAGACCGCCTTTCGCCCCCACCAGATCCTCGGGGCCGACGGCGTATGGCGGTAGAATCGGGAGGATGACCCTTCACGCCGAGCCCGCACGCCCCCACGACGTCAAGGACGCGCTCGACCTCCTCCGCCGCTCGGACCTGCCCGAGACCGACGTGGCCGAGCGTTGGGGTCACTACTTCGTCGTTCACGAGGACGACGGCCGGGTGGTGGGTGTCGCCGGGCTCGAGGTCCACGGCGACGACGGGCTCCTGCGCAGCCTGGCCGTCAACACCGACTACCGGCGCCAGGGCCTCGGGGCCTCGCTCGTCGAGGCCGCGGTCGAGCGGGCGGCGCGACTCGAGCTGCGCTCGGTCTATCTCCTCACCACCGACGCCCGGGACTACTTCTCGCGCCAGGGCTTCGCCGAGTGCCCACGGGAGGAGGCGCCGGCGGCCATCCGCGAGTCCTGGGAGTACACCACCGGCTGCCCGTCGACCGCCGCCCTCATGAAGCGCGAGGTCGCGCGCGGCTGAGGCAGCCTCAGGCTCCGGCGGGGTAGAGCGACCGAGCCCGGGCCACCTCCGGCTCCATCTGCGCCATCCACATCAACCGGTACATCCGGAAGTCACCGCGGAGCGACCACACCGGGTACGTGAAGGTGGCGGGGCGGTTCTTCTCGACGAAAAGATGCCCGATCCACGCCGGCCCGTAACCGGCCGCGGGGACCAGGAGCAGCCACAGGGGCGTCCCCAGCGTCACCGCGGCGGCGATAGTGGCGAGCGCCAGCGACGTGCCGATGAAGTGCAGCGCCCGGTTGGCGGGGTGGGCGTGCTGCGCCACGTAGTACGGCCAGAACTCCTCGAAGGACGAGAGCCGTCGCCCCATCGTGACCTCCCCCCCGGGCCCTCGCGGGTCGGACCGGGATTCACCTCGTCGTGTGTCGCTCCTGAGTGGCGGCCGATCATGGCCCGAGAGCCGGCGGAGCGCAAGGGGTCCGTCTCGCAGCGGGACGGACAGTCCCGGCGTCGGACCGTGCCCGGCTCCCGGAGCGGAGGGCGGGGAGCGATCGGGGGCGGCGGAAGCCCCCTTTTTCCTGACACTTGTCCCGGAGGGACGCCGGGACCGGGCGCAGGGGCCGGGCCCCTGGCACGCGCGCTGCAATGCCGGCTGGCCATGAGCGGCTCGAAGCCCAGGGTCCTGATCGCCGACGACGAAGAGGCATTCCTGGCGGTCCTCGGGGAGTACCTCGGCTGCTGCGGCTATGACGTGACGATGGCCAGTCGCCCGGCCGAGGCCCGGGACCTGCTCCTGGCGAACAAGTACGCGGTGGTCATCACCGACCTTCGGTTTTGGGGGGTCAACGGGACCCAGGGTCTGGCCATCGCCCGGACGGCCCGGGAGCGCATGCCCGGGGGACGAGTGTTCCTCCTGACCGCCCACAATACGCCCGAGGTCGAGAAGGAGGCCCAGGAGATCGGGGTGGAGGCACTCCTCGAAAAGCCCATCCCGCTCTGGGAGCTGGCCCAGCTCGTGATGGGCGGTACCCCCGTCAACGAGTGAGGTCGTTGACGGGCCGTCGCCACGGCGACTATCCTCCCCTCCCCGCCCGACGAACCGAGGAGGCCCTCAGTGACGACCACCCGTTCCCTCTTCCGCCTCGTGGTCGCCGTCGCATTCGGCGCCCTACCCGCCGTTCTCGGAGCCGACCCCTTCAGCGCGACGGAGATGATGAGCCTGAAGCGGCTCGCCGACCCCCAGATCTCGCCAGACGGTCGACAGGTCGTGTTCGTTCTCACCGAGGTCGACCTCGAAGCGAACCGCAAGAGCTCCAACCTCTGGCTCGTCCCCGTGCGCGGCGGCGAGCCGCGCCGGATCACCCGGCACCCCGCCTCCGACTCCCGGCCTCGCTGGAGCCCGGACGGCCGGCGGCTCGCCTTCATCTCCGCCCGGGACGGGGAGTCCCAGGTCTTCGTCCTCGACCTCGCCGGCGGCGAGGCGGGGCGGGTGACCTCGTTCCCGGGCGGGGTGGAGACGGTGTCGTGGATCGACGACGCCCGGCTTCTCGTCGGGGCCGAGGTGTTCCCGGCCTGCGGGGCCGACGACGCGTGCAACGCCGAGCACCTCGAGACGCTCGGGACGCCGCCGGTCGTCCGCGTCTACGACCGCCTCCCCTACCGTCACTGGGACACGTGGGACGACGGCCGGAAACGCCATCTCTTCGCCGTGTCTCTTCCCCGAGGCGGGGCGAGCGACCTCACCCCGGGACCCGACGACATCCCGCCCCTGACCGTCGGCGGTCCCGACAGCTTCGCGGTCTCGCCGGACGGAGAGGAGGTCTGCTTCTCGCGCAAGGAGGCGCGTCGCGAGGCGTGGTCCACGAACGCGGACGTGTGGGTCGTGTCATCGACGGGTGGGCAGCCCCGGCGCGTGACGGACGCCCCCGGCAACGACAACGGCTGCCAGTACAGCCCCGACGGACGTCTCCTCGCCTGGCGCACGCAGGAGCGGGCCGGATACGAGTCCGACCGCTGGCAGCTCGTGGTCGAGGATCGCGCGACGGGCGTGGTGCGGAACCTCACCGCCGACTTCGATCGCCAGGTCGACTCGTTCGTGTTCTCACCCGACTCGCGGACGCTCTATTTGACCGCCGAGGATCGCGGGCGGGCGCACGTCTTCGCGGTGCCAGCCGGAGGGGGGGCCGTCACCTTGCTGCTCGAGGGCGGGAGCTTCGGCGACCTCTCCGTGCTCCCCGACGGGAAGACGATCGTGGGGACACAGGCGGCGTTCACCCACCCCGCCGAGATCGTCCGCTTCGGGGCAGACGGTCGCGGTCTCGCGCGGGTGACCCAGGTGAATGACGCCGTCCTCAGCCCCTTCGGCCTGCGGCCCGGGGAGAGCGTCACGTTCACCGGGGCGGGCGGGCGGGCGATTCAGGCCTGGATCGTCAAGCCGCCTGATTTCGATCCCTCGAAGACGTACCCCCTCGTGGTGCTCATCCACGGTGGACCGCAGGGCGCTTGGTCGGATGCGTGGAGCTATCGGTGGAACCCGCAGGTCTACGCGGGCGCCGGCTACGTGGTGCTCATGCCCAACCCCCACGGGTCGATCGGCTGGGGACAGGCGTTCACCGACGCGATCCGTGCGGACTGGGGGGGAAAGGTCTACGAGGACATCATGAAGGGGACCGACTTCGCCGAGGCCCTCCCCTACGTGGAGAACGGACGCACCGTGGCCGCGGGGGCCTCCTTCGGCGGCTACATGGTGGACTGGATCGCCGGGCACACCGATCGCTACCGGGCGCTCGTCACCCACTCCGGGACCTTCGACCTGGTCGCGTTCTACGGATCCACCGAGGAGCTCTTCTTCCCGGAGTGGGACCTCGAGGGGACCTACTGGACGAACCCGCAGACGTACGCGCGCTGGAACCCGAGGGCCTTCGTCGAGAACTTCGAGACGCCGACGCTCGTCGTCCATGGGGCCCTCGATTACCGGGTGCCGATCGAGCAGGGCCTCGGCATGTTCACGGCGCTCCAGCGACAAGGCGTCCCCTCGCGTCTGGTCGTCTTCCCCGACGAGAACCACTGGATCCTGAAGCCGGCCAACTCCGTGCGCTGGCACGAGGAGGTCCTCGGCTGGCTCGACCGGTGGTCGAAGAAGGACTGACGGCGGAGGTGCGGGCGTGAAAGCGACGTTGGGTGGGACCGAGATCGACTACGACGTCCGGGGCGCGGGGCCAGCCGTCCTCTTCCTCCACGCCTTTCCGCTGGGGCAGTTCATGTGGGATGCGGTGGCGGAGTCGCTCGCCGGACGCCACCGGGTCGTGCGCTTCGACGCGCGCGGCTTCGGGGGCACGCCCCCGGACGACGAGCCGCTGACCATGGAGCGGATCGCCGACGATGCCGCGGCGCTGCTCGGGCTCCTGGGCATCGAGAAGGCGATCGTGACCGGGTGCTCGATGGGGGGCTACGCCGCGTTCGCCTTCGTGCGCCGGCACCCCGAGAGGCTCGCCGGCCTCGTGCTGCAGGACACGCGCGCCGGCGCGGACACGGACGAGGCCCGCGCGAACCGGGTGTCCCTCGCCGCACGCGTCCTCGAGGAGGGCGCGGGGGCCGCCGCCGAGGCCTTCCTGCCCAAGCTCGTGGGTGAGACCACGAAACGCGAGGACCCGGAGCTCGTGGAGCGGCTGCGCGAGCGCATCCTCGCGACCTCCCCGAAGGGGATCGCCCAGGCGCTGTACGGCCTCGGCGCAAGGTCGGATTCGCGCGATACGCTCGGCCAGGTCCAGGTGCCCACCCTCGTCGTCGTCGGGGAGGAGGACGTGCTGACACCCCCGGCGGAGGCCGAGGCAATGGCCGCCGCCATCCCCGGCAGCCGCGTCGCGGTGATCCCGCGCGCCGGTCACCTCAGCAATCTCGAGAGGCCGTCCGCATACGACGACGTGCTCGCCCGCTTCCTCGACGCGCAGCGCTAGCGGCGGCCTCACGCAAGAAGCGCGGTCATCCTGAGGAGTCCGTCGGGGGCACGCGACGAAGGATCCCTGACTCGCGACCCGTCACCGGGGCAGTGCGTGGGATCGCCTACACTTAGGCTGCCCACGGAGCTCCCCGGCCGGGGCTGCTCCTGGGCAGGGGGTGAGCGATGCGTGATCTGTGGCGATCCGTCGTGCTGGTACTTGGGGTGGGTCTGGTCGTCGTCGCCATCGTCTGCTCACGCACGAAGCCGGCCGCGCGGCAACCGCTGACCCCGGAGGAGGCGGCGGTCGTCTCCGCGTTCACCGGGGGAACGATCTCGCGGGAGAGCGCCATCCGCGTGGTCTTCAACAAGCCGCTCGGAAAGGACCGCCCCCTGAACACCCCCGTCGAGCCGCTGCCCTTCCGCTTTCAGCCGCACCTCGACGGAATCGCGGTCTGGACCTCCCCGAACCGGATCGAGTTCCGCCCCGGCGAGCGTCTCCAGGAGGGCCGCGGCTACGAGGCCCGACTCGATCTCCGCGCGCTTCTCGGCGAGGACGCCCCCCTGCCTCATTTCGACTTCACGTTCTCGGCGATGCGGCAGTCCTTCTCGGTCACCATCGAGGGGCTTCTGGCCGCGGACTCCACGGACATCGCACGGCAGAGGTTGACCGGACGGCTCGTCACCGCCGATGTCGAGTCCGACGCGAAGGTCGAGCAGGTGATCGCCGCCTCCCACCAGGGGAGCGCGCTCGAGATCGCGTGGGACCACCACTCCGACCGGCGCAACCACGCCTTCGTCGTGCAGGGGATCGTCCGGGGCGAGGAGGTGTCGACCGTCGCTCTCCGCTGGGACGGTGCCCCGATCGGCGTCGACGAGAAGGAGAGCCGGGAGATCGAGGTGCCCACGCTCGACACCTTCACCGTGGGCCAGGCCCGCGCGGTGCAGGGAAAGGAACAGTACGTCGAGCTGCGCTTCACCGACCCGCTGCGCTCGGCCCAGAGCCTGAAGGGCCTGATCGGCATCGGGGAGCGGGACGACCTCCGCTTTGTCATCCGCGGGAACATCGTCGAGATCTACGGCACCCGTGGCTTTTCCGGGGAGCAAACGGTCCGCGTTGCCCAGGGCGTCCGCAACGCGCTCGGCTACCGGATGAAAGAGGCCCGGGAGGTCGCCGTCGTCTTCGAGCAGCTCAAGCCCCAGGTGCGGTTCGCGGGGGAGGGCGTCATCGTGCCGACCTCGGCGAACCTCACCGTACCCATCGAGACGGTCAACGTGCGCGCGGTCGTCGTCGAGGCGACCCGGGTCCCCGAGGGAAACGTCCCGCAGTTCCTGCAAGTGAACGACCTCGACGGGGAGAGGGAGATGCACCGCGTGGGGCGGGTCGTGTGGAGCCAGACCCTCCCCCTAGAGGTGAGGCCCGACAAGCAGGACCGCCGGGTGGCGATCGGCCTCGACCTCTCGCCCCTCGTGGCGGAGGGTCCGGGAGGGCTCTATCGGCTCACGTTGTCCTTCCGCCGCCCGCACATCCTGTGGCCGTGCGGGGACGATGTCGGGACGGACGACGGGCTCACCGAGACGACGCTCGCCACCGGCGAGCAGGAGACGAGCAACTGGGACGCCTGGGAGGAGTACGACGCCGAGGACTGGCAGAACCGGTACCAGGGCCGTCACGACCCCTGCAACCCCGGCTACTACCAGCACTTCTACGATCACGACATCCGCGCCGCCCGCAACGTCTTCGTCTCGGATATCGGTGTCGTCGCCAAGAGGGGCGAGGACGGGTCGGTCCTGGTCGTGGCCACCGACCTGCGGACGGCCGCTCCCCTGGCGGGGGCCGAGGTGGCGCTGCGCGACTATCAGCAGCAGACACTGGCGGCCGGCCGCACCGGCGGGGACGGTCTCGTCCGCCTCGCGGTGGAGCGGCCGCCGTTTCTCGCGTTGGTGCGTCACGGACGCCAGACGGGGTACCTCCGCCTCGACGACGGAAACGCCCTCTCGATGGCCCACTTCGACGTCGCCGGATCCCGCTCTCCGAAGGGACTCAAGGGCTTCCTCTACGGCGAGCGCGGCGTGTGGCGTCCCGGCGACACCCTGCACCTGACCTTCATCCTCGAGGATCCGACCGGACACCTCGCCGCGGAGCACCCGATTCGCTTCGAGCTCGTCAACCCGAGGGGACAGGTGGTGAGGACCGTGACGCGCCCGGGGTCGGACGACGGCTTCTCGGTGTTCGAGATCGCGACGCCGCCTGACGCGCCCACCGGAACCTACACGGGGCGCGTGACGGTGGGCGGAGCCGTCTTCGAGAAGGGCCTCAAGATCGAGACGGTCATGCCGAACCGCCTGAAGATCGGCCTCGACTTCGATCGGGAGATGCTGAGGGCAGGCGAGAGCCTGTCCGCGGCCCTGACCTCGACCTGGCTCCACGGCGCGACGGCCCGCAACCTCGATGCCGACGTGGAGCTCGCGCTGTCCGCACGGCCAACGAGGTTCGAGCGCTACGACGAGTTCGTCTTCGACGACCCGACCCGGCGCTACGCGACGGAGCGACAGACGGTCTTCGACGGCTCGCTCGACGCCTCGGGCCGGGCCCGCGTCGACACGCGCGTCACCACCGGGGGCGCCGCCCCGGGCATGCTTCGGGCCGACTTCACGACCCGCGTCTTCGAGCCCGGGGGTGCGTTCAGCATCGACCGCTTCAGCGTCCCGTTCTCGCCGTACGAGCGTTACATCGGTGTCCGTGCCCCGAAAGGCGATCGGGCACGGGGCATGCTCCTCACCGACACGACGCACGAGCTGAGCATCGTCGCCGTCGACGCCCTCGGCCGACCCACCGGAGACGGCGAGGTGGAGCTCAAGCTCTACAAGATCGACTGGCGCTGGTGGTGGGAGAAGGGTGAGAGAGGCCTCGCCGCCTGGGCGGAGTCGACCGTCCACACCCCGCTCGCCTCCGGCCTGGTGAGGCTCCACGAGGGCGCCGGTACCTGGGGCTTCGAGATCAAGTACCCCGACTGGGGGCGTTATTTGATCACCGCCGCCGATCGGGAGGGCGGCCACCGGACGGGCCAGGTCGTCTACGTCGACTGGCCCGGGTGGGCGGGCCGCGGCCGGAAGGAGGCGGCGGGGGCGAGCGTCTTGAGCTTCTCCGCCGAGAAGGAGGAGTACGCGGTGGGCGAGACCGTGACCCTGGTGCTGCCGACCCCGCAGAAGGGGCGGGCGCTCGTGAGCCTCGAGACCGGCTCCTCCGTGCTGAGAACCGACTGGGTCGAGGCCACCGGAGCCGAGACGCGCTACCGGTTCGAGGCCACCTCGGAGATGGCGCCCACCGTCTACGCCCACGTCATGCTGCTGCAGCCCCACGGCCAGACCGCGAACGACCTCCCGATCCGCCTCTACGGGGTCACCCCGGTGAAGGTCCTCGACCCCGAGACCCGGCTCCGGCCCGTGGTGGAGTGCGCGGAGGTCTTCACTCCCGAGAGCCAGGCGACGATCGCCGTCCGGGAGGCCTCGGGACGGCCGATGACCTACACGCTCGCCGTGGTCGACGAGGGCCTCCTCGGCCTCACCCGCTTCGCGACACCGAACCCCTGGGACCACTTCTACGCCCGCGAGGCCCTCGGGGTGAAGACGTGGGATCTCTACGACGACGTGGTCGGCGCCTGGGGCGGGATCCTGGAACGGATGCTCGCCATCGGCGGGGACGAGGAGGGCGTGCGCGCGGACGCGCAGCGTGCGAACCGCTTCCCGCCGATGGTGCGGTTCCTCGGGCCGTTTCGCCTGCGGGCGGGGGCCACGGACACCCACGAGGTGGCCGTGCCTCAGTACGTGGGGGCGGTGAGGGTGATGGTGGTGGCCGGGCGCGACGCCGCGTTCGGAGCGGCCGACCGGCAGGCATTCGTGCGCCGGCCCCTCATGCTCCTGGCCACGCTTCCCCGGGTGCTGGGGCCGGACGAGGAGGTGGCGCTCCCGGTGTCGGTCTTTGCCATGGAGCCGCAAGTAAGAGACGTCGCGGTGTCCGTCACGACCTCGGGGCCGCTCGAGACCGAACCTCCAGCCCGCAAGACGCTGTCCTTCGACGACCCGGGCGACGATCTCGTGAGCTTCCGCCTCCGCACCGCCACGCGGCTCGGGGTGGGGAAGGTTACCGTGGAGGCGAGCTCCGGCGCCGAGCGCGCGGCCCAGACGATCGAGCTGGACGTGCGGATGTCGACGCAGCGGGCGGTGGACGTCGTCGGGACGAGGCTCGAGCCCGGGGCGGCCTGGCAGCCTCCGGTGTCCCTGCCCGGCCTTGCCGGGACGAACGAGGTCGCCCTGGAGGTGTCCCGGACTCCTCCGCTCGACCTGGGCCGACGGCTCCAGTACCTCATGCGCTACCCGCATGGCTGCGTGGAGCAGACCGTCTCCTCCGCCTTTCCCCAGCTCTACCTAAGTCGCCTCCTCGAGCTCTCGGAGGACGGGAAGGCCCGAGTCGAGACGAACGTCAAGGCGGGTCTCGCGCGGCTGCAGTCGTTCCAGACCACGGGCGGGGGTTTCGGCTACTGGCCCCGGGACGACGATCCGGCCGACTGGGTGACGAACTACGCCGGGCACTTCCTCGTCGAGGCGCAGGCGGCCGGCTACCTGATTCCGCCCGGGATGCTCGATCAATGGACGCGGTTCCAGCGGCGCCGGGCCCGGGCCTGGGTCCCGGGGTCGGGACGGGCCGAGCTCGTCCAGGCCTACCGGCTCTTCACCCTCGCCCTGGCCGGGTCACCCGAGCTCGGGGCCATGAACCAGCTGCGCGAGAGGGGAAGCCTGCCCGTCACTGCCCGCTGGCGGCTCGCCGCCACCTACGAGCTGGCCGGACAGCCGGAGGCGGCGGACGCGCTCGCCCGCCCGGGGCCGGTGACGGTGGAGCCCTATCGCGAGCTCGCGGGGACCTTCGGCTCCGACCTGCGGGATAGGGCGATGATCCTCGAGTCGCTGCTCATCATGGGTCGGAGCGACTCGATCGGTCCTCTCGTGCAGAGCCTGTCGCAGTCCCTCACCGCCCGCCGCTGGTTGAGCACCCACGAGACGGCCTACGCGCTTCTCGCCCTGGCGCGTTCGGTGGGCGAGGGCCGGGTGGGAGACGAGACCGCGTTCTCCTACGCCTGGAGGGGAGGCGACCGCGTGAGCGTCTCCTCACCCACCCCGGTCGTCCAGCGCACTCTGGGCACGGACGGCAGCATGGAGGCGACGCTCGTGGTCGAGAACCGCGGGGAGACAGCTCTCTACCCGCGCCTGATCCTCTCCGGACTGCCCCCGCTCGGAAAGGAGACGGCGGCGTCGAACGGTCTCGTGCTCACGGTCGAGTACCAGACGACCGGGGGTGTCGCCCTCGATCCCGCGCGCCTCGACCAGGGCACGGACTTCAAGACGATCGTCACCGTCATCAGCACCGGGGAGCGCGGCGACTACGAGCAGCTGGCGCTGTCGCACGCGGTGCCTTCGGGCTGGGAGATCCACAACGAGCGCATGGGTCCGGGCGGACGGCGTCCGCCGGCCGGTATCCACTACCAGGACATCCGGGACGACCGGGTGTACACGTACTTCGACCTGAAGGCGGGAGAGACGAAGTCGGTCGAGCTGCTGGCGAACGCGAGCTACCTCGGCCGCTTCTACCTGCCGCCGGTCGGGGTCGAGGCGATGTACGACGCCACCATCAACGCGCGCGTGGTGGGCCGCTGGATCGAGGTGGTGCGGGCCGGGGGCCGCCCGTGACTCGCCACCGAAATCGGGTGAGCACGGCCGCGCCCGTCCCGCTGGGCTCGGCGGCAGGGTATCGGTGACGATGGACGGAGATGTCGTGAGGAGCAAGAGGTGGCCGCGCGGCGTGCGGCTCGCCGGAGGCCTCCTTCTCGTCCTCGCCATGTTCTGGGTGCTCGTTCCCGTCGTCCAGTTCGACGATCCTCTCTCCGCCGTGATCCTCGACCGCGAGGGCGAGCTCCTCGGGGCCACGATCGCCGCCGACGGGCAGTGGCGGTTCGGCGTGGCGGACGAGGTCCCGGAGAGATTCGTGGCCGCGATCACGTGCTTCGAGGACCGTCGCTTCTTCCGGCATCCCGGGGTCGACCCCCTCGCCCTCGCGCGGGCCCTCGCCCTGAACCTGCGGGAAGGTCGCGTCGTGAGCGGGGGATCGACGCTCACCATGCAGGTGGTTCGCCTCGCCCGCCGGGGTCGGCCCCGGACGTACGTGGAGAAGGCAATCGAGGCGGCGCTGGCGCTGCGGCTCTGGACGGCGCTGCCGAAGAGCGATGTCCTGGGCCTCTACGCCGCCTACGCCCCGTTCGGCGGCAACACGGTCGGCCTGGATGCCGCCGCCTGGCGCTACTTCGGCCGAGCGCCGGGGCAGCTCTCCTGGGCCGAGACCGCGACACTGGCCGTGCTCCCCAACGCCCCCTCACTCATCCACCCCGGACGCAACCGGGACCGGCTCCTCCGCAAGCGTGACCGCCTGCTCGATGCGCTCCGGGAGAGAGGGGTGATCGACCCGATGAGCGCGGACCTGGCCAAGCGGGAGCCGTTGCCGGCGGCGCCGGAGCCGGTCCCGCGTCTGACGCCCCACCTGGTCGAGCGGGTGCGCGCCGAGGGCCGACGCGCCGCCTGGCGCACGGGCGAGGGCAGTCCCTGGGTGCGCACGACCCTCGCGCGGGACGTTCAGACCCACGCGAATGCGGTGCTCGCGCGCCACTCCCGCCGGCTGGCCGACACCGGCGTCCACAACGCGTCGGCGCTCGTGGCCGAGGTCGACAGCGGACGGATCCTCGCCTACGTGGGCAACCTCTCCCGCTTCGACCTCCCCGACCGGGGACACTGGGTCGACGTCGTTCCCGCGCCGCGGAGCACGGGCAGCATCCTGAAGCCGCTCCTGTTCGCGGCCATGCTCGACAGCGGCGAGGTGCTGCCGGGCCAGCTCGTCGCCGACGTCCCCACCCGCCTCGGGTCCTTCCACCCGGAGAACTTCGACCGCGCGTATGCGGGAGCTGTGCCCGCCGAGCGGGCTCTCGCCCGCTCGCTCAATGTTCCCGCGGTCCGGCTCCTCCGGACCTACGGCACCGAGCGCTTCACCGTGCTGCTCCGGCGTCTCGGCCTCACGACCCTCGAGCGACCCGGGGCGCACTACGGGCTCTCGCTGATCCTCGGCGGCGCCGAGGCCACGCTGTTCGACGTGACCGGCGCGTACGCGGGACTGGGGCGCCTGGTCAACCGCGCGGGCTGCGGCGAGCCACTCACGGGCACGTTCCATCCCCTGGCCTACCTCCCCGACACGCCGGCACGGGCGCGGACCAGCGTGGACGCCGAGCCGCCGCTCGGCCCGGGTGCGGCCTGGCTCACCCTCGAGGCGATGCTCGAGGTGGAGCGCCCCGGTGACGAGTTCGCCTGGAAGGCTTTTTCGTCCTCGCGGAAGATCGCGTGGAAGACCGGCACCAGCTACGGCTTCCGCGACGCCTGGGCGGTGGGGGTCACCCCGCGCCACGTGGTGGGCGTCTGGGCGGGCAACGCCGACGGTGAAGGCCGGCCCGGGCTCACCGGCTATTCCGCGGCCGCGCCCATCCTCTTCGACATCTTCGACGGCCTGCCCGGACGGGGCTGGTTCGCGGAGCCGAAGGGGGGCCTCGTCGACATCGACGTGTGCGCGCACAGCGGGATGCGTCGCGGACGCCACTGCCCGGCGGGCCGACGCCGTCTCGTGACGCGTGCGGACCTCGCGACCCCGCCCTGCGGCTACTGCCGCCTCGCCCACCTCGACGAGCGTCTCGAGTGGCAGGTGCACGGCGACTGCGAGCCGGTGACGGCGATTCGGGCCGTGCCCTGGTTCGTGCTGCCTCCGGCGATGGAGACGTACTACCGTCTTCAGCACGCCGACTATCGGCCCCTGCCGCCGCTCCGCCCGGACTGTCGCGCCCCGATGGGTGCCCGGGGGACGGCCGCCCTGGCCTGCGTCTCCCCGAAGGAGGACGCAACCCTCTACGTCCCCATAGAGATGGACGGCTCGCTGGGGCGGGTGGTGTTCGAGGCGGCGCACCGCGACCCGAAGACGACGGTCTACTGGCACCTCGACGGCGAGTTCCAGGGGGAGACGCGCGACATCCACCAGATGGCACTCGCGCCCCGGCCCGGCCGCCACGTCCTGACCCTCGTGGACGAGCACGGCGAGTCGGTGAAGCGGCGCTTCCGGGCTCTGCGGCGGAGTGAGACGCCCCGCCCGGCCCGGGTCGCAACCCGCTGAGGCGTCCCTCTTGACCGAGGGAACCGGCTCAGTATACTTCTGTGGATGACATTGATATCGGTTTTCAGATTCGGCGTAACCAAGTGCAAGGACAGGCCGAACCTGGCCTGAAGACACCTCTGGCACTCACGAACCGGGGGGAATGCGGAGCGCCATCGCTCGCATGGCACACCCGAGGGAAAGGCATCGTGACTCCATTCGACCGGTTCGTGTCCGTACTCGTCGTGGCGTTCGCACTGCTCGGAGGCCAAGAGGCCCTCGCCGAGAAGAGTCGCTCGCCCGAAGGCACTTCGAAGCCGTCGGCGGCCCATGAGAAGCCCGAAGGCGCGGAGGAACAGCGGCCCGAAGTCGAGGAGCTCCAGCGGCGGCTCGAGCTCCTCGCCGAAGAGGTCGAGAAGCTCAAGGGCAAGGGGACTCACGAGGTCGGTGTCGCCGAGAAGAACGCGGCTGCCATCGAGGAGCTGCAGCGGCAGATCCAGGTGCTCGCCGAAGAGATCGAGAAGCTCAGGAGCGGGGAGACCCAGGAGATCGAGCTGACCGAGGGCGATGCTCGGGCCCTGGGGCTGGCGCCGTCGGCGGCATCCCTCTACCGGCGAGGTCGCGGGGTCTCGCTCGCTGGGTACGGCGAGATGCTCTACGAGGACTTCTCGAGCGAGGACGAGAGCGGCGAGGCGACCGGAGGCGGCGCGCCGGCCGACTTCCTCCGGGCGATCCTGTACGTCGGGTATCGCTTCGACGACAAGTTCCTCTTCAACTCGGAGATCGAGATCGAGCACGCGGACGAGATCTTCCTCGAGTTCGCGTACGTCGACTATCTCGCGACAGAGAACCTCGGCCTCCGCGGTGGGCTGCTGCTCCTCCCGATGGGGCTGGTCAACGAGTTCCACGAGCCGAACGTCTTCATCGGGGCCAGGCGGCCCGAGACCGAGCAGAGGATCATCCCGACCACGTGGCGAGAGAACGGGTTGGGCGTCCATGGCTCCGCGGGCAAGGTCGCCTACCGGGGCTACGTCATCAATGGGCTGAGGGCGAGCGGGTTCTCGGCGGGCGGGATTCGCGGCGGTCGACAGAAGGGTTCCAAGGCCCTGGCCGACGACCTCGCCTTCACGGGCCGGCTCGACGTCACGCCGATGCCGGGCGTCTTCCTGGGCGCCAGCCTGTACACCGGCGGCTCCGGACAGGGGGAGGTGACGGTGGACGGCCAGGACTTGAAGGCCAAGACGACGATCGTCGACCTTCACGCCCAGGCCCAGATTCGCGGGTTCGACCTGCGCGGCCTCTACGCCCGGGCCTGGATCGACGATGCCGCGGCCCTGAATGCCTCGCTCGGCCTGGAGGGTCCCGAGGGGGTGGCCGGGACGATGCTCGGCGGGTACGTGCAGCTCGGCTACAACGTCCTGTCCCAGGTCCCCTCGATCCGGGTCTCGCTCCTGCCCTACTACCGCTGGGAGAGGGTCGACACGCAGGCGACGATGCCGGCTGGATTCGAGCGCAGCGGAGAGACGCGGAGAACCCTCAACACCATCGGGCTCGAGGTGAAGCCGATTCCCAACGTCGTCCTGAAGGTCGACTACCAGATCATCACGAACGACGCGAAGACGGGCCGGAACCAGTTCAATCTCAACCTCGGATACGCGTTCTAGGCATGCGGGGACGAGGTCGTGGGGTGCTCGCTGTCGTCGTGTCGTCGGCGTTTCTCTCGCCGTCGCTCGGGGCGAGCGACCTGATCACGCGCGACGAGGCCCTCGCCGCCAGCTACCCGGGCGCCGCGGTGGAGGCCGAGCGGGTCTTCCTCACCCCTGAGCAAGTCCGCGAGGCCGCGGCCCTCTCGGGTGCCGAGGTGCCGAGCGCCCTGGTGGCCCGCTACGTCGCCCGCCGCGGCGGCGAGGTGGTGGGCCGGGCGTACGTCGACACGCACGTCGTCCGGACCAAGCGCGAGAGCCTGCTGATTTCCCTCGGCCCGGACGGGCGCGTGCGGCGCATCGACGTCACCGCCTTCCGGGAGCCCCGGGAGTACCGGGCGTCCGAGGCGTGGATGCGGCAGTACCACGACCGGCCACTGGACGGCGATCTCGGGCTCCAGCGGGCGATCCGGCCGATCGCCGGGGCCACGCTGACGGCCATCGCGACGAACGAGGCCGTGCGACGGGTCCTCGCGGTCGATCGAGTCCTCACCGACGGCGCGGCACCCCGATGAGCCGGTGGGAGGCGTGGGCGTTTGGCACGCTGCACCTCGTTCTGGCCCTGACCGGCGGAGTCTACTTCTTCATGAAGCACGTGCTTCGCACCGACGATCCCTTCGCCGTGATCAACCATCCGTGGCAGCCGTCCGTGCTGGCCGCCCACGTCGTGGCGGCGCCGCTCGGCATGATGCTGTTCGGGGTCGTGTTCCGCTCGCACATCCTGAAGAAGCTTGCATCGACCAACGGGCCCGGCCGGCGTAGCGGCTGGATCTCGCTCATCAGCTTCGCCACGATGGCGCTCTCCGGCTACCTGCTCCAGGTCGTCTCCAGTCCGGCGGGGCTCCGAGCCGTGATGGTGGCCCACGTGGTTGCGAGCGCCATCTTCGTACTCGGGTACTCGGCACACCTGATCGCCGGCTGGCTCTTCCTCCGGGCACCGGCTCTCAACGAGGCGCCCGGGAACATCGAATCCCGGCCCCACGTCCCGTGACGGCCCGCGGGTTCCGAGCTGCCGGGACGATGGTGCTCGCGCTCGTGGCCAGCGTCGGGATCGCCGACGACGTCCGCCTGCCCGAGGGACGGTCTCGTGCCGCCTTCGGGTCTTCGGGCGACCCTCCGACAAACGTCCAACGCCAGGCGTATCTCATGGGCACCCGCGCCGTGCTGGCGACGCTCGCCGTCGATCGTGCACAGGGACTGCGGACACTCGAGCGCATGCTCGCCGGTCTCGAGGCGGTCGAGGCCGAGCTCAGCACGTGGCGTGACGACAGCCGGCTGAGCACAATCAATCGTCAGACGGTCGGCACACCGCAGTCCGCTGCCGATGCGCTCTGCGAACTCCTGACCGAGCTGGGAGGCTGGCATCACGCCACCGGCGGGGCGTTTGATCCGGCCATCGGCGCCCTTGTCGCCACGTGGGGCCTGCGCGAGGGCGGGCGGCAGCCCTCGCCCGCAGAGCTCGCAGAGGCCCGGAGCGACGCGGGCCTCCATCATCTCGCGGTTCAGCTCTCCCCGTGCCAGGTGACTCGGTTGCGAGACGTCATCCTGGATGCCGGGGCTTTCGGCAAGGGAGCGGCCCTCGATCGGGTCGCCGAGGCCGAGCTCGCCCACCGCACCCGAGCGTGGATGATCGACCTGGGGGGTCAGGTCGCCACCGGCGGTTGGGGCGGCGAGCCGTGGCCAGTGGCGTTGGCCCACCCGCGACGGCGGAGCGAAGCCGTGCTCCATCTACAACTGGGCGCCGGGTCACTCGCCACCAGCGGCGGATCGGTCCGCGACCTTCAGGTCGCGGACCGGACGGTCGGCCACATCCTCGATCCCCGGACCGGCCATCCCGTTTCCCGGAGCGAGTCCGTCACCGTGTGGCACCAGAGTGCGCTCGCCGCCGACATCCTCTCGACGGCGCTCTATGTCATGGGGATCAACGAAGGGCTCGCCTGGGCCGAGGCGCGGCAGATCGCCGCCTGTTTCCTCGTCCCCGACCCCGAGGGGCCGGCGGTCATGATCCGGGCGACCCCGGCCTTCCGGGAGCGTTTCCTCCAGGAACAGTCTGCAGAATTGCCGTTCACTCCGCGTGCGACCTGGCAGGGGCAGCCGATCCGGGACCGTCCGTCGGCCAGCTCGTCCGCCGCGGTGAAACCAGGCCAGGGCTCGTCCAGTACGGAGTGGGTTTTCTAGACCGGGGGGGGCAGGGAATCCACCCGGCCGGCGAGGGCAGCGAGGCCATCGCGGAGGTCGCCGAGCGCGGACTCCGCCGCCCGCAGCCGATCTCCCTCGGTGCGCACGAAACGCGAGTAGGGCGCGATCGCCTCGCGCACCTTCTGCTGGCCGCGCTCCTGCTCTCGCTCGAAGCTCTCGGTCAGCGACGCCACCAGCTTCTCCCGCAGCGTGGCCACCCGCTTCGCCAGCTCGGCTCGGGCCCGTCGGCGACGGGCGGGGAGGATGAAGAGCCCCATGACCGACAGCGCCCCCGCGGCCACGATGCCGGTGACGTCGGCCGCGGTGGTGGTGGCGAGGGTCGCCACCAGCGCCCCGACCCCGAGAGCCGACACCTGGAGGAGCGCGGTCTGCGCGACGGAGTCCCGGACGCTCTGGGCCAGACGCTTCGCCTCGGCCGGCGCGTCGTAGCCGTCGACCGCGCGCTGCGCCTCGCTCCGCACCGCCTCGAGCAGGCGCTGTCGGTCGTACTCGAAGCGGTCGTCGACCCGTCCCACCATCTTGTCGTCGTGAGCGCTCTGGCGGCCTCCGAGGCGGTCCATGACGTCCTGCCACTGACGCAGCTCGGCCCCGACCATCCAGTCCACCATCGCCTCGACCCGCTTCTCGATCTCCCGGGGCAGGTCGGCCACGACCGTGGACTCGAAGTCCTTGCGGAGACGCTCCTTGCTGAGCAGCTCGTGGATGCGCATCAGGCGGAGCCGCTCGTCGAAGAAGACGTTCCCGCGTCGCTCGAAGTCGAGGAGCACCTTCTCGACGTCGGAGAGGCGGAGCTGGAAGTCCCGCTCGAGGTCCGAGGCGCGGGCGGCGAGGTCGGCCTCGACGGCGTCGAGCGCGCGGAGGTCCTCCCCGAGGACCTCGAGGCGGCTGTCGACGAGTGAGGCCAGCTCGCCGTGGACGCGTCGTCCGACACCAAGGGGGTTCTGGAGCTTGAGGCGGAAGCGTTCGCCCTCGTCGAGGGTGGCCGTGACCCGGGCCTCGAAGGCAGGAAGGCCGCTCTCCTCGAGGGCGGCATCGTCTTCTCGGAGGCGAGCGCGCAGGGCCTCTCGGGCGGAGACGGGGAAGATGTCCGGGGCAAACCCGAGGGTCCGCTGGGCCTGCTCGCGGACGTAGTCCACGACACGGGCCACGTCGTCCGACGACTCGAGAAGGTCCGCCTTGTTGAGGAGGACGATCACCTTCTTGCCCCAGGCCCGAATCGTCTCGAGGAAGGCCCGCTCGCTCTCCGTGAACGGGCGGTCGGAGGAGGAGACGAAGAGCACGAGGTCGGCGCGGGGAACGAAGTCGCGGGTGAGGGCCTCGTGGTCCCGCAGCACCGCGTTGGTCCCGGGCGTGTCCACGATCACCAGGTCGCGCAGGATCTCGGCGGGGGCGGTGAGGCTCTCGAGGCCGGCCGCGGTCACCTCGCGCCCCACCCCCTCGCCGTGGCGGAGAAGCCCGATGCGGGCGGTGGTGGGGGTGACCCCTTCCTCCAGGGCCTTCTGGCCGAGGAGGGCGTTGATGAACGCGCTCTTCCCCGCGTTGAACTCCCCCACCACCACGAGCAGGAAGGGCTCCTCGAGCTGCACCATGGAGTCGGCGAGGGCCTGGCGCTGCTCTTCGGGGGCACCGAGACGCACGAGCCAGTCGCGGAGCTCGCCCAGGAGCCGGCGCTCGTCGGCCAGCAGGGCGCGGCGTCGTTCGTCGAGAGGAGCGATCATGCCGTGTCGGGGCAAGGCGGAAGCCCGCCTGAGCTTAGTACGCGGAGGCTAGAACGTATAGCCGAGGGCCAGCGAGAACTGGTAGTCGTCCTTGCTGGCCCCTTCGGTCGGAGGCCGGGAGTCGTAGTTGTAGAAGCCCTTGAGCACCAGGTGGAAGTCGCTGAAGAGCTCCCGGTCGACGCGCGCGTCCAGGTTTACCCGGTAGCGGCCCCAGTCGGTCAACCCGACAGTCAAGATGCTCGTGATCTCGATGTCGGTCTTCGGGAAATCGTAGGAGAAGTTGGCCCAGTCGAGGGCGATCAGGGCCTCGAGGTTGGTGACGCGGTCTCCGTCGACCGGGACCTCGCGATTGACATAGAGGCCGGCCGCTCCGAGGATCTCGTTCCCCTGGCTCCGCAGGAGGTACCGGCCCCAGGCCGCGGTCACGCCGGCGCGGAGGTCGTAGCCGAGCTCGCGGTTCTGCTCCGCGGACAGCTGCCCCACTGCGAGGTGGCGGTCTTCGAAGGTGCGGGTGTAGGTGAGTGAGGTCGAGTTGCGGGTGGTGTCGTCGACGCCCTCCTGGCGTTGGATGAACGAGCTGGCGTTGAACTCCGCGGAGAACGACGGCCGGGTGAACTTGACCTGGACCTCGCCGTTGAACTGGGCCAGGTCGCTGGACTTCGTGTAGCCGGCGCCGAGGTCGACGGAGCCGCTGAGTCTTTTCCAGAAGCTCGCCTTGATCATCATGATGCGAGCAACGGAGGGAAGAGGGACCGTTTGGATCCCCGTGGCCGTCGCCACCTGGAGCCCCTCGTCGGGGACGGTCTCGAGCGGCCCGAAGTAGAGCCCTCCCCGGAGGTCCTCGATCTCGAAGAGGCCCTTCGCGGTCAGCGACTCGATCTTGTCCCACTCGATGTCGATCGTGCCCATGTCGTCGGTCTTCACCCGGAGCTTCCCCCGGGTGAGGCGCCGGATCTCGCAGGTGAGGTGGTCTCCGTTCTTGAGGACGACGAGGTCGGTCTTGGGGTCGGCGGCCGCGGGGGCGGCCAGGTCCGGCATCAGGAGGGCGAGCCCCAGCGCGAACGCACGAGTGGGCCAGCGAAGGACGCGGGTGACGTGGCGAGGGGCGGCACCGCGGCTCACGACGGGCGGTCTCGCCGCAGGGCGGTCTCGATCTCCTCGAGCTGGGCGCGGACGACGGCGAGCTGCGCCGCGGCGTCTCCGTTCCTCGCATCCGAGCCGGCCCGTTCCTCGCCCTTCACCGCCTCGAGGTTGTTGATGATGATCGCGATGAAGAGGTTAACCACCACGAAGACGGCGAGGACGACGTAGCTCACGTAGAAGACCCAGGCCCAGCGCGTGGCCGCGAAGCTGGCGTGCTGCACGTCGATCCAGCCCTCGAGGGTCAGGATCTCGAAGAGGGTGAGGGAGGCCCGCGGCAGGCTGCCCCAGTGATCGGGGTCCACCCCGCGGAAGAGGTGCACGCCCAGGACCGCGTACACGTAAAGTATCAGGCCGAGGAGGAGGAGCACGTGGCCCATCGAAGGGATGGAGCGGACCATCGTGCCCACGATGAGGCGGAGCTCGGGCACCACGGAGACGAGCCGGAGGGCGCGGAGGAGGCGGGCGAGACGGGCCACGGTGGCGAAGGGCCCCACCGCCGGGATAAGCGAGAGGGACACGACCGTGAAGTCGAAGACGTTCCACCCGTCCGCGAAGAAGCGGTGGACCCGGGGGGCGTAGGCCACCAGGCGGATCGTGATCTCGACCACGAAGACGACCTGGATCAGGGCGTTGAAGAAGCGGAAGAGCGAACGGTGGTCCGACAGGAGATCGGGGTCGGTGGCGAGGCCGATGAGGAGGGCGTTGGTCACGATGACGGCGAGGATGCCGTTCTGGAACCAGGGATGGTCGACGATGCGGCGGCAGAGCGCGATCATGGCGGTTGGTACGAGGCGAGTATACCCGGCTCACCGGCGGTGGTAGTCTGGGCCTCCGCTCGATGCCCGTGATCCTCGACATCCTCCTCTTCCTCGGCGGCCTGGTCGTCCTCGTCCTCGGCGGCCACGCGCTCGTGAACGGCGCCTCGGTCGTGGCCCGGCGATTCGGGCTGTCCTCGCTGGTGATCGGGCTGACGGTGGTGGCCTGGGGGACGAGCGCCCCGGAGCTGGCGGTCAGCCTCGGCGCGGCCCTCCGGGGCCAGGGCGAGATGGCCCTCGGGAACGTGGTCGGGAGCAACATCATCAATATCCTCGGCGTGCTCGGGGCCGCGGCGCTGGTGGTGCCCGTCGTGGTCTCGCGGCGGCTGGTGTGGCACGACGTGCCGATCCTCATCGGCCTGTCCGTGGCGGTCTTCGTCCTCGGCTACGACGGGCACCTGGGACGGTGGGAAGGCGGGCTGCTCTTCGCGGGCGGGGTCGGCTACACCATCCACGTGATCCGGGCCAGCCGGCGGGTGGGCGTCGCCGGCACGACCGAGCGCCCCCGATCGAGCGTCGGGCTCACGCGGGCGCTGCTGCTGGTCGCGGGCGGGATGCTGCTGCTCGTGGTGGGGGCCCGCTGGATGGTGAGCGCGGCCACGACCTTCGCCCGGGCCCTCGGGGTGAGCGATCTCGTGGTGGGCCTGACCGTGGTCGCGGTCGGGACGTCGCTGCCCGAGGTGGCGGCCTCGGTCGTGGCCGCGGTGCGCGGACACCGGGACATGGCGGTGGGCAACGCGGTCGGAAGCAACATCTTCAACATCGTGAACGTCCTTGGGCTCACCGCCATCCTGGCTCCGGGGGGCGTGCCCGTGCCTGAGGCGGCGCTTCGCTTCGATCTCCCGGTGATGATCGTGGTGGCCGCGGCCTGCCTGCCCATTTTCTTCAGCGGGCACCGGATCGCGCGGTGGGAGGGCGCCCTCTTCCTCGCGTACTACTTGATCTACATCCTGTTTCTCGTGCTCCAGGCCGAGCGGCACGCGATGCTCCCCGCCTTCAGCCGGGCGGTGCTCTTCTTCGTGGCCCCGCTGACGGTGGCGACCCTCGTCGTGGTCGCCTGGCGGGAGCTCCGACGCGCTCCCGCGGCCTGAGACGGCAGGGACGCTCAGGATTCCGAGGCGGCCAGCGCTGCCAGAAGCCGCCGGACGTCGGCGGGGGTCCAGAGCCGGAAGCGAGCATTTGCGCAACGTCTCCGGCGGCCGGGAGCGGCGCTCGACGCCGAGGATCACGGGGGGCCGGCGGCGGACGCGATGGCCTTTCGCGCGTCGCGCCGCAGGGACCAGAGCAGCGCCGGCGGTGTGGCCATCGTCGTCACCACGACCATGAACACGGCGGACGCGTACGTCTCGCCGCCCACCACGGGCTCGCCGCCGAGCATGAGCTGGGCGCCGATGCCGGCGAAGATGAGGCCGACCTCGCCGCGCGGCATCATGCCCAGCCCCACCGTCAGCCCCGAGACCCCACGCGGGGTCCCGAACGCGCACACCCACTTGCCGATCGCCGCGGCAATGGTGAGGAGGATCGCGAAGCCCAGAACCTCCGGGTTGAGGAAGTTCTCGAGCTTCACGAGCATGCCCATCCGCACGAAGAACACCGGCACGAGCAGGGCGGTCAGCGGACGCAAGCTCTCGTGCAGGGGCCGGTCCCCGAGCTTGATGTGGTCTTCGAAGTGCACGTCCTCGAGGATGAGCCCGGCGGCGAAGGCCCCCACGATGGGGGCGAGCCCGGCCTTCTGGGCCAGCCAGGCCAGGCCGAAGCAGACGCTGAGGGAGAGGGCCTGCACCAGACCCTTGGACTGGATGGCGAGGGCCTGACGGAAGAGCCGGGGCGAGACTGCGGAGCCAATGGCCACCGCCAGGACCAGGAAGCCGAAGGCCTTGAGCACGATGAGGGCGATGCCCCCGGCCTCGAGGGCGACGCCGGTGGCGGCAGCGTGGATGACGCCGGAGATGATGGCGAGAACGATGAGACCGAGAACGTCGTCGATCACCGCTGCGCCCAGGATGATTCGGGCCGCCGGCGTCCGGATGGCCTTCGCGTCCTTGAGCACGCGGGCGGTGATGCCCACCGAGGTCGCGGCCAGCATGGCCCCGAGGAAGGCGTGGGTCATCCACGACGCCTCCGGTTGAAGCGCCCAGCCGACGCCGTAGCCGAGGGCCATGGGGGTGGCCACACCGAGCACGGCCACGACCGTGGCCGGGAGGCCCACCGCCAGCATCTCCTTGGGCGTCGACTCGAGGCCGACGTCGAACAGCAGGAGGATGGCCCCGAGCTCGGCGAGGACGTAGAAGGTCTCGCTGGCCTCGAGGGCACCCAGGCTGGGGCCGCCAAGCAGCGCCAGGTTGCCGAGGAGAACGCCCACGAGCAGCTCCCCGAGGACGGCGGGCTGGCCGAGCCGCGCTACCAGCGCGCCGGCGAGCTTGGCCCCGGCGAGGACAAAGGCGAGGGCGAGGAGGATCTGCGCCTGCTCTTCGTTTGCCCCGGCCGAGCCCAGGATCACGGGCAGCGTTTCCATAAGAGCCCGCAGTCTAGCATCGGCCGCGTCGCCCACGCGGATGTGGTATAGGTGGGTCCACAGCGCAAGACTCTCCTCCCGGCAACCCATCAACGAGGCGACGGATGAGCGACTTCCACCAGTTCGGACCCATCACCGCGATCCCCCGGCTCGTCTTGCGGGACCCCGAGGAGATGGAGCAGCGCATCGAGGAGCTGGCCCGGCGCTTCCCGGTGTCGCTGGTCATCCCGATGATCCCGGCCGAGATGGACCGTCCCGCCCTCGCCCGGATCCTCGACGAGCTGTGCGCGGTGACCTGGATCGACACGCTCGTGATCTCGTTGAACCGCGCGAAGACCGAGGACTATCGCCGGGCGCTCGCGTACTTCGAGCGCTACCCGAGCCGGAAGGTGGTGCTCTGGACCGAGTCACCGGCGGTCTCGGCCCTCGTGTCGGACATGGCGGCGGCGGGCCTCTACACGGGCGAGCCGGGCAAGGGACGAGCCTGCTGGCTGGCCATCGGCCTCGTCCTCGCCGAGGACCGCGTGTCGTACATTGCCTTCCAGGACGCGGATGTCGTCAACTACACGCGCTGGATGCTGGGTCGCCTCGTGCTCCCGGCCATCGAGCCCACCGTGGACTTCGACTTCGTCAAGGCCTACTACGCCCGGGTCTCCGACCGCCTGCACGGGCGGGTCACCCGGCTGCTGCTGACCCCGCTCCTCGGGGCCTTCACGCGGCTGATCGGTCAGGACCCGTACATCGGATACCTCTCCTCGTTCCGCTACGCGCTCTCCGGCGAGTTCACCATCAAGTGCGACCTCGCGGAGAAGCTGCGCCTGCCCTGCGACTGGGGGCTCGAGATCGTGACGCTCTTCGAGGTTCTCCGGCACCGGGCCCCGGGCCGCCTGTGCCAGGTGGAGATCGCGGAGCGCTACGACCACAAGCACCAGGACCTCTCGGGGCAGGACCCGACCCAGGGACTCAACCGCATGGCGCGGGACGTCATCAAGCACCTCCTCCGCACCCTCGCCGCGGCCGGGGTGAACCTCTCGCCGGGGCTCCAGATGAGCCTGCTCGCCGCCTACCAGCGACACGCGCAGGATGCGATCAGCGACTCGTACGCGGTGGCGGTCGTCAACCATCTGAAGTACGACCGTCACAGCGAGGAGCAGAGCGTCCACGTCTTCACCGAAGCCCTGCGGGCGTCGATCGACGAGTTCCTGGCCGACCCCCTGGGCCCGCCGCTCGTTCCGAACTGGTCCCGGGTGTGGGCGGGTGTTCCCGATGCGAGCGCGCGGCTGCTCGCCGCGGTCGGGCGCGGAGAGGAGCCGCCGCTCGGGTCCCGGCGGTGAGCCGCCGGGATGACACACGGCTGGTCGTCACCGATCTCGACGGAACGCTCCTGGACGAGGACACCTACGACTTCGCCCCGGCCCGGCCCGGGCTCGACGCGCTGCGGGGACGCCGCATCGACCTCGTGCTCTGCAGCAGCAAGACCCGGGCGGAGATGAAGGTCGTCGCCGGCGTGCTCGGGCTGGAGACGCCGCTGGGGACACCGCTCATCGTCGAGAACGGCGGCGCCATCGTCGTTCGCGCAGGCCTGCTCCCGCGGGTGCCTCCCGGCGGGCAGCCGGACGGCGAACACGTTGTCCTCCCACTGGGCACCCCGAGGGCCGCTCTTCTCGCGGCGCTGCCCGCGGTGGCAGGCGAGGCCGGGGTCGCGGTGCGGTCCTTCGCGGCGATGACAGCGGAAGAGGTGGCGGCGCTCACGGGTCTGGAGCCGGAAGCCGCGGCGCGGGCCCTCCGCCGCGAGTGGGATGAGCCCTTCGTGGTCGAGGGCGACGCCGACGCGGGCACCGACGCGCGCCTCGAGGAGGCGGCCCGGAAGCGCGGGCTGCGCGTCACCCGGGGTGGTCGTCTCCATCACCTGAGCGGGCCCGGCGACAAGGGCGAGGCGCTCCGGGCCCTCCTGAGGCTGCTGCCGCTGGACCCTCACGGTCGGAACGTGGGGCTGGGCGACGCCGCCAACGATCTCCCGATGCTGGAGGTCGTGGACCGGCCGATCGTGATGCCCCATCGCGACGGTGAGATCGACGCCGTCCTCGCCGCGGCACTCCCGGGGGCAGAGCGAGCCCCGGAGCCGGGCCCCGCTGGCTGGGCGGCGGCGGTCGTCGCGGTACTCGCCGGGGAGTCTCTCCCACGGGTCGCGGCATGAAGAAGGGAGGCGTCCCGCTCGAGCCGCACGTGAAGAAGCGCCTCGAGGACCTCGGGAGCGTCGAGCTCCTCGTGGGCATCCCCAGCTACAACAACGCGGACACGATCGGCCACGTCGTGCGGGCGGCGGCGGCCGGCCTCGCCAAGTACTTCCCGGGCCGGTCGGCGGTGATCGTGAACTCGGACGGGGGCTCGAACGACGGCACCGCGGAGGTGGTGGCGAAGACGGAGCTGTCCTCCCCCGGTGCGATCCTGGTCTCCCACCCGGTGAGCCCGGTCCACAAGATCGTCACTCCCTATCACGGGATCCCGGGCAAGGGCAGCGCGTTTCGCACCGTCTTCGCCATCGCGGAGAAGCTGCAGGCGAAGGCGTGCGCGGTCGTGGATTCCGACCTGCGCAGCATCACCCCGGAGTGGTTCGAGCTGCTCCTCGGCCCGATCGTGGCCCAGGACTTCGACTACGTGGCCCCGATGTACCTGCGCCACAAGTACGACGGGACCATCACGAACTCCATCGTCTACCCGCTGACCCGGGCGCTCTACGGGCGCGAGGTGCGGCAGCCGATCGGAGGGGAGTTCGGGTTCTCCGGGCGCCTCGCCGCCCACTACCTGGAGAAGCCGGTCTGGGAGACCGACGTCGCCCGCTTCGGGATCGACATCTGGATGACCACCACCGCGATCGCCGACGGCTTCAAGGTCTGTGAGAGCTTCCTCGGGGCCAAGATCCACGACCCGAAGGACCCGGGGGCGGACCTCGCGGCGATGCTGGTGCAGGTCGTCTCTGCCGTCTTCGACCTCATGGAGACGTATGAGAGCCGGTGGAAGAAGGTCGAGGGCGCGGAGGACGTGCCTCTATTCGGCTTCCCTCATGGCGTGGGACTGGAGCCGGTCCGGGTGAACCTGGGGCGCATGGTCGGGATCTTCCGCCAGGGCGTCCGCGACCTGGGCGAGGTCTGGGCCCGGGCCCTCGACAAGCGAACCCTCGAAGAGGTCACGGCCCTCGGCAGGCACGAGGAAGCCGATTTCCGCTTCCCCGACCCGCTCTGGGTGCGGGTCATCTTCGACTATGCCATAGCCTACCGCCGCCGGGCGCTGCCGCGTGAGCAACTGCTCCGCGCGCTGGTGCCGCTCTATCTGGGCCGCACCGCGTCCTTCGTCGCGCAGAACATGGACAGCAGTGCGGAGGAGGTCGAGGGCTCGATCCGGGCCCTGGCCGACGAGTTTGTCCGCGAGAAGGGCTACCTGCGCGAGCGTTGGCAATGAGCGCTTCGCGGGCGAGGAGGTCGCAATGAAGGAAGTCTTCGAGGAGGTCATTCGCACGACGCTCGTCGAGGTGGGCGCGCGCTTCCAGGACTTCATCCCCAACCTGCTCGCGATGCTCGTCCTCCTCACCGTGGGGATCCTGGCCGCGGTGGCAATCCGGCTCGCGGTGGGGTTCGCGCTGCGGTGGCTGGCATTCGATCGTTTCTCGGAGCGAACCGGCATCAGCACGGTGCTGCAGAAGGGAGGGATCCGGGCCGCACCCTCACGGGTCCTGGCCCTCACGTTCGCCTGGCTCGTTCTCGCGGTGTTCGTGCTGCTGGCGGTCGCAGCCCTGGACCTGGCCGCGGCGGTGAACCTCGTGAACGAGGCCTTCGCCTACCTGCCGAATCTCCTGGTGGCGGGGGCGCTGCTCCTGCTCGGCAGCCTGGTGGCGGGTTTCGCACGCCGCAGCGTCCTGATCGCGGCGGTCAACGCCGGGGTGCCTTCGGCCCGCCTCCTTGCCGGGGGGGCCCAGGTCGGTCTGCTGGTGCTGTTTGCGGCCATGGCCCTCGAGCACCTCGGCCTCGGGCGGCAGGTGATCCTGACCTCCTTCACGGTCCTGTTCGGTGGGGTGGTGTTCGCCCTCGCCCTCGCCTTCGGCCTCGCCGGCCGCGACATTGCCAAGGAGACCCTGGAGAGGATGCGGACGCAGCGGCGACCCGAGGACGACAATCTGAAGCACCTGTAGCGGCGCTCGCTGAAGGGTCCGTAGATCCGGGTATCGCCACTGCAAAGATTCGGATCGGGACTAGAATCCGCGGACTGGTCCCGACCCCATCGAAGGGAGGAGAGCCCATGGCCGAGAGCGACATCCGTATCGGCGTCCTGCGCGGGCGGGAGAACTCCTTCCCCGATGCGTTCATCGCGAAGGTGAACTCGATGGAGGAGGACGTGAGCGCCGAGTACGTCCAGCTCGGCGGCACGAAGCTCAACGAGAAGGTCCCCTACCGCGTCGTCGTCGACCGGATGAGCCACGAGGTGCCGTACTACGAGGTCTACCTGAAGATGGTGGCGCTGCAGGGGACCTACTGCATCAACAACACGTTCTGGCGCAGCGCCGACGACAAGTTCTTCGGCTACGCGGCGGCGGAGAAGCTGGGCATCGCGTCGCCGAAGACGGTCGTCCTCCCGAACAAGTCCTACGTCGAGGACGTGACGGCCGAGAGCCTGCGCAACCTCTGGCCCGTCGACTTCGCCGGGCTCCTCGACTACGTGGGCGTGCCCTGCATCGTGAAGCCGGCCTTCGGGGGAGGCTGGAAGAACGTGTACAAGATCCACTCCCTGGACGAGCTGATGCAGAAGTACAACGAATCGGGGACCCTCACCCTCATGTTGCAGGAGTTCATCTCGTGGGACGTCTTCATCCGCGTCCCCACCGTCGGCCGGCGTTGGGCCCGGGCGATCCGCTACGATCCCGCGCCGCTCGCTCAGGGCGGCTACGACCAGGACTACGACGCCTTGCCGGCGAAGCTGCGGGACGAGGCGGAGGAGCTCTCGCTCCGCTTCAACCAGGCCCTCGGCTACGACATGAACGCGCTCGAGTTCGCGGTCAAGGACGATCGGTTCTACGGCATCGACCTCACGAACTACACCCCGGATTTCGACCGCCGAAGCCTCCGCGACGCCCACTTCCCCTGGGTGGTGGAGAAGATGGCCTCCTACGCGGTGGAGAAGGCCCTCTCCGACGAGCCCACCCCGGGGGTCCCGGACTGGAAGGCGTCCCTGCTCCGATAGGACCGGCCGAGCGCCTTCCTCGCGTCAGAAGAGAAGGACGACCGCCAGGCCCGCCGGGAGGAGGAGCCCCGTCGCCAGCAGCGCCCGGCGGCGGAGTCCGGGACTGCCCAGGACGACGATCATCCCGCACTTGACCACGGTGTTCGTGAGCGACGCGAGGACGATCGCGGCCACGCCGGTGCGGGGAGTGGCCCCGCCTTCTCGGACGAGACGTGCCATCGAGAGGGTGATGGCGTCAACGTCGGTGAGCCCGGCGAGCCCGGCCACCACGTAGTAGCCCTCGCCGGGGAAGTGCTGCTGGGCGAGCTTCACCACGAGGAGGACCGCCGCGAAGAGGAGGGCGAACTGGACGGCGGAGGTGAGGCTGAAGGGGTTGCGCAGGGGAACCTCGCCCGCACGGGCTGCGGGCTGTGTCCGCGCCCGGGCCGCAAAGGCGGCGGACAGCGCCAGGGTGACGACGCCCATCGCCCCGAGCGGCAGGAGAAGGGGGGCGACCAGCGGCGCGTGCACCACCATCACCTCGACGATGACGCGCACGAACATGATGCCCCAGGCGAGAAGGAGGCCGCTGGCGAGGGCGGCGTCCGAGCGTCCCCCTCCTCGCGGCTCTGCCGGGCGAAGGCCAGCGTGACCGCGGTGGACGAGACCAGGCCGCCGGCGAGGCCGGTCACCGCCGCTCCCCGCTGGGGACCGAGCGCCCGGGTCGCCACATAGCCGACGAGGGACAGACCGGCGATCAGGATGACCAGGAGCCAGACGGTGTAGGGCTCGATCGCCCCCCAGGGGTCGACGGCCTCCCGCGGCAGCAGCGGCAGCACGATGAACGTGGCCGCGAGCAGCTTCACTCCCGCTTCGATGTCCCCGTTGCCGAGCCTGGCCACGAGGTTGTGCAAGGGTTGTTTGTAGGCGAGGACGGCGGAGGCGGCGACGCCAAGGCCGAGGGCGATCTCGACGTAGCCCACGATGCAGGCCCCACCGAGGAGGTACACGAAGACGGTGGCGATCTCGGTCGTCAGCCCGAGCGAGCGCGGCTTCACCCGCGCCTGGGCAAGGTAGCCGCCGACGGCCAGGGCGGCGACACCGAGCAGGCCAACGGCAAAGACCCACGGGCTGCCGAGGCGCTCGGAAAGCCAGGCCGCGGTGGCGCCGCTCAGGGCAAGGAGGATGAAGGTGCGGACGCCCCCGATGCCGACGTCACCCGACGCGCTCTTGTTCTTCTCCCGCTCGATGCCGACGAGCGTGCCGATCAGCAGGGCGGCGGCGAGGCTCCACACGAGCTGTCCGTCCGGGCCGGAGGGCACGCGCAGAGTCTAGCAGGCGCCACCGAGGCCGGTCACAGCTCCGAGCAAGGACCTCTTCAGCGGGCGGCGGGCACGGGCAGCACGCACACCGCCTTCGGCACCGGAGGAGGGCCGCCGCGAGCACGGGCACGCTCGCCTCTCAGGAGACGGGGTCGAGCGCGAAGCGGTAGATGCCCCGGCTCTCGCCGCGGGTGTAGGTGCCGACGTAGACGACGATCGCGGACTCCGCCGCCGCGGCTCCCTTCGCGGGCGGACCGGCCGGGGCGGCGGCGAGGGCGGCAACAACGTCAGGGCGCGAGTGAGCACCTTCGGGTCCTCCACGAGAGGCGGTGAGCGGTCTTCGGTGCGTCTGCTCCCGATCGACGCTCCGGCAGATTCCCGGGCCGGGAGGATGGCGTCGCCCTGCTACTCCAGCGTGGCCCGCAAGACCTTCGTCGTCTGCTCCTCACGGAAGCCGCGGAGCTTGTCTTTGAGCTCGGGCCGGGTGTTGGCAAGGATGGCGACCGCCAGAAGCGCCGCGTTCGTCGCTCCCGGTTTGCCGATGGCCAGCGTGCCCACGGGAATGCCCCCGGGCATCTGCACCGTGGCCAGGAGCGAGTCGAGACCCTTGAGCGACGCGCTCTCCATGGGCACCCCGAGGACGGGCAGCAGGGTGTGGGCGGCCACGATCCCGGCGAGGTGGGCGGCGCCCCCCGCGGCCGCGATCAGGACCTCGATCCCGCGCTCCTCCGCGGTGGACACGTACTCCACCGTGGCCGCCGGAGTCCGGTGCGCGGAGAGCACGCGACACTCGTGAGGGACGCCGAAACGGTCGAGGGTCTCCTTCGCCCGGCGCATGGTCTCCCAGTCCGACGTGCTGCCCATGAGGACACCCACCAGGGGCGATTCGTTCGTCATCCCTATCCCCCTCCCCGGCCCGCCCGGGCCCGCGCCGCGCGCGGCCCCGGGGACTCCGGAGCGGCCCGGTGGGCGGGCGGAAGGAAGCGCTTCGCGACCTTCGCGTAGACCTTCGGACGGTTCTCCCGCAGCCAGACCAGAAACTCGGCCGGCTCGTTGAAGGTGAACGACTCGTGGCTCTGATCGTTCACCTCGCAGCTCGTGTTGTCGAATCCTCGGCAGATGTGCGGCCGCTGCTCGTAGATGCGGCACAGCAGGTCGTCCCCGAGGTTGCGGCAGCGCGCCTCGAAGTGCACCGACCACTCGCCGCCGCCGTCGACGTAGACGTAGACGTTCTCGTGGTAGAGGTACCAGAGAACGTCCGTGGCGTAGCGCACCCGGGTGGGGGTCTCGATCCCCACGCCGACGTAGGTGCAGCACCTGCCGCACTCGGTGCACTCGACGAGCTCGGGCGCCTCTCGGATCACCTTCAGCGGAACTCGACGCACTCTACGCTCCTTCTCGTGGTGGACGCGGCAGACGGGTGGCCGTTCGGCGTTGAAGGGCGACAGAATAGCACCTCCCGGCTCGGCTTGACCGCTTCCGTCCGGCTGGTTCTAATACTCGGATCGCCCCACCGCGGAGAGAGTTTCCGAGGGGTGGTGCGCCACGGAGGGCGGTCACGCCGATGAGTCAGAGAAAGGCCCGCATCACCTCTGTCGGGACGTTCGTCCCGGAGAAGGTGCTCACGAACGCCGACCTGGAGAAGATCGTCGACACCTCGGACGAGTGGATCCGCACCCGCACCGGCATCGAACGCCGACATGTCGTGGAGCCGGGGACGCCGACGAGCGACCTCGTCGTGCCCGCCGCCCGCGAGGCCCTGCGGCGCCGGCGCGTCGGTCCCGAGAGCCTGGATCTCATCCTCGTCGCGACCGTCACTCCGGACATGCTCTTCCCCGCCACCGCGTGCATCGTCCAGGACAAGCTCGGGGCTTCGCGCGCATGGGGCTTCGACGTCTCGGCCGCCTGCTCGGGGTTCCTCTACGCGCTGACGATGGGCGCCCAGTTCATCCAGACCGGGGCTCACCGTCGGGTCCTCGTGGTCGGGGCGGACATCATGACCTCGATCCTGGACTACGAGGATCGATCGACGTGCGTGCTGTTCGGCGACGGGGCGGGAGCGGTGCTCCTCGAGCCCAGCGAGGACGAGACCGGCATCCTCGACTTCAGCCACCAGGTCGACGGCTCCGGAGCCTGCTACCTGAACATGCCCGCCGGCGGCAGCCTGCGCCCCGCGACCCACGAGACGGTCGACCAGAAGCTCCACTGCATTCACCAGCAGGGCCAGCACGTCTTCAAGTACGCGGTGCGGAAGTTCGCGGAGTCGGCCGAGCAGCTGCTCCTCCGCAACGACTTCACGGGGACCGACGTCGACCTCTTCGTCGCCCACCAGGCCAACATCCGCATCATCGAGGCCGCCCAGCACCGGATGGGTCTCCCCGACTCGAAGGTGGTGAAGAACATCAACGAGTACGGCAACACCACCGCCGCCACCATCCCCCTCGCCCTGGCCACCGCCCTCGACGCGAACATGCTCGACCGGGGGGACCTCGTCCTCCTCACCGCGGTCGGGGCGGGGTTCACCGTGGGGTCGGTGCTGCTGCGGTGGTCGGGAGTCCAGTGGGACTAACGTCGCTCCGGGAATCGGGGGACGGGGGAGCGGACTTCGGGGCTTCGCGGTGCGGGCGGCGCGGCAGAGGCGGGCGGCAAGGGATCTGGCGCGTCGGCCTTCGCGGCGCGCGTTGAGGGTGGGCGGAACGACGTCCATCCGCCATTCAGCCCACTAGTCGCCATCCACGAACGCGTGCTCGGCGACGCGGACGGTCAGCACCGGGCACGGGGCACGGCGGACCACACGCTCGGTTGTCGAGCCGAAGAGGGCCTGGTCGAGCATCCCCTTCCCGTGCGTGCCCAGGACGATCATGTCGACCTCGTTCTCCTTCGCGAAGCGGATGATCTCGGCCGAGGGCTTCCCCTGGACGACGTGCTCGATGACGTCGACCTTCCTTGCCCGGGCCTCCGCCGCGAGCTTGGCGAGCTCGGCCTTCGCGTATCCCGAGATCTCCTGGAAGACCTCGGCCATCGGCACCGGGAACAGGTCGCTCGCGTAGCCGACGGTGAGGTTCTCCACGACGTGGAGAACCTGGAGCTCGGCCTCGTACTCGCGGGCAAAGGAGATCCCGTAGGTGAGCGCGTGACGCGCACTCTCCGAGAAATCGGTGGGGACCAGGACCTTCTTGAGCTTGATCACCTCGCACCTCCGGGGTGCAACTTCAGGCGATTCTAGCTCCGGGGCAGGGCCGGGGAAAGAGCCGGGCACGGGATTGACCACAAATCGGCCCCGGCCTATGCTTCGAATACTGGTGCCACGCCGCCCACCGAGAGGCCCCCGCACGTATGAGACGCGACACTGTCGTTTTCGGTCTGGCCGGAGTCGTCTTCGGCTTCGTGGTCGGGTACATGAGCGCGAGCTGGTCCCGGCCCGCGGGATCGGGCTCGGCCACGCCCGCCCCCGCCCCGGCGCCCTCGTCGCCCGCGCTCGACCCCAACGAGGCGCGGGCCCTCGAGGCCCACGCCGGACGCGATCCCGACGACGTCCCGGTGCGGGTGGAGCTTGGGGACCTCTACATGGACCACGAGCGCTGGGATGAGGCAATCCGCTGGTATCGCGAGGCCCTGGAGCGGGACCCCGCGCTCCCGAACGTCCTCACGGACCTCGGGGCCAGCCTTGTTCACTCCGGACGGCCCGACGAGGGCCTTGCCGAGTTCGAGAAGGCGCTGGCCCAGGACGACAATCATCGCAACGCTCTCTACAACAAGGGGATCGCCCTGATGCAGCTGGGACGGGCGGACGAGGCGGTGGCGGTCTGGGAAGACGTCCTGCGTCGTCACCCCGATGATCCGCAGCTGCGAGGTCTGCGCGTCCAGATCGATGGCTTGAAGGGGTCGTTGCAGGGCACGGGGCCATGATTCGCGGTCTGATCTACCTGCTGTACGTCGTCATCGTGCTGCTGGTGGTGCGCATGGTGGGCCGGTCGCTGGCCGGTCTCTTTGGCGCCGGAGACGACATTCGACGCTCGAGGGCGACGCCGCGCCCGACCGCCCGGAAGGCCGAGGATCTCGTTCGAGACCCCGTGTGCCACACCTACATTCCCCGCTCCCGGGCCCTCACCGCCGTCGTGAAGGGACGCGAAGAGCACTTCTGCTCCGAGGCCTGTCGCGAGCGGGCTCGGCTCGGGGCCGCCCGGGCGTCGTGAGCGCGAGGACCTGACGTCGACGGGGGTGCCATGCCCTCCCCCGAGAGCCCACGACGGCCCCGGACCATACTCCACGTCGACATGGACGCGTTCTTCGCGGCCATCGAGCAGCGTGACCGTCCCGAGCTGCGGGGCCGCCCGGTCATCGTCGGCGCCGACCCGAAGGGCGGACGCGGACGCGGTGTCGTCTCGACCGCCTCCTACGAGGCGCGACGCTTCGGCGTCGGCAGCGCGATGCCCATCTCCCAGGCCTGGCGGCGCATGCCCGAGCGGTGTCTACCTTCCACCGGACATGGAGCGCTACGCGCGAGAGTCGCGGCGGGTGATGGACATCCTGCGCCGCTTCACTGACCGCGTCGAGCCGGTGTCCATCGACGAGGCCTTCCTCGACGTGACCGCGGGCACCCGCGCCTTCGGCCCCGGGGAGACGCTGGCCCGTCGGCTCAAGGACGAGATCCGAGCCGAGACCGGGCTCACCGGGTCGGTGGGCGTCGCCACCTCGAAGCTGGTGGCCAAGGTCGCCTCCGACATGCGCAAGCCCGACGGCCTGGTCGTGGTGGCCCCGGGTGGCGAGGCGGCCTTTCTCGCCCCGCTTCCGGTGCGAAGGCTGTGGGGGGTGGGTCCGCGAATGGAGGAGCGACTCGCCCGACTTGGAGTCGTGACCGTCGGCGATCTCGCCGCCCTCGATCCGGACCGGCTCGAGCGGCGGTTGGGGACCCACGGCCACGACCTGCAGCTCCTCGCCCGTGGGGTCGACGAGCGGGAGGTGCACGCGGACTCGGAGGAGGCGAAGAGCATCGGCCAGGAGCACACCTTCGGCTCCGACACCGCCGACTCGGAGCGCCTCCGGGGGCTGCTGCTCGACCTCGCCGACGGCGTGGCCGCGCGTCTGCGGGCTCACGGCCTCAAGGCCCGCACCCTCACCCTCAAGTACCGGGACGAGTCGTTCCGCACCACCACGCACGCCCGTACGCTGCCGACGGGTCTCGATTCCGGCAACGACATCTTCGATGTGATCTTCGTTCTCTTCGCCGAGGTCCACAGGGGTCGGAAAGTCCGGCTTCTCGGCGTGTACGCGTCCCACTTCGGACCGGAGCCATCGCAGCTCGACCTCTTCGGAAACGAGGACGCCCCCTCGGCCGCCGACCGTCTTCGGGACGAGGTGGCCCAGCGGTTTGGCAAGGGCACCCTGACCCGGGCGAGCCTCCTCGGCCGTCGCGAGCGACGGAATCCCAGCGACCGACCCCCGGAGTGAGCGGTCGTCGCGCGCCCCCGCGATCTCGCTCAGGCGAGATCGAAGAGCAGGACCTCGGCGTCGGACTCGGCAACGAGCTCGACGAGGGTCTCGTCGCTCAGGGCGGCTCCGTCACCCGCCGTCAAGGGGTGATCGGCGAGGCGGGTCTCGCCTCGGGCCACCTGGAGCCACGCATGGCGACCGGCGCTGAGGGCGAAGGACCGGTTCTCGCCCGCACTGAGGATCGTGACGTTCAGCTCGGCGTCCTGATGAACGGCGATGCTCTGCTCGCGCCCGTCGCGGGAGGCCAGAAGGACCCAGCCTCGACGCGCGGCTCGGGAGTCGAAGACTCGGCGGTCGTAGCCGGGGGCGAGGCCGCTGGCGTCGGGGACGATCCAGATCTGGAGGAAGTGGACGGGCTCGGTCTCCGAGGCGTTGTGCTCGCTGTGGGTGACTCCGGTGCCCGCCCGCATGAGCTGGACCTCGCCCGGACGGATGACCCCACCGCCCCCGGTCGAGTCCCGGTGCTCGAGCGCCCCCTCGAGAACGTACGACAGGATCTCCATGTCCCGGTGGCCGTGGGTGCCGAACCCGGAGGCCGGCTTCACGACGTCCTCGTTGAGGACCCGACGCGAACGGAAGCCCAGCTGGCGCGGGTCGTAGTATTCGTTGAACGAGAACGTGTGGTGGCTGTCGAGCCAGACGAGCCGGGTGCGTCCCCGCTCGGCGGCGGGTCGTAGCGTGATCACGTCTTCCTCCGCGCCGGGCGGACTAGCGGTCGATGATGACCCGGGGTGACGACTCACCGACTGCGAAGTCCCGGCCTTCCGACACCCACACCGCGTAGGTGTGCTCGCCTGGCTCGCGCTCCGCGATGTCGACGCAGACCTGCGCACCGGCGGCCAGCTCGAGGACTGTCTGAGCCAGGAAGCCCCCGGGGAAGAACAGGGTGGCATCACCGTGCGTCAGGTTGCGGAAGCAGATCGCGCTCTGCTCCTTCGGAATGATCGCCGTTGCCGGGCGAACGCGGTGATTGGCGCCCCTGCCCACGATGAACACATCGTTCTTGACTCCATTGGCCATGTGCGTCCTCCTCTGTCAAGGTTCGAGATGCGGACGGTCCGGAGGCGACATCCGGGTGGTGAGATCGAGGTAGCGCGGGTCGGACCGAACCCCATCGAGACCGGGATCGGCGTCGATCTCGTCCGGGGGGTGACCGGCCCGGAGGGCGGCCTCGACCCATCGGAGCGCGGATTCGCGGTCGCCCAGGTGCTCGTAGAGGCCGGCCGCGGTCACCGCGACGTGCCCGTCCACCGGCCCCATGTCGAGCGCCTCGCGGGCCGTCGACCGCGCCTTCTCGCGCTCTCCGAGCATCGCCAGACTGTCCGCGAGTTCGATCAGCAGATGGGCGTCGCTTGGATCGATGGCTCGTTGCTCCTCCGCGAGCTCGACCGCCCGCCCGTAGGCGGCGGTCGCCTCCTCGCGTCGCCCCGGCGCCCAGTAGAGAGCGGACCCCAGGTTGCGCCAGATGCGGTAGTCACGCGTCCCGTCATGCGTGGCCGCCCGCAGGGTCTCGGCCGCCTCCGAGTACCGGCCCTCATAGAACTGCAGCGCCGCCAGGTTCGAGGCGCCGGCGGCGCTGGGCCGCAGCTCCATCGACCGTAGCCAGGCCGCCTCGGCATCGGTGGTCCGCCCCTGGTAGTAGAGCGCCGCCCCGAGATTCCGCCAGGCGCGAGCGTTGTCGGGGGCACGCTCGAGAGCCTGACGGAATGCCGCCTCGGCCTCGGCCGCGCGACCGCGGCTCGCCAGGAACGCGCCCAGGTAGCTGTAGTTGGACCAGTAGTCGGGTCGAAGCTCGGTGGCCCGGCGATAGGTGGCCTCGGCCTCCTCGAAACGACCGAGTCGCTCGAGGGCGTAGCCCCGCTCGCGATGAGCCGCCGGGCTGCGCGGATCCCGATCGAGGGCTCTCTGGAAGTCCTCGAGGGCCTCTTCGGCCCGACCCGTCCCCAGACGAACCATCCCGAGGGTGATCCAGGCCGGGGCGAGAAGATCGTCGAGGTCGAGAGCGCGTTTGCAGTGCCCCTCGGCGAGGATCGCGAGCTCGGCGCGCTTTTCGTTCTGGTAGAGCCGCCAGTAGGCCTCGCCGAGGCCGGCGTGAGCGAGGGCGTAGCGTGGGTCGCGCTCGAGGGCCTGGTTGAAGAGCCCGATCGCGTGCTCGAGGGCCTGCGACTCCTCGTATCGCTCGAGCGCGGTGCGACCCATCGCGTACGGGGTGTACGCGATGGCCTGGGCCGACAGCGCGGCTGCCTCCGCGACACCGGTGCCGGTGGCGCGCAGCGCCGCCCGAGCCTCGGGACCCAGCTCGAGCTCGAGCATCCGAACGACGGCTTGCGCGAGGCCCTCGGCCGAGCGGGCGGTGGCCGCACGGAGGGTGCGGCTCCGCTGCGCGTCCTCGAGGATCGCGGTCAGGAGGAGGTGGTCGTCCGTGCGTTGAACCGTCCCGCTGATCGCGAGGGTGACGCCGAGGGCGCGCCCGGCCCCGGATGCGCTCCGCACACCAGCCTGCCGGATGTTGCTCGCGGGCTCGACCCAGAGGGTCTCCTGGAAGCGCTCGAGCTGGGCGAGACGGACGGTGAGGAGGTCGGCGAGCCCCTCCGCCAGGGCGCGATCGGCGTCATCCCCGCCGATGGCCCGGAACGGCAGGACCGCCAGCCGCTTGTCGGCGGGAACGGCTCGGAGCTCCAGGAAGACCGCCGCCCGCTCCACCAGGGTCGGGGCGACGAAAGAGGTGGCGACGAGAAGTCCCAGCACGGCCAGGCCGGCCACCACCACGCGCCAGAGCCGTTGCCGGGAGGTGGCCCACGCCGCGGCCGGGGAGGACTCCGAGGTGGCCACCTCTCCGAGGCGCTCGCGCACGTTGCGCAGCTCGCGAGCGAGGTCGAGGGTCGACGGCGTAGCGCTCGGACGGCGTCCTTCTCGAGGCAGCGCTCGACGATCCAGCGCGCGGGCGGGGGAAGGGAGGGGGCGAGCGCGGCGAGGGGCTCGGGCGTGGCTTCGATGATCGCGGTCGAGGGTCTGGGCCGGGGTCTCGCGGTGGAAGGCCTGCCGGCCCGGTGGCCATCTCGTAGACGATCGCCCCGAAGGTGAACTGGTCGGAGCGGAAGTCGACTGGCCGGCCCCGCGCCTGCTCCGGAGACATGTAGCCCACCGTGCCGAGGACGACGCCGGCCGCGGTCTGCGGCGAGTGGCGGCTCTCGGGCCAGGTGGGATGGTCCGAGTCGAACCACAGGTCGTGGTCGCCGGAGTCGCTGCGCCGCGCAGCTTGGCGAGGCCGAAGTCGAGGATCTTGACGAAGCCGTCGTCCGTCACCATCACGTTCTCGGGCTTGAGGTCGCGGTGGACGATCCCCGCCGCGTGGGCCTTGGCCAGCCCGTCCGCGAGCTGCGCCGCGATGTCCAGCGTCGCGGCGCGCGGGGAGAGGTGCCTCCGCGGCGACCAGTCTTCCGCAGCGTCTGCCCCTCGACGAGCTCCATCACGATGTAGGGCAGACGCGAGGTCTCCCCGATCTCGTGGATCGTCACGATGTTCGGGTGGTTCAGCGAGGAGGCGGCGCGCGCCTCCTGGGCGAAGCGGCCGAGCCGGATCGGGTCGTCGGCGAAGCGCTCGGGGAGGAACTTGACCGCCACGTCGCGCTGGAGGTCGTGGTCGCGCGCGCGGAAGACCTCGCCCATCCCCCCGCACGCCGAGCTTCGAGACGAGCTCGTAACGACCGAAGCGCATGCCGACCGACGGGGGCAGGCAACCTCAGTGTGTCGGGGCAGCCGGCAGTGACGACTACGCCCCAGGCGACACCGGTCAAGGTCGGCTCACGCGTAGAGGGACTCGATCTTCCTGGTGGCGCTCGTGGATCACCCGACGCTTCAGCTTCATCGTGGGAGTGAGCTCGCCCGCCGTCGGTGGTCAGCTCATTCGGGAGAAGCGCGAACTTCTTGATCTGCTCGTAGCGGGCGAGGCCCTGGTTGATCTCCTCGACCTGCTTCTCGACGTAGGCCTTGAAGACGGGGCAGCGCAGCGGCCTCCTCCGGGGTCCGGGCCGGGCTGCCGGCCTTCTCCGCCTCCGCGGTCACCCGGGTCGGGTCGAGGGTCGAGGAGGGCGACCACGTACGGGCGGCGGTCGCCGATGGCCACTGCCTGGGAGATCGCCGAGATCTGCTTGAGCTTGCCCTCGAGGTAGCTGTGGGCGCGATGTTCTTGCCGCCGGCGGTGATGATCAGCTCCTTCTTGCGGTCGGTGATGCGCACGAAGCCCTCGGCGTCGATCTCGCCGACGTCGCCGCGTGTGGAGCCACCCCTCGGCGTCGAGGGTCTCCCGCGTGGCCTCTTCGTTCTTGTAGTAGCCCTTGAAGACGTGGGGGCCTCGCACGAGAAGCTCGCCGTCGTCCGCGAGCTTCATCTCGCGTCCCGGGGAGGGCGCGGCCGGAGCGTCCCGTCCGGTACGCGGACGGGAGCGGAGATGGTGGCGGGCCCGGTGCAGCTCGCTCATCCCCCAGATGTCCATGATCGGGATGCCGAGGCTCAGGAAGAACTCGTGGGTCTCCATGGCCATGGGCGCGGCGGAGGCCACGGCGAGGCGGGTCGCGTCGATCCCCAGCTTCTCGCGCACCTTCGAGAAGACGAGTCGGTCGGCGAGGGGGTACGTCCAGGGCCGGGCCCGGCCCTGCTGGTCGGCGTAGCCCCCGGCGAGGCCGACCTTCCTCGCCCAGGCCGCGATCTTCTTCTTGAGCGGGCTGTTCTGGGCCCCGGCGGCCTGGATTCCGGCCTGGATCTTCTCCCAGACCCGGGGCACGCCCGAGGAAGAGGTGCGGGCGCACCTCGCGGAGGTTGTCGCCCAGCTTCTCGACGCTCTCCGCGAAGTAGCACGCAGGCGCCGGTGGCCATCGAGATGTAGAGGCGAGGCGACCTGCTCCGCGATGTGGGAGAGGGGCAGGTAGCTGATGAGCCGATCCTCCGACGCGGACGTCGAGCAGCTCCACGATCTTCTCGGCGATCCAGGAGAGGTTGCGGTGGGTGAGCATCACCGCCTTGGGAGCGCCCGTGGTCCCCGAGGTGTAGATGAGGGTGCAGACGTCGTCGGGCCGGGCCGCGGCGATGCGGCGGTCGATCTCCTCCTCGTGCGACCTTGGATCCACGCTCCGAGTAGCTGCGACCAGGAAAGGACGACCTCCCCGGACGGCTCCCCCTCCATCAGCACGATCGCCTGCAGGCGCGGCAGCCGCCCCCGCACGGCCAGGAACCTCTCCAGGTACTCCGCGGTTCTCGACGATCGCGACCACGGCCTCGGCGTGCTCGGCGATGTAGTGGCACTGCTCGGGCGTGTTCGTCGTGTAGACGCCGGCGGGGAGCCCGCCCGCGGCCATGGTGGCGATGTTGGCGACGTACCACTCGGGACGGCTGAAGCCCATGATGACGACGCCGGTTCCCGGGGCCACGCCGAGGGCGGCGAGCCCGCGAGCTGCCTGTCGCACTGCGTCGCGGTACTCGCGTCCAGGTGATCGGCTCCCAGGCACCCGCGCGCTTTCGGCGCATCGCGGGGCGGTCGGCGTGGGCACGTGCGGTCGCTTCGAAGACCTCGAACACTGTGTCGGGCATGGGACCTCCCGGCGTCTGGACTGTCGTTGTGACGCAGACACTAGGGTCCCAGCGGCGGGGGTGTCAAGGGCAAAACGCCGAATGATGGTCGCTTCGCACTGTTCGGCGGAGTGAGGGGGTTCATCCGCCGGCAACGGGCGCGATTCCGTGGGGCGGTCACGCCCCCCCCGGGGCGTGTCCGTCCGGCGGCACACGCGGGGAAGATATACTCCGCGGGTTCCGGGAGGCGTCATGCTGCGTCGCTTCGTACCCCTCGCCCTGGCTCTTGCGTGCGCTCCGCGCGCGGTGCCGGCGGTGGAGAAGGCCGATCTCGTCCTGACGAACGCCGTCGTCCACACGGTGGATCCGAGCCGGCCCCGGGCCGAGGCCATTGCCATTCGAGGCCGGCGTATCGTGGCCGTCGGCTCCCGCCGGGAGGTGGAGGCGTTTGTCGGCCCCGAGACCCGCGTCCGGGACCTGGCCGGTCGCACCGTGGTGCCGGGCTTCGACGACTCCCACGCCCACCTCCTCGACATCGGCTTCGCCCGCCTCGACGTGACCCTGGCGGGAACGACGACGTACGCCGAGGTCGTCGAACGGGTGGCGGCCGCGGTGAGGACGCGGGCGCCCGGGGAGTGGGTCCGCGGCCGGGGATGGCACGAGGAGAAGTGGACGAGCCCGGCGGCGGGAGCGGTCCGCGGGTTTCCCACCCACGGGGCGCTCTCCGCGGTCTCGCCGGACAACCCGGTGGTCCTGGGGCGGGCGGACGGCCACGCGGTCCTCGCCAACGCGAGGGCCATGGCTCTCCTCGGCATCGACCGCGAGACCCCGACCCCGCCGGGCGGCGAGATCATCCGTGACGGCAGTGGCAGCCCGACGGGTGTCTTCGTCGACGACGCCACGAGCCTGGTCGTCCCCGCGGAGAGGACGGACTCCGAGCAACGTCAGGCGCTCGAACTCGCCATGGAGGAGTGCGTCGAGAAGGGCGTCACCAGCCTGACCGATGCCGGGGCGGGGCCCGAAGTTCTGGAGCTCTACCGGGCCTTCGCCGCGAAGGGCTGGCTCCGCATCCGGGTCTACGCCATGGCCGGCGGACTCGAGACGCTGCGCACGCTCACCGCGCCGGAGATCGGGTTGGGGGGCGGATTCCTCACGATTCGCGCGGTGAAGCTGTATGCCGACGGGGCCCTCGGCTCGCGGGGGGCGGCGCTCCTCGAGACCTACGCAGACGACCCCGGCAACTTCGGCCTGCTGGTAGCCACGCCGGGGGACCTCCTCGACGCGTCCCGGACGGCGTTGTCACGGGGGTTCCAGGTGGGCACCCACGCCATCGGTGATCGCGCCAACCGGATCGTGTTGGACGTCTACGAGAAGGCGATGGCGGAGCGGCCCGGCGAGAGCCCGCGCTTCCGCATCGAGCACGCGCAGATCCTGGACGAGGATGACATCCCGAGATTCGGCCGGCTCGGCGTGCTCGCGGCGATGCAGGGCATCCACTGCACGTCGGACCGCCCCTGGGCGCCCAAGCGTCTGGGGATGGCGCGGGTCGAGGAGGGAGGCTATGTCTGGCGCAAGCTCCTCTCGAGCGGAGCACGCATCCTCAACGGGACTGACGCCCCGGTCGAGGACCTCTCCCCGATCGAGAACTTCTACGCGACGGTGACCCGCCAGGACGCGAGCGGGCAGCCCCCGGGGGGCTTTGATCCCGAGCAGAGGCTGAGCCGCGACGAGGCGCTTCGGACGATGACCCTCGACGCCGCCTACGGCAGCTTCGAGGAGACGGTCAAGGGGTCGATCGAGCCGGGCAAGGTGGCGGACCTCGTCGTCCTCTCCCAGGACATCCTGGCCGTCCCCGACGACGCGCTTCTGAAGACAGAGATCCTGGCCACGATCGTGGACGGCCGCATGGTCTACGAGAGCCTGCACCTGACCCGCACGCGCCGCACCCCCTGACCGCACGTCGCCAACCGAGACCGAGACCACGCTCCTCCGTGAGAACGCTGCGATTCCGGGTCGGGAATCGGCCTTGGCCGAGCACCAGGGGCAGGGACCACGACAAGGATCGCGCCTGGGCGCGAGGGCGCCCGCTAAGCGGGGCGTCGAGCTCCGCATCGTGAATGCTACGGTGGGCAGTATGTCCGTGAGCCCGTGCGGGCGACCTGAGCGACCCCAGGACATCCGAGGCAGGTCGTGGTCCTTGGCACGCCGCGGCCGCAGCAGCGCCGCTAGAGCAGAGCCTCAACGCCCCCGCGGCCGGCTCACGAGGTTGGCGAGCAGGCGCCAGGCGCCGGGGACACCGGCCGGGACCTGGCGGAAGAGCACCAGGCCGACGTACGTCCACGTCCCCTTGCCGACCTTCGCCTCGACCAGGATTCCCTTCTTCTCCCCGGGGTTGTTCGGGAAGGGATCGGTGGCCGCCAGCAGCTCGACGTAGCGCGGGTCGCGGGCCTCGAGGAAGTAGGTCCCGCGCTCCTGCACCCAGCCGTGCCAGTCCGCCTCGCCGATCCGGTTGGGCGTCGTGAGGAGGGGATGCTCGGCGGCCAGGACGCGCAGCGGCGCCGTCTCGTCGGTGATCCGCTCGCGGGTCGTCACCGCCGGGTAGGGGACGAAGGGGCTGCCCTCCTCGGCCGAGCCGGCGGACGAGCGGTGTGGCGACACCCGGTTGAAGGCGTCCCGGTTGTACTGCACCACCAGGTGCCCGCCGTCCTCGACCCACCGCATCAGCCGAGGATGCACGGAGCGCAGGTCGCCCCGGCTCTCGTAGGCACGGATGCCGGTGACGATCGTCGAGAAACGGCGAGAGGTCGCCGAAGGCCAGATCCTCGGCGGTGAGCAGCGTGAGGGGAACGCCGAGCTGCCGGATGCCGTCGGCGACCGCGTCGCCGGACCCCATCACGTAGCCCACCGACGGCGTCGGGTGACGACCTGCACGTCCAGGACCAGGACCCGCATCTCGGCGGGGTGGAGCCGTTGTCGACGCTGGGTGTGGTGGTAGGCCACGGTCCTGCACGGTGTCGCGGTAGACCCGTGCCCCGCGAGCGGCGACGGCACCGCAGCACTGCGGTGCCCGGCGTCGGGCGCTCCGGAGGTGTCACCCGGAAGCGTGCGGCCACCTCCTCCCCTTCGTACGCGAAATGCAGCTGCGTCTCGACAGGGCTCGACGGACCACCCTGGGGGCCCCTCCAGCCGGACGGTGGCGTCACCCGGCCCGCGGGCGTTGTGCCGCACGAAGGCACGGACCTCGAGCGGCCGGGACGGCCCCTCGAGAGGTACGGCGGTCCGCTCCGGGGAGACGCGCACCGAGAGCTCCGGGAACGACCTGCACGACGTGCTGCTTCTCGCCTCCGACGAAGGGGCCGCCGTAGCGGAAGACCGCGGGGGTCGTGAGCGTCGTCATCAGCACCCGCCACCCGGCACCGGAGGCGGGCGACGACGGCGGGTGGGCTCCAGGGAAGGGTCTCGTGGGCCGGCACGTCGAGGTCGAAGCGGTCGAGGTCGCTCCGGCGGCGCCAGTAGGGCTGAGACGGCCGCGCATCGGGTGCCGCCCTCACGCCGAAGCGGAGGCGCACCTCTCCCCGGGGCTCGAGGGTCCCCGGCCCGCCTTCGGCTCGCTCCGCGGTCCAGCCGGACGGGACCTCGAGGGCAGCGGTCTCCAGGTCGAGCGTCCCGGCCCCGTGGTTCCAGAGCGAGAGGGTCACGCCGAAGGTCTGGCCCGGCGTCACCAGCCCGTCGTCCGCGCGGGCCTCGACGACGAGACCCTGGGCGAGGACGAGGGCCTGTTCCAGGTCGCGCTCCTCGTCGCGCAGGCGACCCTCGATCTCGAAGCGGGCGCCGGGGTCCACGACCTCGTCGGGCAGCCGGCGCAACAGCGCGCGCAGGGCTCCGAGCGCCTCCGCCAGCGGTCGCGCCGCTGTCTCGAGCGAGTGCGGGTCGAACGCGGCCCGGGCTGTCGTCGCCCGGCCCTGCAGGTCGGCGAGGCTGGACCGCAGGGCGCCGCTCGTCGGGGCGAAGTGTGCGAGCCCGACGAGAGTCGTGTCCAGACCGTCCAGGAGGGTGGTCTCCGCCCCCTCGACCGCGGGCTCGCTGTCGACCAGGAAGTAGACCCCGCGAGCGTCGCCGGGATCGGCCTTGAGCTGCCCCATCCCCTGGCACCGGTGGAGTGACCGTGCGATGCTCCCGAGCTCCTGCCAGGTCATCCCGAGGAGCGGGTCGAAGACACCGGTGGGCACGGACACGGGCGTCCCCGGGAGGTCCATGGGAGAGCCGCCCGCGCCCCCCTGGTAGAGCTTGCGTGCCGGCCACGGCCTCAGGCCGTCCCGGACCTGGTCCGGGAAACGGACGGGGTCGGCGGCGGCCCGGAAGGCGTCGCGAGCGAGCTGAGCCACGGCCTGGTGGTGCTGCCCTCCCCCCGGTCCCTCGAGCGGGAGGGTCAGGACGACGTCGGGACGGAAGGCGCGCATGACCCGCACGATGTCCCCGAGGGTTTCCTCTCGGCCCCACTTCGCGAACGTCTCGTCGACGCTGAAGGAGTAGCCGAACTCGTAGGGTCGGCCGAAGAGCTGCTCGACACCGTCGTAGCGGTGCGTCGCCATGAGCTCCTCGGTGCGGAGGACCCCGAGGGCCTCGAACAGCTCGGGGCCGATGGCGTTCTGCCCGCCCTCGCCCCGCGTCAGGCTGAGAAGTGCGGTGCGGACGCCGAGTCCCCGGGCCAGGCGGACGAGGACGCCGTTGTGCTCGTCGTCGGGATGGGCGGTCACGAAGAGCACGCGGCCGCTCACCCCGACGCGGCGGAGGGCAATCCCGAGCCCGCTCGCCCCCTGGTCGAATGCGAGGGGCTCGAGCTGCGCTGAGACGGGAGGAGCAACGAGCAGGGTGACCGCGAGAACCAGCGGCAGGACGAGCACTCGGTGATCAACGCGCTTCATTGGGAACCCGAGTCTCAATGGTACCCGCAGCCGGGACCGGACGTTATGTCGAGGGTAGGATTGATGCATCCAGCCGCGACAGCCGCCGCCGCGGGAGAGTAGGGTCGGCTCAGTCCCGCTTGAGGTTGAGGACGAGGCGGAGGTTGAGACGAACGCGGGTGGTGCCGGGAGCGACTTCGACGTCGATCGGCACCTCCACCTCGGTCGGGGGCGGGGCCACGCGGGAGCCGAGCGGCGGAGCCGCTTGCACGCGGGGAGCGGCCACGGGCGAACCGGCAGCCGGCGGCGCGGGAAGCACCGGTGCGGGGGACGGGGGCGCGGTCCCGGGAGAGAACGGCGCAGACACTGGAGGCGCCGCCATCGGCCTGGACTCGGCAAGCTCGTCGATCTCCTCGAGGTCCATCTCGACCTCCGCCTCGGGGATGCCCGGGTTGGCGATGCGACGCCGGAGCTCGTCCGCTTCGTCCCGCGAGCTGACGAGCGTGCCCTGCGGATCGTGGGCCGCGACGGCAGCCTTCCGTGGTGGCGGCTGGCCGTAGGCCGCGGCGGGGGTGTCCTCGTAGACCACCACCGGGGGAAGGCTGGCCGCGGGTGCCGGGACCCGCGGCGCGACCGCCAGGTCCCCGAGCGGGTTCTCGGCTCCGTCCGGCGTGAAGCCCGGAGGGAGCGAGCTCGCCCGCGGAGGGGCCGGTGCGCGACCGGCGCCCGGGGCCGAAGGGGGAGGAGCCGACTCCCCGTACTTGGCCGAGAGCGACTTGAACACGAGCTTCGTGACGGCTTTGAGCGTGTCCTCGACCCCGGCCCCGGTGACGGCAATCGCCTCGTTGAACGGGTAGTTGTGCGGGTTCATGCGCTCGTTGAGGATCTCGATCGGCAGCGCATTGGGCAGGTCGCGCTTGTTGAACTGAAGGACGATGGGGATCTCGTCGGGGTCGATCTCGTTGGCCTCGAGATTCTGCCGCATGTTCTCGAAGCTCTCGAGGTTGGCGTCGAGCATCGCCTCCTGCGAGTCGCACACGAAGACCACGGCGTCCGCCCCCTTCAGCACCATCCGGCGGGTGGCGTTGTAGAAGACCTGGCCGGGGACGGTGTACAGCTGGATCCGGGTCTTCATCCCGCGAATGCTACCGATCTCGATGGGGAGGAAGTCGAAGAACAGCGTGCGATCCGTCTCCGTGGCCAGCGAGAGCATCTTGCCCTTGTTCTTTATGGGCAGCTTCTCGTGAATCCACTGGAGGTTCGTGGTCTTCCCGCACAGCCCGGGCCCGTAGTAGACGACCTTCGCCGTCAGCTCCTTCGTCGAGTAGTTGAAGAGGACCATACGTTTACGGGCATTCTACGGCCCCCCCGGTTGGCGAATCAACGGGGCTGGTAGAATTGCCCTCCCGGGAGGACAGTCGTCTCTTTCCCCAGGAGACCACGAAATGCACGCTCTCGCACTCATCCTCGCCCTCGCTCAGACCCCGGTCGCCCCGGCTCCGACCCCCGAAACCCGGGAGCCCGTGCCTCCGGCCGGGCCAATGGTGGCCCTCGACATCATCCAGGCGGGGGCGCCCCTGGGAACCGTCACGCTCGTCCTTCGGCCGGACACGGCCCCCCTGTCCGTCGCCAACTTCCTGGAGTACTTGCGGTCGGGTCACTACGACGGGACGATCTTCCACCGGGTTCTTCCCGACTTCATGATTCAGGGGGGCGGCTTCACCCCGGAGATGGAGGAGAAGCCGACGAGACCGCCGATCCGGAACGAGGCCCGCAACCGGGTGCGGAACTCCCGGGGGACGGTGGCGATGGCACGAACGAACGACCCGAACAGCGCGACCTCCCAGTTCTTCATCAACGTCCGGGACAATCACAGCCTCGACTTCGGCATCCGGGGGGCCGGATACGCCGTCTTCGGCGAGGTGATCGACGGGATGGACGTCGTGGACGTCATCGTGACGACACCCACCACGAGACGGGGGCAGCACGAGCACACCCCGATGAGGCCGGTCGTCATCCAGAGAGCCTACGAGGTGGACGCGCCGAAAGCGGCGCCCGAGGCCCCGGAGGCCGCCGATCCCGCCGAGCGCTAGCCGACGGCTCCGCGCGATTCGAGCGCCCCGGTTGTGGGGGGTCGACCAACAGGTGCGTTTGGCCACCAGGCCTGCGCTCGCCCGCGTGTCCCTTCCCTGGGGACACGCGGATGTCCGTGGCCTATCTCAAGCATTTCCCTCCCCCTACGTGGGGAGGGTGGGGGGTCAATGAACGATTGTGGCGGCTGAACGACGGACCGCTATTCTTCGGTGGTGTCGGGGGCCGGAGCCTGGAGGTCCTCGAGCGCCTTGATCAACTCGGCGGCCTTGGCGGGATCAACCCTGAGGACCGCGGCGTCTGCGGCTCGTCGCGCGAAGTACTCTTCGGCCGTCGTGCCCAGCTCGACCCAGGAGTCGGTCTTCGCGCGGATGTCGACCCGGAGGAGAGGGGCCTCGAGCCCGTAGGAGGCCAGGTCCGCCGGCTCGTCCACGAACTCCACGATCTCGACCCCACCCAGCTCGAAGAGTGCATCTTCGACCACTGTCGTCTCGAGGTCGGTCTCGTCCGGCGACGTGCGCGTCCACTGGGTCTTGTCGAGACCATCGTCGCCCTCGACCGTGCTCTTCACGTACGTCCACGTCGTGTCGCCGGCGGTGACGTCGAAGCTCTCGGTGTCGTAGGTCGCGATCTCGAGGAGCTTCTTCGCCCGCAGCTCGCCCATCCCCTTCTCGAGGTCGGTTACGATCGCGCCAGGGACGACGGCCACGACCGATGAGCCCTTCTCCCGCGCGTGGTACTTGCCCTCGTCCTCCTCCCCGGCGGGGCTGCCGATCTCGAGGGTTCGCGTCGTCCCGTCGCTGAGCACGAGATGGACCGACCGACTCGGGCGGTCGAGGCCGTATGGCTTCAGGCTCGCGGCCGGCTCCGCCGCCACCGACTCCATCCGCAGGTTCTCGAGGGTGCCCAGCAGCCCATCCACCGACCAGCGGCCGGCCCGGGTGGCGAGCGGCTTCGTGAAGGCCCAGTCCCCGGCGTCGGTCCGGGCCAGGGAGTAGCTGCCCTCGGGTCCCTGAACCTCCAGCGTCCGCACGTCTCCCCGCTTGACGTGCAGGAGATCCCGGTCGCGCAGGTCGAAGGGCGTCTTGTCGAAGGTGCTCTCGATCCACGTGGCCACGGTGAAGATCCGCGGGGAGGACGGCGTCCGGGCGTAGACCCCCGATCCGCCCGGGGCAGGGTCGCCAAACTCGACGACGAGCGGCGTCTCCTGGCCCTCGACGACGACGGTCACGGTCCGGCTCGGAGTCTCGAGGCCGTACTGGGCGACGTCGTCCGTCGTCTCCATGACCACCTCCTCCGCCTCGAGCTTCTCGACGCGGGTGAGGATCGAGTCGACCGCCGAGCCGTCCGCGGGGGCTTCGAAGGGGGCGGCGACCTGCCAGGCGTCCTCGACCTTCACGAGACGGATGGTCTCTTCGTCCGAGGACTCGATCGAGACCCCGGTGGCCTTGTCCTTGTCGATGGCCAGGATCGTCTCCTTCGTCTCATCGGACGGGACGTCCTGTCCCCACTCGTAGCGCCAGATGTAGAGACCGAGACCGACGAGGACGAGGAGGGCGAGACCGGTCTTCCAGAACTGCTTCACAACCCTATCGCCTCCGCCACCAGGTGACGACTCCCGCGATCACGAAGACGAGCGGCAGGATCACGAGCGACACCCAGGCCACCATCTGCTGCTTCTGCCGGCTCAAGAACAGGCTCTGGTTCTCCGGCTCCTTCGGTCGGATGGAGATGAGATCGACGTCCTCGGCCAGCCAGGCCACCGCGTTGAGGAAGAGGTCCTGGTTGCCCTGGAAACCGAGGAGGCTGTTGCTCGCGAAGTCGGCGTCTCCGACCGCCACCACCCGGCCCTCGGGGGCTTCCTTCTCGGCGTCCTCGCTCTTCTCGTCGAAGTCCTCCCCGGCGGGGGGCGACGCCGGAAGCTCCTCGGCCTCGCCCTCGATGGTGGCGGCGGCGATGAGAGAGATCGGTCCGAGGCGGTCGGTCCCTTCCTCGAACTCGAGGGCCCCTTCCAGGGTCAGCGTCGTCTCCGCCCACGCCTGGGGCGAGGTCCGGCCGAGATCCTGGGCGGTCACGCCCTCGACGCTCCCCTCACCCGCCCGCATGCTGCGGGCGCCCGCGAAGAGGGTCATGAGTCGGAAATCCTTGGTGATGGCGTGGTAGGGGTAGTCGATGACGAGGGGCGCCAGCTCGGAGTAGCCGAAGATCTGGCCCATACCCGAGATGTCGACGACGACGTCGTTCCCCGCCTCGAGGTTCCACACCTCGAGCAGGCCCACGAGGTTGGGGAAGGCCTCCTGGAACTCGGGTTCGACCATGATCAGGGCCTTGCCTCCGGCCTGCACGAACTCGCGGATCGGCGAGACCGCCTCCGGGGACAGGTCCTTCTCCGGTCCGGCAACGACCACGACCGTGCACTCCTCGGGGACCGCCCTCTCCCGCAGCAGAAACACGGTCTGGACCTCGTACTGGCTCTCCGTGAGGACGGTCTTCGCCCCGGAGAAGCCCCGCTCGCTGCTGTCCTCGGCCGATCGCTCCCCCTGCCCCTCGACGAGGCACACCGTCTTCCGGCCCTCGCGCGTGACCTTGAGGAGCGCGTTCGTGATGTCCTGCTCCGAGTCGTTCGAGATCCGCTCGCGCCGGTCGCCGCGCTGGACGATGAGGATGGGCCATGGACCTCTCACGTCGAAGGCCTGGGCCTTGGCCGGGCTCTGGACCGGGTCCACGAGCTCGACCTGGAGTTTGTCCGTGAGGGTCTGGTACTCGCTCAGCCGGTCCTGGCCGCGGAGCATCTCACGCTCGCGCTGGAAGTAGGTGATCGTGACCTCGTCTTCGAGTCCGGCCAGCACCTTGCGCGTCTGGTCGGAGAGGCTGTAGCGCTGGTCCTCGGTCAGATCGACGCGCTTCGTGTGGCGGACCACGAGGTAGTTCACCGCGCCCAGGATGCCGAGGACGACGAGGGCGAGGACGACGGTGTTCGTCCCGTACTTCAGCTGGCGCAGGCCGAGCCCGCGCGAGACGTCCTCCCAGCGCAGGATGAGGTGAACGAGAACCAGGCCCAGGGCGGCGATCAGCCAGGGCCGCAGCCCCCCCGGGAGGGGCCGCGGGCCGGCCAGATTCCAGGCGAGCGCCCCCAGCGCGAGCACGAGGCCCAGCGGGGCGAGGGCGGCGACGAGTCTGTTCAGGATCCCCATGGCCTCAGGCCCTCCACCGCTGGCTCTCCACCGACTGGTGGGCGAGGAAGAGTCCGAACGTGATCACGCTCAGGTAGAAGACGATGTCCTTCAAGTCCACGACCCCCTTGGCGAGGTCCTCGAGGTGGGTCGTCACCCCGAGGTAGGCCACCACCTTCATGACGGGCCCGGCGGTCGGGCTGTCCGCCCAACCGAGCGTCCACATGCCGAGGAACAGGCAGAAGGAGAGGATGCCGGCCACGATCTGATTCCGGGTCAGGGTGGAGACGAACGTCCCCATCGCGAGGAAGCAGCACCCGAGAAGGAAGAGGCCGACCGCCCCGCTGGCCACCGGTCGCCACTCCGGGCCGGTGTCGGCGTAGGTCCAGATGAGGGCGACGTTCACCAGCCCGGCGAGCAACATCAGGAAGTAGAGGGCGGCGGCGGCCAGGAACTTCCCCATCACCACCTGGAGGTCGCTCAACGGAGAGGTGGCGAGAAGCTCGATCGTGCCCTGTCGCTTCTCTTCGGCGAAGAGGCGCATGGTCAGCATGGGGGCGATGAAGAGCGCCACGACCGCCATGTTCTGGAGGATGGGCTGTATCAGCATCTCGTTGATCGAGAGCCGGGTGGGGCCACCGTACTGCATGGCCTGCTGCGATGCTCGCATCGACATCTCCAGGAAGAAGGTGATGCCGAAGAAGAAGAAGATGCCGAAGAGGAGGGTCCAGACGAAGAGGGCCACCCAGGCGATGGGGCTGCCGAAGTAGTGGCGCCACTCCTTCTGGAAGATGGCGGCGACGTTCCTGAGGGCGGTCACGGTCTCATGCCTCCTTCGCTTCGGCGGCGCCGGCCGCCTCGGTCTCGTCGGTCGTCGTCAGGTGGAGGAAGATCTCCTCGAGGCTCATGCCCATCTGCTGCAGTCCGAGCAGCCCGTGACCGCCCGCGACCACCGCCCCGGCCAGGTCGGAGCGGACGTCGCGCCCCGCCTCCGCCTCCACGTCGACGACCAGCGCCCCGTCGTGCCCGCCCCGGACGTGGGCGGCGAGGATCCCGGGCACCGCCCGGACCGTCGCGAGAACCGCGTTCTCCTCTCCGCGGACCTCGATGCGCAGCGTCCCCGCCCCCTTGAGGCGGCGCGTCAGGTTCTCCGGGGAGTCCTCCGCGACCACCCGCCCCTCGTTGATGATGACAACGCGGCCGCAGGTCAGCTGGACCTCGGGGAGGATGTGGGTCGAGAGAATGACGGTGTGGTCGCCCCCGAGGCCGCGGATGAGCTCGCGGGTCTCGATGATCTGCTTGGGGTCGAGGCCGGCGGTGGGCTCGTCGAGGACGAGGACATCGGGGTTGTGGAGGATCGCCTGGGCCAGACCCACGCGCTGACGGTATCCCTTGGAGAGCTTGCCGATGAGGGTCGTTCGAACGTCGCCGACCCGGCACTTGTCGATGGCCGCACCCACCTTGGCCTCGCGTTCCCGCGGCGTGACGCCCTTGATCTTCGCGCAGAAGTCCAGGTAGTCGCGGACCTCCATGTCCGGGTAGAGCGGGGGCGTCTCCGGCAGATAGCCGACCCGACGGCGGACCTCCATGGGCTGCTCGAAGACGTCGTAGCCACCGACGCGCGCCGTCCCCTGGGTGGGAGGCAGGTAGCAGGTGAGGATTCGCATGGTGGTGGTCTTTCCGGCTCCGTTCGGTCCGAGGAAGCCGAGGATCTCGCCCTTCTCGACGCGGAACGAGACCCCGTCGACCGCGGTGGCGCGGCCGTACCTCTTGGTGAGGCTGTCAACCTCGATCATCGTGCTCGTTTCTCCGTGTTCGCTTTGTCTTGGACGGCGATCCCGGACATGGTCCCGGCCCCGCCACCGCATGGGGCGGAGGCGGCGGCCGTTCTCCGTCCGGGGTCCCTCTGCTGCCGGGCGCCGGCAATCGTCGCCGGAGGACGCCCGCGCCGCGCTCTGAGCGACAGCGCTTCGGTTCGCCGTCCAGTATCGCTAATATAGCGAGGGCGTTTTCCGCGTGTCAATCCGACCGGGCCAATGAACACCGCCACTCCCAGGACTGCTCGCCGCGCCGCCCTCCGACGTCTCGCCGACGCCGTCCTGGAGGCCCCCGACCTGCCTGCCCTGACCCGGCTCCTCACCCAGGACCTTCCGGCGACTCTGGGGGCGGCGAGCGTCACGCTTCTCCTCTGGGACCGCAAGCTCGAGAGCTTCGAGGGGGTCGACCTGACCCAGGACGGACGGCTCAGGAGGTTTCGGCCCGAGGTGTCGGGCCCGGAGGCGCCGCCCGCCCGGTGGCTCGTGTCCGACGGACAGCTGCTCCAGACCGCCGAGAACACGGGTGCGGGGGTGCTCGTGCCTCTGCTGGCCCGCAGCGGCCTGGCCGGCACGCTCATCCTCGGAGACGCCCGGAGACGGCGGGCCCCCGTTTCGCCGAACGAGGCGCCGGTCGTGTCCCTCATCGCATCCCGGGCCGCCCTCGCCATCGAGAACAACTCGTACCAGAAGGAGCTGATCGCCTCGGAGCGCCTGGCCGCCCTCGGGACGATGGCGGGGATGCTGGTGCACGACTTCCGCGGCCCGATGACGGTGATCCGCGGCTACGCGGAGACGCTCCAGGCGCCGGGCCTCCCGGACGACGAGATCGCGGCCCGGGCCGGGCTCATCATCGAGGCGGTGGACCGGCTCGAGCGCATGACCACCGAGACCCTCGACTTCACCCGGGGGGCAGAGCGGCTCGTGCTGAGACCGGTGCCGGTGGCGCTGCTCCTCCTCGACCTCGCGGCGGGGATCGAGGAGGAGCTCCCGGGTCTCGAGGTGGTGCAGGACGTGAGCCTGCCCCGCGGCCTGCGCATGAACCTCGACGTGGACAAGCTGCGACGCGCGGTCTCGAACGTCGCCGCCAACGCCCGCGACGCGATGAGCGGCCGGGGACGGCTCCACCTGCGTGCTCGAGTGGAGCGGGGAGGGGGCGACACCCCCGCCGATGTGCTCGTCCTCTTCCTCGCCGACGAGGGACCGGGCGTGGCGCCCGAGATCCGCGAGCGGCTCTTCCAGCCGTTCGTCACCGGCGGGAAGAAGGGAGGCACGGGCCTCGGTCTCGCCGTGGCCCGCCGTTTCGTCGAAGACCACGGGGGCAGCCTCGAGCTGTACGACGAGAGGGGCCCGATGGTGTCCGGAGCGCAGTTCCGCCTCGTCCTGCCGCTGCGCAACCCGGGCTCCAGCGGAGGACCGCGGTAGAATCCGCTCATGTTGTCGTCCCGAACCGCTCCGGCGTTGGCCCTGCTCGCGGGACTGACCGTGGGTTGCACCTCCTACGACCCGGCGCAGGAGCTGGAGGTCACCGACACCGAGACCTACTGGATCGTGGACTCACCGCGCGCCGGGGAGAACTTCATCGCTCCCGCGATCCGCTTCCGCCTCCGAAACAAGGGGTCGAATCAGCTCTCCTTGGTGCAAGCCCGCGCCCGGTTTCCGGGAGCGGCGGAGGAGGAGCCCTGGGGCTCGATCCAGGAGCAGGTGAGCTACTGGCGGGAGCCGCTGCCGCCGGGTGAGGACCGCCTCGTGACCGTCCGCTCCATCGGCCGCTACCAGGCGGCCGCGGATCCGGAGGACATGCTCCGCTCCCCGGGCTTCCGCGACCCGCGCGCGGAGATCTTCGTCAGGATCGGGCACTCCGACTGGGCGAAGCTGGCGGAGGTCCCGGTCGAGCGGCGCATCGGAGCGCCCGGCGTGCAGGATATCGTCGAGCCCTGAGCCACAGGTCATGTCCGATCATCCCAGCCCGTGGGATCTCGCGCTGCGGCGTCACGTGTTCCTCACGCTGGTGCTCGTCACCCTCGTGGCCGCCATCTTCCGGCTGCCCGGGCTGGGCTATCCGCCGGAGGAGTACTTCGACGAGGTCTACCACGCGAAGACCGCCCTCGAGTACCTCGAGGGTCGGCCCCCGACGGAGTGGGTCCACCCGCCGACGGCCAAGCTGCTGATCTCCCTGGGGGTGGCGCTGTTCGGCTACGAGCCGTGGGCCTGGCGGCTCGCGTCCGCGCTGGCCGGAACCCTCCTGGCCCCGGTCTTTCTCGTGCTCGCGTGGCGGGTGACGCCCACCGACCGGGCGGCGTTCCTCGCCACCGCCCTGCTTCTCCTCGACGGCGTCTACCTGGTCCAGAGCCGGGTGGCCATGACCAACATCTTCGCGGTTCTGTTCCAGGTCCTCTCGGCCCTCCTCGTGCTGCGCGCGGCCACCCAGGAGAGGCTCTCCATCGCCAGGATGGCGGGGGCGGGGGTCGCCCTGGGGCTGGCCCTGTCGACGCGCTGGACGAGCCTGTGGGCCTGGGGGTTCCTCGGGCTCGTCTTCCTGGCGCTGCGCAGCCGACGCGTCCTCGAGATGCCGGAAGAACGGACACGCGCGGGGCTGCGTGAGATCGCGCTGGCTGGCCTCGCCTTCGTCGCGATCCCGGCCGGCATCTACATCGCGAGCTACGTGCCCTGGATGCTGCAGGGACACACCGTGGGCGACGTGGTGCGGCTGCAGCGCTCGATCTGGGACTACCACGCGCAGCTGAGCGCCACCCACCACTACTTCAGCCCCTGGTGGACGTGGCCGTGGCTCTACCGCCCCACGTGGTACTTCTGGTGGTCCAGCGACGAGACCGTGCGGGGCATTGTCGCCCTCGGCAACCCCGCGATCTGGTGGGCGTCGGTGCCGGCGGTGGTGTGGGCGCTCGTCACCGGCTGGCGCGCGCGCGACCCCCGTCGTCTGTTCGCCGGCGCCGGCTTCTGTCTCCTGTACCTGCCCTGGGGCCTCGCACCCCGCACGCTCAACTTCAGCCACTACCTGTTCGAGGCCCTTCCCTACGCCTGCCTCGCCCTCGGGATGCTCCTCGACCGCGTCTGGGATGGCCCGCTGGGGCGCGGCGCCCGTGGCTACGTGGTCCTGGCCGCCGCGGTCTTCCTTCTCTTCCTCCCCTTCCTCACCGGGCTCCCCGTGCCCCAGACCCTCTGGGCGTTCCGCTTCCCGTGGGGAGGGGGTCTCTGGACCTGGTTCCCGACCTGGATCTGAACACGGCCACCCCGGACCCGCCGAGGAAGCGGCGCGAGGTCTACATCGACGCCTTCCGTGGGCTGATGGTCCTCGTCATGGTCCAGGGTCATCTCTGCGACGGCCTCCTCGACCCCGCGGTGCGGGCGGAGCCCTGGTACCTCTTTCAGCGGATCTTCCACGGATCGACGGCACCGGGCTTTCTGTTCGCGTCGGGCTTCGTGGCCGGTCTGCCCCGGGCTCCCCTGTCGCTCCGGGCGAGCCTGCGGCGGGCGCGGCGCCTTCTCTTCGTCCTCGGGGTCGGCTATTCCCTGCACCTTCCCTGGTTCTCCCTGTGGAAGACGGTGAACGAGGCCTCGCCTCGCCAGCGAGAGATCTTCTTCGCCTGCGACGCCCTTCAGGTCATCGCGGTCACCCAGCTCTTCGTCATCCTTCTGCAGTGGATCATGGGCCGGCGCTGGACGCACGCGGCGGCGGTGGTCGCTCTCGCAGTGGTCGCCGCCGCCCCGGGGGTGTGGGCGTCCGACCTCGCCGCCCATCTCCCCGAGCCCCTGGCTCCCTATCTCGACAAGAGCACCGGCTCGCGCTTCCCCGTGTTCCCCTACGCCGCCTTCGTTCTGGCGGGGACGCTCGCCGGGGCCACCCTCGGCCGGGCCGAGCCGCGGGTGCGGTGCCGGCGGGCGCTTGCCGCCGGCCTGGGGTTGATCGGCGCCGGCGCGGGCCTCGCGCTGGCGCTGGAGGGCTGGGTCGACTACTGGGGGCCTTCTCCGGCCTATGTCTTCGTCCGCCTGGGGGGCCTGGTACTGCTGCTGCTGCTCGTGGAGGGGACGGCGCGCGTCAGTCTACCGGGCGTGCGCGCTCTCGCCCTGCTCGGTCACGAGACACTGCTCGTCTACGTCCTGCACCTGTACATTCTGTTCGGGGGTGTCGTTGCCGCCTCCCCCCTCGTCGCCCTCCACGATCGGCTGCTGATCGGGCAGGCCTTCGTCGTCTTGTCATTGATGCTGCCGGTGCTGCTCGCCGCGGCGTGGCTGTGGCGCACGGCCAAGCAGCGGGCGCCGTACGAGGCACAGCTTGTGCTCGTCTTCGTGACGACCTGGCTCCTCTACCAGTTCCTGACGCGTCCCTGGTAGACGTCCGGCCACATCTCGCAGTCTCGTCGTCGTGTCGTGGATGTCGAGCGTCCGTTGGGAAGAGCCCGCGGGAGGGGGACGGTGACGGAGGTTGTGTGAATGTCACGGACCACGCGGTGACAGCCTCGGCGTGGTCAGCACTCACACGACGTCAGCGGAACAGCTTCTTGAGGCTGGTGAGGGCGGAGTCCTTCGGCGACAGCGCCTCGAGCTCCTGGCGGGCGGCGGCGTGGCGGGGGTTCAGGCGTACCGCGGCGCGCATCTCCGCGACCGCCCGGGACTTGATCTTCATCACCTTGTAGTAGAGGCCCCACTGATAGTGGATGTCCGCGTTCTTGGGCTCCAGGCGAGAAGCCTCGAAGAACTGGCGCTCGGCGAGCTTCGACGTGCGGGGATAGCAGGCCATGGCGGTCGCGAGACGGAGGCGGAAGGCGGCCACCTTCGGCGCGAGCCTCACGAGCTTGTCGAACACCTTGACCGCGTTGGCGTAGTCCGAGACGGTCATGCGCACCTCCCCTTCCATGAGGAGGTGCTCGACCTGGGCGGTGCCGCTGAAGCCGCTCGCGCCGGGCTTCACGCCGGGCAGCGACTCGTCGGGGCGAGGCGCCGGGCCGGTGGGCGGGCTCGGGGTGCGCGGGGGGGCGGATGCGCTCACCGGCGGCGTCGCGGGCTCTTCGATCAACTCGAGCTCGGGGTCCGTCTCGGTGGGCGGAGGCGTGGCCGCGACGGGGGGCGGCTTGAGGCGGGGGGGGCGGGGTCGCAGCCCCCGGGTCCGTGTTCGCCATCGCCGCCGCCGCCACCTCGCGTGCGCGACGGCCGGTCGCGGTCTCCGACGGCGTGGTCTCCGGGGCCGTCCGCGCGAGGCGGAGGGCGGACGACGCCCGGCCCAGGATCACTTCGAGGTCCTTCCGCAGGGCGTCGCCCTCCTCGACCGCGTCGCGCAGAGCGTGGTAGCGCTCCATCTTCTCCTCGAGGGCCCGTATCAGCTCGGCCTTCGGGGCCGAGCGCGCCACCTTGAGCCAGCTCTCGCGGTCGAGATGCTCGGACTGCCCGATCTCCTGCTTCACCTCCTTGCGGATCGCGTCGCGGAGCGAGGGGTCGGGGCGACGGTGCAGGGCGGAGAGGAGGAACATGCCGGTCTCGGGCTGCACCGGCGGCTCGGCGGAGGGCGCAACGTCGGCGGGCCGCAGGACACCGGCGGTGATGAGAGCGTAGGCCGCGCGAAGGCGAGCGAAATCCAGGCCCCCCTCGACCCAGCCCAGCCGGCGCACCGTCACCCGACGCCGCGCGAGGTCGAGGATCTCCCGCTCCTCCGTGGCCCGAGCCTTCGGCTCGTACGGGAAGGGGGGCACCGCGGCCAGAATCACCGCCCGGTCGAGGTTGCCGAGGCCCTTCAGGACCAGCTCCTCGCTCTGCATGTGGCGAATCCCGTCGTAGAGGAGACGGTGGATGGAGAGGCTGACCATGTACTCGAGCGGGATGGCGCACGCCCGCTCTTCGAAGATCGCCGCCCCGTCGGGCAGATCGAAGAGGGACAGGGCGATACGACGGACCTGCCGGCCCACGGCCCCGCCCACGTCGTAGCGCTCGGCGAGGCCCGCCTTGACCAGCGCCTCGCCGAACCGCCGGCGCTCTCCCCGCATGAGCGCGGAGACGGTGTCGAACTCGTCCTGGGTGATCTTCCCGTCCGCCACCATCGCCTCGCCGAGGCGGTCCTTCTTCAGGTTGCTCGCGGCGAAGACGAGACGACCGTGATCGAAGAAGACGGTCTTGACCATGCGGCCGGACCGCACCTGGAGGTCACCGCTCCTTTGCTCCGCCGAGACCTTCCGCATCGTCTCGGCAATCGGGCTCGGCGGCAATGTCTGTCAGCATCGCCGTCTCTATTGTCCACGGCGAGAGGGCGCCGGCAAGCGGGCCTCCCACCAGAGCCCGGGGGCCAGGCGGGCCAACTCCCAGAGGATGCCGGCGATCACCGCGGGAGAGGCCAGGGTGGACCGGCCTCGCGAGCGGGGGAAGTAGTCCACCCCCATCTGGATGATCCGTGCGCCGGCATTGCGAGCCCTCACGAGGAATTCCGCATCGATGAAGCTGCCCTCGCTCCGCAGATCGATGCGCTCGAGCAGCTGTCGGCGGAACAGCTTGAAGGAGAAGTTGACGTCGCGGAAGCGCAGCCCGAAGAGGGCGCGCACGAGACCACTGTACGCCAGCGTGTAGAGCGTGCGCAGCAGGCCCTCGCTGGTCCGATCGAAGCGGTAGGCCGCGAGCACGTCCGCCTCCTGGTACTCCAGCAGCCGGGCCGCACGGGAGACCTCGCCGAAGTCGAACGGAAGATCGGCGTCGGAGTAGAGCACCAGGTCCCGCGTCGTGGCCGCGTAGCCGGCGCGCAACGTTCCCCCGAGGCCACGACGGCGCGCCTGGTGCAGCACGCGGACCCGGGAGTCCTCCTTCGCGAGGGCCTCGGCGATCTCCAGGGTGCGATCGGTGGAGGCGTCGTCGACGATGAGGATCTCGTAGTCCTCGCTCACCGCCCCCGCGCCCTCCCGCGCCGCCGCCACCGCCCGCCGCACATAGGCCTCCTCGTCGTGCATCGGAAAGACGACGCTCAGGGAGAGAGCCATGGCCGCGGGAAGGGTATCATCCCGCTCATTGGGGCATGTGAGGAGGCGCACTCCATGAACGAGCTGGGACGGGTGCTGATCGAGGATGCGCGCAAGCGCATGGTCGAGGCCTACCCCGCGCAGGTCCGGGCGGCGCTCGGGGCGCTGGGCGACGAGCAACTCTGGTGGCGCCCGAACCCGGGCGCGAACTCTGTTGGCAATCTGGTACTCCACCTCGTCGGGTCGACGCGGCACTTCCTCGGTCGGGGCATCGGAGACAGCGAATATGTTCGCGACCGGGCGGCGGAGTTCTCGGAGCAGGGTCCCCGGCCCCGCGCGGAGCTCGAGCGGCTCCTCGAGGAAACGATCGAGGAGACGGGTCGCGTGCTCGACGCGCTGGATCCCGGAGGCCTCCTGGAGGTGTCGGACCGCACGGGAGAGCCGCACACGCTCGTCGCCCTGCTGATGCGGGTGGCCCATCACTGGTCGGTCCACGTCGGCCAGATCCTCTACGTGGCGAAGGCGCTCCAGGAGGGTGCGATCGACGAGGTCTGGGCCCGCACGATGCGCTAGTGCCGTTCCAACTTGTTTCGACGAAAGAGACTCGAGGGATGCATTACACGTATTGACCCGGGGGGAGGTTTCCATGCCGCGAGCCGTGATCATCGGGAGCGGGAGCGAGATCGCTTCCACTCGTCTCACCAACGACCAGATGGCCCGGATCATGGACACGAACGACCAGTGGATCCGGGAGCGGAGCGGCGTCGAGACCCGTCACTTCGCCACCCCCGACGTGGCCACCTCCGATCTCGGGGTGGCGGCGGCGGCCAAGGCTCTCGAGGCGGCGGGGATCGAGAAGGACGAGGTGGACATGGTGGTCTTCGCCACCATGACCCCCGACCACTACTTCCCGGGCTGCGGAACGATCCTCCAGCACAAGCTGGGCCTGAGGACCGTGCCCTGCTTCGACATCCGACAGCAGTGCTCGGGCTTCCTCTACGGGCTGCAGCTCGCCGACGCCCACATCCGGGCGGGCATGGCGAGGACCGTTCTCCTCGTCGGGGCGGAGGTCCACATCGGCTTCATGCCTTGGACACGGGAGAACTACGACTACGTACGGGGCGTCTCGGACATACCTCCGACCAAGGAGGAGTACGAGTGGAACACCCGCTTCCGCCACCTGGTGGTTCTCTTCGGCGACGCGGGCTCCGCGGTGGTGCTGCGCGCGTCCGAGGACGGCGACCGGGGGGTGGTGGACCACGACCTCCACGGCGCCGGGGCCGACTACGAGAAGCTCTACGTACCTGGAACCGGCTTCAAGCACCGCCCGTACACGGACCCCGAGCAGTTCGCGCGGGGCGACCACATCCCGGTCATGGACGGCCGCTACGTCTTCAAGATGGCGACGACACACATGGTCGCGGTCGCGAAGGCGATCCTGGAGAGGAACCGGGTCACCTCCGACGACGTGAAGATGGTGCTGATGCACCAGGCCAACAAGCGCATCAACGAGTACTGCCAGAAGGCGCTGGGGCTGCCGGACGAGAAGGTGCCGCACAACATCCACAAGTACGGCAACACCACCGCCGCCACCATCCCGCTGCTGTGGGACGAGAGCGTGAGAGACGGGCGGATCGCGCCCGGAGATCTCGTCCTCATGGTCGCCTTCGGGGCGGGAATGACCTGGGGTGCCTCGCTGGTTCGCGCCTGATCCCCCCCGGGGCGCCTCGCCTCGGTTACCGCTCGGGGGCGGCCCTCAGCCGCGAGCCCCGTTCGTGTCGTCCTTCTCACCGGGGGTCGCCACCGCCGCGCCGACGGCCTGGAAGCCGGGTCCGGAGCGGACGAGGCCGAGCTCGGCGAAGAAGGGAGCGAGCGGGCCCTCGGCCAGGGACGGCCGACCTTTCGCGGCCCAGCCGAGCCGGGGGCGGTCGGTTGCCTCCCCCCACCGCGCGAGGGCCCTTGCCACCGCACGCGCCGCCCGGGTCCGCGCCGGTTCCTCTTCGGGCAGCAGCGGCGCGACGTCGCCTCCTCCGCGCGCGACGAAGGCGGCCAGAGCTCCTTCGACGAGGACGACGTGCGATCCGGCGGTCCGCTGCAGACGCGTCTCATCCGTCTTCGGCCACGAGAGTGCCGCGCCGTACGGGTTGGCGGGATCGGCCGCGGCCACGACGACACCGCGCGGCTCGGCCTCATCGGCGTCGCGGCGCGCGCGGAGTCGCTCGAGCGCCCCCGGGTGAGCGAACTGCAGTCCTCCACGTCCGGCCACGAAGTAGCCCCGCCGGATCCGGCCGGCCTCCTCGAGCGCGCGCAGCACCGGGTAGACCGCGGAGAAGCCTCCCGGCACCTCCTCGAAGGCGACAGCGTCGCGGGTGAGGACTCCGTGGCGCGCGAGGAGCTGCTCGGCGAGCGCCTTCAGCTGCTCCGTAGGCGAGGGCGCCCGTCCGTGAGCCAAAACGAGGCTCCATCGGCCCACGGCCGAGGGCGGGACCTGGCGCCGGGAGCGGAACGTCGCCACCCGCCGGCGGCGCTCCGACCGCGCGGCCCGCGAGGCGAGAAACGCCCGAAGCGCTCCCGGGGAGTCCCCCGTCACCTCCCCCGCCCAGACCAGGTCCCAGAGGGCGTCGAGAGCGGGGCGGGTGAGACCGCCGCCGGAGGCCTCGAGGAGCTCACCAAAGAACGAGGCGCCGTGCCCGGCGAGGTGCTCGCGCAGACGTTCGTGAAGCGGGCCCTCGGGGGCCTCCGCGGCCGGTCGGAAGAGCAGGGGCAGGGAGTCGGCGAGGAAGAGGGCCAGCCGGCCGTCGCGCTCCCCGAGCGGTCCCATCCCGACCCACACGACCTCGCCGGCCGCGGTGAGCGTGTCGAGGTCCTCGGGACGGTAGCTGGGCAGCCGCGCCGGAAGCACGTCACGCTCGAGGATCGAGGCCGGGAACACCGCTCCCTGAAGCTGCTCGACGACGTCGAGCAAGGCATCCGGCGCGCGCCCCCGGCCGACCGCCGGGGCCCTCGGCCCGCTCTCGACCCCCTGCCAGTCGACGAGCAGCCGAGCAAGCGCCGCTGGCGCCGCCGGCTCGACCTGCTTGCGAAGCGCGGCCAGCGAACGCCGGCGCAGCGTGGCGAGGACGTCCGCGCCGCACCACTCGCGCCCGGAGCCCCCGGGCCGGAACTCCCCCTCGAGGACTCGTCCCCCACGCTGGAGCTCGGCGAGGGCCCCCACGACGGCCGCTTCGCCAAGGCCGTACCGGCGGGCCACGTCGGCCGCGCCGAACGGCCCGTGGGTTCGGGCATAGCGGGCGACCACCTCGCGCAGCGCGTGGGGGACGGGATCGAGAAGGGCCGCGGGCAGACCCGGCGGGGGAGCGACCCCGAGCGCGTCGCGCAGCCGCCCCGCATCCTCGGCCGCGGCGAACCGCCTTTCCCCGGCGACCGGGACCGCGATCGCCCTCCGGTCGCGGACGAGGGACTCGAGCCAGGCGCTCGCGGTCGCCTGGACCTCGCCCCCGGGCCCGGGGTCGATGCGCACGATGATTTCGTCGAGGGTGAGGTCCCCGAGAAGCAACAGCAGGTCGTGCAGGCGGTCGGGCCCGCTCACCCGGCGAGTCGTGTCGAGCCCCTGCAGCATCAGCTCCAGATCGGCCAGGGCGGCGTGATCGATGATCTCCCGCAGCTCCGCCTCGCCGAGCAGCTCCCGCAGCTGGGCCTGGTCGACGGTGAGCGCCTGCGCCCGACGCTCGGCGAGGGGGGTGTCGCCGTCGTAGAGGTAGTTGGCGACGTAGCCGAAGAGGAGCGACGCGGAGAAGGGCGACGGGGTCCGGGTGTCGACGGTCACCAGACGGATCTCGCGCCGGCGCACCCGGCGAGCCAGGGCAACGAGGCCGGGAAGGTCGAAGACGTCGCGCAGGCACTCGCGGTAGGCCTCGAGCACGATCGGGAAGGCCGGGTACTGCGAGGCCACCTTGAGAAGATCGTGCGCCTTCTTCCGCTGGATCCACAACGGGGTCCGCTGCCCCGGCCGCCGCCGCGGCAGGAGCAGGGCGCGGCCCGCCGCCTCGCGGAAGTGCGCGGCGAACAGGCTGGAGCCCCCGAGCTGCTGCACGACGAGGTCCTCGATCTCCTCGGGCTCGGGAAGCAGGTCGACGGCGTCGGGCGGATGCTCGCGCTCGGGAACGCGGACGACGATCCCGTCGTCGCTCCAGATCGTCTCGACCTCGACCTCTCCGGCGAGACGGAGCTTCGTCTCGAGGGCCATGGCCCACGGCGCGTGGACGCGTCCACCCCACGGTCCGAGGAGGCAGAGCCTCCAGTCTCCGACCTCGTCCCGGGTCCGCTCCAGGACGATCGTGCGGTCGTCCGGCAGCGCTCCCGTCGCCTCGCGCTGCTCCTCGAGATAGGAGAGCAGATTCTCGGCGGCCCGCGGCTCGAGGTCGTGGTGCTCGCGCAGACGCGCCACCGCGTCCTCGCGTGCGCCGGCCGTCAGCTCGCGGGTGAGGCGGCCGATGGCCCGGCCGAGCTCGAGGGGTCGCGCACCACGGTCCGCCCGCCAGAACGGCATCTTGCCCGGCTCTCCCGGGGCGGGCAGGACGAGGACGCGGTCGCGGGTGATCTCGACGATGCGCCAGCTCGAGGCGCCGAGGACGAAGACCTCGCCCGCTCGGCTCTCGAAGACCATCTCCTCGTCGAGCTCGCCGACCCGTCGGCCGGAGCCCTCGCCCTCGGCGAGGAAGACACCGTAGAGGCCGCGATCCGGAATGGTGCCCGCGTTCGCCACCGCCAGGCGCTGGGCGCCTTCGCGACCGCGGACGGTTCCCCTCAGCCGGTCCCACACGAGCCGCGGCCGCAGCTCCGCGAACTCATCGGAAGGGTAGCGGCCGGCGAGCATGTCGAGGACCCCCTCGAACTGCGTCCGGGGAAGCGCGGCGAACGGAGCGGCCCGGCGCACGAGGGCGAACAGGTCGTCGACCTTGCGCTCGCTCATGGCCACCATCGCCACGAGATGCTGCGCGAGGACATCGAGCGGGTTCGCGGGGATGCGCGTCTCTTCGACCGCGGCCTGCTTCATGGCGGCGGTGATGGCGGCGCTGGCGAGGAGGTCGCCGCGGTACTTGGGGAAGATCACGCCCCGCGAGACGGTGTCGACCTGGTGGCTCGCGCGCCCGATCCGCTGCATCCCGCTCGCCACCGAGACCGGCGTCTCGATCTGGACGACGAGGTCGACCGCCCCCATGTCGATCCCCAGCTCGAGCGAGGACGTGGCCACGAGCGCGGGCAACCGGCCCGCCTTGAGCGCGTCCTCGATCTCGACCCTCTGCTCGCGGGCGAGGGAGCCGTGGTGGGCCCGGGCCACCGGCTCACCCGCGAGGTCGTTCAGCGCGGCGGCGATCCGCTCGGCGAGCCGGCGGCTGTTGACGAAGACGATCGTCGAGCGGTGGCCGCGCACCAGCTCGAGGAGCCGCGGGTGGATGGCGGGCCAAATGGAGCGGCGCTCGAGGACACGGGCCGGCTCCTCCCGCTCCGGGCCGGGCTCAGGTTCGGTGGCCTCGCCGAGCCGCGACATGTCTTCGACCGGGACCTCGACCCGGAGGTCGAACGCCTTCTTCGCTCCGGCGTCGATGATCGTGACCGGCCGGGGCCTCCACCTCCGCCGCCCCGAGCCGCCCCCAAGGTAGCGGGCCACCTCGTCGAGGGGTCGCTGCGTCGCCGAAAGGCCGACCCGCTGCACCGATCCACGGGCCAGCTCCTCGAGTCGCTCGAGAGAGAGGGCGAGGTGCGCCCCACGCTTGGTGCCGACGAGGGCATGGATCTCGTCGACGATGACGGTCTCGACCGGAACCAGGAACTCCCGCCCACGCGAGGTCAGCAACAGGAAGAGGGATTCGGGCGTGGTGATCAGGATGTCGGGGGGGCGTCGGACCATGCGGGCCCGCGCGTCCGACGGGGTGTCCCCGGTCCGGATCGCCACCTCCGGAAGCCGGAGGCTCTCGCCCCGCCGCCCGGCCACGCGCGCGATGCCCTGGACGGGTGCGCGCAGGTTCCTCTCCACGTCCACGGCCAGGGCCTTGAGGGGCGAGATGTAGACGACGCGGCACCGCTCCGCCTTCGGCGGCGGCGGGGCGAGCATGATGCGATCGATGGCCGCGAGGAAGGCGGCAAGCGTCTTCCCCGAGCCCGTGGGCGCCAGGACGAGGGTGCTCTGTGCCTTCGCGATCGCCGGCCAGCCGAGCCGCTGCGCCTTCGTGGGCGCAGCGAAGGTCTCGGCGAACCACTCCCGCACCGCGGGGTGGAACGGCAGGGCGGCGGTGCGGGGGCTCACCCCGTCATCATAGTGGAGCCCCCGGTCGGATCAGGGACCGCTCAGTCACTCATGGCCTGAATGCCGGATGAGGGTCAGTCGCCTTTGTTCGCGGGCTCTACGAGGCGGGCGCTCTTGATGTGATCGAGCTCCGGGAACTCCCGACGGAAGTATTCGTTGCCCTGGGACTGGGCGCGGCCCTGGTCCGGGCCGGCCCCCCGGGGAGCGCCCTCACCGTAGCCGGAGTAGAGCTTGTCCACCACCGAGAGGCCCTCGACGACGCGCCCGAAGGGAGCAAAGCCCATGCGATCCAGGTTCGAGTTGTCCTTGTAGTTGATGAAGATCTGGGTGGTCCGGGTGCCCGGACCCGCGGTGGCGAAGGTGACCATTCCCCGCTTGTTGGACTGAGCGACCGGGTCGTCGGGGATCTGGGCGTTGCGCCAGACCCGGCTCACCTTCGGGTCGCCGTGGATCCCGAACTGGGCCATGAAGTCCTCGAGGACCCGGAAGAAGGTGACGTCGTCGTAGTAGCCCAGCCTGACGAGGTTGTAGAAGCGGTCGGCACCGTTCGGAGCCCACTTCCGCTGCACCTCCACCACGAACGGGCCTTCCGTCGTCTCGAAGCGCACGCGGAAGCGCTCGGGGGCCGTCTCGGTGGCCTGGGCGGGGTCGAGCAGCGGAGGCAGGGGCGTGGGCACCGGGGTCGGCGTGGCCACGGCTTCGGTCGGCGAAGGACTCGGTGACGCCTTCTCGCGACGGCCGCAGGCGGACCCCGCCACCAGGACGACCAGGAACGTCAGGAGCAGGAAGCGGAGCTTCATTGGATTCGACCTCTCGGCAGAAGGGTGTGGCGTGGCGGGGAGTTTATACCAGCCGCACACCCGGTGAGCCAAGCCCCTGCGGCAGCTCCGCCGGAGACTCGATGTGGAATTCGATCCCGGCGACGGGCCGAGCTCGAGGCGGGGCCGCCCACGATCGCGGGCCGGGCACGTGTATAATCTTCACACTGCGAGGAGGCGAGCCGGCCCTGAATCTGCTCTGCCCACGCTGCCGCCGCACACTTCGGATCGCGGCCGAGAAGGCCGGACCGAACGTGAAGGTGAAGTGCCCCGGCTGCAGCAGCGTCTTCGCGATCGCCCAGGCCGAGCCCGCACCGGCACAGACACCCCCTGTCGCGCCGCCGACACCTCCGCGACCCGCCGCGCCGCCCGCGCCTCCACGGCCCGCCGCACCGCAGCAGAGGCCACCCGGCGCACCACCACCGCCGCCGCCGCGACCCGCCCCACCGCAAGGGTCCGCGGCCGCGCCGCCCGCGCCTCCACGGCCCGCCGCACCGCAGCAGAGGCCACCCGGCGCTCAGCCGCCGCCGCACCGCACAGCCGGCCGCGCCTCCGCAAGGACCCGCCGGCCTGCCCCGCAGCCCCAAGCCGGGCGCCGCGGCGCGCGGCAGCAGCAGGGAGCGGCGGCAGCAGGAGCGGCGACCTCGCCCCGGGGAGCCCGACCCGGCAGCTGGCGCACATGCTCGAAGCACCCGGGAGCGCGTTCCGAGGGGGTGTGCTCGCAGTGCGGCAAGGGCTGGTGCACGGCGTGCGTCCAGCACCACGGCACCGCCACGATCTGCCCCGACTGCGACGCCCTCTGCGTGAAGACGGCCGAGAAGGAGGCGGCGGAGCGGATGGCGCGCCAGCGCCGCCGGCCGCTCCGCGAGGAGCTCGGCACGGTCTTCAGCTACCCGCTGCGGGACCCGATGGCCTACATCATGATGGCGGTGGTCGTGGGTGTCTTCTCGGTCGCCGCGAAGGTGGCGGCCTTCGGGGGACTGATCGCGATCGTCTTCTACTATGGCCTCCTCTACGCCTACGCGTTCACCGCGATCAACCGGGTGTCGGCTGGCAACACCACGGATTTCATGCCGAACATCAGCGACATCACCGATCTCCTGAAGCAGATGTTCCTCGGCCTCGCCGCGATGATCGTGAGCATTGGCCCGCTGATCCTGCTGATCGTGCTGGGCCTCGGCGCGGCACTCGCCATGATCGGGGGGCCGGAGGCCGGGAGCCGGCATTCGACGAAGCCGGCTCGCCACCGGAGTTTCGGGAGATGCTCCGGGAGCAGGGCATGAGCGAGGAGGAGATCGCCGAGATCGAAGAGGAGCTACGGCACGAAGTTCGAAGAGGGTGACGACCCGTACTCCGACGCCGGGGGGTCCGCTGCCGCCATCGGTACCGGGATAGGCGTGCTGATCGCCTTCCCCTTCGCCGCTCTCTGGGCGCTGCTCTACTCTCCCATCGCGCTCATCGCCGCCGCCATCTCCCAGAGCTTCTTCGCCACCCTCAACCCGATCACCGGGATCGACGCCATCCGACGGATGGGCTCCATCTACTGGGAGGCCTGGTTCATCTACACCGGCATCGTGATTGTCGGAGGCCTCGCGGCCTCGATCCTTGGGATCGTGCCGCTCCTCGGCACGCTTCTTGGCCGCCTTCGTCGAGGCGTACTCCTTCCTCTGCTTCGGCTGCCTCTCTGGGCTTCGCCGTCTTCAAGAGGGCCAAAGAGCTGGGGGTCGACTAGGTACTGATGGCCTGAATGCTGGATTGAGTTCATTCGGGCCGACGCCGCGAAACCTACAATCGTTCATCGACCCCCCACCCTGTCCCTCCCCACGTAGGGGGAGGGAAATCCCCGAGATAGGCCTCGGACACCCGCGTGTCCCCAAAGAAGGGACACGCGGGCGAGCCTGGGCCTGGTGGCCAGTCGCACCCGTTCATCGATCCGCCACCTTGTCTCTCCTCTCCCTCCTCGCGCTTGACCCTCGCCCCGTGCGCCGATAACTTGGCCGCGCGAGTGGAGGGGGAGACGATGCGGGGCGCAAGGAACCGGCAACCAGCGAGAAAGGCTTGGGGAGCAGTGGTGTGCGGCGGGCTCGCCCTGATTCTCGCGGTTCCCGCCGGCGCCCGTTCCGGCACGCCGACCGCCGACATTCCGACACCGGAGTCGGTCCTCGGTTTCCGACCCGGGGCGGACCGGCGTCTGGCCGATTGGGACGAGGTGCTCGGCTATCTCGAGCGCCTCGACGCGGCCTCCGACCGCGTCACGGTCCAGGAGGTTGGCCGGACGACCCAGGGGCGGCCCTTCGTGCTCGCGACCGTGACCTCGGAGGCCAACCACGCCCGGCTGGAAGAGATCCGGCAGACGAACCTGCGTCTCGCCGACCCTCGCGGGCTATCGGAGGAGGAGGCGGAGCGGCTCGTGGATCGTGGCCGGGCCATCGTCGCCATGGCCTACTCGATCCACTCGACGGAGGTGGGGGGGACCCTGACCTCCCTGCGCCTCCTGCACCACCTCGCCGCCAGCGATGCACCGGAAGTGCGGCGCGCGCTCGACGAGACGGTGCTTCTGGTCCTCCCCTCGCACAACCCCGATGGCACCCAGCTCGTGACCGAGTGGTATCGCCGGCAGCTCGGCACGCCCTTCGAGGGCACCTCTCCCCCGGTGCTGTATCACCCCTACGTCGGGCACGACAACAACCGCGACTGGTACATGTTCACCCAGGTCGAGACGCAGCTGACGGTCGAGCATCTGCACCGCCGCTGGCATCCGCAGATCATGCACGACGTTCACCAGATGGGCCGGGAGGGGGCGCGGCTCTTCGTCCCCCCCTACACCGACCCATGGGAGCCGAACGTCGACCCCGCCCTCCAGGCCGCGGCGAACGCGATCGGGATGCACGCCGCCGCACACCTCATCTCCGAAGGGCGACGAGGGGTCGTCACGAACGCGATCTTCGACGCCTGGACACCGGCGCGGGCCTATCCGCACACCCATGGCGGCGTGCGGATCCTTTCGGAGACGGCCTCGGCCCGGCTGGCGACGCCGGTGCAGGTCGAGGCCCACGAGCTCCACGAGCCGACGCGGCGGATACGATCCGCGCACACCTTCGTGGAACTTCCCCGCTCCCTGGCCCGGGGGCACGTGGCGCCTCGGGGACGTCGTCGAGTACCAGCTCTCGGCCTCGCTGGCGGTGCTCGACCACGCGGCCCGGAACCGGACGTTCTGGTTGCGGACCGTGCTCGGCGTGAACCGCCGGGCCTGTGCGCGGCGCGAGCCGTTTGCCTTCGTGATCCCGGCGGCACAGCGCGAGCCCCTCGCGACCGGCCGGCTCCTCGAGATCCTGCGGACTGGCGGGGTCGAGATCCACCGCGCCCGGAGCGGCTTCGAGGCCGACGGCAGGCACTACGACGCGGCCAGCCATGTCATCGCGATGCAGCAGCCGGCGAGCGGGTTTGCCCGGACCGTGCTGGAGCGGCAGCACTACCCGGACCTTCGAAGCGATCCCGACGCGCCGCCGCGGCCTCCCTACGACACGACCGCCCACACTCTGCCGCTGCTCATGGGGGTGAGGGTGGAGAACGTCGTCCACCCCTTCACCGCGGACCTCGAGCGTGCGGACGTCCCGCGCGTGACCCCGGGACGAGTCGAGGGAAAGGGCCCGCGCTTCGCGCTGGGCCACGGGAGCGGCGACCTCGTGGCGCTGGGCCGGTTGCTCGCCGATGGCGTCGACGTCCGCTGGGCACTCGAGCCGTTCGCCGACGGCGGCCGACAGCACGCGGCCGGCGCCCTCCTCGTCCCGTCGTCGGCGCGCAGGACGCTCGAGACGCTCGCCCGCGATCTCGGGGTCTCGGCGTACGGGGTGCGGGCCCGCCCGCGCTCGCTGCGTCTGCGCACCCCACGCGTGGGGCTCTACCGCTCGTGGGTCCCGTCGATGGACGAGGGTTGGACACGCTTCATCTTCGAGCACGAGACGGACGTGGCCTACCGGAGCCTCCACGACCGCGAGGTCCGCGCCGGGAACCTCGGCGACCGCTACGACGCGATCGTGCTCCCCGACCAGGAGGCCACCACCCTCCTGGGCGGCCACGCGTCGGGGGAGATGCCGGAGGAGTACGCTGGCGGGCTCGGGGCCGAAGGCATGGCGGCACTTCGGGGCTTCGTCGAGGGCGGGGGCACTCTCGTGGCCCTCAACTCGGCCACCGGCCTCGTCATCGAGCAGCTCGACCTGCCGGTGCGCAACGTCCTCGCCGACGCCGACCCCGCCGAGTTCCTCTGTCCGGGGTCGATCCTGAGGGTGAGGACCGACCCCGCGCAACCGCTCGCCCACGGCTTGCCCGAGGCGCTCCCGATCTGGTTCCAGTCCTCCCCCGCGTTCCAAACGGACACCGGCGTGACGGTGGCCCGCTACCCCCAGGACGAACCCTTGCTGTCGGGATGGCTCCTGGGCGGCGAGCGTCTTCAGGGACTGGCCGCCCTCGTCGAGGTTCCGCTCGGGAGGGGGCGGGTCGTCCTGTTCGGGTTTCGGCCACAGTACCGGGCGCAGAGCCGCGTCACCTATGCGGCTCTCCTGAACGCGCTCTACCTCTCCGCCGCCGAGCGGCCTTGAGGGGCGCGCCACTCGCCCCCGACCGCGGCTGCGCGGCGGCCGGCCGGGGGCGGATTGAATTCGCCCAACGACTTCACTAGGATGGGGGTTCGGTTTTGGGCGGTCGTCCAACGGTAGGACACATGGCTCTGGACCATGGAATCGGGGTTCGAGTCCCTGCCGCCCAGCCAAGCCCCGGAACCGAAGGCTGACAGGCTGACGTGTCGCACGGGACGCCCCGGAACGCCATGGGGCTGTGCCTACTACGGAAAGGGGCTTGGCGCCGGTTGACGCACATGATATTGTTGTTTCGTCAGGCACCCCTGAGGCTCTCCAACTGAAGCTCGGGGCCGTCGGGCCCCGGTGCTGTCCCTCCTCCAGACTCGACCGGTGGCGTCCGCCTCGCGGAGACGTCGGGCCGCGAGGGCGGGTAACGGCTTCGCGCGGGAGACCTTGGTGGTGCGTGAGAGGAGGACGATCTGATGCAGTATCTGCTGCTCGCCTGGTATCTGCTGCCCACGGTGGCGGTGGTCGTGCTGGCCCTGTTCGTCGTGCGGGCGGTGTCCGTGCGCGTCGTGTGGCGGGGAAGAGACACCCGCCGCTTCGACGACGAGCCGGCCTGACGCTCACTCGTTGCACGCGGTGGCGTCTCTGCTGCGCCGCGTGTCCACCCTCGAGGCCCCCGCGGGACCGCGCGAGACAGGCCGCCTCGAGGCCCTGCTCGGTTCTGCCGCCGCCGAGGCCACCCGGAGTCTGATCGGGGAGCTGCGGGCGGTCCCCGAGCGCGGCCAGGTCCCCTCTGCGCGCCTCATCGAGACCGAGGCCGACCTGGGCGCGGGCGTTCCGGCCGCGTTCGGGGACCGCACCCCGGTGTGGAGCCCTGGCGGGTCGTCATCTCGCCCGATCACCACTGTGGTGTAACCTCTGCAGTCGCCCGGCCGTGGCCGACCCGCGCCGCGGTGCGTTGCGGAGCCAGGAGAGAGAAGCCATGAAGACCGACGTGTTCGGCGCCCGTTCCACGTTCGACACCGGCCACGGCCGGTCCACCCTGTACCGGCTGGACGCCCTCGAGAAAGAGGGCGTCGCACGGGACCTCGACCGGCTGCCGTTCTCGATCAGGATCCTCCTCGAGTCGGTCCTCCGCAACGTAGACGGCGAGCTGGTCACCGAGGACGACGTCAGGAGCCTCGCCGCCTGGGATGCGTCCGGAACGGGCGCGGGGGAGCTGCCCTTCACGCCGGCCCGGGTCATCTTGCAGGACTTCACCGGCGTGCCTGCGGTCGTCGATCTCGCCTCGCTGCGGGCGGCGGTCGACCGCCTCGGCCAGGACCCGAAGTGGATCAACCCGCTGGTGCCGGTGGACCTCGTGGTGGACCACTCGGTGCAGGTGGACGTCTTCGGCTCTCCCGAGGCGGCGCGCCGGAACGCCGAGATCGAGTTCGAGCGGAACCGCGAGAGGTACGAGTTCCTCCGCTGGGGCCAGAAGGCCTTCGCCGGCTTCCGCGTCGTGCCCCCGGCCACCGGCATCATCCACCAGGTGAACCTCGAGTATCTGGCGACATGTGTCCTGCTGAGGGAGGAGGCGGACGGGCCGGTGGCTCTCCCGGACACCCTGGTCGGCACCGACTCGCACACGACGATGATCAACGGTCTCGGTGTGCTCGGCTGGGGCGTCGGGGGGATCGAGGCCGAGGCGGGCATGCTCGGCCAGCCCCTCTACATGGTGACCCCGCAGGTGGTGGGCTTCCGCCTCGTGGGGCAGCTGCGCGAGGGGACGACCGCGACGGATCTCGTGCTCACGGTGGTCCAGATGCTCCGCAAGAAGGGGGTCGTCGAGAAGTTCGTGGAGTACTTCGGCCCCGGCCTTGGCCGAGATGAGCCTCGCCGATCGGGCGACGATCGCGAACATGGCCCCCGAGTACGGGGCCACTTGCGGGTTCTTCCCGGTCGACGACGCGACCCTCGCCTACCTGCGCCGGACCGGTCGCACGGTGGAGGCGGTCGATCTCGTGGAGCGCTACTGCAAGGAGCAGGGACTCTTCCGCACCGCAGACACACCGGACCCGGAGTTTTCGGACACCCTCGAGCTGGACCTCGCGAGCGTCGAGCCGAGCCTCGCCGGACCCAAGCGTCCGCACGACCGGGTGGCCCTGTCGCAGATGAAAGAGTCGTTTCGCCGGAGCCTCGTCGCCCCGGTCGAGGAGCGTGGCTTCGGGCTCAGCGCCGAGGCGGCGGCCCGGTCCGTGCCCCTGGACATCCGGGGGCAGAAGGCCGAGCTGCGGCATGGTTCGGTGGTGATCGCCGCCATCACGAGCTGCACCAACACCTCGAACCCCTCGGTGATGCTGGGAGCGGGGCTCCTCGCCCGCAAGGCGGCCGCGCGCGGGCTGCGGGTGCCACCCTACGTGAAGACGAGCCTGGCCCCCGGATCGAAGGTCGTCACCGAGTACCTGCGCAAGTCCGGCCTTCTGCCCGATCTCGAGAAGCTCGGCTTCGACGTCGTGGGTTACGGCTGCACGACCTGCATCGGCAACTCCGGCCCGCTCCCCCCGAGGTGGCGAAGGCGGTCACTGACGGTCAGCTCGTCGCCTCGGCCGTTCTCTCCGGCAACCGCAACTTCGAGGGCCGGGTGAGCCCGCACGTGAAGGCCAACTATCTTGCGTCGCCTCCGCTCGTCGTGGCGTACGCACTGGCGGGCACGACCGACATCGATCTCGCGGCCGACCCCCTCGGCATCGGTACCGACGGTTCCCCGGTGACGCTCGCCGACCTCTGGCCGTCCCAGGAGGAGATCGCCGAGCTCGAGGCCTCGATCGATGCGGAGATGTTCGCTTCGACCTACGCGAACGTCTTCGACGGCAACCCGACGTGGAACGCGATCCCCGTCGCCGGGGGCGACCTGTTCGAGTTCCGCGAGGAGTCGACCTACATCCAGGAGCCGCCGTTCTTCCAGGGTCTCACCCTCGAGCCCCGGCCGGCGCCCGACATCCGGGGCGCCCGGATCCTGGCCGTGCTCGGCGACACAGTCACCACCGACCACATCTCCCCCGCGGGTGACATTCCCCTCGACAGCCCGGCCGGGCGCTACCTGGTCGAGCGAGGCCTCGAGAAGAAGGACTTCAACTCCTACGGCTCGCGCCGGGGCAACGACCGGGTGATGGTGCGTGGGACCTTCGCCAACATCCGCCTCAAGAACCAGATGGTGCCGGGGGTCGAGGGCGGCGTCACCGTCCACGTCCCCTCCGGCGAGCGCATGTCCATCTTCGATGCCGCCGAGCGCTATCGGGCCGAGGACACCCCGCTCGTGGTCGTGGCCGGGAAGGAGTACGGCACGGGATCGTCCCGTGACTGGGCGGCCAAGGGGACTCTGCTCCTCGGCGTCCGGGCGGTGATCGCCGAGAGCTTCGAGCGCATCCACCGCGCCAACCTCGTGGGGATGGGCGTCCTGCCCCTGCAGTTCATGCCGGGCGAGGGCGTCGGGGCCCTCGGGCTCACCGGCCAGGAGACGATTTCGATCGCCGGGCTCGGCGAGGTGAAGCCGCGGCAGGAGGTGGCGGTGTCAATCGGCCGGCCCGACGGCACGGAGACGAGAACAACGGCCATCGTCCGGCTCGACACACCGGTCGACGTCAAGTACTACCGCAACGGGGGGATCCTTCAGACGGTCCTCCGCAAGATGCTGCGCGGCCAGGGCTGACCGTCCCGAGAGCGCGCCGTGTCGTCGCGACGGCCGCCACGCGTCTGGCCAAAGGAGGTGGAATGGCGCAACTGAGTTTCCTCGGAGCTGCCCGCACCGTCACGGGCTCCCAGTACCTGCTCGAGGCGGCGGGGCGCCGACTCATGGTCGACTGCGGCATGTTCCAGGGCAAGAAGCCCCTGCGCCTTCGCAACTGGGACGACCCCTGCGAGAACCCGGCTGGCGTCGACGCACTCGTTCTCACACACACCCACCTCGACCACATCGGGCGCGTCCCACGCCTGGTGAAGAGGGGTTTTCGCGGCCCCATCTACTGCACGCCGCCCACGGTCGACCTGGCCGAGGTCCTGCTCCTGGACGCCGCTCACCTGCAGGAGGAGGACGCCCGGTACTACAACCGCAAGGGCCTCACGAAGCACCAGCCGGCTCTTCCTCTCTTCGACGCCGAGGACGCTCGTGAGGCGTTGAAGCTCCTTCGGCCAGTACCCAAGGGCACCACGCAGGACGTCGAGGGGACTTTCTCGTTCACCTACCGCGAGGCCGGCCACCTTCTCGGCGCCGCTTCGGTGGATGTCGGGGTCCGGGAGAACGGTCGCGAGTGGCGGGTCATCTTCAGCGGCGACATCGGCCGCTACGACGCGATCCTGGCCAAGGACCCTGAGGGCGCGCCCGGCGCCGACTACCTGGTCATGGAGAGCACGTACGGGAACCGTCGACACCCGGACGTGCCGATCTACGATCAGCTCGAAGGGGTCATCAAGCGAACCTTCGCACGGAACGGCGTCTTGCTGATCCCGGCCTTCGCGGTGGGACGGTCCCAGCAGATGATCTGGATGATGAACGAGCTGGTGACGCAGGGGCGCCTGCGGCCGTTTCCCATCCACCTCGACAGCCCGATGGCTGTCGACGCCACGCGCATCTACGCCGCCCACCCCGAGGGCCACCAGGAGGCCATCAGCAATCTGGGGGGCCGCAGCCTGTTCCACGGCCGCTGGATCCATCTGCACCGCACCCGCGACGAGTCGATCGGGCTCAACTCCCTCGAGGGACCGGCGGTGATCATCTCCTCGAGCGGGATGCTGTCGGGCGGGCGCATCCTCCACCATTGCCGGCAGCGCCTGCCCAGGCCGGAGAACACCCTCCTCATCACGGGCTACCAGGCGGCGGGAACGCTGGGCCGGGCGCTGGTCGAAGGGGCGAGCGAGGTCCGTATCCACAAGCACAAGGTGTCGGTGGTGGCAGAGGTCCGAGTCCTCAAGGGGCTCTCCGGACACGCCGACTCGGGCGAGCTGATGCGCTGGCTGTCTGGCGTCGACAGGCCGCCGAAGACCGTCTTCCTCACCCACGGCGAGGAGGAGTCGGCGGTGGCGCTCGCCGATCGCATCCGGAGGGAGAGGGGATTTGGCGCCCACGTACCGGAGCCGGGCGAGACCTGGGAGCTGGGGGACGGGGACGAGAGCGCGGGCCCGGCGGGCTCGGTCTGAGGGAGGCCGGCCGCCCGGCCGGTGTCAGACTGGCAGGAAGACCCGCGTCTCGAGCATCGCCCCGGGGAGCGGGGCGAACCGCAGGAAGCCGCCCATCTCCCGCACCAGACGGTAGGCCTCGCCGAGGCGCCCCTTGTCCGCGCCCTTGAGGATGCGCCGCTGGTCTTCGTCAGCGAGGCCGGCACCGTGGGTGAAAGCGAGCATCAGGAAGTCGCGGCGCTGCTCCTGGCCGTCGCGGCCACGGAGCAACACGGGCTTGCGTTCCGCTCGGACCGCGACCGTTGACCCCGAGGCGACGCTCACGGCCAGGCCCTGGAGGAGGGCCGCCATCGCCCGCTTGAGGCTGGCGGGCGGGCAGCGCGGCAGGCCGGCCCCGAGCACGATGTGACTCTTCACGCTCAGGCCCCGTGAGGCGAGCGGCGCTTGGACGGCGCTCACGACCTCGTTGAACAGCCCGTCCAGCGTCCCCGCTCCCCCGGTCCGGGCGGCCGCCACGGGGGCGGACGACGGGGCACCGGAGCCGGCCGCGCGCGGGGACACCGGGGGCGGCACCGCCCGGGGGGCGGGTCGCGCCGGCGCCTTTGCGGGCACCCGGGGGTCCGAGCTGGCAGCCGCCCCCGCCCCGGCGTCCCCGAGCTCCTGGATCACGCGGCGCAGCCGCGTGACCTCACGGCGGATCCCACCGACGAGGACCTCGGCCCGCCGGCCATCGGCACCGCCCGGGGCCAGCTGGTCCGCGTGCGACACGATCGTCCCGAGGCCCAGCTGGACCTCGCGCACGAAGGTGCCGAGGGCCTCGGCGAGCTCCACGTTTGAGCGGATGGCCCGGTGGAGCAGCTCCTCCGAAACCGGGCTTGCATCGGAACCCGCTTGCCCCGGGTAGGCCGGCTCGGCCCCCTGGGGCTGGGTGAAGATGACCCTCCCGGGCTCGCCCGGGAGGGCAGCCTGCGCGTAGGCGGCCACCGGCGATACGGGAGGATCCGGGGGCACACCCGCGGGCGAGGGGGCCGCCGGCGCGGGCGCAACCGGTGTCGGGGCCGCCGGGGTCGAGGCCGTCGGGCCGGGAAAGGCCGCGATCCTGGCCGACGCACGCTCTCCCGGCGGGAGCGTCCCCGTGCCGGGTCGAGGAGGTGAGGGTGCCGAGGCCTTCGGGGTGGCGGCCGGCCGGTTCTTGAGCAGGGCCTCGAACGCCTGGGCCACCACGTCGGGGACCGCGGCCGGGTCCAGTCCCTTCTCCTTGAGGTTGTACTTCTGGGCGATGGCGGCCAGCATCTCCTGTACCACCGCGACGAAGGTCTCAAGGACGCCCTCCCCGCGAGCCGCCACGGCGGGAAAGGTCTTGCGGCCCCAGGGGTTCAGCGTCTTGCTCAGCTCGGAGACGGGAAGGAGGTTCTCGAGATCCTGTTTGTTGTACTGCAGGACCAGCGGGACCTTCTCCGGCACCAGGCGATTGGCGAGGAGGTTGACCTTCATGTTCTCGAAGGCCGTGAGGTTGTCTCGCCCCATCGCCTGCTGGCTGTCAGCGACGAAAACGACCGCGTCCGCGCCAGCCAGGACCACCCGCCGGGTCGCATTGTACTGGACCTGCCCCGGCACCGTGTAGAGCTGAACCTTGAAGTCGTAGCCTGAGACCGTGCCGAGGCTGAACGGGAGCAGGTCGAAGAAGAGCGTCCGGTCCTGAGCAGTGTTCAGCGAGATGAGGCGGTTGGCCCCTTCGGGATCGGTCAGGCGGTGGATTTGCTCGAGATTGGTGGTCTTCCCCGACTGGGGAGGCCCGTAGTAGACCACCTTGGACTTGATGGTCCGTTCGCTGAAGTTGAACTGGACCATGGCGGAGCGCCGGGACTATAGCACGCCGTTTCGTCGGCCAACAACGCTCGCGGTGACGGGCCCGAAGCCGGCGCAGGTCACGATCGCCCCCCCGGCTCGCCACCTTGACGATGTGGAAGCTCCTGAATATACTTGCTTTTTGCGTTTCGGGCCGTGCTCGGGCCCTTACGGGAGGACGCGTCGTCATGGCACAGCGTTGCGATATCTGCGGCAAGGGCCCGCAGTTCGGGAGTTCGGTCTCTCACGCGCACAACGTCACGAACCGCCGCTTCAACCCCAACCTTCAGCGGGTGCGAGCGGTCCTCGAGAACGGGACCCATCGCCGGATCAAGGTGTGCATGCGCTGCCTCCGCTCGGGCAAGGTGACGAAGCCCGCCGCGTCGGCCAAGCCCGCTGCGGGGTCCTCCGCGGCCTAGTACGCTCCTGACCAAGGGGCAGGGCCCAGGCACGGTGGGCCGATCAAGAAGCGCGACTGGCCGCCAGGTCAGTAGCCGGCGATGACGTCGATCTCCACCCGCACGCCCATGGGGAGCCCGGCTGCCTGGATGGTCGTCCGAGCCGGCGCCCGCTGGCCGAGATAGCGTGCGTAGACCTCGTTCATCTCCGGGAAGTCCGCCATGTCGGTCAGATAGACGGTGGTCTTCATGACGTTGTCGAGGCCCATCTTGGCCTCGCGCAGGACCGCCACGAGGTTCTCGAGAACACGCTCGGTCTGCGCGTCCACCCCGCCCTCCACCAGCATGCCGGTTTCGGGGTCGAGGGCAATTTGACCGGAGCAGAAGAGTAGCCCTCCCGAGATCACCCCCTGAGAGTAGGGACCGATCGGCTTCGGGGCCTGGGGCGTAGACACGTGCTTGGTGGGCATGACGAGGCCTCCTGGGAAGGAAGGCTTGAAGCCTAAGGGCAACCGCCCCCCGGGATCAAGCGGGCGCCGAGCCGGTGACGCTCTGGCGAGCGACATCGATGACGCCCTTGACGCCCCGCATCGACTTCACGACCTTGTCGAGGTGCTTGAGGTCGTTGATGCGGACGGTGAGCACGATCGAGGCGGTATTGTCGTCGAAGGTGCGGACCTGCATGTCGCGAACGTCCGTCTTCATCGAGGCCAGCGCCGCGGTCACCGCGGCGAGCGCCCCCAACCGGTCCTCGAGGTCCACCGCCAGGCGCACCTCGTAGCCGCCCTCCTCCCCGTGCCCCCACTCGACCTCGATCCGCCGCCCGGGGTCGTAGACCAGGTTCTGAACGTTGGGACAGCTCCGGGAGTGCACGGAGACGCCCTTGCCCCGGGTGATGTAGCCGACGATCGGCTCTCCCATGATCGGGTTGCAGCATCGGGCGCGGTACACGAGCAGGTCGTCCGTGCCCTTGACCTTGATGCGCTCCTCGCGGCGGCCGAGGAAGCGCCGGACCGCGTCCACCACCGGGCGCGGCTTCTCGGCCTCCGGGGTCTCGACGAGCTTGTCCGGAGGCAGGAGACGCGAGAGCACCTGGCGCGCCGACACCTTGCCGTAGCCCACCGCGACGTACAGGTCGTCGAGGCGCTGGCCCACGCCGAGCTCCTGGGCAAGGGAGGCGATCGGCGACGAACCCGCCGTCACCTTCTTCAGTGAGAGGTCGAAACGTCGGAGCTCGCGCTCGAGGTGCTTGCGGCCGATCTCGAGGGCCTGCTGCTTCTCCGCAGTGTTGAGGTAGTGGCGGATCTTCGCCTTGGCCCGGTTGGTGGCGGTGAGGCCCAGCCAGTCCCGGCTCGGCTTGTGGCCCGAGGACGTGAGGATCTCTACGATGTCCCCGTTCTGCAGCTTGTAGCGCAGGGGGACCATCTTCCCGTGCACCCGGGCCCCCACGCACTGTTGGCCGACCTCGGTGTGGATGGCATACGCGAAGTCGATCGGGGTCGCTCCCCGGGGCAGCATCTTGACCTCCCCCCGGGGGGTGAAGCAGTAGACCTCCTCGGGGTAGAGGTCCAGCTTCAGCGAGTTCAGGAACTCGTGCGGATCCTTGACCTCCTGCTGCCACTCCAGGAGCTGTCGGAGCCAGGAGAAGGCATCGTCGTCCTTGCCCACGCCGGTCCGCCCCTCCTTGTACTTCCAGTGAGCGGCAATGCCCTCCTCCGCCACCTTGTGCATCTCGTGGGTGCGAATCTGGACCTCGAAGGGGTGGCCGTCGTCCCCGATGACCGAGGTGTGCAGCGACTGGTAGCCGTTGGGCCGGGGCATGGCGATGAAGTCCTTGACGCGTCCGGGCACCGGGCGCCACGCGTTGTGAAGCACCCCGAGCGCGGCGTAGCAGTCGGGGATCGACTTCACCAGCACCCGAAGGGCGACGAAGTCGTACACCTGGTCGATCTCGATCCGCTGGCGCTTGAGCTTCTGCTGGATGGAGTGCAGCCTCTTGATCCGCCCTTCGATGGTGGCCTCGAGGCCGGCCTCGGCCAGCTTGCCCGCCACCGCGCCTCGAACCTTGTCGGTGAAGGCGCGGGCCTGCTTGCGTTTCTCGTCGACGCGGGCGGTGAGCGACTGGTAGCCGTCGGGATCCAGGAACTGGAAGGAGAGGTCCTCGAGCTCGTTCTTGATCTTCGCCATCCCGAGGCGGCCGGCCAGAGGGGCGTAGATGTCCATCGTTTCGCGCGCGATCCGCACCCGGCGTTCGTCCGCCAAGTGCTTGAGCGTGCGCATGTTGTGCAGGCGATCGGCGAGCTTGACGAGGATGACGCGGATGTCGTCCACCATCGCCAGCAGCATCTTTCGGTAGGTCTCGGCCTGCCGCTCCTCGGTGGTGGCATAGGGGATCTTCGAGATCTTGGTGACCCCCTCGACGATGTGGAAGACGTCGGCCCCGAAGTATTCCTGGATGCGTTCGGGGGTGGTCAGGGTGTCCTCGAGGACGTCGTGAAGCAGCCCGACCGCGACGCAGATGGGGTCCATCCTCATCTCGGCCAGGATATTGGCCACCTCCAGGGGATGGACGAGGTAGGGCTCGCCCGAGGCGCGCACCTGCCCTTTGTGCTCGACTGCGGAGAAGATGTAGGCCTTCCGGAGGATCTCAAGGTCGGCCTCCGGGTGGTGGCTCTTGACCGTCTCCTGGATGTCCTCGAAGCGGATCATGGCTTCCGCCTCAGTCTAGTGCCGTTCCAACTCGTTTCGCTACTGGAGTTGGAACGGCCTCGCCGGCCGCCGGGCGGCCCCGCCCCGGGGATCGAGGGGCTCGGTGCGATCCGACCGGACCCCGGCGCGCGACCGGCGTGTCGCGCATCGGGCGGGCTCGCGCCCTGCCGAGAATCCCGGGGGAGAAGGTGGCGCCACGCGGGGCCGTGTTGCAGACGTCCTTGACTCGCGTTTGGGCTCGTGACTATAATCTGCCTTCTCCGAGCCTCTTTGTATTCAATGACTTTCCCGGGAGACAGCCGATGAGAACCCGATATCACGCGCCCATGCTCGCTGCCCTTCTCGCCCTCGTCGTTGCGGGGGTGGGTTGCGAGCTGATCCAGGCCAAAGCGGCCTTCCAAGACGGCAACAAGCTTTACAAGGCGGAGGACTACCGCGGCGCCATCGAGGAGTACGAGCAGGCGGTTGCCCACAAGCCCGACTTCGCGGAGGCGCACGCCTATCTTGCCAGCGCTCATCAGGCTCTCTTCCTCCCAGGGCGGGAGGAAGCAGAGAACCAGATGCACCTCGACAAGGCGATCGAGCACTACGAGAAGTCGCTCGAGGTCAACCAGAGGGGTACTCCCAACCTCGAGGCGGCCAGGCTCACCGCCCTGGGGGCCCTGATCGGGATCTACTCCGATCCGCCGGTCGAGGATTTCGAGCGGGCGCTCCACTACGCCGAGGAGCTGGTGAAGGACAACCCGGAGGACACCAAGAACAAGTACGCCATGGCGAACCTCTACGAGAAATTCGATCGGGTGGACGAGGCGGAGGCCACCTACCTGCAGGTGGTCCGGGACCACCCGGAAGACACCAAGGCCTGCGGCGCGCTCTCGTCCTTCTACAACAAGCCCCTGTGGGACAAGGACGCCAACGTCTGGACGGTGGACAGCGAGGGGCCGCGGCGGGCGCGGTTCGAGGACGCCATCGCAACCATGGGCGTCTGCGCCGACCTCGACCCGAATGACGCCACCGGCTACTACAAGGTCGCGACGTTCCACTGGGACAAGGCCTACCGGGACCCTGAGCTCACCGACACCGAGAGGAACGAGCAGGCGGATCTCGGTATCGTGGCCGTGGACAGGGCCCTCGGGATCCAGCCCGACTACTGGGAGGCGATCATCAGCAAGGGCTTGCTCTACCGGGTGAAGGCGCAGGTGGCCCCCAACCGGTCCGAGCGCACGCAGTATCTCGAGCAGGCGCAGCTCCTCCAGAAGCAGGCGCTCGAGCTGCGGGAGGAGCAGCAGGCGGAGGAGGACGCCGCGGCCGACCTGCCGCCGGAGGCCATGGCGACGGAGTAGTCCGCCCGAGCGGGCCCGGGGACCGGGGCGCCTTCCCGCCTGGGGAGGCGCCCATTTTCTCCTTCGTGCCCGTTCCACCCGACCGGTGGGGAGGTGACGAGCGTGCCGACGACCCAGCCGCTCCATCGCTCGCGACGCAACAGGCTCCTCGGCGGTGTCTGCGGGGGCCTCGCCAACTGGCTGGGGTGGAGCCCTACCGTGGTGCGAATCCTCTACGTCGCGGTGTCCATCTGCTCGGCGGCGTTCCCCGGGATCCTGGTCTACGTGATCCTCTGGCTGGTCATGCCCCTCGAGGACTGAGGGGACGAGTCCGGCGACCGGCCGAGCACGGCTCTGAGGCAGGCATGGCACTCGGGGTCGCCGCAAGCTCGACCTCGCGTCCCCAGAGCCTCCTCCCTGGGGACACGTGGGCGTGCCGGGGAGGGAAACGCCTCGAAATAGGCCCCTACGTGGGGAGGGGATAGGGTGGGGGGCCCAATGAACAAACTGCGGCGGGCCGCCAGGCCTGTACTCGCCGACGTGTCCCTTCATTACGAGTGGAGGGTCGATGAACAGAACAAGGGGCCCCGTGCGGGACCCCTTTCCTGTGACGCGGGCTCGAACGGAAGTGCCGCTTAAGGTTGCGCGCCGACGGTGCCCCCGGCCTGCTCGATCATCTTCTCGGAGACGATCCCGATGCGCTCGACCCCGGCGCCGCGGGCGATATCCATCGCGTTGACGACCCGGCCGTAGAGGACGGTGCCGGTGGCCTTGACGAACAGCGTCTTGTCCGAGCGGGCCTGGAAGATGTCCTTCAGACGCGAGCTGAGGTCCGGGAGGGCCACCGGGTTCCTGTTGATGGTCATGGCGCCTTCCTGGAGGGTCAGGACGACCTGGACCGTGCGACTCGGCGGACGCGGCTGGTTGTCCGGGGGCGGCTGCGGCAGCGAGATGTCGAGCCCCTTCTGGGCGAGCGGTGTGACCACCATGAAGATGATCAGCAGCACCAGAAGGACATCGATCATGGGGGTGACGTTGATCTCGCCCATGGCCCCTGAGGTGACGACGTGGGCGGCGTGGGCCTCGTCCTCTCTCCAATGCCGACGGCGGGTTCTCTTGTGCATGCTAGCCCCCTTGCACCTTGCGCTCGGCGATGAGCGCAACCTCTTCGATCCCCGCCTCGCGGCAGATATCCATCACCTTCATGACCTCGGAGTAGGGCAGCTGCTCGTCGGCCTTGAGGTAGACCATGCGGGTCCCCTCGGCCATGTCCCGAACCCGCTCCCTGAGCAGCGGGAGGAGGGCAGCCTGGTGGTCGAGCCGGTCCATACCGACGAAGATGGCCATGTCCCGCCGGATTGCGACCGTCGGGATCTTGGGCTCATCCTTGCGCTCCTGGGTGTTCCCTGCCTGAGGGAGCCTCACGTCGACCCCCTTCTGGAGCAATGGCGTGACGACCATGAAGATGATGAGGAGAACGATCATCACGTCGGCCATCGGCGTGACGTTGATCTCCGCCATCGGGCCTTCCTTGCCTGCACCGACTGACATTGACATTGCGAGTGCTCCTTGGTCGGCGGGCGGCCGGGGCCTCCACGACCCCGACCGCTCGGCCGCCTGCTTCGGCGCTAGCGCTGCTTGATGAAGTAGTCGAGGAGCTCCGAGCTGGAGTTGTCCATCTCGACGTTGAAGCCCTCGACCTTCCCGTTGAAGTAGTTGAAGGCCCAGACCGCGGGGACGGCCACGAAGAGGCCGAACGCGGTGGTGATGAGCGCCTCGGCGATACCCGCGGAGACGGCGGCGATCCCGCCCGAGCCGGTGAGCGCCATGCCCGCGAAGGCGTTGATGATGCCGAAGGTGGTGCCGAAGAGACCCACGAACGGCGCGGTCGCCCCGATGGTGGCGAGGCCGCTCATGCCCCGTTTGAGGTCGGAGAGATTGACGGCGGTGGCGCGCTGGATGGCGCGCTTGGCCGCCTCGACCGCACCCTCACGGTCCTTCTCCGCGTCCCCGATCTCGACCTGGTACTGCCACTCCTGAAGCCCGGGCTTGAGCACCTTCGCCAGGTGGGACATCTTGTACTGCTTGCCGTCGGAGATGTCGATCGCTTCCTTGAGCTTCTTCTGCTTCAGGTAGCGGGCCACCTCCGGCGCGTACTTGCGCGACTGCTTGGTCGCCTGGAGAAAGGTCCAGTACCGCTCGATCATGACCGCGATCGAATACATGGACATGATGAAGAGCGTGATGACGGTGGCCCACGCCACGCCGCCCATGTGCTCCGCCATGGACCTCAAATCGAACTGCATCTTGCGTCCTCCTGGGCTGTGAGTTTAGCTCTCGCCCTACGTGAGCTTGAAGTTGACCGTAACGGTCATGATGACTGGGACCGGAACGCCGTTCAAGAGAGTCGGCGTGTAGACCCACTGCCGAACGGCGTCCTGGGCGGACTCGTTCAGCAGGGGGATACCACGGAGAACCTTGACGTTGGTGACCTTGCCCTGGGGTGAGATCGTGCACTCGAGGATGACGACGCCCTGCACCCGGGCCTGCTTGGCGATGTCGGGGTAGACCGGCGCCACGTCCTTCAGCTTCTTGGGCTGCTTGATCTGCCCCCCCACGCGGATGGCCCTCTGGGGTGGCGGGGGCGGGGCGTCGGGCAGGCCACCCACGATGCCGCCGATGACGCCGCCAGGGACGCCGCCGGCGACGCCACCCTCCATACCACCCCCCAGGTCCAGGCCCTCGTCGATCAGCAGCTCCTCGACGACCGGGGCCACGAAGGTGTCGTCCATCAGCTCGGGCGCCACCATCTCGGGGGCGCGCGTCGTCTGCGGCTTCGGCGGCGGAGGGGGCGGCGGCGGCGCCGGGGCCGCCATCGGCTCCACGAAGAAGGCCTTGACCATGGCCGGTTCGGGGAGGAGCCCGCTCTTCAGGATGGGCACGATGATGATCGCCAGCGCGAACACGGTGTGCAAGGCGACCGAAACCGGCCAGGTCCTGGCCTGATGAGTCCGATGGGCCACCTTGTCGGACTCGACGAGGTCCTCAAAGAGCCGTTGTTCCATAACCCTGCGCCCCTACTCTCTGGTCAATTAAGACGATTCGCCTGCCAGCAAGAGAACCGGATTTTATCCCTGCGGTTTTCGAGGTGTCAAGGCGTCCGCCTCGAGACCCCCGCCAGCCGCAGGGCCTGGCAGAGGATTGGACACCCGGGAGGGGCGATCGGTTCCCGGTCCCGAGCCCGGCGGGTCAGTAGATGCGAAAGTGGACTGGGGCGTGCGCGATGGTGGGCACCGGCACCCCGTCCTTCATGGCCGGTTCGAAGAGCCACTGGTAGACCGTCTGCAGCGCGGCCGCGTCCAGCAATGGGACGGATTGGATGACCCGCGCCCGCACCACCCGGCCGGTCGAGTCGATCAGGATCTCGATTAAGACGACACCCTCGATCTTCTTGACGAAGGCCTCCTGGGGGTATGTGGGCTGGGTCTTCTTGATGATCCGCGGTTCCCGGTCCCAGTCCATGACCGGCCCGGTCCCGGTGCCCCCGAGGACCCCACCGAGAACGCCCCCGGGGATCCCGCCCACGACCCCGCCCTCGACGCCCACCTCCATGCCCTCGGGGACGCCGAAGTCGCTCCCGAACTCGCTGCCGAACTGGTCGTCCGGCGACACCGCATCCTCGGGCCGCAGCTCCGCCACTTCGACCGGCGTCTCCGGCTCGATCGGGGCGGTGAACTCCGGCTCCTCGGCGGGGGTCTCGACCACTGGCTTGGGGGGCTCGGGCTCCACGGGCTCGTCCTGCATGGCGGATCCCTTGGGCAGCGGGGGCGGAGGCGGGGGGGGAGGGTCGTAGAGCAGCACCGCGATGGGGTCGTGCTGGTCGGGAAGCTCGGGAGGCGTGAAGATCGGGACAAAGACGATCAGGAGCACGATGATCGTGTGGACCGCGAACGAGGTCTGGCTTCCGATCCGCTGCAAGCGGGTGCGCTTCTTCGGCTCGGAGGCGACGAGGTTGCCCGAAAGAAGCCTGTCCTCGTCGATGGCACCCAGATTGAGCCGCGGAGACTCCTCCGGTGCCGTCTCTGGCTCGAGACCGATCATCACCGACATCTTAGCACCCGAGAAACTCTCCACTCTGGGATGAACGGAGAGCCCCCGGGGGAGTTTCCCTCCGGGCGGTAATTTCTCGTCAAATGGGACGGATCGTCGCCCAGCAGGCTGCCGAAAGAGTGGCTTCGAGACTCGTGTCCGGCTCGAAGGCTCGTGGCCAGCAGGTCAGACTGCCCGCCGTGGCCGCCACTGAACCGGCCCGCACCGCGAAGCGAATACTATTTCAGCAACCCGCTTCGGGAGGGCCGCCTAGGCGGCGGGGGCGGCGCCCTTGCCCTTCCGCCCGTACCACCAGTCCACCAGGGGCACCGCGATGAACATCGTGGAGTAGGTGCCGGCGACCATCCCCACCACGAGTGCGAAGCTGAACCCGCGGAGCACCTCGCCCCCGAAGAAGTACAGGCCGAGAACGGCGAGGAAGGTCGTCCCGTTGGAGATGAGGGTCCGGGTGAGCGTCTGGTTGATGGAGTCGTTCAGCAGCTGCGTCATCGGGATCTTGCGCCGCTGCCTCAGGTTCTCGCGCGCCCGGTCGAAGATGACGATCGTGTCGTTGACGCTGTAGCCGACCAGGGTGAGCAGGGCGGCGATCACGTTCAGCGTGATCTCGTGGCCGAAGAAGGCGAGAAAGCCCAGGGTGACGACCACGTCGTGCAGCGCGGCCAGGGCCGCCCCCGCGCCCCAGACCCCGCCCTTGAAGCGGGCGGCGATGTAGATCAGCTGTGCGATCAGCCCCAGCGTGACCAGGAGGATCGCCTTCTCTCGCAGCTCGGCCCCGACGGTGGGTCCGACGATCTCGGCGGAGGACTCGATGACGGCGTTCTCGCCGTACCGGGTGGCGAGGGCGGCGAGGGCAGCGCGCGCCGCGGCGTCCAGGTCGACCTCCGACTGCGCGTCGGCACCCTCAGCGGAGCCATCATCGGCCTCCGTGGCGAGCAGACCCAGGCGCACCCGGACCTTGTTGTCCACCGCGTTGCCGAAGGTCTGGATCTCCGCCCCCGGCGAGACCCCCTCAACCGCGGCCCGGATACGGTCGATCTCGGGGGCGGACTGGAACTGCAGGATGAGCTGGGTGCCCTCCGAGAACTCCACGCCGTAGCGGATCTGGCCACTGGCGACCGCGTAGATGCTGGCCACGACGAGGAGGAGGCTGAGGAGGAGGAAGTACTTCGCCGGGCCGAGGAAGTTGAAGTTCGGGTTCTTGAGGATCTCCATCACCGCCCCCTAGATGCTCAAGCTCTCGACGTGGCGCTTGCCGAGGACCCACTCGAAGAGGAGCTTGCTCACGAAGTAGGAGGCGAAGACATTGGCCACGAGGCCGATGACGAGGGTGACCGCGAAGCCCTTGATGGGCCCGGTCCCGAACTGGAAGAGGAACGCAGCGGCGATCAGCGCGGTGGCGTGTGTGTCGAGGATGATGATCCAGACGCGGTCGAAGCCGTTCTGGATCGCCACCCGTACCGTCTTGCCGTTCCGCAGCTCCTCGCGGATTCGCTCGAACACGAGGACGTTCGTGTCGACGCCGACACCCACGGTGAGGATGATGCCGGCGATGCCGGGCAGCGTCAGGGTGGCGTTGAAGTACGCGAGGGCAGCCAGGACGATGAGCAGGTTGGCGGCCAGCGCCACCACCGCGTTCAGGCCCGACAGGCGGTAGTACGCGAGCATGAAGATGGTGATGAAGGCCATGGCCGCGATCGAGGCCCGGATTCCGTCGCGGATGGAGTCCCGGCCGAGCGAGGCCCCCACCGTGAGCTCCTGCAGGTAGCGCAGGGTGGCGGGAAGCGCCCCCGCCCGGAGGATCTTCGACAGCTCGTCCGCCTCCTGGGTGGTGAACTGCCCGGTGATCCGGTTGTCGGCCCCCAGCTTGCTCTGGATGACGGGGGCGGAGTAGACGCTGCCGTCGAGCACGATCGCGAGGCGGCTGCCGATGTTGCGGCCGGTCTCGCGGGAGAAGCGGTCGGTGGCAGTGGGGTTGAGGGTGAAATTGATCTGGGGCCGGTTGTTCTCGTCCACCCCAACCCGGGCGTTCTTGAGGTCGCGGCCGGTGGCCATGGCCTCACGGCGCAGCAGGTAGAACGTCCGCTCCCCGGGGTTGTCGCCGGAGCCGGTCACGACCTCCAAGTTGGCGGGGACACGTCCCCCGACGCTCTGGAGTAGCGTCTCCTCGCTGGGGGCGGCGTCCTCCACCAGCCGTAGCGAGAGCTGCGCGGTGGTCTTGATGATGCGCTTTGCCTGCTCCACGTCGTCCACGCCGGGCAGCTGCACCAGGATCTGGTCGTTGGTGCTGCCGTGGCGGGCGATGACCGGCTCGGCGACGCCGAGCTGGTTGACGCGGCGCTGGAGGGTGCGCATCGCCTCGTCGACCGTCTGCTGCCCGAGCTGCCGGCGGTACATCTCCGTCATCTGGACCGCGAAGCCGTCCTCGCCCGCGTCCCGGACCTCCCAGGCCCCGGCCCCGCGGAAGCTGTCGCGGAGGAGGTCGCGCATGTCCTTGACCCGGGCCGGCTCGACGCCCTCGACCGAGAAGGAGGTGGAGTCGACACGCTGGACGGTGCCGAACTCGATGCCCTGCCGCGTGCCCTGCTCGCGGGCGGTGATGACGGCGTCGTCCACGGTCGCGTTGAGCGCGTCCTCGACCACGACCTGGAGAACGAGGTGGATGCCCCCTCGCAGGTCGAGCCCGAGGGAAATCTTGCCGGGCTGGCCGTCCCGCTCGTAGGGCGGCCAGATCATCACGCCGCAGGCGACCAGGAAGGCCCCGTAGACGACCACCCGCACCCGCAGCTCCTTGCGCACGAAGGCGTAGGCGAGGCCGGCCAGGGCGGCGGTGAGGATCAGCCAGAGGACGATGGGATTCTGGAGCTCGGGGGACATCACTTCTCCGTATGGCTGCCGGGCTCGGGTTGCAGACCGGCCACGGCGCTCTTGAGGACCTTGATCCGGGTCTTGTCGTCGATGCGGATCTGGAAGGCCTCGTCCTCGACCCCGACGATCGTCCCGAAGATGCCCGAGTTCAGCAGGATCTTGTCGCCGGTCTTCAGCTGCTTGACGAGGGTCTCGAGCTTCCGCTGCTTCCGGCGCATCGGGAGGATGAGAACGAAGTAGAAGACCGCGAAGATCAGCCCCATCATCACGAGGCTGGCCATCGGGTTGGGCTCTCCCTCGCGAGCGGGGCCGGCGAGGGCAAGAAGGATGCGGAGATCGGCCATTGGCGTCCTGCTTCGTTCTAAGGGTGCGGTGAGCTGACCCGGAGTCTTCCGCCTTCGAGCGAGGGGATCGAGGGCGGCCTCAGCGGATCTCGCGCGACGACCCGTCCTGCTCGCCGGCCGCGAGGCACCGAAGAGTCTCCCTCCGGTACTCCTCGAAGCGGCACAAACGGATACTCTGCCGTATGGCACCCATGGTGTCAAGGTAGAAGAAGAGGTTGTGCGTGGTCATGAGCGACGCCGCCGTCATCTCGCCACTCATGTGGAGGTGGCGGAGATAGGCGCGGCTCGCCGTCCGGCACGTCGGGCAGGGACAGTCGGGGTCGGGCGGGCGGGGGTCGTCCCGGTAGCGCGCGTTGCGGATGCTGAGACGCCCCCGGCGGGTGAAGAGCTGACCGTTTCGTGCGTTGCGGGTCGGGAGGACGCAGTCGAACATGTCGACCCCGCGCGCCACCGCCTCGATGATGTCCTCCGGGGTTCCCACGCCCATGAGGTAGCGGGGCCGGTCGCCGGGCAGGGTCGGCTCCAGGGCCTCGAGGACGTGGTCGCGCGCCTCTCGCGGCTCGCCCACCGAGAGCCCCCCCACCGCGTAGCCGGGGAAGTCGAGAGCGATCACCTCGCGCGCGCTCCGCTCGCGCAGATCCGGGTGCACGCCCCCCTGCACGATCCCGAACAGCCATTGATCGTCCCGACGGTGGGCCTCCCGGCACCGACGGGCCCAGCGTGTCGTGCGTTCCGTCGCCTCCGCCACCGCCTCCCGGGGGGCGTCCCCGGGCGGACACTCGTCGAAGGCCATGGCGATGTCGGCCCCGAGGTTGGCCTGAATCTCGATCGAACGCTCCGGGGTCAGCAGATGGGCCGTGCCGTCGATGTGGCTCTGGAAGCGGACCCCCTCGTCGTCGATCTGGCGCAGCGAGGCGAGGCTGAAGACCTGGTAGCCACCGCTGTCGGTGAGGAAGGGGCCGTCCCAGCCGGTGAAGCCGTGCAGCCCGCCGAGGCTCGCCACGAGCGAGTCCCCGGGGCGGAGCATCAAATGGTAGGTGTTCGCGAGGAGGATTCGCGCGCCGATCTCGCGGAGGTCCCGGTGCAGAACGGCCTTGACCGCCCCCGCGGTGCCGACAGGCATGAAGACGGGGGTCTCCACCTCGCCGTGGGGCGTGACGAGGCGCCCGGCACGCGCGCGACCGTTTCGGGCGAGAACGGAAAAGGAGAGGCTGGACATGACGAGCCGGAGTATAGCCGGGTGGGGTTTGGGCGTAGACTCGCGCTGAGATGAGCGCCCGGCCCCGCGTGGCCATTCTCTTCGGCGGCCGCTCCGGCGAGCACGAGGTGAGCCTCCGCTCCGCCGCCTCGGTGGCCGCGGGGCTCGCCGAGCGCCACGACGTCCTCTGCGTCCTGATCGACAAGGCGGGCCGGTGGCGGCTGCAGTCCGGGCCCGATCCCCTGGCGACGGGGGGCGAGCCGGTGTTTCTCGCCCCGGACCCCACCGACGGGGGAACGCTGCGCCGCTTCGTCGACGCCGCCCGGCTCGTGCGACCCGATGTCTACTTCCCCGTCCTGCACGGCCCCTACGGAGAGGACGGCACCGTCCAGGGACTGCTCGACCTCGCGGCGGTGCCCTACGTGGGCGCCGGTGTCGCCGCCTCCGCGGCCTCGATGGACAAGGTCATGATGAAGGCGCTGTTCGAGCGCGCGGGTCTGCCCCAGGTCAGACACCGCGTGCTGCTCGGCCGCGACTCCACGATGGAGACGAGGGTTCTCGACGAGCTCGGCCTGCCGGTGTTCGTCAAGCCGGCCAACCTCGGCTCGAGCGTCGCGGTGAGCATGGTGCCGACCGCCGACGACTTCGGCGCCGCGCTCGACCTGGCCCTCGCCTACGACCGCAAGGTCGTGGTCGAGCAGGGCGTGGACGCGCGCGAGATCGAAGTCTCGGTTCTCGGCAACGACGCGCCCGAGGCCTCGGTGCCGGGCGAGATCGTGCCCGACCGCGAGTTCTACGACTATGACTCGAAGTACGCGCCGGACAGCGCCACCGACCTGCTGATCCCGGCACCGGTGGAGGAGTCTACGACCGAGGAGATCCGGCGGCTCGGGATTGCCGCCTTCCGGGCGGTCGATGCCTGCGGGCTCGCGCGGGTCGATTTCTTCCTGGAGCGGTCGAGCGAGCGGGTGCTGGTCAACGAGATCAACACCATGCCCGGCTTCACCTCCATCAGCATGTACCCGAGGCTTTGGGAGGCCTCGGGCCGGCCCTATCCCGAGCTGCTCGCGCGCCTCGTCACGCTGGCCCTCGAGCGTCACTCCCGCCGCGGGCAGCTCCGCACCGACTACGGACCGTGAGCCGGAGGCGCGCGCCGGCGCTCCTGCTGGCCGCGACCGGCCCCTTCGTCCCGGCGCTGATCGCGCCGGCCTCGGCACCCGCGGCGGCTCTCACCGAGGGACCGCCGACGGTCGGGCGGCCGGCCGACCCCGAGTACCGCGCCGCGCTCGCGCTCGTCTACGATGGGGCGTTCCGCGCCGCCGAGGAGCGTCTGCACGCCCTCAGCCGCGAGCACCCCGAGGACCCGATCGGCCCCTACCTGCACGCCCTCGCTCTCGAGTGGCGGCTCGAGCAGAGCCCCGGGAGCCACGCCCTCGACGGCGAGGTTCTCGCCCTCGCCGCTCACGCCCGCGCCCGCGCCGACGCGTGTCTTGGTCGAAGCCGCGACGACGGCCGCGCGCTCATGGCACGGGGGGCCGCGCACGGGGTCAAGAGCCGTCTTCATCTGTTCCGTTGGCAGAGGGGCGAGGCCCGGCGCGAGGCGGTGCGCATGCGCGCCGACCTGCTCGGGGCCCGGGCGCTCGGGGTCGAGGTTGCCGACCTCGACTTCGGTCTCGGCCTCTACGACTACTACGCGGACACTCTTCCCCGGTTCTTCAAGATCCTGCGCTTCTTGGCCCGCATTCCCGGAGGTGATCGCGAACGGGGGCTCGAGGCGATCGCTCGGGTCGCGCGTGGAGGCAGTCTCTTCCACGATGAGGAAGCCTGCGTCCAGATGTTCGAGATCGAGTCGTTCTTCGAGCACCGACCCGACCGCGCGCTCCCCTGGATCCGCGAGATGTGGCGCCGCCACCCGGGCTGGCCGCTCTGGGGTCTCAAGCTCGCCGAGCTCCTGCGCGCCCCGCTCGGCCTCTTCGGCGAGAGCGCGGACGTCGCCGGCGCGATCCTCGCGACCGCCGACGAGGGGGGCCACGTCAACTACCAGCCCGTGGTCGGGGCCATGGCGCGTGTGCTCCTCGGCGAGGCGCTGCTCCTCGACCTGCGTCTCGCCGCCGCCCGGGAGGCCGCCAGGCCCGTGACGGATGGGGTCCCCGAGGCGGCCTGGGTGGGCCCGCGGGCCTCCCTGGTGGTGGCGCGCAGCCTCGAGCTCGACGATGACCGTGAGGCCGCCCTTCCGCACTACCGACGGGCCGCATCCGGACGCGACCGTGCCACCGCGGCGCGGGCCCACGACGCCCTGGGACATCCCGTCCCCCGTCGCGAGTGCATCGCCTGGCGACGGCTCGCCGAGGCCCGCCGTCTTCTCGAAGCGGGCCGCACGACGGAGGCCCGGGAGCGGTGCCTCGAGGCGTTGCGGGCTCATCCCTCGAACCCGGAGGCGCGCGTCTGCGCGGCGGAGAGGAGCCTTCACGCGGGAAACCCCGCCGCAGCCGGGGCACTCGCACGGCCCGTGACCAACGCGGACGAGGCGCCACCGTGGCTGAGGGCCCGAGCGCGCCTCGCCCTCGCGCAGGCGCTCGAGCAGGAGGGCAGGATTAGGGAGGCTCTTCCACTATATAAAAAGGTATGGTTAGAGCCTTTCGGCCGCACGGCGCTCCGGGACGCCGCGTCGACGGCGATCCGGAGGCTGGATCCGTCTGCAACTCTCCCGTCGACACCACCTTGGGGGAATGACTATTCAAAATAGTATATAAAAGCCGCTCGTCTCGCCCAGACCCTCGAGCGCGATCGCACCCTCGACGGAAGGCCCTGAACCACAGCATGTTCGCGTGATCGGCTCACCCAAACCTGCTCCTGGAGCCGATTCGGGCCATTTCCACATCGCTTTCCACAGCGTAACTTGCTCCACCTGTGGAGCATGGGGGAAGACGGCGGCCAGAAAAGCGCTTGACAGGGGTGAGAGGCCTCCCTACCCTACCGCTAGTATGCGGAGCCTCTTGAGACCCGACATGTTGAAGGGGGCGCCGCCGTCCAGTCTGTGGACTGAAAGGGGGGATTTCCTCGATGCCAGCTAAGAAGAAGAAGACTGCCAAGAAGAAGACCACCAAGAAGGCGGCCAAGAAGAAGTAGAAGCCTCGGGGAGGCCTGGGGGTCGAGAGCGTTCTCGCCCCCCAGCCACCACCCCGGTGGCCGTAACGGATTCCCGCGTGCGCTGACGGCGTCTCGATCGCCGGAAGGCCACTTGTACGGTTTAGAGTAAGGGGGATTAAGCGAATGCCGGCGAAGAAGAAGACCGCTAAGAAGAAGACCGCCAAGAAGAAGGCGACCAAGAAGAAGTAGAGGCCCGACGTCAGCCACGGCCGAAGGGGGTGAGCGACTCACCCCCTTTTCTTTTTCCCGAGGACGTGGGTCTCGACCGCGAGCGCGACGCCATCCTCGTCGTTCGACGGCAAGATCGGCAGCCCCAGGCGCCGCAGCTCGGGGTCGGCGTTGCCCATGACGAAGCCGGTCCCCGCGCGCGCGATCATCTCGCGGTCGTTCCAGTTGTCCCCGATGGCGAGGGTCTCCCCCGCGCCGATGCCCCACCGCTCCTGCAGGAAGGCCACCGCGGCCGCCTTTCCGACGCTGGGCTCGAGCACCTCGAGAATGGCGAGATCGTTCGCCGGGTAGACGCTTCTCTCGACGCGCGCCTGACCCCGCAGGTGCTCGTCGAGTGCGGCCCGCAGCGGCTCCATCTCCTGGCGCGGACCCCCGAACATCACCTGGATCGGCTCCTCGCCTTCGAGGGCCACCAGGAGATCGGCAACCTCCCTGACGTCGGCGGCCGCCCGCGCGAGGTAGGAGCGCACGAGGTGGGAGTGGCGTGCGCGCGCGCGCACCACGAGCCGTCCTTCTCCCCGCGCGCCACAGTGTAGAACTGGCTCCGCGCCGACGGCGAGCCCCAGCTCGGTCGCGCGTCGGGCCACCGCGTTTGGGAGCGGCCGCGAGCGCAGCAGCTCATCCCCCTCGACGACGAGGGCCCCGTTGTGGAGCACGAGCGGGATGTCGCCGCCGAGGTCGCGGGCGATTCGGCGCGCCGAGGGGAGCCGCCGACCCGTCACCAGCAGGAGCCTCACCCCGGCCGAACGCGCGGCGTCGAGGGCGGCACGAGTGCGCGGAGAGACGACGCGTTCGCTCGTGAGCAGGGTGCCGTCGATGTCGAGGGCGAGAAGCCGGATGCGTGGCCGGTCCACCCCGGTCTCACTCCCCGGTCCAGACCTCGATCCGCTCGATCACGTCTCCCGGGCGAATCCGGTCCAGGACCTCGAGGCCCGAGACCACCGCGCCCAACCTCGTGTAGCGCCCGTCGAGGTGCGGCTGGGGCGAGAGCGCGACGAAGAACTGGCTTCCCCCGGTGTCCGGCCCGGCGTCCGCCATGCCCACCGACCCGCGCCCGAAGGGACCGCGGGTGATCTCGCTCCGCTGGGCGTAGCCCGGGCCCCCATAGCCGTCACCGCGGGGATCGCCGCCCTGAACCACGAAGCCGGGCTCCACGCGGTGGAAGGTGAGCCCGTCGTAGAAGCCCCGGCGGGCCAGGCGAACGAACGACGCGCTGGTGAGCGGAGCCTCCACCACGTCGAGGTGGATTTCGACGACGCCGTGCCGGGTCTGCAGAAAGGCCCGTGGTGTGTAGAGCGACACGCCGGGGAGCGGGTAGAGGGGCGCCACCGCCGCGCGGTAATCGAGGGCGGGACGGTCGATCGCCTCGGGGCCGGGATCGGGGGGCGAGGCGGCACCGAGCTCCCGCAGCCCGCCGGCCGCCCGGGCCCGGACCGCCCGGGAGGGATCTTGCCCGGCGATCTCGACCAGGGGTGCCGCACCGTCGGCCTGCGCGGCGAGAGAGATGACTGCAGCCAGCCGAGCCTCGAGCTCGCCGTCCCCGAGGCCGTGCCTCCAGGCCGCGAGCAGCACCGTGCTCAGCCCTTGCGCCTTCTGAGCGGTCAGGTTCTCGGCTGCCGCCGCCCGCACACCGGGGTCCGGGTGCTCGAGGTGACGCCTCAGGGTGTCGACGGCGTCGGCGCCGCGGGCGCGGCGCAGGGCCCCGAGCACGGCGGGCAGCACCCGAGCGTCCTCGTCCCCGAGCATGGAGTGGAGGACGCCGACGCTCATCTCGTCGCCGAGCTCGCCGAGGGCGGTTGCGAGCGAGGCCCGCACCCACCAGACGGGGTCGGGGTCCATCCCGGAGAGGACGAGAGCGAAGTTGTCTCGGTCGGTGCGGGCGAGGGCAGCCAGCGCGGCGGAACGTATCCAGGGTGAGGGGTCGCCAACCAACGGAACGATGCGTGCCCGCAGGCGGCTCTCCGCCGGCAGTGCGGCGAGCGTCAGAAGCGCCTGGCGCCGCACGACCGCGCTCGGAGAGGTCAGGAGCGACGCCGCCGGCGTCCGCCCCCGCTCGTCCTCGAGGAGACCGAGGGAGCGCAGCGCTTCTGTCGCGACGTTCTCGTTCTCGTCGCGCAGGAGGGGCGCGAGCACGTCGAAGGCGGCTGGATCTCTGAGGGCCCCGAGGCCACGAGCGGCGAGGGCTCTCGAGTGAGCGTCGTCCGAGCGGGTCGCGGCCACCAGCACCGGTCGCAGCGCGGGGTCCTCGAGTCGCATCGCCACCCAGACCGACACCCACCAGTCGAAGCGGGGGCGGCCGGACGCGAGCAGCACCTTCCGCGCCGCCGGGCGGTCCTCGAGCGCGGCGAGCGCGAGCAGCCCCAGCCGGAGCTCGATCCAGGGATCGTCGGTGCTGCCCGGATCGTCGCCGCGCACCGTGACGACGCCCTCCGACCGGGGTGTGGCCCGGAGCACGAAATCGGCCAACTCGGCCGCCGCGCGCTGGTCCCCGATCCGCCCGAGGGCCTCGGCGGCCCGCCCGCGAACGGAGGGCTCGGACTCGCCGAGGCCGGCAAGAAGCCGGTCCACCGCGGTGGCGTCGCCGGCGAGACCGAGGGCGAAGGCGGCCATCTTCCGAATCTCCACCTCTTGATCGTTCATCAGGTCGAGCAGGGTCGGCACGAGCGAGGGGTCGCCGATCCGACCGGCAGCGAGCGCCGCCCGCCGTCGGATCCCGGGCTCGCGGTGGCTCAGGAGACGATCGAGCTCACCGCCACCGGTGGAGCGAGTGTCTTCCATCTCGAGGATGCGGCCCAGGATATGGGTGAAGGTGGGGGGCGGCGGGGCATCATCCTTCGCAGTCCCGGCCACACCTGCCCCGAGAGCCATCAGCAGGACCGCGACGACCCCCATCCGCGAACGCATTCTCCGTCTGCACATGGTCGCCCGATTATAGCGATCGCGCGGGCGAAGCCGCTCAGGCCACCGCGAGGAGGTCGGCCTCTTCCGTGAGCCCGAGCCGGGCGGCTTCGGCCCGGATGCGGTCGCGGGCCCCTTTCTGTCCCACCGCGGCGAGATGCAGCGGCCCCCTGAGGCCCGCCGCCTCGGGCACCGCGACGACCGGGGCGCCGTGGATCCGCTCCCCGATCTTCCGCGGATCGACCTCGACGAAGGCGACGAGGTGACGGCCGGCGGCGACGAGGGCGCGCGCCCAGGCCTTGCCCGCGTCTCCCGCCCCCCAGATCACAACGGGGCGGTCCGTGGCGAGCGGACCGCGGCCGAGTGCGGCCACCTTGAGGGCGAGGAAACGTCCGGGCGCGTAGCGCGGGTCGGTCCGGGTCAGCCGCCCCGGCCGGTCCCGCCAGCGGAGGAGGACCTCGCCCAGCTTGGCGAACCGGTAGCCGGTCTCGAATGCGCGCAGCCAGAGGTCGTAGTCTTCGGGACCGTCGAGGTCGCGCCAGCCGCCGAGGCGGGCGAGCGTCTCCCGACGCATCGCGGTGCTCGGGTGGACGAGCGGCGACTCCACGAAGCGGTCCCGCGCCATCGACTCGTGATCGAGGAGCTTGTTCAGCCAGTCCACGTAGGCCTGCATGCCTCCTCCCGCCGGCACCCCGGCGACGGGATCGAGCGCCACCCGACAGCCCAGAATGTCCACTCCACCGTCCGCCTCGAGCCGTCGGGCCTGACGCTCCAGGCGCTCGGGGTGGGCGACGTCGTCCGCATCCATGCGGGCGACGAGGGGAGCACGGGCCTCGGCCAGCGTGAGGTTCAGTGCGGCGACGAGCCCCCGGCGCGGCGTGCGGAGGACGCGGAGGCGCCGGTCCCCCCGCGCCCAGCTCTCGAGCGTCTGGGCAGTGTCGTCGCGGGAGCCGTCGTCCACCACCACGACTTCGTGGTCGGTCAGCGTCTGCGCGGCCAGCGACGCGAGGCACTCGGGGAGGGTGTCGGCGCCGTCTCTCACCGGAAGCAGAACGCTCAGCCGAGGCACGGGCATTCTGTGGCGTCTTTCACTGGAGTCGTGTGCATCTCTGCAGCGCCGGGCCCCAGGAGGGCTCGGCGTGCACCCTTGACCCCGCCGCCGAGCCCCACGCTACCGGGTCTTCCGCGTTCACACGACTTCGGCAGCGTGCTGCGGGTGCCGTTCCAGCTTGTTTCGACGAGAGAGATCTAGGGGCGACAAGTTGAAACGGCACTAGCCGTGCTCGCGAACAAAGGCGCGAGCCGTGTCGAGGGCGGCGGGGGCCGTCGCCCCCTGGACCACGTAGAAGGGGCTCGAGCCCCCGGGCCGCCAGTCCCCGCGGGCAGCCCGCCGTATCTCCACCAGGAACCCGCCCTCGTAGCGCAGCGGGTCGGTCAGCTCGTAGATCCACTCGTCGCGCCGCATCGTCGAGTGGATGGCGCCCGGCGCCCACAGCGAACGCGGTGCTTCCGGGGGATTCTCCCTCTCCACCATGCGCTCGATGGCACGCTGGCCACCCTCGGGCAGGAAGAGAAACTCGATGCCGTAGCCAATGTAGGGCCAGCCCACGTCCGGGGCCTCGCGGACCACCCTCGCCAGCACCCGCACGCGGCCCTCGGGCTCGGGCAGATCGATCTCGAGGTCGAGGTCTTCGAGATCGATCTTGACCGGGCTCGCCAGCAGCATCCCGTGCACGCTGAGGTTGCGTGTGAGCCCGTAGAAGTGTCCGTTCGGGGCGCTGCGGGGCGTGCCCACCACCTGCACGTGGACCGGCACGCGGGCCTGAACGCGCTGGGGAACGTTCAGCAGCTTCGCCAGCCAGCTCTCGAGAACGAACCGGTCGAGCGGTCTGCGGAGCGCGGCGTTGGCGCCGGCCCCGAGAACGACCCCCTCCGTGCCGATCGGCTCGGAGGCGGGGATCAGCACCAGGACGGACACCCGTCCGCTCGCCGGCCCCTGGCGGATGCGCTCGATCGTCTCCTCAAGCGGCAGGTCCGGAAGCTTCATGCCGAGAACGACCAGCTGGGCTGGACCCCGGGCGAGGGCATCGAACAGCTCCTCGGCGGTGGGCGCCTCTTGCACGAGGCCGGGGTCGCGCTTGAGGAAGCGGACCTCCAGCCGCAGCTCGCGGATGTCGAGGCCGGCGGCGAGGATCGTCCCGTCCATCATGTCAGCTCACCGCCCGCTGGCGGCTCCGTCGGAAGCGCAGGAGGCGTTGGAGACGATCGGGGAGGACCGTCTTGAGCCCCAGCAGCGAAGGGACCCGATCGTAGTGCAGAGCCAGCCGCGCGTCCCGGCGCCCGCCGCGCTTGAGCTCGTGTACGACGAAGCCGTAGCGCCCGATGCGCACGGTGGCGCCGATCCCGACCTCGTGGCGTACGGCCTCTCGACCGTATGTGCTCACGTGCAGCCGCCGGGCGAAGAGACGATCGCGGAGCGCATCGTTGAACGCCAGGAGGACCTTGGCCCGCACGTAATCGACGGCGGGGAGGGACGCCCGCTCGGAGGGAGGCAGGGTCAGGATGCGCTCCGCCTCCTGCGAGCTCATGCTCTTCGCCATGTAGTCGAGGTTGAGCGCGTGGATCTTCTCCTCGCGGGAGCCGGAGTCGGTGGCCGTCTCGATGGCGCTTCGCAGCTCGTCGAGCTCGAGGGGCAGCAGCGCGGCGTCCGCGGGGTCGAGCTCGGTGGTGTCGAGGCCAGCCCCGGTGACGTCGACTTCGCTGCCCCGCAGGGTCAGCGTGGCCGCGGCCTCCGAAGGGCCGGCGACCAGACTCAGGCCCTGCGCCGCCCACGTCCCGTCGCGGGTCCGGTGGATCCGGTCCGCCGCCACGTGCACGGGCTGGTCCAGGCTGAGCTCGACGATCTCGAGATCTCCCGGGCCCGGGAACGAGTGCACCAGCAGGCCGAGGAGGGCCAACAGGATCAAGAGGAGGGGAAGTACGAAGTAGCCGAAGATCCGGAGCTCGACCTTCGCACGCGGGGGCGACGCGATGCGGCGCACCGTGGGCTCGATCTTCTCGAGGCCCTCGTCGGGGCGGACCCGGTAGACGAACTTGCGCAGGAGCATCCCGTCGTCCGCGAAGAAGGAGGCCAGCGTCTGGGCGAGCGGCGCCGCGGCCGCGCCGTTGGCCGCCCGCACCATCTCCAGAACGAACCCCGGCGACTGCTCGCGCCCCGCCGCCACCGCGGCATCGCTCGTGGGGTCGCCCACGAGGATCACGTACAGCGGCTTCCCCAGCTGCCGGAGGAGGTCCACCGTCTCCTGGATGTTGTGGGTGACGAGATCCTCTCCGCGACCCAGCTCCGGCCAGTCCGCCGGGTCGGGGTCGACGATGGCATCGGTCAGAAGGACGAGGCGGATGTCGGTCCCTTCGGGGTAGGAGGCGATGACGCCCTCCGCCTTGCGGAATGCGTGGTAGAAGTCGGTCCACTGTCCGTCGTTGCGGTAGCTCTCGGTGTCGTCCACCGACAGCTCCCTCCGCCCCCCGAAGAGGATGAGACGATGGTGACGACCTTCGACGAAGCCCAGCATCCTCTCGAGCGCGACACGCCGTTTCTCCCCGGGGTCGAGAGGGGGCAGCGAAGCCGAGTTGTCGACGAGAAAGAGAATCACCGGCCCCTCGCTCGGGGGCGGCGGGGAGGGAGCGCCTTCGCCCGGTGGCGCGGGGCCCGCCTGGAGCGCGAGAGCGAGCAGGACGGGCAGCATTTCGGAGGGTCGATTCTACACCCCGCGCCCCGATTCGCCGCGAGGGCGACCGCTATAATCGCGGGTATGAAGGCCGGCATTCTCGGGCTCTCGCTCGTCGGCAAGAGCACGCTCTTCCAGCTCCTCACCGGCAACGCGGGCCCCGGACACGGAGGCCGGCCCGAGGCGCGGCTGGGCGTGGCGCGGGTGCCCGATCCGCGGGTGGACGCGCTCGGCGACATCTTCAACCCGAAGAAGAGAACCTGGGCGACCGTCGAGTACGTCGACGTCCCCGGGGTCTCACGGGGAGAGGGGGCCGCGCTCGTGGACCTGCCGGCGCTGCGCGGCGTGGACGCCCTCGTGCACGTGGTGCGGGCCTTCGAGTCGGACCTGGTCCCACACCCCGAGGGATCGATCGACCCGCTGCGCGACGCCAGCACGCTCGAGCTCGAGCTCATCCTCGCCGACCTCGGCACGGTGGAGCGTCGGATCGAGCGCCTCGCGGCGAGCATCCAGAAGGCCAAGCTGCCCGAGGACGTGGCGGAGCGGGAGCTCTTCCTCCGCCTGAAGGACGCCCTGGAGGCGGAGAAGCCCCTTGCGCGAGCTGGACCTGAGCGAGCGACGAGCGACATCGCCTGCGCGGCTACGCGCTGCTGTCCGAGAAGCCGCTTCTGCTCGTCGCGAACCTCGACGAGCATCGCACGCGCGGCGCCGACGCCTACCTCGACTCCTCCGGCCTCACCGAGTTCGCTCGTCGCCCGCAGGTGGCACTGTGCGCCGTCTCCGCCCCGATCGAAGCGGAGATGGCCGAGCTCGCCCCCGAGGACGCCCGCACCTTCCGCGGGGACCTGGGACTCGCCGAGCCCGGTCTCGACCGGGTGATCCGGACCTCGTACGAGCTCCTCGGTCTGCTTTCCTTCCTCACCGTCGGGGAGGACGAGTGTCGCGCCTGGACCATCCGCCGGGGCACCAGGGCTCAGGTGGCGGCCGGGGCCATCCACTCCGACATCGAGCGTGGCTTCATCCGCGCCGAGGTGGTGCCCTTCGACGACCTCGTGGCGGCGGGGTCGCTCGCCGCCTGCCGCGAGCGGGGGACCCTCCGGCTCGAGGGCAAGGCGTACGAGGTGCGGGACGGCGACGTGATCAACTTCCGGTTTGCGGTCTAGGAAATAGTGGCGGTCTGTCCCTCTTGTCGCCGCCCGGTGGCCGTCGCCCGGGCGAGCTGCCTCTACTGCGGCGCGCAGTTGCCGCCCGCTCTCGTCCCCGCCCCTCCGTCGTCCAAGGACCCGGTCTCCCCGGGGGAGCCACCCTCACCGCCGGCGGCGTCGGAGGAGGAGGCGTCGCTTCCGCGCGTCCTCATCGTCGTGGATCTCGAATCCGCCCGTCCGGAGACGCTGGCGAGCGCTCTCGGGCTCTCCGCGTACGAGGCCGAGCTCCTGGCGCGGCGGGGCGGCTTCCACCTCTACCGCATCCTGGGCGGAGAGCTCGCGGAGGACGAGGTCTCACGGCTGCGGGCGCAGGATCTGACCGTGGAGATGCTGCCCGAGTCCGAAGTGCGCTCCCAGCCTCTGCGCGCCCTCGGGGGAGAGCGAGGAGAGGGGCGCTTCGAGCTGCGGACCGAGGAGGGATCACTCACGCTGCGGCGGGAGGAGCTCTTCATCATCGTCCGTGGGCCGATCGCGCGGCAATACCAGCCGACCTACAAGCGGCGTCGGGTCGACATCGCGTCCCTGGACGAGGGGTACCGGGTGCACTTCCATCGTCGCACCCACCACCGCCCGGTGGAGATCGACGCCGCCAACTTCGAGTTCGGCTTCGCCGTGACGGGCTCGACCCGCCTTGAGCTCGACGCCTGGGTCGACGCAATCGGGGCCGGGGTGCCCTGCGACGATGGCTTTCGGCGACTGCCCCCCGCCTTTGGCATCGCCGCACCCGAGCCAAAGGGACCGCTCGGGGCCGCCGGCTCCCTGAGCCGCCGGAGCCGCGGGGGCGAGGGCCTCGGTGAGGGCGAGAGCGTCGTGCTCGACAACGGCGCGCAGTTCGTCTTCTATTCCGTCTGGCGGGCCGCGCTCGAGCGCCGCCGCGTTTTGGGCCGTTGATGAACAGGTGCGACCGGCCAACAGGCCCAGTCTCGCTCGCGTGTCCCTTCCCTGGGGACACGCGGGTGTCCGAGGCCTGTCTGCTCCCTCTCGGCCTGTCGGAGGCGACGCTTCCGCGTCGCAGCATACACTCGGGGTCGACGCGCGTCTCGCAAGCTCGACTGCGCGTCCCCCGAGCCCCTACGTGGGGAGGTTAGGGTGGGGGTACAGGTGCGACTGGCCACCAGGCCAGGCCCGCCCGCGTGTCCCTTCCCTGGGGACACGCGGGTGTCCATGGCCTATCTCAAGCCTTCCCCTCCCCCTACGTGGGGAGGGTTAGGGTGGGGGGTTGTTGAATGATCAGGGTGGGTGGGCGATGAACAATCGCCGGCGCGACATCCTGCTGGTCCTCATCCTGGCCGTGCTTCCGGTCCTCGCCTACGCCCCGGCGTGGCGGGCCGGTCTGTTGCTCGGCCCGGGCGACGGGACCGCGCTCCACCTCCCCTTACGCGTGGAGGCCTGGCGCGCCCTGGAGCGGGGCGAGGTTCCCTCGTGGAACCCGGCGTCCTTTTCGGGGACACCCCTTCTCGCCGCCTACCGCCCGGGTGGGCTCCATCCGCTGATGATGGCTCTCACGCCGCTCGCCCCCTTCTCCGCCTTCCAGGTTCTCGTTCTTCTCTCGCTGGCCCTCACCGCTCCGATCGGCTTCCTCTACGCGCGCCGCCTCGGAGCGGAGCCGGTCGGGGCCCTGGTGGCGGCCCTGGGGTTCGCCCTCGGGCCCTACCTCGTCACCCATCTGGGTGACACCGCGACGATGGTGGCCGCTCCCGCCCTGCCTCTCGCCCTGCTCGCCGTCGAGAGACACCTCGCCCGCGCACGAGCCACGTCCGCCATCCTCGTCGCGTTCGCGGTGGCGCTCCTGCTGCTCGCGGGCTCGACCGAGGCGGTCGGGGCCGGGGCGCTGCTGCTCGGGGGGCGCCTGCTCGTCGCGTCCCGCCGCCCGGCGGCAGTCGGGGGGGCTTTAGCGGCAATTGCGGCGGGTGTCTTCCTCGCCGCGCCCCAGCTCGTGCCCACGCTCCTCGCCCTGCGCGAGGCCGGCCCCGGGGGATCCGGGGCCGCCGCCAGCCCCGAGGCCGCGGTGGGCGGAATCACCGGGCTCGTGGTGAGGACCGTTTCCCACACGCCGGCCCCCGTCTTTGCCCTCGCCGCCCTGCCTCTTCTGCGCGTGTCGGGTCCGCTTCGCGCCAGCGCCGTCGCGGCTCTCACGCTGGGCCTCCTCTTCGGGATGCGCGGAGAGCCCAGCGCGGGAGGTGCGCTGCCGTTGGCCTTCGACCTCGTCCTGGCGCTGCTGGCCGGGCTCTCCCTGTCCGCACAGTGGCGGTGGCGACTCGAGCCTCGCGGGCGGCGCCTGCGGCTCCTCACCGCGGTGGTCGCTCTCTTCGCGGCGGCGGGTCTCTCGGTCGCCACCAGCGTCACCGGCCCGCTTCCGCGGGAGCTCGCGGGTCCGGTGGGTCTGCTCGCCCTCGGTCTCATACTCTACGTGCTGCTCGGGGGTTCGCGGGCGGTCGTGGCCGGCCACATCTTCCTGCTGCCGCTCGTGGCCGCGTTCCTCCTCCAGCCGTGGGGGCGGCACGCCTGGGAAGGAGCCCCCACCGCCGCCGCGCTCGAGGAGGGAACTCCGACGCGGCGCGCGATCGATCGCGTCATGGGGCCGCGACGCCGGGAGCGGACGCTCTCCATCGTCGAGTCCTGGCCTCGCTCGCGGGCCGACGACCTCGCCTGGGCGAATCTGGCGGCTCTGGCCGGGAGGCGGAACGCCGAGGGCTACGATCCCCTCGTCCCGGCCTCCCGGCGAGCGGCCCTGGACGGCATGCGGGCGGACGGGACACTGCCGGGGGCGTTCCTGGAGACCGACCCCGGACGCCTTGAGCTCCTGGGCGTGCGCTGGGTTCAGGTCCCCACGAGCTCTCTCGTCGTCCCCGTGGACGAGCACGGCCTCGGCGACACGGTCAACGTGGTTCTCGAGCCGCCGCGGCCGAAGCTGTTTGCGCTGCCGTTCACGTACGCGACGGAGGTGCGCTTCGCCTCGTTCCTCGCCCACGCGGTCGCGGTGCCTCAGGGGAAGATCGTCGCGGAGTGCGTGGTTCGTCTCGCGACCGGCCGCGAGATGTGGCTGCCGATCCGCGCCGGAATCGACACCGCGGAGTGGGCCTGGGAGCGTTCGGACGTGCGCGAGGTCGTCCGCCACCAGCGCGCCCCCATCCTCGAGAGCTTCCCCGTGCGCGAAGGCTTCCCGGGCCATCAGTATCTCGGGGTGCTGCGCCTGCCCGGTCGTTTCGCGGTGGTGGGGCTGCGCTTCCGGGCCTGGCCCGACGCGCCGCCGCTGCGGCTTCTCCGCGTGGGCCTTCGCGACGGGACCACGGGCCGGGCCTCGGGCGTGGCCCTCGCCTCGGGCTACCTGAGCGACGAGGTGCGCCTCCGGGAAGCGGCCGGCACGCCCCTCGTGACGCTCTTCGAGGTGCGGCGCGGCGTGGGGCCGGCGTGGGTCGTGGAGTCGCTGCGCCGGCTTCCGGAAGCCGACCGGGTGGCCGACTTCCTTCGGTCACCCACCCGCCTCGGGATCGACACCCGACGCGAGGCGCTGGCGGTCGAGCGCGACGTGGCGGGCGTGACGCTGCCCGCAGGAAGTCGCTCCTCGGGGGCGGTGCTGGCCCGGGCCGTCGGGGGGCGGATGGTCGTGCGGGCGGCCGGGCCCGGGCTTCTCGTCGTGACCGAGGGCTGGGACCCGGGGTGGAGCGTCCGGGTCGACGGCACCCCGGAGCGCGTCCTGCGCGTGAACGGGGACCGTCTCGGGGTGGTCTTGGCGATGGGCACGCACCGCGTCGTCTTCCGTCATCGGGCGCGGGGGCTCGGGGTGGGTCTCGCCCTGGCGCTTCTCGGCTCCGCCGGTCTCGTCATCGCGCTCGCGCGGGACGGACTTCGTCGGCGCCGGACCCTACGCGTCGTTGAGGGCGGGGTTTGACCCTTCTCGACGGCGCGTGCTCGCCTCGATCCGAAGTATGCTGCCAGGTCATGGCTGCATTCGGCGCCGATCTCGGGTCGTTTCGTCACTGTCGCTGGGCTCTGCTACATTCGCCGCCGATGGAGCTCCGGAACGGGGGGAGCTTGGCGCCTTCTTCACCGGTTGCCCGATGAGCGCAGTGAAGCCCGGCCTCAGCATCTTCTTTCCCGCCTACAACGACGTCGGGACCATCGCCAGCCTGGCCCTCGTGGCGCACATGACGGCCCGGCAGATCACCCCCGACCACGAGGTCATCGTGGTGGAGGACGGGAGCCCCGATCACACCGCGGAGCTGCTGGACGAGATGGCACGCCACTTCCCCTGGCTCAAGGTGGTGCACCACGAGACGAACCGCGGCTACGGTGGTGCGCTGCGCACCGGCTTCGCCACGGCCTCGAAGGATCTCGTCTTCTACACCGACGGGGACGCGCAGTACGACCCCCGGGAGATGACCCGGCTGCTCGACGTCTTCTCCCCCGAGGTCGACTTCGTCAACGGCTACAAGATCTCCCGCAACGATCCCCTTCACCGGGTGATCATCGGTCGCCTCTACCACTGGTTCGTCAAGCTCGTCTTCGGCCTCCGGCTGCGGGACGTGGACTGCGACTTCCGGCTGATGCGGAGGAGCATCTTCGAGAAGGTGAGGCTGACCCGCTCCTCCGGCGTCATCTGCGTCGAGCTCATGAAGAAGGTGCAGGACCACGGCTTCCGGATCGCCCAGGTGCCCGTCCATCACTACCACCGCAGCTACGGCAAGAGCCAGTTCTTCAACTTCGCCAGGGTGGGACGGACCCTCGCCGACCTGGCCCGGCTCTGGTTCGAGCTGGTGCCCGGGCGGCAGCACCTGAAGCCGGGGACGCCTCACTCGACGCCCCCGCCGGGCGCGCCGGCCGCGGAGCCCGCCCCCGCGCCGGCCACAGCGGAGGGAGGCGAGCGGCCGTGAGCCCGGACTACCGCGACTTCTACCGCGGCCGCCAGGTGCTCGTCACCGGCGGGCTCGGCTTCATCGGGTCCAACCTCTGCCGGGCCCTCGCCGACCTCGGCGCGGAGGTCACCGCGGTGGACAGCCTCCTGCCGGACTACGGAGGCAACATCTTCAACCTGTCCGGGTACGAGGACCGGGTCCGCATCAACATCGCCGACGTGCGCGGCCACGGCATGGAGTACCTGCTGAGGGGTCAGGAGGTGCTCTTCAACCTCGCCGGCCAGGTGAGCCACATCGACTCCATGACCGACCCCGTGACCGACCTCGAGATCAACTGCACGAGCCAGCTCCGGGTCCTCGAGGCGGTGAGGAGGGGCAACCCCGAGCTCAAGGTCGTCTACGCCGGGACCCGGCAGGTCTACGGCCGTCCGCTCTACCTCCCGGTGGACGAGAAGCACCTGCTTCAGCCGGTCGACGTCAACGGCATCAACAAGATCTCGGGCGAGTTCTACCACCTCGTGTACCACCAGGTGTACGGCATCCGCGCCTCCTCTCTCCGGCTGACCAACACCTACGGCCCCCGCCAGCTGATCCGGCACAATCGTCAGGGCTTCATCGGCTGGTTCATCCGCCAGGCCGCCTTCGGAGAGGAGATCCAGGTCTTCGGCGACGGGAGCCAGAAGCGGGACTTCAACTTCGTGGACGACGTGGTCGACGCTTTCCTTCGCGCCGGCGCCACCGACCGCTCCGATGGCCAGGTCTTCAACCTCGGAGACCAGACGCCGGTCTCGCTTCTCGATCTCGTCGAGCTCCTCCTCGACGTGGCGGGAGGCGGCAGCTACACCCTCGTCCCCTTCCCTCCCGAGCGGAAGCGGATCGACATCGGCGACTTCTACGCCGACATCTCGAAGATCGGCGCGACGCTGGGCTGGAAGCCGCACCTCCCGCTCCGCGAGGGGCTTGCCCGGACGATCCGCTACTACCGGGAACACCGGGACCAGTATCTCTGATGCTCGAGGTCCCCTTCGTCGACCTCAAGGCCCGGGTCGCTCGCCCTCCGGGACGAGCTCGACGCGGCCGTGGAGCGCGTCGTCGACTCCGGCTGGTTCATCCTCGGTCCCGAGGTCGAGGCCTTCGAGCGGGAGCTCGCCACCGCGTTCGAGGCCCGGGAGGCGGTCGCGGTGGCGAACGGCACCGAGGCCCTGCAGCTGGCTCTCACCGCCCTGGGCCTGGGTCCGGGCGACGAGGTCGTCACCACGTCGCTCTCCGCCGCCTTCACCGGACTGGCCATCCTCTCCGCGGGCGCGCGACCGGTCTTCGTGGACGTCGACCCGGGAACGCTGAACCTCGACCCGGGGGCCGTCGCCCGCGCGGTCACGCCGAGGACCCGGGCGATCCTGCCCGTCCACCTGCTACGGCCAGCCCGCGGACATGGACCCGATCCTGGCCTGTGCCCGCGAGCACGGGATCCCGGTGGTCGAGGACGCCTGCCAGGCCCACGGGGCGCGTCACAAGGGCCGGACGGTGGGGACCCTGGGAACGTGCGGCGCGCTCTCCTTCTACCCGACCAAGAACCTCGGCGCCCTCGGTGACGGCGGGGCCATTCTCGTGGGTGACGGAGAGCTCGCGGCTCGGCTGCGCCGTCTCCGCAACGGCGGCCAGAGCGACCGCTATCGACACGAGGAGGCCGGGATCAACAGCCGGCTCGACGAGCTGCAGGCGGCGGTTCTGCGCGTCGGCCTTGAGGCATCTGCCGGCCTGGACCGACCGGCGGCGGGAGCTCGCCGCGCTTCTACCGTCGCGAGCTCGAGGGCACGGGCGTGGCGCTTCCGGTCGAGCAGACCAGGTCGAGCCCGTTCATCATCTCTTCGTGGTCCGCCACCCGCGCCGCGACGCCCTGATGGCCGGTGCTGCGCGAGCGCGGGATCGGCACCCTCATCCACTACCCGATCCCGCTGCACCTTCAGCCCGCCTTCGCCTCGCGGGGAGGCGCGCCCGCCGCGCTGCCCGTCGTCGAGAAGGCGGCGGCAGAGATCCTCTCCCTGCCGCTCTACCCGGAGCTCACCGACGGCCAGGCGGAGGCCGTCGTCGCCGCCGGTCCGCGACGCGGCCGCGGCTGCTAGCCGATCGTCAGCAGCGCGGCCCTGCCCCGCCGTGCTAGCATCCTGAACTCGCATGAGACCATCGCAACGAGCTACTCGAGAAGATTCGCGATCGACGCGCACGGGTCGGGGTGATCGGCCTGGGGTACGTGGGCCTTCCGCTCGCCCTCCTCTTCGAGGAGGCGGGGTTCGCGGTCGTCGGGCTTCGACGTCGACCCCGCCAAGCCGGAGGCCCTCCAGCGGGGCGAGTCCTACATCCGCCACATCGGGGCGGAGCGGGTGGCGCGAGGCCTTTGCCCGGGGGCGCGTCGTCGCCACCACCGACTTCGACCGCCTGGCCGAGTGCGACGCGGTCCTCGTCTGCGTGCCGACACCCCTCGGCCGGCACCGCGAGCCCGACCTCTCCTTCATCCGCGCGACCACGGCGCGAGGTGGCGAGGCGGCTCCGGCCCGGCCAGCTCGTCGTCCTCGAGTCGACGACCTATCCGGGAACCACCCGCGAGGAGCTGCTCCCGCCGTTCGAGGCGCGCGGGTTGGAGTGCGGCACCGACTTCTTCCTCGCCTTCTCCCCCGAGCGTGAGGATCCCGGCAACCGGAGCTTCCACACCCAGAACATCCCGAAGGTGGTGGGCGGCCTGGACCCCGCCTCGCAGGAGCGTGGCCACCGCCCTCTACGGCGCGGCGGTGGAGAGCGTCGTCCCGGTCTCCTCCCCGGAGGTCGCGGAGGCGGCCAAGCTCCTCGAGAACATCTTCCGCGCGGTGAACATCGCCCTCGCCAACGAGATGAAGCTGGTCCTCGACCGCATGGGGGTCAACGTCTGGGAGGTCATCGACGCCGCCCGGACGAAGCCCTTCGGCTTCATGCCCTTCTACCCGGGACCGGGGCTGGGGGGACACTGCATCCCCCTCGACCCCTTCTACCTGACCTGGAAGGCCGCCGAGCACGGCGTCTGGGCGCGCTTCATCGAGCTGGCGGGCGACATCAACACCGCCATGCCGGACTACGTCGTCGACCGGACCGCGAAGGCGCTCAACCGCCACGGCAAGAGCCTGAAGGGCTCCCGGGTGCTCGTCCTTGGGCTCTCCTACAAGGCCGACATCGACGACGACCGGGAGTCGCCGTCCTTCGAGATCATCGAGCGGCTGCAGGAGGAGGGGGCGGAGGTGGCGTACTGCGACCCCTACATCCCGGTGGCCCGCCCGGGACGTGAGCACGACCTCGGGCTCGTCCTCGGTCCCGTGCACCGCCGACGAGTTCGCGCGGCACGACGTCGCTCGTCGTCTCGACCGCCCACTCCGATTTCCGTGACGCCGCGCTCTACGGCGGGGTCCGGCTGGTCGTGGACACCCGCAACCTGATGGCGTCCCTCGCCTTCGACGGCACTGGCAAAGACGGCCCCGAGATCGTGCGGGCCTAGCGGTGAAGATCTTCGTCCCCGGCCGCATCTGCCTGTTCGGAGAGCACTCCGACTGGGCAGGTGGGTACCGTCGCGTCAACGCAGAGATCGAGAAGGGTCTACACGCTCATCTGCGGCACCAACCAGGGGATCCACGCGGAGGTGGAGCCTCACCCCACCGCCCTCGTGCTCACCTCGACGACCCCCGACGGAGAGACCCTGGGTCCGCGGGAGATCCCCCTCGAGGCGAAGGCGCTTCTCGAGGAGGCGCAGGGGGGCGGCTTCTTCAGCTACGCGGCCGGGGTCGCCTACCAGGTGCTCACCAACTACCGGGTCCGCGGGCTCGTCCATCCGCAACCACCGGACCGATCTCCCGATCAAGAAGGGCCTCTCCTCGAGCGCGGCCATCTCGCGTGCTGACGGCCCGCGCCTTCAACCGGGTCTACGACCTCCGGCTCACCGTGCGCGGGGAGATGGAGCTCGCCTACCAGGGCGAGATCACGACCCCCTCCCGTTGCGGGAGGATGGACCAGGGATGCGCCTTCGGCGATCGGGCCGTCCTCATGACGTTCGACGGCGACCGGATCGAGACCGAGGAGGTCCGTCCCGGGCGCAACCTCCACTTCGTGATCGTCGACCTCAAGGCGGAGAAGAACACGCTCGAGATCCTCAAGGGTCTCAACCGGTCGTACCCCTTCGCCGAGGGCGAGGTCGAGAAGGGCGTCCAGCAGCTTCTCGGGCCGACTCAACACGCGCGTCGTCGCACGAGGCGATCGCGGCGCTCTGCGGGACGGCGACGCGCGAACGGCTCGGGGGCTGATGAACGAGGCCCAGGCCCAGTTCGACCGCTACGCGACCCCGGCCTGCCCGGACGAGCTCCGCTCGCCCATCCTGCACCGCGTCCTCGGCTACGAGCCGATCCGGGCCCACGTGTTCGGGCGGCAAGGGCGTCGGCTCGCAGGGAGACGGCTCCGCCCAGCTCGTGGCGCAGAGCGCCGATGACCAGAAGACGGTGGTCGAGATCCTCGAGCGCGATCTTGGAGTGAGCTGCCTGACCCTCACCCTGGGCACGGGACCCAAGGTGAGCGAAGGCTCTCATTCCCGCCGCCGGCTTCGGGACGCGGCTGTTTCCGGCGAGCAAGGCCACGAAGAAGGAGCTCTTCCCGGTGGTCGACCGCGACGGGATAGCCAAGCCCGCGATCCTGCTGATCGTGGAGGAGGCCCTCGAGGCTGGGATCGAAGAGGTCGTGATCGTGGTGCAGGAGGGAGACCTCGAGGGCTTCCGCTCGTTCTTCGACACCCAGATCTCGATCGAGAACTTCAACAAGCTGCCGGGTCACTTCCAGGACTACGCCCGCCGGATTCTCGACATCGGGCGGCGGGTCCGGTTCGTCACCCAGACCGCGCAGGAGGGGTTCGGTCACGCCGTCTACTGCGCCCGCGAGGCGCTCGGGGACGAGCCGTTCCTGCTCATGCTCGGGGACCACCTGTACCGCGCCGACGACGGGGGCTGGTGCGCCCGCCAGGTCGTGGAGGCCTATCAGCGCTCGGGAACGAGCGTCGTGGGTCTGCGCCGCACTCCGGAGGAGGAGATTGGCAGCTTCGGGGCGGCGACCGGGGTCTGGGTGGAGGCCAACCGGCTCCTGAACGTGACCGAGTTCGCCGAGAAGCCGACCGTCGACTACGCCCGCAGCAGCCTCCGGGTGCCAGGGTTTCCCGACGGCGAGTACCTCACCATCTTCGGACAGTACGTGATCAAGCCGGCGCTGTTCGCGTATCTGGAGGAGCACATTGGCAACAACGTGCGCGAGCGCGGGGAGTTTCAGCTCACCTCCTCACTCGACCGTCTCCGTCAGGAAGACGGCTTCCTGGGGCTGGTGGTCACCGGCCGGCGGTTCGACATCGGACTGCCCGAGCACTACCTCGAGACCCTGCGCACGTTCCGGGAGGCGTGAGCCGTCCGCGGGCCGCCGAGCGGTTGGACTTGGCGCCCGACCCCGCCGCAGAATAGCGGGTCCGGATCGACACGCGGAGGTGCCTCATCGCAAGAGTGCTCGTGGTCGTGCCCACCTACAACGAGCGTGAGAACGTCGGCCCTCTCGTGCGCGATCTCGTCGCCCTGGGAGAGGAGATCGACGTCTGGGTGGCCGACGACGGAAGCCCCGACCGCACCGCGGAGGCGGTGCGTGAGGCCATGGCCGCGCACCCGGGGCGGGTCGACCTCCTCCTGCGGTCGGAGAAGGCGGGCCGCGGGGCGGCGGTGATCGCCGCATTCCGCAAGGGCCTCGCCGATCCGAAGCGGTACGACGTTCTCGTGGAGATGGACGCCGACTACTCCCATCACCCCCGGGAGCTGCCGAGGCTCCTGGCGAAGCTCGAGGAGCGGGACATGGTGGTGGGCTCCCGCTACGTGGAGGGGGGCAGCACGTCGGACTGGGGCCGCTGGCGCCCGCTGCTCTCCTGGCTGGCCAACAAATACGTGTCGATCGTGGCCGGGGTCCCGATCCGCGACACGACGAGCGGTTACCGCGCCTACCGCCGCGAGGTGCTGGAGGAGACGGAGTTCGATCGGATCAAGATCCGCGGATACGTGGTCCACGGGGAGATGGCCTACCAGGCCTGGATCCACGGCTTCCGGCTCGGCGAGGTCCCGATCCACTTCAAGAACCGCGCGCGCGAGGCCTCGAAGCTGTCCTCGGAGGAGATCTACATGGCGCTTCTCAACTTCGCCCTCCTGCGGTTCCGCTACGGGCTTCGCCCCCGGAGGCGGGCCGCGGCCGGCGCGGGAGGAGCGGCCCACGTCTGAGCCCGCTCGCAGCCTGGTCGTCTGGGGCGGCGGGGCCCCGGCACCCGCCCGCGCGCATCAGCGCGACGGGGCAGAGGTGGTGGCCTGGCCCGGGGTCGATCCCGCCGCCCTCGTCCGGGCCGGGGTGCCGGCCCGTCCCGTCGAGGCCGTGATCGGGGATGAGGGTCTCGCGGCGGCGATCGCGGCGGCGCGCACCTGGACGCGTCTGTGGGGACGGCTGCCGCTCGTGGACGGAAGGAGCTTTCGGGAGCTCGTCTCCTGGCACGGCACTTCGCTGCTCTGGCTGGCGGAGGGCTTCATCCGGCACGAGACCGCGGGGCCGCGGTGCGCCGAGCTCGCCGAGATCTCGCTTCGACTGCTGGAGGCCACCGGCGTGAGTGAGGTCGACGTCGTGGGACTCGCACCCCCGGAAGCGACGCTTCTCGCGCGCGCCTGCACCGCCTGTGGGGTGCTCTTCCACGGTTCGACGCCGACGCCACGGCCGCTCCGATCCGCCCCGGCCGGCCGGCCGGCCGGGCTGCGGGTGCTGGGACGCGTGTTCGCCCCCGGCGGGCCGCCCCCGCCGCCCTCTCCGTCGACCTCCGCCGGGCCAGCCGAAGGCGCTCCCCTTCTCTTCATCCCGGCGCGGGAGAGCGACGATCTCCTGCTCCATCCGCTCCTCGAGGCGGCCGCAGCCGAGCTCTCGCTGCCCGGGGTGGTCGTCCCCGCGGCCGCCCTCGCGCGCTGGGAGACCCGACGCGTGCGGCGCGCCGCGGTCGAGGCGGCGGGTCTCCTGCGCCAGAGCTGGAAGCGGCTCCGCGGGGCTCCGGGTCTCCTCGAGTCCTACCGCCACCGGGGTGTCGGGTTCTCCGACCTGGCGGGTCACGATCTCGAGCGGATCCTCGTCGGCCATCTCCCGGCGGCGGTGCTCCGGCTCGAGGCGGCGATGGAGCTGCTCTCCGTGGTGCGACCAGCGGTGGTCGTCCTGTGTGGCTCACCGCGTGACGAGAGACGAACACTCCTGGCCGCGTGCGCCAACGCCCGGGTCCCCGCCGCCGTGCTCCACCCCGGACCGGTCGAGCCAGAGGAGCTCGACCGCCACGACGGCGGCCCGCGGGCCGAGGTCACCTTCGTCTGGGAGCCTGGCTCCGAGCCCGGGCCCGCGCTGGCTCGGCTCGCCGAGGCGGCGCGTGCTAGGGTGGAGCCCGAATGAAGGCCTCGACGCTCCCTCTCGGCGGCCGATTGCTCGGCGAAGGGCAGCCCTGCCTCGTCGTGGCCCATGTCGGCGCCGCGCACGGAGGATCCTCCGAGGCCGCCCTGCGCCTGATCGAAACCGCTTTCAAGGCGGGCGCGGACGCGATCGCCTTCCAGCTCTTCCGCACCGACGAGCTTCTCGTGCGGCGTCATCCGGAGCGCGCGGAGATGGAGGCGGCGGAGCTCCCGGCGAAGGACTGGCGACGGGTGCTCGAGGCAGCCCGGGCCTCGGGCCTCGCGGTGCTGGCCGAGGTCCTGGACCCCGCCTCGCGCGATGTTGCCGCGGAGGCCGGGGTCGACGCCCTGCAGGCACACGCGAGCGACCTCGATCATCCGCTCCTGCTGCGCGCCCTGGCGGAGGCCGGCCGGCCGCTCCTCATCGGAGTGGGGCCGGTCGCCGAGCGGCTCGTGTGGGAGGCCCTCGACGTCGCGGGGGAGCGCCTGGCGCTCCTCCTCTGTCCCCCCGCGGCCCCGGCCGCGGTGGAGGAGCTGCGGTTGGGCGAGCTGGCGACCCGGCGCGAGCGACACCGCGTGCCGGTGGGCCTGCTGGACTCGACCGATGCCAGCTCGGCCTTTGCCCTGTTCGCCCCCGCCCTCGCCGCCGCCCACGGCGCTGCCTTCGTCGAGAAGCGCCTCTCCCTCGACCGCAGCCGCAAGGGTCGCGACTCGGCCGCGGCCATGAGCCCCGAGGAGTTCTACCGGATGGTGGAACTGCTGCGTCAGGCGGAGCGGGCCCGGGGCGACACGGGGGAGAGCCGGGAGGTGGCGACCTCTGCACCTCCCTCGCGCGGTCGCTCGATCGTGGCCGCCACCCTCATCGGGAGGGGCGATGTCCTGACCGCGGAGATGCTCGCGTTCAAGCACACCGATCCCCGCTTCGCCCACGGCCTCGCCCCGCGGGAGGCCGATCGCGTCATCGGTCGCCGGGCGGCCCGGCCCATTCAGGCCGACGAGGCCTTGAAGGAGGACTTGCTCGAATGAAGGCCCTCATCACCGGCGGCGCCGGTTTCGTCGGAAGCCACCTCACGGAGCGCCTGCTCGAGAAAGGCGACGAGGTCCATGTGATCGACGACCTCTCCACCGGCTCGATCGAGAACATCGAGCCCTTCAAGGGCCGGCCCGGGTTTCACTACACGATCGAGACCATCATGAACGGGCCCGTGCTCGCCGAGCTGGTGGACCGCGTGGATGTCGTCTACCACCTCGCGGCCGCGGTGGGCGTGCGTCTCATCGTGGAGAGCCCGGTCAATACGATCGAGACGAACGTTCACGGGACGGAGAAGGTGCTGGCGCTCGCCAACAAGAAGAGAAAGAAGGTGGTGCTCACCTCCACCTCCGAGGTCTACGGGAAGGCCAACACCGTTCCCTTCCGCGAGGACGGGGACCTCGTGATGGGACCAACCTCCAAGGGGCGCTGGAGCTACGCGTGCAGCAAGGCCATCGACGAGTTCCTGGCCCTCGCCTATCACAAGGAGAAACGGCTGCCGGTCGTGGTGGTTCGCCTCTTCAACACCGTGGGCCCGCGCCAGACCGGGCGCTACGGGATGGTGATCCCGAACTTCGTGAAGCAGGCGCTGCTCGGCCACCCCATCACCGTCTTCGGCGACGGCACGCAGACGCGCTGCTTCACCGACGTGCGCGACGTTGTGGGACAGCTCACGGCGCTCGCGGAGTCCCCGGCGGCGGTGGGTGAGGTGTTCAACGTGGGCAACGACCGCGAGGAGGTGACGATCCTCGAGCTCGCGAAGCGGGTGAAGGCCCGCGCGGGATCGAAGAGCGAGATCGTGCTCGTGCCTTACGAGAAGGCCTACGAGGAGGGCTTCGAGGACATGCAGCGCCGCGTCCCCGACCTCTCGAAGCTTCGGGCCCTCACCGGATACGAGCCGCAGGTGACGCTCGACGAGGTCCTCGACCGAGTCGTCGCCTACTTCACCTCGGACGCCACCCGCCTGTGAGGCCGGCCGAGTACCGCCGGATGTTCGAGGCCGAAGAGGCCCAGTGGTGGTATGTCGGTCAACGAGCGATCGCGCACGCGATCCTCGAGCCCGCCCTCGCCGCGCGAGAGACCTCGAGGGACGCCCCGCCCCGGATCCTCGACGCCGGATGCGGCACCGGCGGCAACCTCGTCCGCCTCGCCCAGCTCGGACGGGCGGTGGGCGTCGATCTCGTCCCGCAGGCCACGGCGGGCTGCCGGGCCCGCGGGATGGCCGCAATCCGCGGCAGCGTGCTCGCCCTGCCCTTTCCCGACCACAGCTTCGACGTCGTCACGTCCTTCGACGTCGTCTACCACGCCTGGGTCCCCGACGACGGGGCGGCGGTGGCCGAGATGGTGCGCGTCGTCCGGCCCGGCGGCTTCGTGCTCGTGAGGGTGCCCGCGCTCCGGGCCCTCTGGGGCGCCCATGACGTGGCGGTGCAGTCGCGGCACCGCTACACGAGGACCGAGCTCGTCGGTCTTCTGGAGTCCCAGGGGCTCGCGATCATGCGGGCCACCTACTGCAACTCACTGCTGTTCCCGCTCCTTCTCGCGCGAAGGACGCTCGATCGCCTCCTGGGACGCGAAGGCTCCGACGTGGGATTCCTGCCGCCGCCGTTGGAGTGGGCCTTCCGGCACGCGCTCCTCGCCGAGGCGGCGCTCGTCCGCCAGGGGGTGACGCTGCCCGTCGGCGCCAGCGTGGTCGCCCTCGCCCGCCGTCCGGCGGGCTGACGCGTTTCAGCGCCGCGCGATCAGGGCGTAGTCGAGAGGGGCGAAGAGCAGGGCGTTCAGGCGGGCGACGTTCTCGTTCAGGACCTTGATCACCGGCGGGGGAAGGCCCGAGCCCGGCAGGAGCCGCAGCCGGACGTCCTCGGACACCGGGTTGCGCATCTGGATCCGGACGTCGGTGAAGCCGGCGGCGGCGGCCAGGAAGCGCAGCGTCTCCGGATGGAGCGGACGCTCGTGGGTCAGGTCCCGGATGAACACGTCGTGGAAGGACAGCGCGGAGGCGGGGTTCGGGGTCTCGAGGACCAGCAGGCCGCCCGCGCGCAACGTACGGTGGGCCTCGGCGAGGAGCGCGCCCAGCACGGCGGGGGACAGGTGCTCGGCCACCTGGGCCGCGAAGAGCCCGCCGAGCGAGCCCGCGTCCCGTTCCTGCAGTGCGTTCACGATGTCGCCGTGGACGACGTCGAGGCCCTTCTCCCGACACTCCCGGACGGCGTTGGAGTTTCCTTCGACGCCCCAGGCCTCGATCCCCGCCGCCCCAAGCAGCTCGAGGAACTCCCCCCGTCCACACCCGAGGTCGCCGACCGGCGCCAGACCCCGGAAGAGGGCGACGTCGTCCTCCTGTCGACCGCGGATCTCCTCGCGGCTGCCGCGGAACCGGTTCTCGAACGCGGTGTAGGACGAGTCGGCCGCGGCCCGTGCGGCCGCCCGGGCCACCTCTGGCGAGGGGGCGGCCGCCTCCAGCCCCCCCCGCACGGCGCGCACCTCCTCTGAGAGCGCCTCGATCCGGTCGCGCAGGGCGAGAAGACCCTCCAGGCTCTGCCCCATGGACTCGAGACGCTGACCGAAGACCTCGAGGACCTGCTCGGCCTGGCTCGGCGCACGTGCCGCCCGCACGTCGTCGCGTGCGTCGATGATGGGCTCGACGCGCTGGGCGTAGCCGACGATCCCCTCGGCAAGCGCGCGCAGGCGAGCGTTGTGCCGCGAGGCATGGTCGATCTGCGCGTTGAGCAGGCGGACCAGCACCGCGTTGAAGCGGGTCTGTCGCTCGATCACGGGCCCGAGGGTGGCCAGCACGCGACGGGCCACCGCACCGGCCAGGCCACGCTCCGGCGTTCGTTCCGGCGGGGAGGCCAGGCCGTTCAGCTCGCCGAGCAGCTCCCACACCTCAGGCCCGGTCTCTTCGGGCAGCGGATAGGCGGCGAGGGCATCCAGCGCGGCCAGCGCCTGGGCGTAGGCTGCCTCTTCGTCCGCGAGGCGACGGCGGAAGGCCTCGAGCGCCGGGTGCGTGGTCTCGTCGGCCACGGCGGATTGTCGAGTTCGCACCTCAAGCTTGTCAAGGTACCGACCCGCCTGCCGCCTGACCCCGGGTGTGACTTAGAATGCAGTGTTTTCGGGGTGACACCAGCGTGAGCGACGAGCGGGACGAGATTGCGGAGAAGTTGCGCCGCGTGAGGGACGAGGTCCGCAGCCGCGCGCAGCCTGCCGACGGCGGGCAGGCGGAACCGATCCCGGCTCCGATGGCTCCACCCCGGGAGTCCCCCCCGCGCTCGTCGCACGAGACCGAGACGGCGGCGGAGTCCCCACCCGATCCCCCCGACGCCGCCGCCGTCAACGCGGCCTGGCGAGCCGAGACCGAGTCCTCGCACGGGCGGTTCGGTCTTCTCCGTCGTCTGCTCGAGCGACTTCTCCAACCGCGCTTCGAGGCGCAGCGGACCTTCAACTCCCATCAGGTGCAGCTGGACAACGAGATGCTTGTGTATCTCGCGGAGCGCGTGGCGGCGACCCACCGCCGGTACGACCGGCTCCTCGGGAACCTCGGCCGACGCCTCGACGAGGCCGACGAGCGACACGCGATCCTGGAGAAGGAGCTCGTCGGCCACGTCCAGGATCTCGTGCGTCGGATCGACCTCGTGCTGGCGGACGGGAGCCGCGGCCGGACGGCGCTGGAGCTCGCGCTCGAGGACGTGAGAGAGCGTCTGGCCCGGGTGGAGAAGACCCTGCGGCATCCGGAATGAAGACCGTCCTCGTCTGCGCCGCCCAGGCACCCTACGTGACCGGCGGGGCGGAGATCCTCGTCCGCGAGCTCGCCGAGCAACTGGCTCGCCGTGGCTTCCGGACGGACGTGGTGAGCGTCCCTTTCCACGGCCACCCGCCCGCCGAGATCGTGCGCCAGGCGATCACCTGGCGGCTGCTGGAGCTGAGAGAGACGACGGGACGACCGGTGGATCTCGTGATCCCGACGAAGTTTCCAAGCTATCTGGTGCGTCATCCACGCAAGGTCGTGTGGCTGTTCCATCAGCACCGTGAGGCGTACGACCTCTTCGGAACGGCCCTCGCCTCCCTCACGGACGGCCCGGAGGACCGGGAGGTGCGGGAGTCGATCCGCGCGATGGATGCGGCCGCGCTCGGCGAGTGTCGGGCCATCTTCACGATCTCCGCCAACGTGGCCGATCGGCTGTCCCGCTTCAACCGGCTCTCCGGAACGCCGCTCCACCCGCCTCCCCGTGACGCAGCCCGTTTCCGGACCGACGAATACGGAGACTATCTCCTGTACGCGGGGCGGCTCGAGCGGATCAAGCGCGTCGATCTCGCGGTCCGGGCCGTCGCCCAGGGGGGCGCCCGCGCGCGGTTGAAGATCGCGGGCACGGGGTCGACCGAGCCGGCCCTGCGCCGCCTCGCCGAGGAGCTCGGCGTGAGCGACCGCATCGACTTCCTGGGCTTCGTGTCCACGGAGGATCTCCTGACCCTCTACGCCCGTTGCCGGGCGGCGTGGTACACGCCGGAAGACGAGGACTACGGCTACGTGACCGTAGAGAGCTTCCTCTCGAGAAAGCCCGTGATCACGTCCACCGACGCAGGGGGGCCGCTCGAGTTCGTCGAGGACGGCATCACCGGCTCCGTGACCGAGCCCGAGCCGGGGGCCCTGGCCGGCGCGATCGACCGTCTCTACTCCCTTTCCGACACCCGGTTGCGGGAGATGGGCGAGGAGGGCCGTCGCCGCGTGGCCCACATCACCTGGGACGTGGTCGTGGACCGGCTGACGGAGTCGATCCGGTGAGGCTCGCCCTGTGGAGCCCGCGTGTCGATCGAGGGTGGCCGGCGGCGCTGGCCCCCCTGCTCGCGCTCGAGACACGGCTCGATCTCGTGGGGGACGAGCCCGCCCGGGAGCCCGCGGCCGATCTCCACGTCTACCACGTGGCGGACGACCCCGCCCATGGCTTCGTGTATCGCGCGCTCCTCCGGAGGCCGGGCCTCGTGGTGCTCGAGGAGTGGGGTCTGCACCGTCTCGTCCACGCCGAGACGGCCGGCCGGGGCGAGGCGGCGACGTATCGGCGCGAGCTCCGAAGGGCGCACGGCGAGATGGGCGCCTTCGTGGCTCGACAGGTGCTCCGCGGGTGGGGGGGGCTGCTGCCGATGCTGCTCCCCGCGAACGAGCGGGTGATGGAGTCGAGCCTCGGGGTGGTGGCCACGACCGAGGCCGTGCACGCGGCGGTCGCCGCCCGTCTCCCGGGCCGGCCGGTCCTCCACCTTCCGCTGGGTTTCGTCGGCCTGGCTCCGCTTCCCGGGCGGGCCGCGGCACGGCAGGCCCTCGGGCTCGACGACGGGAGCCACGTGGTCCTCGCCATCCAACCCGCACACGACGACGCTCCGCCGTCGCCCGGCTCTCGAGCCCTCGATCGGCTGCGCGAAACGGCCCCCCGGGCGGTGGTGGCCCGGGTGAGCGAGGCCGACCCGACGCTTCCCTCGCGGGTCGCCGCGGCCGACGTCGCGGTGGCGCTCGAGCAGCCGACGCGCGCCGGTCTCGGCGCCGCCGTCCCGTTGGCGGTCGCGGGCGGCATCCCCACGCTCGTGACCGCTGGGTCCGGAGCCGCGCGCGAGCTCCCGGAAGGAGTGGTGGCCTGGATCTCACCGGGGTCGACCGAGGCCGACGAGACCGTGGCCCTCGTCCAGCGACTGCTCAGCGACGACTCGCTGCGCGTCCGCATGGGCCGCGTGGCGCGGGCCTTCGCGGCCGAGCGCCGAGACCCGTCGCATTGCGCGAGGCCGCTCCTCGAGGTGCTGCGCACGGTCGACCGAACGAAGGCGGCGGGGCTCGACGCGTTCGCCGCCCGGCGGACGGCGGAGGGCTCCCTGACCTCGGGCGCGCTCGACGAGGTCCGGTGCGGGGCTCGGGAGCTCGGGCTGGTGGAACTGCCTTCGGGTCTGGCCCCGCTCGTGGCCGGGCTCTTTGGAGAAGAAGGGTCGTGAGCCCGCCGTCGCTCTCCGTCGTCATCCCCGCCTTCAACGAGGCCCGGCGTTTGCCGAAGACCCTCGTCCGCCTCCGCGACTGGCTCGCCGACGTGCCGGGTCGCCACGAGATCGTCGTCGTGGACGACGGCTCCACCGACGGCACCGCCGAGGCCGCCCGCGAGGCGGGGGGAGAGGCGCTCGTCCTCCTCCGCCACCAGCCGAACCGGGGCAAGGGCTACGCGGTCCGGCGGGGGATGCTGACGGCCACGGGACAGCGCCGTCTCATGACCGACGCCGATCTGTCGACCCCGATCGAGGAGCTGCCGCGGCTGATGAGCGAGATCGACCGGGGGGCCGAGGTCGCCATCGGCTCGCGTGCGGTCCCCGGTGCGCAGATCGAGGTCCACCAGCCCGCCTACCGCGAGGCCATGGGACGCCTCTTCAACCGCGTCGTCCAGGGCCTCCTCCTCCCAGGGCTGAAAGACACCCAGTGCGGCTTCAAGCTGTTCACCGCGCACGCCGCCGAGGAGTCGTTCGGGGCGTGCCGTCTCGACGGATTCTCGTTCGACGTGGAGGCCCTCTACGTCGCTCGGCGTCGCGGTCTGAGGATCGTCGAGGTGCCGGTGGTGTGGCGAAACGACGAGGCCAGCCGGGTGAGCCTGGGCGGAGGAGGCGCCGCCTTCTTTGACCTCATCCGGATCCGGCTCCTCGCCGGGCGGGGTGCCTACGGTTCCGCAGGCGTCTCGCGCCGCGGGACTGACGAGGACGAGCCCGGTCCCTCGACGTAGCGGATCTCGGCCCGTCCTCGAAGGTCCTCGACCCAGTCCTCTATCCGCCGGTCGAGCGCCTGGCGCTCCAGGCGGGCACGCAGCTCCGGCGTCGCCTCCTCGAAGGGCGGCCCCTCGGGCTCTCCCTTGTAGTCCTCGTTCCAGGCCGCTCGCAACTCCTCCTGCCCGATCCGAAGCTGCGGCCGGAAGCGGAAGTCCACGTACCTGAGGATCACCGCCTGCCGCTGGATCAGGCGCCGGAGCTCCGAGCGGGGCACCCGGGACGCGAGGTCGGGCCGGGTCTCGAGGAGCGCCCCGAGCGCCCGCTCCACGTCCTCGTCCGAGACCGCAGCCTGGGGCAGCCGTGCCGCCTCCTGATGCATGAGACGTTCGTCGATGGATGCCTCGAGGGCCTGCCCGCGATCCAGGTGGCGCACGGCCTCCACCGCCCGCACCTCCGACAGCAGCAGGGGCCTCTCGTCCACCACCGCGAGGATGCGCTCGACGAGCTCGTCGTCTGGGGCCGGGTCGCTGGCGGCTCCGGGCAGCGCCGCCAGAAGGAGCGGCAGGACGAGGATGATTCCCGCCGGCTGCCGAAAAGGCGACTTCGAGACTCGCGTGCGGGCCGATGGTCCGAGGTCCGCAAGTCGGCCCCCGACCACTCCCGCCGCCACCGAGCCGGCCCGCACCGCGAATCGAAGTGTCTTCAGCAACCTGCTTCTAGAACGCATAGCCGATGGTGAGGTGGAACCGCCCGGACGACTCGCCGGGGAGACGGTGGATCTTGTGGCCGTAGTCGAGCCGGATCGGTCCGATCGGCGTCAGGTAGCGCACCCCGAGGCCCACGCTCTTGCGCAGATCGGGGATGGAGAGGTCGCGCACCTCGGGGTACACGTTGCCGATGTCCAGGAACGTGGCGAGCTGGAACGAACGGGTGAGGTCGTACCTCAGCTCCGCCCCCCCGAGCAGAAGCGCGTTGCCCCCGGTGGGAAAGACCTCGCCGTCCGGGGTGATGATCTTCGGGCCCACCTCGTCGACGGGCCATCCTCTCGGGCCGTAGGCGCCGCCCGCGAAGAAGCGCTCGGGGAGGGGGAGCAGCGGCGGCGAGCCCACCCCGTAGGTGGCGGCCAGGCCGAGCCGGGCGGAGAGCACGAACGCGAGGTCGGACCGGAACCTCCGGATGAGGGCGGCCTGGAAGAAGCCCTTCACGTAGCTCGCGCCTCCGAGGGCGTCGGCCGAGAGCCCGAGGTCCGACCCGAAGAAGGCCCCGCGACGGGGCTCGAGGGGATCGTCGCGGGTGTCCCACACCACGGAGAAGGCAGGCCCGGAGACCGTGTACGTGCGGAACTGGCGGTCGATCTCTTCCGGCAGCACTTTGATGTTGAAGACGTTCGTGTCCTGGTAGAGATAGCGGTAGATGAGCGTGGTGCGGACGTCGAGCACCTGGCCCACCTGCAGGACCCCGCCCTTGCGGTTGTAGTCGAAGCTCGTCCGCTCCTCCTCCTCCCAGAAGGCGGTCACGAACGAATCGAGGTCGCTCCCGAACAGCCAGGGCTCGCGCACGTTGAGCAGGAAGCGGCTGCTGCGGAAGCTGCCCCTCACGAAGACCGAGGCGGTTCGCCCGAGGCCGCTCAGGTTCCGCCGAGTGAGCTCCACGCTGCCCCGCAAGCAGGTCCTGCTCGGAGTAGCCGACGCCCCAGGAGACTGTCGTGCGCGGGGCCTCCTGGACGCTCACCACCACGTCCCGCTGCTGCTCGCGGTCGGGGTCGAGCTCGCTGATGGTCACCCTCTCGAATATGCCGAGGCTCAGGAGGCGGCGCTGGCTCTCCAGAACGCGCTCGAACGAGAAGGGCTCGCCCGGGCGCAGGTCGATCTCGCGTGCGACCGTGACCTCCCGGGTCTGGTGGAGGCCGGCGAGAACGACGCTCTCGACGATCGTCCGCGGCCCCGGCTCCACGACGAGCCGCACGCGCGCCTCGGTCCGGTCCTCGGAGAGCTCGACCTCGGGCTCGACACCGACCTCGAGGAAGCCTCGCGCGACGCCAGGTGGAGAGGAGCGCCTCCCGGCTCGACGCCACGTCTCGGACCCGGTAGGGAAGACCCGCGCGGACCGCCAGCTCCTGCGGGGCCTCGTCCTCCCGAGCTGGCGGGAGGGGTGGGCCGTCGAGGACGAAGTCGACGACCGTGGCCTGCGGGCCGGGACGGGCAATGAAGACGACCGGCAGCGCCCCGCCTCCCTCCGGCGCGTCCGCCTCCACCGTCGCCTCGAAGTGCCCGCGGTCCTCGAGGCGGCGCGTCAGCGTCTGCACGTCGAGCCCGAGGACCGAGTCTTCGATCGGATGTCCCGGCCGGGTGCCGAGATCCGACAGGAGGGCGGCGTCCGCACCCTCGAGCGCCACCGACGCCACCTCCGCCCGCGGACCGGGCTCGATGGCGAACACGACAGATTCTCCCCGCGCGGGCTGGTGAACGCGGCTCGGTGAGAGCACGCACCGCCGCCTCGCGATGCCCGAGGTGTCGGAGGTGAGATTCGATGCGATCCGCCCCGGCCTCGAGGACGTCTCGTTTCGTCCCCCCCTCGCGGAGCAGGTCCCGCAGCTCTCCGCGAAGGCCCCTCGGGATTCTCGTTCCCCGAAACTCGACGTCCATGAGGGGGCCGGGCTCGACCGCGAAGACGATGCTCATGCGGGCGGGACCGGGGGCAGTACGTCTCGCGGACCGTCACCGTCGCCTGCCAGTGGTCGGCCCGCGCGAGGCGCAGGCGCATCGCTTCGGCGGCCTTCGTCGCCTGGTCCCGGCGGTAGATCCCGCCCCGGCGCGGTCGGACGAGATCATCGAGCGAGACCCCGGGCACCGTCCCGGCGCCGGAGATGGACACCGAGCCCACCCGGACGCGGGGGCCCGACCGCACCCGGAAGACGGCGATCGCACCTCCCGGAGCCCGCTCCGTGGCCACTTCGACGAGCGCCTCGAGATAGCCTCGCTCGACGAGGGCGAGGGCGGCCTCGCGGCCGGCCTGCTCGCGCCGCGAGGCCCATAGAGGCTCACCGTGACGGAGGCGGGTGATGCGGCGCAGGGTCCGGGCGCTCAGGACCTGGTCCCCCTCCACCCGAGCGTCCACGAGGAGAGGAGCCGGACGCGGGCGGACCACGACCGTCAGTCGTCCATCGTCCCCCGCCCGCTCGATCTCCACGCGCACGTCCTCGAACTGACCGGTCGCGTAGAGCAGCTCGACGGTGCGGCGCACCGCCTCGGGGTCGAGGGGGAGGCCGGGCTCGGATGTGCACGAAGCGCTCGAGCCGATCCGGGTCGGTTGCTTCGATGCGAACCACCTGCACGGGCTCACCGTCCTTCGCGGGGTTGGATCCCCCGGTCGGGATCGCGACAGCGGCGAGCAGCAGCGCCGAGCATCAGTAGGACTGACGAATCCTCAGGTCGAAGCCCCAGCCTTCTTCGACCCCGGTCTTGGCCGTGCCGGGGTCGGTTCGGGTGAGACGCAGCGAGAGCCGATCGGAGAGGTTGTACTCGACGGCCAGGATGCGTTCCTCGGTGCCCCGCAGGTCCTGGGAGTACAGGACGTTCAGGTCCGGGGAGAGACGCTTGCCCACGGTCACACGTGCGGTCGGGGTGGAGCCGGCACCCCGCAGGAGCGAGGGGTCGATCGAGAAACGGTTCAGCCCGAAGAGCCGCTCCGCCTCACGCTCGAGCCCCACCGATTCGGAGAGCCGCCCCGCGGCGAGAGTCGCCGCCCCCGCCGCCGCGAGCTGCGCCTGGTTGGCACGGGCCTGCGTCTGGGTGAGGTTGGCGACCTCGCTCTCGTCCTGACCCGCCAGGAGCGCCAGGATCTGCAGCGAGCTGAGCGGCGGATCCGACGTCAAGCGTCGGGGTGACGCGCTCGAGCGTCCCGCTGGCGCGCAGCGTCACCCGATACGAGCGGATCAAGGTCTCCGCTTCGATGTCGAAGAGCGGGTCGAGCTTGCGGGGGTTCACGAAGTCGAGGGTCCCGCGCTGGATGACGTACGTGCGCCCCTGGAAGTAGAGCTGTCCGCCCTCGATCTGGGCGTGACCGGTGACCACCGGCGCTTTGGTTGTACCCTGCAGCGCGAGGTCGGCCCGCGCGGTGAGGGTCGCCAGGTTGTTGTCGATCCGCAGCGTTCCCGGGGCGCGGATCTGGAGGTCGAGCCGGGCCCCTCCGTCAGGGAGACTGGGCCCCGCGAGGGCGCGACCCGAGCTCAGAATCTCGGACGCGAGGTCGTAGCGACGGCGATACAGGGCCTGGCGGACGTCGATCGTGCCGGTGACCCATTGCTCGTCGGCGTTGCCGAACAGACGGAGCTCGGCGTCGAGCAGGCTCCGGAGCCCCTCCGGATAGCGCAGCGAGAGACCGCGTCCGGAGGGCTGGATGTCGTACGGACGTCAGCCGGCCCCCGGCGTAGGCGGCCTGGCCACCGATCGCGAGGCGGCCGCCGGCCAGAGACCCGCTCAGGTCCTCGCAGCTCGGCCACCGCCTCGGTGAAGCGCACCGTGCCCGTCATGTCCTCGACCCCGTGGGGGAAACCGCGGACGCGCAGGCCTGCCCCGTCCAGATCGAGCGCCCCCGCCACGCGGGGGGCGGAACGTGTGCCGCTGACCTCGACCGAGAGGCGGGCGGCGCCGACCCCACGCAGGCGCCGTGTCACCAGCGACAGGGCGCGCAGGTCCGCCCGTCCCCGGGCCGAGACGGAGAGAGGCCCGTCGCCAACGAGATCGACCGCCCCGGTCACCGCGAGGTCGGTGCCCTCCCCTGCGAGATGGAAGTCGGCCAGTCGGAGGCGGCCCCCTTCGAGACCGAGCCGGACCGACCCTCGCGACCGGATCGGATAGTCGGGAAGCAGGAGGCGAAGATCGCGGGCGTTCGCCTCCGCCCGCAGCTCGACCGGCCGAGCCAGCGGCCCGGTGAGGCTGCATCTGACCGGAGACCACGAGGGCGATCGTCGAGGGCAGCGCCGGCCTCACCGCACGCAGAAAGGGATCGAGGCTGGTGTCGCGCGCGCTCAGCTCCAAGGCCGCTTCGTACGGAGGGAGCGCGCTCACCGAACCCCCGAGGGCGATGTCCACTCTCCCCGAGCGGCAGCGACCGTCGATCGACAGCGCTCCATCGCCCGTGCCGACCAGGTTCGCCTCGAGCGCGCCGATGCCCTCGTCTCCGAGGAAGATGCGGGGCGAGGTGAGGCTCGCCGCGAAGACGCGGGCGGGCGAGCGTCCCCTGCAGCACGAGCCGGCCGGACAGACGCCCGCCGAACGCCACGTCGGGGACGGGGCGGGGCAGGAGAGCGCCGACGTCGACGTCCATCATCTCGGCCGAGCCATCGAACACACCGTCGTCGGTGAGGCTCCCCACGAAGGCGGTCGTGCCCCCCCCGAGCCTCACCTCTCCCGAGGTCACCTCGGCGCCTGCGGTCCCGCCAGCGCGACGCGATCACGGCCTCCTCGTAGGGGACGCCGTAGTACCGCCCCTCGCGAATGGCCACGCGGGCCTCGCCTTCGGGTGCGCTGCGCCGGCCTCGGACCCGGGCCTCTCCGCTCAGGGCGCCCGTGGCTTCGAGGTCCCACTCCATGAACGTGGCGATGTCCTCGATCGGCCAGCCCGAGACACGGGCCTCCCCCTCGATGGCGTCGCGCAGGCCGTACCACCCGATCTCGGTCCGGCCGTCCCACCAGATCTCGGCGTCGCCCTTGCGCAGCCGGAGCGAGCGCGAATCGACCAACTCCGAGCCGGTGTCGAACGTTCCCGCCCACTCCGCGCTTCCCCAGTCCACGTCCGATGTACCGGATGTCGCGGCCGCTGAAGCGGCCCTGGAAGATCGGCAACGACGTCGTCCCCCCCCAGTGCCCGCGGAAGGAGCCGGAGCCGATGAACCCCGCCGGACGAGCCTCGGGATTGCCGACGGCCCGGCGCACGCGGGCGAAGAGGTCGTCGGTCGCGACGAGATCCCTGGTCTCGCCGTCGATCGACAGATCGGCGCGGTCGTCGACGTCGATCCGGCCCGAGACCTGCCCGCTCATCAGGGCGGAACGGAAGCTCGGCCCTCTCGTAGATCTGCACCCCCTCTTCGGCGCTCCACTCGAGCCGCCCGTCGAAGGCCGTTCGTCCGTCGGTGCGCTCGGCGAGGTCGACGTCGACACGGCCGCTCACGAGGCGGTTCCGGCCCTTGGGCCAGCTCACGTCGAGCTCGCCGGTGGCGGCGGTGCCGACGCCCATCTCGCCCCAGCCGAAGAGCATCTGCAAGACGCCCTCGGCGTCGATCTCCTGCACCGATCCCCGGATGTGGACCGGACGGCCCGTCTTCGTGGGAGGCACGTCGACGGCAAGAGAGGCCGAGCCTCCCAGGGAGTCGACGTCGAGGTCACGCATGACCAGCCCTGAGGTGCCGTCGTAGGACAGCCACATGGCGAAGCGTGGCACCGCGCTGCCCCGGAAGGTCCCGCCAGTGCCCTCCGCGCGACCCTCGATGCGGAGGCGCGAGCCGTCGACGGAGACGAGACCGTTCCAGCTCGCGGCTCCGCCCAGCTCGAGACCGGAGCGGAAGATGTGGCGTTCGAGGAGAGCGAGGTCGACCGGGCCCTCGATGCTGAACTGGCCCTGCGGCCGCCCCGAGAGCTGGAGCCGGCCGCGGTAGGCCGAGATCGGTCTGCTCCCCGATGATCCGCGCCCGCAGGACGGTCAGCAGGCCCCGGTGGATCACGAGATCGATCTCGGTGCCGATCGGCATCGTCGGAGCGTCGCCGAAGCGCAGGGCGCCGGGGCCGAAGGAGACGTGCCCGGCCACTCCCCCCTCGGGTCGACCCGCCATGCGTCCCTGGAACTTGGGCAGGTCGAGGTCGAGAGGCACCCGGGCGTGGTTCAGGACGAACTCGCCCGCCCACGATCACGAGCCGCTCGATGCTCACCTGGAGGCCTCGGCCCCCCCCTCCGCCTCGCCCGCCGCCGAGCCTCGGGATGTCGTCACCCCCCGGACCCTCGGGCGGGCCGTGGTACGCGTGGATGCGGAGCCTCAGCCCCTCGACCCTCACCCTCGAGAGAACGAGGCGGTTTCCGCGAAGGGGGGCAAAGCTGGGTCGCACCCGGGCGCTCGGCACCTCGAGAAAGGGCGGCGCGTCCGGGCTCGCTCCGTCGACGCGCAGGCCGCGCACCTCGACCTCGACCGGGAAGGCTCGGAAGCGCAGCTTCTCGACACGGACCGTCCGGTGGAAGTAGCCGCCGAGCGCGTGCTCGACGAGCCGCGCGCCCCAGTCGGGAGAGCGCCAGAGCGCGTACAGCGCGGTGAAGACGAGGACGAGGGTGAAAAGAAAGATCAGCCGTCGGCGTGACACGGGATCTCCCTCAGACGACGATCAGCAGCAGGGCCCCGGCCTCGACCGCCTGTCCCTCGCGGACCGCCACCTCGTCGACGCGGCCCTTGCGTGGGGCCCTGAGCTCGTTCTCCATCTTCATGGCCTCGATCACCACGAGGCCATCTCCGGGCTCGACGTTCCGGCCCTTCTCGGCCAGCACCCGCACCACCCGCCCCGGCATGGGGGCGGTGAGCCGCGTCGGCCCCACCGGCCGTCGGGCGGGGCGGGTGCCGCCACGGGCCGCCTCCGTGAGCGCAACGGTGACGGTGTCGTCGGGGAGGTGAACGCGGTAGCCGTCGGCCCACGTCTCGAGGCCGATCTCGTGGCTGTGGCCATCCACGACGAGGTTCGCGAAGTGGTCGCCGGTTTCGACGAGATCGATGTCGAGGGCCTCGCCGTCTAGGGTCACGGTGTAGCCACCGTCCCTCCGGCGCACCTCGACCCGGATCGTGTGCCCGTCGGCGCTCGCATCGAGGCGCACCGCTACGCTCCCCGCCGTCGGCCGTGCGCCTCGCGAAGCCCGGCGGCCCACCACGCGGAGCGGACGACTCCATCCTTCGACGGTCGCAGCCGCGACGCTCGACGCTCCCGGAGGGCTCGGATCGCCGCCGCCGCGACTGCCAGCCGGACGGACTCGCGGCGCTCACGATCGGGGTCGGCCTCGGCCAGGATGGTTTCGACGAAGGAGGTGTCGATGTCGCCGGCCACGAAGGCGGGATGCCGAAGGACGCGCTGAAAGAAGGGGAGCGTCGTCCGGATCCCCAGCACCTTGTACTCCGACACCGCCCGCCTCATGCGCCGGATGGCGTCGTCCCGGGTCGGTGCCCACACGACCAGCTTCGAGATCAGCGGGTCGTAGTGGACCGGCACCTCCCAGCCCTCGTAGACACCGGAGTCGTCACGGACACCGGGGCCGCCCGGGGTGCGCAGGGCCACGATCCGGCCCGGGCTGGGCATGAAGCCCGCGTCCGGGTCTTCCGCGTAGACACGGCACTCGATCGCGTGGCCCCGCTGCGCGAGCTCCTCCTGTCCGAACGGAAGGGCCTCACCCTGGGCGATGCGGATCTGCGCCTTCACGAGGTCGACCCCGGTCACCTCCTCCGTCACCGCGTGCTCGACCTGCAGCCGGGTGTTCATCTCGAGGAAGTACGGGTTTCGGTCGGCGCCGATGAGGAACTCGAGCGTCCCCGCGTTCGCGTAGCCGACCCGCTTCGCGAGGGCTACCGCGAGGGCCCCCATCCGCTCGCGCAGCTCGGGTGTCACGAGGGGCGACGGGCTCTCCTCGATCACCTTCTGGTGACGGCGCTGGATCGAGCACTCCCGCTCGAACAGGTGGACGACGTTGCCGTGGAGGTCGGCGAGCACCTGGATCTCGACATGGCGGGGGCGGACGATGGCCTTCTCGAGGTAGACGCGGTCATCCCCGAAGGCACCCCGGGCCTCCGAGCGGGCGCGGGCGAGCGCCGACGGAAGCTCGTCGGCGGAGCCCACGAGGCGCATGCCCTTGCCCCCGCCCCCCGCCGCCGCCTTGAGCATGATCGGGAAGCCGATCCCGGCCGCCTCCCGGCCGATGGCGGCCTCGTCGGCGAGGGGCTCGAGCGTCCCGGGGACGACGGGCACGCCTGCCGCCACCGCCTCGCGGCGGGCCGCGGTCTTCTCGCCCATGAGGGCGATCGTCTCGCTCCGGGGTCCGATGAAGAGGAGCCCCTTCTCCTCGCAGGCCTCGGCAAAGGCCGCGTTCTCGGAGAGGAACCCGTATCCGGGGTGGACGGCCTCGGCGCCGCTCGCCGCCGCCGCCTCGAGGATCCGGTCGATGCTCAGGTAGGACTCGCTCGAGGGAGCGGGACCGATGAAGCGGGCCTCCTCGGCGAGCCGGACGTGCAGCGCCGCCCGGTCGGGCTCGGAGAAGACGGCCACCGTCCGGATCCCCATCTCTCGGCAGGCGCGGATCACACGAACCGCGATCTCACCCCGGTTGGCGACCAGGATCTTCCGGAGAGCGCGACCCTCGGCTCTCACCTCGCCCCGGGCTCTCTCGCCCCACTCACAGGGGGATGCTCCCGTGCTTCTTCGGGGGGTTGTGGCTGCGTTTGGTGCGCGCCATCTCCAGGCCGGCGATGATCTTCTCTCGGGTGTGCCGCGGCTCGATGACGGCGTCGACGAAGCCGCGGTCCGTGGCGACGTACGGGTTCGCGAACTTCTCCCGGAACTCCTTGACCTTCCTGGCCCGCAGCGCGTCAGGATCGGCTGCCGCCTGCAGCTCGCGCCGGTAGAGTACGTTGACCGCGCCCTCCGGGCCCATCACCGCGATCTCCGCGGTGGGCCAGGCGAAGTTCACGTCGGTGCGGAGGTGCTTGCTCGACATCACACAGTAGGCCCCGCCGTAGGCCTTGCGGGTGATCACGGTGATCTTGGGCACGGTGGCCTCGGCGAAGGCGTACAGCAGCTTGGCCCCGTGACGGATGATCCCCCCGTACTCCTGGTCGGTCCCGGGCAGGAAGCCGGGCACGTCCTCGAAGGTCACGAGCGGGCATGTTGAAGGCGTCGCAGAAACGCACGAAGCGCGCCGCCCTTCACCGAGGCGTCGATGTCGAGGCAGCCGGCGAGGTGGGCAGGCTGGTTGCCGACGATGCCGACGGCGCGGCCCGCCGAAGCGGGCGAAGCCGACGACGATGTTCGGGGCGAAGTGCTCGTGAACCTCGAGGAAGCGCCCGTCGTCCACGACCGCCGCGATCAGCCGCTTCATGTCGTAGGGCTTGACCGGGTCGAGCGGGCACGAGAGTCTCGAGCGACGGCTCCTCGCGGTCGGGCGGATCGTCCGTGCGGTGGAGCGGGGGCTCCTCCAGGTTGTTCGACGGCAGGTAGCCGAGCAGCTCGCGGATGAGGGCGAGGCAGGCGTGATCGTCGTCCACCGCGAAGTGGGCCACCCCCGACTTCGCGTTGTGGGTCATCGCCCCGCCGAGCTCCTCCTTGGTCACCTCTTCGTGTGTGACCGTGCGGATCACGTCGGGGCCGGTCACGAACATGCACGAGGTGTCCTTCACCATGACGTTGAAGTCGGTGATGGCGGGGCTGTAGACCGCGCCCCCCGCGCAGGGTCCCATGATGGCCGAGATCTGGGGCACCACCCCGGAGGCCAGGGTGTTTCGGAGGAAGATGTCGGCATAGCCGGCGAGTGAGGCGACCCCCTCCTGGATGCGCGCCCCGCCGGAGTCGTTCAGCCCGATGACGGGAGCGCCCATGTCGACCGCGAGGTCCATGACCTTGCAGATCTTCCGGGCGTTGGTCTCGGAGAGGCTCCCCCGAAGACGGTGAAATCCTGCGCAAAGACGTAGACGAGTCGGCCATCGATGCGCCCGTAGCCGGAGACGACGCCATCGCCCGGAATCCTCTGGTCGGCCATGCCGAAATCGAGGCAGCGGTGCTCGACCAGCTGGTCGAGCTCCTCGAAGCTGCCCTCGTCGAGGAGAAGCTCAACCCGCTCGCGGGCGGTGAGCTTGCCCTCCCGGTGTTGACGCTCACGGCGTTCCGGACCGCCCCCCTCCTCGGCCCGGCGGACCTTGTCCCGGAGGGTGTCGAGGGACATGCCGCCCGCCTAGTACCGTCCCAACCTGGTGTGCCCTGTCCCTGATCGCTGGACCAGGGCAATCGTCGCGCGCATCAGAGGCACCTCCCAGGTTCGGATTGTTGGAACGGCACTAGCTCGGCAGGCCGCAGGCCCCGCCGCCGCAGGGTCCGGGCCCGCCGTCCCGCCCCATCGCGCCGCACGCGCCCGCCCCGCAGCCCTCGAAGGGCGGCGACGGCGAGGCGGAGGCGACGGCGAACACGGACAGCTGCTTGTCGACCCGGGCGCTCGAGCAGGACGGGCAAGCGACTTCGTCGCCGAAGCGGCGCACGAGCGTCTCGAAACCCGTCTCGCAGTCGCGGCAGACGTACTCGTAGAGAGGCATCGGCCTACCCTGCCGCCTTTGCCGCCATCTGGGCCTTCACCGTCTCCCAGTCGTCGAGGAAGCGCTTGAGACCGATGTCGGTCAGCGGGTGCTTCAGCAGCTGCGAGAAGACGCTCTTGGGCATGGTCACGATGTCCGCGCCCATGCGAGCCGCCTCGACCACGTGCAGGGGGTGGCGGAGACTGGCGGCGAGGACCTCGCAGTCGAAGTCGTAGTGGTCGAAGATCTGGATGATGTCGGCCACGAGCTCCATGCCCGGGGTGGCGATGTCGTCGAGCCGGCCCACGAAGGGCGAGACGTAGCGCGCCCCCGCCTTGGCGGCCAGGAGGGCCTGGGTTGGACTGAAGATGAGGGTCATGTTGACCCGCTTGCCCTCACCGGAGAGCACCTTCGTGGCCTTCAGCCCCTCGGTGATGCAGGGGATCTTGACCACGATATTCTCGTGAAGCGAGGCGAGGTGCCTCCCCTCTTTGATCATGCCCTCGGCATCGGTGGCCACCACCTCGCCGGAGATGGGGCCGTCCACGGTATTGCAGATCTCCACGAGGATGGCCTCGGGGTCCCCCCTTTCCTTCGAAAGCAGGGTGGGGTTCGTGGTGACGCCGTCCACCACTCCCAGGGCCGCGGCATCGCGGATCTCGTCCAGGTTCGCAGTGTCGAGGAAAATCTTCATGCTCTTCTCCCTAGCCCTCCACGACGGGGTTGCCGAGCGTGCCCACACCCTCGACCTCGATTTCCGTCACGTCCCCGGGCCGGAGCGGGCCGACGCCGGCCGGGGTCCCTGTAGAGATGATATCCCCGGGCCGCGGCGTCATCACCCGGGGCTGCAGCTCTTCCCCGTCCTGGCGGGCCCAGGACGGCGTGCCGCCGGCCCGCACACGGAAGGAGCGTCCGATGCTCACTGCCCCCTCCCCTGGGCGGACCCTGAGGCAGGGCCTTCGTTCCCGGCCAGATCGAAGGCTGTGACGGTGTAGCGGTAGAGGACCCCCGCCTTCGGCCCGGTGTCGAGCCAGGCCGTGGTTCCGGCCGGAACCTCGCCGACCCGTTCCCCCTCCCCTTCCCCGATGGCCCGGTAGATCCGGTAGCCGCCGAGGTCGCTCTCGGGAGAGGGGCTCCAGACGACCTCGAGGCCCCCGTCGCGCGGGACGACCGCCAGCCCGCTCGGAGGGGGGGGTGGAGCGATGTCACGCACGCCGAGGCAGACCTCGTTCGAAGGCGCGCTCTCGATGAGAGGCTCGGTGGACCCGACGGCGCGGATCACGTAGCAGACGGTGGCGCCGAGCGGGGCCGCCGTGTCCGTGAAGAGCCGTTTCTCCACCGGCTCGACGTTGAGCGGAGCCCGGTAGGCGCTCGACTGGAGGCGGCGGTAGACGCGGAACCCGTGGCTGCGGGGGAGGGGCAGGGCCGAGATCGAGGTGTCGTCCTCCGCCACGCCCTCATCCGGGCGGACGACGTCCCCGGAGGCCTCATCCGGGCCGAGATCTTCCCTGGTGGCCTCGTCCGGGGACGGCTCTACCGTCGGCGAAGCCGGCTCCCGCTCGCCGCCCTCGCCGCCCGGCTCGCCCGGCCTTGCATCGGCCCCTTCGGGCGCGGCGTCCGAGGCGGGGCCCCCCGGAGCGTCGCGCTCGCGCGGAGATGGCCCCGTCCCGAAGGCGGGGCCCTCGGTGAAGGGAGGCCTCGACCCACCGACCGGTCCCAGATCGGGCGGGGAGATCTTCTCCGGGTGGACCCCCCGCCAGTTCAGCGTCACTCCCTTTGCACGGAGCCGCACGGCGAGATCGTTCGGCGGGGAGAGCGGCTCGTGCGTCTCGAGCGCGAGGATCAGGCTCCGCTGGCCCTTGTCGCGTCCGGCCGCGGCCCGTCCGGCGGCCCGCACCAGTGTCCCCGGGGCAGGCAGGGGCACCGTCTCGACCACTCGGGCTCCCGGCTCCGCGCGGACGCTGCGTCGCTGGCCTTTCTTCTCGAGGTCGATCCACCCCTCCCCCCAGAAGAGCTCGACGTCGACGTGGTCGAAGAAAACGCCCTCCACGGAGGCCCCGGGGGCAGTGCACGAGATCTCGAGCGCGGCTCCACGCTGGGCGAGTCGGAAGTCGGAGAGCGCGGGCGGGGTCCGACGCCGGGGCGCGAGGGGCGGACCCTTGTGGCCGCAGGCCGGCGCGAGCGTGAGGGCGAGAGCGAGAGGGATCGCCGGGCGGACCATGGCCATCAGAGGATGTAACGTGAGAGGTCCTGGTCCTTGACCACCGGCTCGAGACGCCGGCGGACGTAGGCCCCGTCGATCGCGACCTCGAACGGAGAGGTGCCTCCCGCCTCGAAGGACACCTCATCGAGCAGGGTCTCGAGAACCGTGGCCAGGCGACGGGCCCCGATGTTTTCCGTCTGCTCGTTGACCTGCGCTGCGAAGCGCGCGATCTCCCTCACCGCATCTTCCCCGAAGGTCACCCCGACGCCCTCGGTCCCAAGAAGGGCGCGGTACTGCGTGACGAGCGCGCTCTGCGGCTCGGTCAGGATCCGGACGAGATCCTCTTCGCCGAGGGCCTGAAGCTCCACCCGGATCGGGAAGCGCCCCTGAAGCTCGGGGATGAGGTCGGTGGGCTTGCTGACGTGGAAGGCCCCGGCGGCGATGAAGAGCACGTGATCGGTGCGGACGGGGCCGTACTTCGTGGAGACCGTGGTCCCTTCGACGATCGGGAGCAGGTCGCGCTGCACGCCCTCCCGCGAGACGTCGGGGCCGTGGACGCTCTCGCGCCCCGCGATCTTGTCCATCTCGTCGAGAAAGACGATGCCCGAGGACTCCACCCTCTCCACCGCCTCGCGGGCCACCTGCTCCTGATCCACGAGACGGGCGGCCTCTTCCTGCCGCAGGACCTCGCGGGCCTCCGAGACGGGAAGGCTGCGCCTCTTGGTCCGGTTGCCGAACAGGCCGGGGAGCAGGTCGCGGAAGTTCACGTCCATCTCCTCCGTCCCCTGGCTGCCCAGGATCTGGAAGGACGGCATCGTCCGCTCGGGCACGTCCACCTCGACCGTCCGGGACTCGAGCTGGCCGTCGCGCAGCTGCGTCCGCAGCTTCTGGCGCGTGGCGCGGAAGGACTCGTCCCCCGCCGGGTCCGCCGACCCGCCCTCGGCGGGAGCATGGGGCGAGCGACCGGAGGCCGAGCCCGGCCACGGCAGCAACAGGTCGAGGAGCCGATCCTCCGCCCGGGTTTCGGCCTTCTCCTGCACCTCCGCCTGCTTCTCGCGGCGGACCATGTCCACCGCCCCCGCCACCAGGTCCCGGACGATCGACTCGACGTCGCGCCCCACGTAGCCCACCTCGGTGAACTTCGAGGCCTCGACCTTGACGAAAGGGCTCCCCGACAGCTGCGCGAGGCGCCGCGCGATCTCGGTCTTGCCCACACCGGTGGGCCCGATCATGAGGATGTTCTTCGGGGTGATGTCCGCCGCGATCTCGGGGGACAGCCGCAGGCGCCGCACGCGGCTTCGGAGCGCGATCGCCACTGCCCGCTTGGCCGCGTCCTGGCCCACGACCCAACGGTCGAGCTCGACCACGATCTCGCGGGGCGAGAGCGCGTCGAGACGGCGGCTCTCGGGGCGAGTGGGGGCGCTGAGCGCGGACATGCGCTAGCCCCGTCCCCGCTGGAGAGGTCGGGAGTGGCCTCGGTGTCGGGGAGAACGTGCGGAGGCTCGCCGGGGTTCTGGACGGGCAGCCTGAAGCGCGAGCGGCATTAGAGAGTCTCCACCTCGATCGCGTCGTTGGTGTAGACGCAGATCTCGCCCGCGATCCGCATCGCCTCGAGGGCGATCTCGGCGGCGTCGAGCCGGGCATGGCGCACGAGCGCCCGCGCCGCGGCGAGGGCCATGGGGCCGCCGCTGCCCACCGCCACGATCCCGTCGTCGGGGGCGATCACGTCCCCGGCCCCCGAGAGGAGGAACGTCGCCTCGCGGTCCGCCACCACGAGGAACGCCTCGAGCCGACGCAGGCTGCGGTCGGTGCGCCACTCCTTGGCCAGCTCCACCGCCGCCCGCTGGAGGTTCCCACGGTACTCCTCGAGACGGGCCTCGAAGCGGTGGATGAGGGCCATGGCGTCGGCGGTGGAGCCCGCGAACCCGGCCAGGACGTTGCCGCCGTGCAGGCGCTGGATCTTCTTCGCCCGGTGCTTGACCACCGTCTGCCCGAGCGTCACCTGCCCGTCGCCGGCGAGGGCGCACAGGCCCTCGTGTCGGACGGCGAGGATCGTGGTGCCGTGCATGGGGGTGTCGTGACGCATGGAGAACCTGCCCCAAGGTCGGAGCCGGAGGGCTAGTATAGCGCCCGCGGCCGCTGGGAACCGGACGGGACGGCCGACACCGGGCTCAGTACTCGATGACCTCGACCCTCGCGCGCAGGTCCCTCGGGGCCATCGCGCCCCGGGCCCGGGCGGCGAGGTCCTTCTGACGAGCGCGCACGATCAGGGTGCGGGTCGGGCGCGCGTGAGCGGCGAAGAAGTCGCCCGGCACGAAGTCGACGGCCACGGTGACGAACTCGTCCGCTTCGAGCCCGACGACGCCGGCGCCTCGGGAGTCGAGGACCTCGATCACCGCCTCACGCACGTCCTCCACGACGCGCTCCGGGGTTCGCTCCTCCGTCGGCCGCTCCGTTTCGAACCAGAACCTCCACGGGGGCGGCGGCGGGGGCGCGGGAGGCCCGCCGGCCGGGAGCGGCGCGGTCTCGTCCACTGACTCGGGCTCCCTTTCCGGGGCCTCCGCCTCCGAAACCGGGGCGAGGTGGGTCCGGACCCTGCGCACGATGCGGTCGTGGTCCTCCTCCGCGGCGCGACGGCGGGCCTCGGCCGCATGCTGCAGGATCAGCACCTGACGTTCGAGCGCCTCGATCTCCTCCACCTCGGTGGTCGAGCCGACCTCCACCTCGCGGAGGGGTCCCGGGTGCCCACGGACGACGTACGTCGTCTCGTGGCCGGGAAGCGAACGCGGGGTGAGGACGAAGACGATCCCGTAGCCGGGCAGCCGGTAGCCGCGCGAGGTGTTCGCCCGACCGAGCAGGATCCCGGCGTGCGACACGCTCACCTCGGCGACCGCGTGCTCGAGGTGCAGCTCGAGAGACTGCATCTCGTCTCGGCTCGCGGCCGCCGTCCAGGCGAAGAAGCCTTCTCGGTCGCTCTCCGCGTCCTGCCCGGCGACGAGCGGAGGGACGAGGAAGGCCGCCGCCAGCAGGGACGAGAGGCCCGGGATCCTCATTCTCATCTCTCCTGCGCCGCCGCCTCGAGGACATAGCCCATCAGCTCGTTCGTGCGGGCGAGCTGCTGTCCCTGCTGTCCGTCGAGATAGCTGAGGCCCGCCGCCATCCGGGCGAGATCGAGCCGCCGCCGGGTCTCCATCTCTCCGCTCCAGCCCGCGAACGCGGTCTGCAGCTGTTGGCTCTGCCGACGCTCGCTCTGCCGGATCTCCTCGTCTACGGCTTCGTCGACCCGCGCCATGAGGCGTTCGGGGTCGAGGGCAGCGGGCCGGTCGTCGAGCGCTGCCCGCACCGTGGCGATCTCCTCCTGGTACCGGCGCTCGCGCTCGAGGGCGCGGGCTTCCTGCCCCGCGAGCTCCCGTCGCATCGACAGAGTGCCCAGGAGGGCGAGGCCCACCCCGAGCCCGAGGACGAGGGCGGCGGCGAGGGCGAGCCACCCCGGCCACGGACGAGGCGCGAGGGCGACGGATGGGCGTCGCTCTCCGATCGTCCACGCGCGCAGGTCCCGGCGCAGCCGCTCGAGAGACGCCATCTCCTCGCGGCAGGCCGCGCACACGGCGAGATGGGCCTCGACGCGCGCTCGGACCCCGGCATCGGCTTCGCCGTAGAGGAGCTCCATCTTCTGGCCCGCGAGCTCTTGGTCCTGGATCCGATCGCACGGCATCGTCACACCTTCTCTTCCTGGATGGCCGTCCCGCTCACCGCGCCGGGACCGGCTCCGGCACCCGCTGCCGGATCCCTTCGCTCTCGAGGTGGAGCCTCAGCTGCCCCAGCCCGCGGTAGAGCCGCGTCTTCACCGTGGACACCGGCAGCTCGAGCGCCTGGGCGATCTCGAGAAAGGTGAGCCCCTGGTACTCCTTGAGGATCACGACCTCGCGCTGCTCCTCGGACAGCGCCCCGATCGCCCGACGCACCGCCCGGCGAAGATCGATCTGCTCGACGAGGTCGTGGGCGTCCGGCTCGCGGGACGCGATCACCGGTCCCACGTCCTCGAGTGCCTCCAGGCTCACCAGGGTCCGTCCCTTCCGACGGCGGAGACGGTCGCGGCACAGGTTGACCGCGATCTGGTAGAGCCAGGACGAGAAGCGGGCCTGCCGCTTGAAGTCCGGTAGGCCCCGGTAGGCCTTGAGAAAGGCCTCCTGCGCCGCGTCCCGCGCCTCCTCCTCCGAGCCGAGCAGCCGGTACGCCGCCCCGCGGATCTTGTCCTCCCATCGCGCCACCAGCAGGTCGAACGCGGACGATTCCCCGGCCTGGCACGCCTCGACCAGCTCCTCGTCGCTGCGACCCATCCTGCTTCTGCCACCCATTGTGACGAAACTTGCGCCCGAATGGCTTCACGCTTCGGGTTGCGGGGGTGTAAGTGATTGTGACGTAATGCCTTGTTCTCTTGCGTCTTGCTCCCTTCGGCGCTCCGGTGCTCTGCCCCCATTGCCGCCCCCGGCGCTCCGGACACGTGGGCTCGCGGACCTTCTTGGGCGCGCGGCGGCGGTCCGGGGTGCACTTCATCAAGGCCCGCGCCCCGCAAGAGAGGGAGACTCACCTGCGAGCTCGAGGAGCGGCGGCGGTGACTCGGGCGATGGCCGGGGCGGCCAACGGTCGCGGGCAGCCGGAACTGCCCGGACGCGCGCACTCACGGACGCTCAACGCGCGCCCGGCGCCGCGGCCCCGGAATCGCAGACGACCGTGAACGACAGCGATTCCGATGCCCCGGCCAGGTCCGCTCGTCCCACATGTCCTCCGCGCCTCACGCTCGGGTGTCACTGCTTCTCTGTCCTCGCACCAGAGACTGCCGGGCCGTTTGTGGACGACGAGAGGTCCCGAAGAAGCTCACCCCTGATACTGAGAACCCACCGTCGAGTACAAAGACGGCAGGAGGTCCGTAGCAGCGCCTCAGCGGGGAAGGCCGCGGCGAGCGGGACCCGACGAGGACCGCAGCGAGCTGCCGGGGACTGGCGAGGACCGCAGACGGGTGGTCGCCGCGGCCGCCCCGGGAGGCGTACCGAGAAACCGGCGAGGCGGGGAGAGCCAGAACGTCAGGCCCGGGGGTGGGTCTTCTTGTAGACCTCGAGGAGCTGGTGTGTGTCCACGTGGGTGTAGCGCTGGGTGGTGGAGAGGCTGGCGTGGCCGAGCAGCTCCTGGATCGCCCTGAGGTCCGCGCCCCGGGCGAGCAGATGGGTGGCGAAGCTGTGCCGTAGCGTGTGGGGGCTGCACTTGCGGGTCAGCGCGACCTGGCGAACCCGGCGGCTGAAGAGGGCGCGGACGCTGCGGTCGGACAGACGTGCCCCCCGAAGGCTGATGAAGACCGCGTCCGTCTTCGGGCGAAGTCCCGCGCGGACGCGAAGCCAGGCCCGCAGCGCCTCGCGGGCGCGCGTGCCGAAGAGCACGATCCGCTCCTTGCGCCCCTTGCCCAGGACCCGGACCATGCGGGCCTCCAGGTCGACCTCACCCACGTCGAGCCCGACGAGCTCGGCACACCGGATGCCGGTGGCATAGAGGAGCTCCAGGATCGCCCGGGTTCGGACCGACGCCGCGTCGTCCCCGGGCACGTCGAGGAGGACTTCGACCTGGGCCTCCTCGAGGGGCGAGGGGATCCGCTTCTCGAGACGCGGAGAAAGCAGCGCGCGGGCAGGGTTCCGGTCGAGACGTCCTTCGCGACACAGGAAGCGGAAGAACGTTCGCAGCCCCGCGAGCTTGCGGGCGGAGGAGGCCTTCTTCAGTCCGCGCCGGTGCAGATCCGCGAGGAACCCGCGGATGAGAACATGATCGGCGTCCTCGGGCCGTGGCTCACGGCCGAGGACGTCCGTCAGATAGGCGGAGAACTGCTGAAGGTCCTCGCCGTAGGCGCGGATGGTGTGACGGGAGGCGTTGCGCTCGCGCTCGAGGTGCCGGAGGAAGGCGGCGGTGGCGGCGCGCATCGTGCGTGTCGGTCCTAGCCCGTGGAGGCCGCGGCCTCCGGAACCGCCCCCCCTTCGGCTCCGAGACGCGAACGGAACCGCTCGAGGCTCTCCAGGGCACGGTGGGCCAGGGCGACGCGGCGGCGCCTCTTGTCCCGGATCCTGCGCTCGAGGTCGGGAAGAAGCCCGAAGGCGATGTTCGTCGGCTGGTACCTTTCCGGCTCGCTCCGCGCGATGTATCGGCCCAGGGCTCCGAGGGCCGTCTCCTCCGGAAAGCGGGGGGGCTGACGGCCGTGGGCACGGAAGGAGGCGCCGATCCCGGCGACGATCCCCGAGGCCGCGGACTCGACGTAGCCCTCCACCCCCGACATCTGACCCGCGAAGAACAAGCCCGCCCGCCGGCGTGTCTCGAAGGTGGGCTCGAGGACGAGAGGCGCGTTGACGTACGTATTGCGGTGGATCATCCCGTAGCGCACGAACGCAGCGCCCTCGAGCCCCGGGATCATCCGCAGGACCCGCTTCTGCTCGCCCCACTTCAGGTGGGTCTGGAAGCCGACGATCGAGTAGTGGCTGGCCGCGAGGTTGTCCTGGCGCAGTTGCACCACCGCGTGGGGGCGCCGCCCGGTGCGCGGGTCGGTCAGGCCCACCGGCTTCATCGGGCCGAAGCGCAGGGTGTCGAGGCCACGGGCGGCGATGACCTCGACCGGCAGGCACCCCTCGAAGAAGGACCCCTTCTCGAAGTCGTGACCGCTCGTGCACTCCGCGGACGTGAGCGCTTCGAAGAAGAGGCGGTACTCCGCCTCGCCCAGCGGGCAGTTGAGGTAGTCGTTCCCGCCCTTCCCATAGCGCGAGGCCCGAAAGACGGTTTCGTGGTCGATGGTGTCGGCTTCAACCACCGGGCTCACCGCGTCGAAGAAGAAGAGGTGGCTCCGCCCGACAAACGCGGCCACATCCTCGGCCAGTGGATCGGATGTGAGGGGACCGGTGGCCACGATCGTGACCGGATCCTCGGGGATGCGGGACACCTCCCCGCGGTGAAGGCGGATCTCCGGTCGGGACTCCACCGCCTCGGTGATCTTCCGGGCGAAGAGCGCCCGGTCGACGGCCAGCGCGCTGCCGGCCGGGACGCGGACCTCCGCGGCCACGCGCAGGACCAGCGAGTCCAGGCGGCGCATCTCCTCCTTGAGCAGCCCCGCCGCCTGGTCGAGCGCGTTGCCCCGCAGGCTGTTCGAGCAGACGAGCTCGGCGAGATCGCCCGAGCGGTGAACCGGGGTCGTGCGCACCGGCCGCATCTCGTGAAGGTCCACCGCCACCCCCCGGCGGGCGAGCTGCCAGGCGGCCTCGCAGCCGGCAAGGCCCCCACCGACGATCGTCACCCGGGGAGTCATTGATGGCTCAGTATAGCGAACGGTCCCCGGCGGCCGAGGTCAGAAGGGCGATCAGGGACACGCGGGGCAGAGGGCGGGGCCCCCAAGGATGAGAGTCAGGCCGCGCGCTTGTAGTGGCACCCCTCGTTATCGCAGAAGACGACCTTCCCCTCCTTCTTCGTCTCCTTCTCAAGGAGGTACGGCCGCCCGCAGTCCGGGCACGTCTCCGCGAAGGGGCGGTGATAGGCGGTGAACTTGCACTCCGGGTATCGGTCGCAGCCGTAGAAGGAGCGGCCCCACCGTCCCTTTCGCTCGACCACCTCGCCCTCGTGGCACTCGGGGCAGGTGAGTCCGATTCTCTTGGCTTCTTTCTTCTTGATGTACTTGCAGTCCGGGTAGTTGCTGCAGGCGACGAAGGGGCCGAACCGGCCCCGACGCCACATGAGGTCGTTCCCGCACTGGGGGCACTTCTCGTCGATGGGCTGGAGCTGCTCGATCTGGAGCTTGCCCCCCTCCCCGCGGACGAGGCGCCGAGTCTCCTTGCATTCGGGGTAGCGCAAGCAGGCGAGGAAGGGCCCATAGCGGCCCTTCTTGAGGATCATCGGCCCGCCGTCCCTGGGGCAGGTGGCCCCGGCGACATCCTCGTGCACCTCGGGGGTGTCCGTGCCCTCGCCCCCGGCGAGCTGCCGCGTGTTCTTGCAGTCGGGGTAGCCGGAGCAGGCGAGGAACTTCCCGTAGCGGCCCCACTTGATGACCATCTTCGAGCCGCACTTGTCGCAGACCTCGTCCGTCTCCTCCTCCAGGCGCTTGATGTCCTTCATCTCCGCCTGGGCCTTCTTGAGGTCCTTTTCGAACTTCTTCCAGAACTGGTTGAGGGTGTTCAGGAAGCTGTCGCGCCCCTCCTCGATCTCGTCGAGCTCGGCCTCCATGGCCGCGGTGTACTCGACGTTCATGATGTCCGCGAAGTGCCCGGTGAGAAGGTCGATGACGACGAAGCCGAGCTCGGTGGGCCAGAGCCGACCCTCGCGCTTCTCGATGTACTCCCGGGTCTCGATCGTGGCGATGATCGTCGCGTAGGTCGAAGGCCGCCCGATGCCGTTCTCCTCGAGCTCCTTCACCAGGCTCGCCTCGGAGAAGCGGGGCGGGGGCTGGGTGAAGTGCTGGTCGGTGTCCAGCTTCTTCAGCTCGAGCGACTGGCCCTCCTCCAGGGGCGGAAGCTGCTCGCCGGTTTCCGGCTCGGTGTCGTCCTGCTGCAGGTGCGGCTCCTCGACCGGCGGTTTCGTCTCGACCTTCTCTTCGCGGGTCTCCTCGTAGACCGCCAGAAAGCCCTTGAACTTCAACGTCGAGCCTTTGGCCCGCAGGAGGTAGGGAGGCCGGCCGGCCTTCGGTGTGGCGCCGATGTCCACCACCGTCTCGTCGTAGAGGGCGGGGCGCATCTGCGAGGCCACGAAGCGGTTCCAGATGAGGGTGTACAGCGCCAGCTGGTCCTTGCTCAGGAAGCGCTTGATCGCCTCCGGCGGCCGCGACATGTCGGTGGGGCGGATGGCCTCGTGAGCGTCCTGGGCGCCCTTCTTCGAGCGATAGAAATTGGGCTTCTCCGGGACGTAGTCCGCGCCCCAGGTGGTCTCGATCCGCTCACGCACCGCGGCGAGGGCGTCGCCGGAGATGCGGGTCGAGTCGGTCCGCATGTAGGTGATGAGACCGGCGCTGCCCTCGGGGCCGAGCTCGATCCCCTCGTAGAGCTTCTGCGCGACCTGCATGGTCTTGCGCACCGAGAACCGGAGCGTGCGGAAGGCGTCCTGCTGGAGCTTGGAGGTGATGAAGGGAGGCACCGGCCGGCGCTTGCGCTCCCGGGCCTGGACCTTGTCGACGCGGAACGCGGCCAACTCGAGGTCCTTCCGGACCGCGTCGGCCTCCTCCCGGTTGCCGACGTCCGCCCGCTTGCCATCCTTCTTGAGGAGGTTCGCCCCGAAGACCGGGGGTTGCTCCGCCGCGAGGTGGGCCTGGACCGTCCAGTACTCGACGGGCGTGAAGGCCTTGATCTCCCGCTCGCGGTCGCAGACCAGCCTGAGGGCAACCGACTGCACACGGCCGGCGCTCAGGCCCCGCCGCACCTTCTCCCACAGGATGGGGCTGACCTTGTAGCCGACCAGCCGGTCGAGGACGCGTCGGGCCTGCTGCGCGTCGACCTTCTTCGGATCGACCTCGGCCGGGTGCTCGAAGGCGGCCTGGACCGCCCGCTTCGTGATCTCGTTGAAGACCACCCGGCGGAACTTGGCCTTCGACTTCTTGGTCTTGCCCCCCAGCTCCTCGGCGAGGTGCCAGCAGATGGCCTCACCCTCACGGTCGGGGTCGGCGGCGAGGTATACCGCGTCCGCCGCCTTCGCCGCCTTCCTGAGCTCGTCGAGGGTCTTCTTCCGGGCGGGCAGGGGCTCATAGTCGACGACGAAGCCCTGGTCCACGTCGACCCCCAGCCTCTTCTTGGGCAGGTCACGGACGTGTCCCATCGACGCCTTCACGGTGAAGCCGCGCCCGAGGTACTTGTTGATGGTCTTCGCCTTCGCGGGCGACTCGACGATGACCAGGTTCTTTGCCACGGTCCCTAGCTTCTCACGAACAGCGGCCCGGGCAGACGGCGCACCCGTGCGGCGAGCTCCAGCTCGCCGAGGTGTGAGAGCAGCTCCGGCAGCCCCTGGCCGCATCTGGACGCGATCTCTTCGACGCTCGACGGCGCATCCGGCCGCAGCGCGGCGAGGACATCATCGTCAGTTCCCTTCTCTGCCGTCGGACGTGCGGCGAGGCCGATTTCCTCGAGGACATCCCCGGCGTGACGCACTATCACTGCTCCGTCGCGGAGGAGCGCGTTCGTGCCGGCCGCGCCGGGCCAGGTGGGATGACCGGGCACCGCCATGACGTCGCGCCCCTCCTCGAGAGCCAGGCGCGCAGTGATCAAAGCCCCGCTCCTCTCGCCCGCTTCGACCACCACGACCGCGCGACCCCACCCCGCGATGACGCGGTTGCGGCGGGGGAAGTTCCCCTTCCAGGGCTCGGCGTCCATCGTGAACTCGCTCACCACCGCGCCCCCCCGGGCCGCGATCGCCCTCGCGAGATCCTGGTTCTCCCTCGGGTAGAGGCGTCCGTGCCCGGAGCCGAGAACGGCCACCGTCCTCCCTCCCGCCTCGAGAGCGCCCCGGTGCGCGGCGGCGTCGATTCCCCGGGCCAGGCCGGAGACCACCGTCACCCCCGACTCTGCCAGCCCGCGCCCCAGCGCCCGGGCGAAGGTGAGACCGTGGGGGGTCGCGGCCCGGGAGCCCACGATCGCCACCGCACGCTCGCCTTCGCCCGGCGCGAGCGTGCCGCGGACGAAGAGCACGAGAGGCGGGTCGCAGGTGCGAGCGAGCCACGTCGGGTAGTCGGGTTCGCCGGACCCGACGACACGAAGGCCCCCTTTCTCGGCCCGGCCTCGCTCGGCCTCCGCCTGCCGCCGGGCCTGGCCGCTCCGCAGCGCCTCCCGAGCGACGGGCGGAAGCAGGTCCTCATGGTCGTCCGGGTGAGCGAGCACCTCGGCGAGGGGTCCCCGGGCAAGCAGGCTGCTCCGCCCGCGCGGACCGAGCCCGGGCAGCAGGGCGAGGGTGAGCCGGTCGACAATCGTCTCCATCACACGGTTCCCAGATCCCAGTTTTCGCAGGGAGAGCGCCTGATTCTAAGGCCGAGCCCCGGTCTGTCAAGGTCCACTTCCCAGATCAGGGCTGTCCGCGGGGGTGATCACCCCTTGTCACCCGGGGGCGTCAGCGCGTCACCACGAATCGGCCAAGATGCCGTTTTGCAATGATTTGACATCGAAAGCGCCGGGCGTGACGTATGCATAGGACATGCGATTGCGTCGAGTCGGGACCAATGACGACTCGCCTCCGCGGCGGCGAGACCGGCGGTGGCACCTCCCTTGCTTTGCCCCGAGCCGACGGCTACCATCGAAAGGAATCCCCTGGAGAGGAGGCTCACGGTGAAGCGGGCGTTGCTCTTACTCCCACTCCTCTTGGCCCCCGGCCCCTCGCCGGCGGCGGAGAAGACGTCTTCCCAGCAGGTGAAGTTCGGGATCGACGTGGCGCAGAAGGGCATGTGGCGCGAGGCACTGTTCCGCTTCCAGAGGGCCGTCGAAACCGACCCCCAGAACCCATCTGCACTCAACAACCTGGCGGTGGCGCTCGAGCAGATGGGTGAGTTTCAGGAGGCCCGCGAGAGCTACGAGCGGGCGCTCGAGCTCAAACCCGACGATCTCTACATCCAGCAGAACTACGACCTCTTCCGCGAGGCCGACGACAAGCGGAACCGCAAGAAGCGGAGGAGGACGCCCTGAACATGCGTAGCGTCGCCGTTGCCCTGCTCACCGTCGTGTCCACCGCGGGCTGCGCCTCCTTCGTGGAGGTGCCGGTCGAGACGCCGCTTCAGTCCAAGCTGGACGTCACCCGCTTTCGTCGGATACTCATCGCCGGGTTCGTCACCGACCTGCGCGACGCGGAAGTGGACCTCTCCGCCGAGACGTCGCGACTGCTGCAGAACCAGCTCCGCTCGAACACCCGGATCCAGGTGCTGGAGCCCGACCGACCCCCCTTGCAGACCGCGCTCGACAATGTCCTTGCGCGGCTGGACGAGGAAGGCGCCTACGCCAGCGAGGAGAAGGAGCAGTACGCCCTCGAGGCCGACCGTCTGCTCGAGGATCCGGAGTTCTGGCGGAAGATGGGAGAGGAGTACCAGCAGCCGCTCATCGTGACTGGGCGGCTGGGCTTCGAGGGCCAGAACCGCTCAGGGTTCCAGGCCCAGGAGCGGGTCGTGCGGGACGCCGGCGGCACTCCCCGGCTGGTGCGCGGCAACCGGTACATGGAGCGGAGCGGCTTCAGCCTCAGCGCCGATTTCTACTTCATCGACTCCAAGACGGGCGAGCTCATTCACAAGGAGCGCTTCACCGAAGAGGTGCTCTACGCCGAGCGGCAGCGTGTTTCGCCGCTGTCGTCCTACTTCGAGCTCATGGACCGACTCCTGCCCAACTTCCTCGGGGTGATCACGCCCCAGAAGATCCGCGGGACGCGCGTCCTACTACCTTAGGGGATCCCCATGCGTACGATGTTCCGGAGAAAGGCAGAGTGGCTTCGTCCCGCCGCGCTGCTGCTGAGCCTGCTGGCCCTCGTCACCTTCGCCGCCCCCCGGGGGGCGGAGGCCCAGTTCGTCCCCTACTACGGGAAGAACAAGGTCAAGTACGACAACTTCGCGTGGAGGATCTACAAGAGCCCCCACTTCGAGGTCTTCTACTATCCCGAGTTCGAGCAGCACCTGGGACGATTGGCCTCGTACCTGGAGAGCTCCTACCTCAAGATCTCGACCGGCCTCAAGCACGAGATGTCGCGGCCGATCCCGGTCGTCTTCTACAAGACCCACTCCGAGTTCGAGCAGACGAACCTCTTCCCCGCCTTCATCCCGGAGGGCGTGGCCGCATTCACGGAGCCGGTCAAGAACCGGATGGTGCTTCCCATCGACGAGCCGCCGGACGAGCTGCAGGGCCTCATCACGCACGAGATGGTCCACGCCTTCGCGTTCGACCTCATCCCGCGCGGGATCGGGTTCGGCATCTCGCAGAGTCCCATCCCCCTGTGGGTGGACGAGGGCCTCGCCGACTACTTCCGCGGGATCTGGGAGCCTCTCGACCTGATGATGATCCGCGACGCCGCGATCACCGATCAGATCCCGAAGCTGTCCCAGGCCGAGTTCCAGCCGCTCTCCGGGCGGCTCGTGTACAACATGGGCCACGCCGCGTTCGAGTTCATCGAGGCCCGATACGGCAAGGAGGGGATCCGCCAGTTCCTCTACTCGCTACGGAAGGGGATCCTCGGGGGATCCGCGGAGAACCTGTTCCATCAGGCCTTCCGCACGACGCCGGAGGAGTTCGACAGCGACTTCGACCGGTGGCTGAAGGAGCGCTTCAAGCCGTACCGGGACCTCCAGCGCCCGGACGATTTCGGTCGAGATCTCTCACCCGACATCCGCAAGACCTCCTTCACCCAGGCCTACGCGTTCACCCCCAGCCCTTCGGGCGAGATCGCGGCCGTGCTGACCGTCAACGTCAAGGACCACGAGGGCGACATCGTGCTCGTCTCGACCCGGGACGGGGCGGTGATCAAGAACCTGACCCCCGGCTTCGCCTCCGAGTACGAGGGCCTTTCGTTCAACAGCGAGTGGGTGGCCGGACGCGCGCTCGCCTTCGACCCGAGCGGAGACCACGTGGCCTTCTTCGCGCGAACGGGAAAGGGCCGGAGCCTCTTTCTCGTCTCGGTCCTCGACCGGCAGATCAAGAAGCGGATCCCGATTCCGCTCGACGAGCCGCAGGCTCCGGCGATCCACCCCGACGGGCGCCACGCGGTCTTCGCCGCCCTCAAGGAAGGCGTGGCCGACATCTGGAAGCTGGACATGGAGACCGGCGAGGTCACCAACCTCACCTGGGATGACTACTACGACAACAACCCCCAGATCTCGCCGGACGGAGAGCTCGTCGTCTACGAGCGCCACATCAGCGGCAACCGGAAGGTCTACGCCTTCCCGCTCGACGATCCCTCCCGCAAGACGCAGCTGACCTTCGGCCCGTTCGACGACGCGGCCCCTCACTTCTCGACCGATGGGAAGACGATCTACTACGCGTCCGACGAAGACAACGACATCTTCAACCTCCGTGGGCTCGATCTGGAGACCGGGGCCATCGCGCAGTACACCGACGTCTTCGGGGGAGCGATGGCACCGGCCCCGGTTCAGGGACCGCGGGGAGACCGGCTCGCCTTCATCACGTACTTCAAGGGCGAGTACAAGCTGCACACCCAGGACACCGAGGAGTCGCTCAAGGAGATCGACCAGGAGGTTCGCGCGGCCTCCGAGGGCATCGTGGACTTCCAGCCCGACATCTCCCACGACGTCATCCCGGAGAACAAGCGGCGCAAGAAGCTGTTCGAGGGGCTGTACCTGGAGGGACGGCCGCCCATCAACGTCGGGGTGACGTCGAGCGGCGACTTCTATGGGGGCACCGCGGTCGCCCTCACCGACGTGCTCGGGGATCAGCTGTTCACCTTCCAGGTGCTTTCGGTCCGCCAGTACCGATCCTACGACGTGCGCTACGCCAACCTCACCCGCCGGCTCCACTACGGGGCGAACGTCTTCGACTTCACGATGTTCTTCTACGCCAACCCGTACGGCACCTTCGGAAGGCCGGGGTACGGCGGGTACTACGACATCACCCGTGACGCGGCCACCGCAACGCAGCGCTCGACCGGGGTTCAGGTCTTCGCCGAGTATCCCCTCGACAAGTTCCGCCGCCTCGAGCTGGGGGCGGGGGTCATGCGGAACATCACGAGGTACAACAACCCCGCGGTCGAGGAGCAGGTGTGTTTCAACGCAATCCAGCTCGGGGTGCCCTGCTTCATCTACAACGGCTGGTCGACTCCGATCTCCGCCTACATCGTCCAGGAGACGACGCGCTTCGCCGAGTTCGGCCCCCTCGAAGGCAGCACCTACCGGGTGGGCGTGCGCCTGGCCCCCGGCATCGGGAGCCTCCTGCAGCGCCAGACGCTGGACGTCGACCTGCGCAAGTACCTGAGGCTGGGCTCGACGTCGACGCTGCTGGCCGTGCGGGCCCGTGGCTTCTACTCGACCGGGGACAACCCGGACTACTTCTACTTCGGTGGCAACGGGGAGCTGCGGGGCTACCCCTACTACGCGTTCTCCGGCAACCAGGGCTTCTTCGCCAACGCGGAGCTGCGGATCCCCATCATCGACCTCGCCCTGACGCCGATCGGGTTGATCGGCCCCATTCGGGGCGCCGCGTTCATCGGGATCGGGGGGGCGAAGTACAAGGGCGCGCCGTACACGTTCTCGTCGAGCGAGCCGGGCTTCTCCTACATCAACGATCCCGTGTTCGGCGAGCCGGCGACCGGGTGGCACCTTGAGGACGGCCGCGCGTCCTACGGCCTCGGGCTGCAGATGTTCTTCCTGGGCTACCCGATGCACTTCGACTGGACGAAGTTCACGGACTTCGCGGTGACCAGCGACCGGTGGACGTTCAGCTTCTGGATCGGGTACGACTTCTGATCTCCCAGCGCACGGGGCTTCAATAGCGTCCCTGGTGTCCTGAGTCCCGGCGTCCGGAGTCCTGGTGAGCGGGAGCCAGGGGGCAGGGTCAATGACGCGGCTGGCGCCACGCCGCGGCATGCCCGCGGGTCCCCTTCATAGGGACACGCGGGCATAAGGGGCCTACCTCAAGCGTTTCCCTCCCCCTACGTGGGGAGGGATAGGATGGGGGGTCGATGAATGGATGGAGGACCCCGGGGGTTTGACGGAGCAAATGAGCCCGGGTATAGTTGTCGTTTCGTGGATGGACCGCAAGGAGACCAGGACGGTGTACGCGATCGTCAGGACGGGCGGAAAACAGTACCGGGTCGAGCCGGGAGAAGTAGTGCGTCTCGAGCGCCTCGATGCCGAGGTCGGTGCGAGCGTGACACTCGACGACGTTCTTCTCGTCGGGGGAGACGACGGCGTCCACGTGGGCGCTCCCCGACTGGAGAGCGCCGCGGTCGTGGGCACCGTGGTCGAGCAGAGCCGCGACAAGAAGATCCGGATCTTCAAGCACAAGCGGCGGAAGCACTACCGGCGGACGAAAGGACATCGCCAGTCGTACACGGCGGTGAAGATCGAACGGGTCGAGGCCTGAGACAGGTCGCGGTGCCCGCGCTTTCCGAGCGGCTTTCGGCCTCGGGCCGGAGCCGCTCCCGACGGCTGGCGCGGCCGCTTCGGGGGCGAGAGACGAGAGATGGCGCACAAGAAGGGTCAGGGTTCGAGCCGCAACGGCCGCGACAGCAACTCGCAGCGGCTCGGCGTGAAGACATACGGTGGCCAGAGGGTCCGGGGCGGGACGATCATCCTCCGCCAGCACGGCACCCGCTGGAAGCCGGGCCGGAATGTCGGCCTGGGCAGGGACCACACATTGTTCGCCCTCGTGGAGGGCGTCGTCCGGTTCGAGGATCACGGCTCGCGGGGCCAGCTCGTGAGCGTGCTGCCCGCCGCGAGCTAGAGATCATCCCCCTTCCGCCGGGTGCGGCGGTCGCCGATGTTCGTCGACCAGGTCAAGGTCTTCGTCAAGGGCGGTGATGGCGGGAGCGGCTGTGTGAGCTTCCGCCGCGAGGCCCACGTGCCCCGCGGGGGTCCCGACGGAGGGACCGGGGGCAAGGGCGGCGACGTCGTGCTCCGGGCCGTCTCCCACCAGAACACGCTCCTCCCCCTCCGCTACCAGACCGAGATCCGTGCCGACCGGGGCCGCCACGGTGGTCCGGCCAACCGGACCGGGCGCAGCGGCGGGGATCGCGAGGTCGCGGTGCCCCCGGGCACGTCCGCTCGCGAGGAGGCGACCGGGAAGTTCCTGGGCGAGGTCCTCGAGGACGGAGGCCGGCTGGTCGTGGCGCGCGGGGGTCGAGGAGGGCGGGGCAATCGCGCCTTTCTCTCGAATCGCAACCGGGCCCCGCGCGAGGCCGAGCCCGGAGAGCCCGGAGAGGAGCGCTGGCTCTTGCTCGACCTGCGGCTCCTCGCCGACGTCGGGCTCCTCGGGCTCCCCAACGCCGGCAAGTCCACGCTGCTGAGTCGCATCTCCGCGGCCCGCCCGCGCGTGGGTGAGTACCCGTTCACCACCCTCAGCCCGGTTCTCGGGGTGGTGGAGGTCGAGAGAGGACCTTCGTGGCCGCCGACATCCCCGGCATCATCGAGGGCGCGCACGAGGGGGCCGGGCTCGGGCTCCGCTTCCTCCGCCACGTCGAGCGGACCCGCGTGCTCGTCCACGTGGTCGACGCCTCGGGAACGAGCGGTCGTGATCCCGCGGCCGATCTCCTCCTCGCGCGGGAGGAGGTGCGGAGCTGGGACGCCTCGATGCTGGAGCGCCCGCAGGTCGTCGCCGCCAGCAAGCGGGACCTCGCGGGGACGGATGATCCGCTGCCCGCTCTGCGCGCCGAGGCCACGAAGCTGGGGCTCGAGGTGGTGGCGGTCTCGGCGGTGACCGGAGAGGGCCTCGCCACCCTGACGCGCCACATCGATCGCCTCGTCGCCTCCTCGCCCCCCGTCGCGCTGGAGCAGCACCCGTGAAGATCGGGATCCTGGGCGGCAGCTTCGACCCGATCCACCTCGGGCACCTCCGGGCGGCCGAGACCGCCCGGGAGGGACTCGACCTCGATCTCGTCGCCTTCGTGCCCGCGGCGGTGCCCCCGCACCGGACCGGCCGTATCGCCCCCGCCCTCGACCGCTTTGCCATGGCCTGCCTCGCCTCCGCCGGCCACCCGCACTTCGTCGCCTGGGACACGGAGTTGAAGCGACCGGGGCTGAGCTACACCGTGGACACGCTGGCTGCGCTCCGGACCGAGCTCCCCGACGACGATCTGGTCCTGGTGGTGGGGAGCGACACGTGGACGGAGATGAGTGGCTGGCGGGATCCCGAGCGCGTCTTCTCCCTCGCGGAGGTGGCGGTCGTGAACCGACCCGGGCAGCCTGCCCCGGACCCGGCCCCCCGCTTTCCCGGAGCACGCGGCGTCGTCCACGTCGAAGGTCCGGCTCTCGAGATCTCCGCCACCTCCGTCCGCGAGCGGGTGCGCCGGGGCCAGAGCGTGCGCTACCTGGTACCGGACCCGGTCGCGGAGTACGTCGCCAAGCGGGGGCTCTACGCATGAGCCTCCCGGTGGCAGTCGAGGTCGCAGTCCAGGCGGCGCTGGCCAAGAAGGCCGCGGATGCGGTAGTGCTCGACCTGCGCACCAGCGCCGACTTCACAGACTTCTTCGTCCTGCTGTCGGGGGCCAACCAGCGTCAGCTCGTGGCCATCGCCGATGCCGTGCGCGACGTGCTCCGCGAGCGGCAAGGCTGGCGGCCGACCCACGTGGAGGGCTACCCCCGACAGGAATGGATCCTCCTCGACTTCGACAGCTTCGTGGTGCACATCTTCACGCCGGCCACGCGTTCCTTCTACGATCTGGAGCGCTTGTGGGACGGCGCCTCGCGCGTGGAGGTCGAGGCGTGAGCGCCGCCACCCGGGAGGGCCTGGAGGGGATCGTCGCCCGCTCCCGCGCGATGCGTGAGTTGCTGCCGCTCGTCGGCCGACTGGCCGAGACGCGCAGCCCCGTGCTCGTCGAGGGGGAGAGCGGGACCGGCAAGGACCTCGTCGCGCACTGGCTCCACTACGGCGGCTCGCGGCGTATCGGACCGTTCATCAAGGTGCACTGCCCGTCCATCCCGGGGGAGCTGCTGGAGTCAGAGCTGTTCGGCCACGAGCGGGGAGCGTTCACCGACGCCCGCCAGGCCAAGGCCGGCAAGATCGAGATGGCGGCCGGCGGCACCGTGTACTTTGATCAGATCCTGGACCTGTCCCCGGCCATGCAGGCGAAGCTGCTGAGAGTGGTGGAGGAGCGACAATTCGAGCGGGTGGGGGGCACCCGGACCATCGACGTCGACGTCCGCTTCGTGGCGTCCTCGAACGTGGATCTCGCGGAGGCGGTGCGCACCGGACGCTTCCGGGAAGATCTCTTTCATCGCCTCAACGTCGTACCGCTGCACCTGCCGCCGTTGCGGAACCGACGCGAGGACATCCTCCCGCTCGCGGAGCTGTTTCTCGAGCGAGAGCGAGAGCGAGGATCCACCGAGGCATCCGGCTTTGCCTCGGAGACGGCCGAGCTGCTCAAGGGTTATCTCTGGCCGGGCAACGTGCGGGAGCTGCGCTCGGTCGTCGAGAGAACGGCGCTCCTCGCGCCCTCCGGAGAGGTGGCCCCGGCGGGGCTTCCCGCGCACGTGCTCGAGCAGCCGGCGACGCTGTGGGCGGGGCGCGACCGGCGACCCACTCTGAAAGACGTCGAGCTGGCCTACATCCGCTACGTGCTCGAGGCGATGAAGGGAAATCAGACGCGGGCGGCGGGGGTGCTGGGTATCTCGCGCAAGGCGCTCTGGGAGAAGAGACGACGCTACGGGATCGTGTAGAGAAAAGGACGGTTCATGGACCAGAAGAAGATGCAGGCGTTTCGGGAGAAGCTGCTGCTGAAGAAGCAGGAGATCCTCGAGGCCTTCACGAAGAACAAGAACTACGGGATGGAGGCCGACGGCGAGCCGTCGCAGGACATCGCGGACAAGGCGGCGAACTCCTACACCAAGGAGTTCCTCTTCAGCCTCTCCAACTCCGAGCGCCGGCTCCTGCAGCAGGTCGACGACGCCCTCGGGCGCATCGACGACCGACGCTACGGGGTCTGTGCCTCCTGTGAGGACTCGATGAACCTCAAGCGGCTCCAGGCCGTACCCTGGGCGACCCTGTGCATCAGCTGCCAGGAGAAGCAGGAGCTGGAGCAACTCTGAGCCCGGGCACGATGGGCTTTTCCGCTGCCGCCACCGCCCGCCGACTGGTCGAGCCGGTCCTGACCGTCGTCTTCCCGTCGGCCTGCGCGGCCTGCGGGCGTCTGCTCGCCCAACCCACGCGGGGGCCGCTGTGCGGCCCCTGCTGGGGCACCCTTCCCCGGCACCGCACGCCCTCCTGCGGATGCGGCCTGCCCCTTGCGCCCGGTCGACCCGCCTGCGCGCGTTGCCGGAGGAATCGCCAGCCATTCGCCGCGGGCGCGAGCCTCGGTCCCTACGAGGGATCTCTCCGCGTGGTCATCCACGAGCTGAAGTACCGGGGGCGCCGCCGGGTGGCGGGCCGCCTCGCCCAGGTCCTGCTCGAGGACGATCGCGTCCGCGCGCTCGTCGCGGGGAGTCACGTTCTGGTGCCGGTGCCGCTGCACCCGCGAAGGCTCCACGAGCGCGGCTTCAACCAGGCGAGCCTCATTGCCCACGAGGTCGGGCGGCGGATGGGCCGGCCCTGCGACGATCGGGCCCTGGTGCGCCGGACGCGACACCGTTCCGCAGGCCGGGCTGTCGGCGGCCGCACGCCGGCGGAACGTGGCCGGGGCCTTCGTCGTGCGGCGACGGGGTCTCGTGACCGGCCAGGTGGTGACCCTCGTCGACGACGTGCTCACGACGGGCGCCACCGCCCACGCCTGTGCCCGGGCGCTGCGGATGGCCGGCGCACGCGAGGTCCGCTTGCTCTCGGTGGCCCGGGTCGTGTAGAGGTTGGTGGAGAGGAAGGATCATGAACATGAGGGCAGGCAGCGCCATCCGGCGCGCTCGCCGTGGTGGGCCTTTCTGACGGTCGGCGGTCGCACCGCGCCCGGCGGAGGCTCGGCCGCAGGGGGAGGACCGGAGCGATCGCATGGAGCTCCTCGAGCTCGCTCACCGGGTCGTGGTCGAGGAGGCGATCGACGTCCTTCCCAAGCAGCTCAAGGAGTTCTACAAGGACCACCGCGCAGGAGATGCCCTCGCAGGCGCTGGAGCCCGCGTTCCCACGGCGCGGACCGGACCGCCGGTTTCAGGTGGATCGCCTGCTGCCCTTCCCTTTCGAGGGGCTCCCCCGCTCCGAGAAGGCCCTGAAGGCGAAGTTCGGCGAGGAGGCCGAGCGGGTTGGCCGGCTTCCCTGGCTCGTCCACGAGTCCTACGACCGGCTCCTCGAGGCCTATCGCGCCGAAGACAAGCTGGGGATTCTCCTCGGCTCGGACGAGATGGCCGGCTTCATGGTCGACTTGAACGGCCCCCTCAACCTGACCGGAAACTTCGACGGGCAGGACACCGGCCAGCACGGCCTCTGGCTGCGTCTCACGGAGAAGCTGCCGCAAGCGATGGGCAGGGACCTGAAGCTCAGGGCCGACGCGGCCAACTTCCTGGACGAGCCGCACGAGTACGTCTTCTCGGTGATGCTCGAGTCGTATGTCTGGGTCGACAACGTTCTCTATCTGGACGAGCTGGCCCGGCGGGGCAAGCCCGGCTACGGCGAGTACTACTTCGACGACTTCGCCCGGCGGGCCGGACCGATCCTGCGCGAGCGGCTGTCCCACGCGGCCGAGGACGCCGCGAGCTACTGGTACACCGCCTGGACGGAGGCGGGACGGCCCGAGCTGAAGGACGAGTGACCACGCCCTCGATTGACCCGTCGGCGGCGAACCTTCTATGATCGTTCACCCGGCGGCAAGCGTGAGCACGGAGCATGCCGCAGGAACGAGGCCTTTGCCCGAGGGGAATCTCTCCCCTTCCGACGCGGAGCTCATCGAGCGATGCCTGCGGAAGGACAACGCGGCGTGGGAGATGGTGATCGTGCGCTTCCGGCGCAGGGTCTTCCACATCGCCTACAAGTTCACCGGGAAGCACGACGAGGCCGAGGATCTGACCCAGGAGATCTTCCTCAAGGTCTTCAAGAGCCTGGACAAGTTCAATCGTGACGCCGACTTCAGCACCTGGCTCTCGAGCGTAGCTCGCAACTACTGCATCGACCACTACCGGGCGAGGAAACGCGAGAAGGAGGTGCTGGTCGAGGACGCCCTCGCGTACGACCTCGCCCCGGCCTCCTACGGCAACCCCTACCGCGCGCTCGAGGACCAGGACCGGCGCAGCCTCATGCGGAGCGGACTCGACCAGCTTCCGGACAAGCTGCGGGAGGCGGTCATCCTGCGCGATCTTCAGGGGCTGACCTACCAGGAGATGGCGTCCCGTCTCGCTCTTCCCGAAGGCACGGTGAAGAGTCGGATCAACCGGGGTCGGGAGGAGCTGGCGCGGCTCCTGCTCCGCGCGCTGCAGCCGGGTCGGCGCCCTCGCGGGCGCACGGGGGCCGGCCGACGGGAGGTGAGGTGATGCAACTCGCGTTCGACACACGCGGCGATGTGACCGTCGTCCGTGTCCAGGAGGCCAAGCTGACCTACCCGGTGCTGTCCTCCTTCTTTTCCGAGGTCCAGCAGCGGGTCGAGGGCGGCGCCCGAAGGCTCGTGATCGATCTTCAGGCCGTGGGTTATCTCGACAGCGCCTCCATCGGCTGTCTGATGGACGTCCACCGGCTTCTGCAGGACAAGGGGGGCGCCCTCCGGCTGTCGGGCCTGCAGCCCCGGGTGGAGACCATGATCTCCATGACCGGCGTCCACAAGATCGTCCCTCTGCACCGCGACGAAGAGGAGGCCCTGGCCAGTTTCGGCGTGGCCGAGGAGCCGGGACGATGAAGACGGCTCGCCTCACCACTGGCCACGAGCTGGCGCTCGATGGAGACCTGCTCGGTGTCCTCGAAGCCCTGTACCGCGAGGTGACGCTGCGCCTCGCAGCTCAAGGTGTCTTTCGAGGACATGATGCGCGAGATCGAGGGTCTCGTGGACCAGATGAGCGAGGAGGACCGGCGGCGTTACTTGATCGAGAGCCTCTTCCTCAACTCGGTAACCTACGAGAACGAGATGCTCGACGCGTACATGCGGCGCCTGACCGCCCCGAAAAAGAAGGCCCGCGGGCGGGCCGCCGGCGGCACGTCGTGAGGCCCCGCCCGGTCCTGGTCGCCGTCGCGCTCCTGCTCGCGACGACGACGGCATCCGCCGAGCAGGCGAAGGGACCTCGTATCCGCGCCGAGCCGACGACCTTCGACTTCGGTAAGGTCCGGCCCGGGCGAACGCTTCGCAAGGAGTTCCGGCTCCGCAATCTCGGCGACCAGCCGCTCGTCATCGGGCAGATCTCAAGGTCCTGCGGCTGCACGGGGGCCATCGTCGAAAAGACGACGGTGGGGCCCGGTGAGTCCACCCCCCTCCGGATCTCGCTCGAGACGCGCAAGGCCTCGGGTCGGATCGAGGTGCGCGTCGTGCTGCCCTCCAACGACCCGCAGACCCCTCTTCTGGAGCTCTTGCTCCGCGCGACCGTCGTCGAGGAGACGCCCCGCTAGAGACCGCTCAGGCTTCGACAGGGCGGAGGTCCGGCTCCCGCACCCGCGGGCTCGGCGCCTCTTCGAGGGCGGGAATCCCGGGCCGAGGCACGAGCTCCCAGGCGGCAGGGGTGGCGAGGAGCTTCTGGGCCACCGCGGCGTGGAGCGCGTGGCCGGCCTTCCTCGCTTCCAGGCGGCCGAGCAGCGGATGGGCGAGGAGGGTGAGGTCGCCCACGGCATCGAGGATCTTGTGGCGCACGAACTCGTCGGCGAAGCGGAGCTTGTTGTTGAGGACACCGGTCTCACCGATGACCACCGCGTTCTCGAGACTGCCACCGAGAGCGAGGCCGCCCTTGCGCAGCATCTCGACCTCGCGGAGGAAGCCGAAGGTCCGGGCCGAGGCGATCGTCTCCGTGAAGCTCCTCGATGTCACGCGCAGCGAGAAGGCCTGATGTCGCAGGAGCGGGTGGTCGAAGCCGATCGTGTACGCCACCTCGAAATGGTCGGCCGGGAGGACCCGCACGCTCTTTCCACCCCGCACGACCTCGACGGGCTCGAGAACCTTGATGTAGAGGCGGGGCACGGCGAGAGGCCGAAGGCCCGCCTCATGCAGGAGGATGACGAAGGGGGCGGCGCTGCCGTCCAGGACCGGCACCTCGGGTCCATCGATGTCCACGAGCACGTCGTCCACACCAAGGGCGCCGAGCGCGGCGAGGAGATGCTCGATTGTGCCGATCGAGACGCCTTCGCGGGTGAGGGTGGTGGCGTGATCCTGTCCGCCCAGGTACTGGAGCGTCGCCGGGATCTCCACCCCGACGTCGGAGCGCACGAAGCGGATGCCGTGCTCAGCCGGGGCTGGCCGGAGGCGCAGCCGCACGGGACGACCCGAATGAAGGCCGATCCCGGTGCACGCCACTTCTCGCCTGAGTGTTCGTCGATATCCCATGGTGTCTGGCGTCCGGGCCCCCGCCCGAGCAGTGCGCGGCGATACCCGTCCGCGCCGTTTGCAACAGCGGTGCCATTCCGCCGGGACGTCGAACTCACTGATTCGACAGCACATGGAGTGCCTGGGGGGCGGGCCCGGGCGTGGTCGGGAGACCACGCCCGACCCTCAAGCTGTGGCTCGTCGACCACGGACCGATCAGGAAGGATGCCCGTCACGCGCGACGGTGGGGTCGGCGCCGTTTCAGCGCCGGGCGAAGATACCGCGCCGTGTGGCTGCGGCGCGAGCGGGCCACGGTTTCCGGCGTCCCGGCGGCGACCACGCGACCCCCGCCCTCCCCCGCTTCGGGCCCGAGGTCGATCACCCAGTCCGCGCACTTGATCACATCGAGGTTGTGCTCGATGACGACCACGGTGTTCCCCGCCTCCACGAGCCGCCCCAGCACCTCGAGCAGCCGGCGGACGTCGTCCACGTGCAGTCCGGTGGTGGGCTCGTCGAGGAGATAGAGAGTGCGGCCGGTCTCTCTCCGCCCGAGCTCGCGCGCCAGCTTCACGCGCTGGGCCTCTCCTCCGGAGAGGGTGGCCGCGCTCTGGCCCAGGCGCAGGTAGCCCAGGCCGACCTCGCCCAGGGTGCCGAGGAGCCGCGCGAGCCGGGGATGGGCGGCCAGGGTCTCCCGAGCCTCGTCGACGCTCATGTCCAGCACGTCGGCGATGCTGCGGCCGTGGTAGAGGATCTCCAGGGTCTCACGGCTGTAGCGTCGCCCGCGGCAGGACTCACACTGCACGAACACGTCGGGGAGGAAGTGCATCTCCACGCGCCGGACCCCGTCGCCCTGGCAGGCCTCGCACCGTCCGCCCTTGACGTTGAAGGAGAAACGCCCGGGACGGTAGCCGCGGGCTCGAGCCTCCGGAACGAGGGAGAACATCTCCCGGATGAAGGCAAACGCGCCGGTGTAGGTCGCGGGATTGGAGCGCGGGGTACGCCCGATGGGGCTTTGGTCGATGGCGACGACCTTGTCGATCTCCTCCGCCCCTTCGATCGTTCGGTGCGGTCCGGGCTCGGCCGCCGCGCGGTAGAGCCGACGGGCAAGGGCACGATGCAGCACGTCCTCGACCAGCGTGGACTTGCCGGCACCCGAGACCCCGGTCACCGCGGTGAGCGCCCCGAGGGGGATGGTCACGTCGATGGCCCGGAGGTTGCGGGCCTGGGCCCCGAGGATACGCAGGGTCCGCTCAGACTCGCGGCGGGTCTCCGGCACGGGGATCGCGAGCTCACCGCGCAGATAGCGACCGGTGAGGCTCCCGTCCATCGAATCGGGCGGGCCTTGGAACATGAGCCGCCCTCCCTGTGCTCCCGCTCCTTCACCGAGATCGACCACCCAGTCCGCCGCGCGGATCGTGTCTTCGTCGTGCTCGACCACCACCACGGTGTTGCCGCCGTCACGAATGGAACGGAGGGTCTCGACCAGGCGGGCATTGTCACGCTGATGCAGGCCCACCGAGGGCTCGTCGAGAACGTACAGCAGGCCTTGCATGCGGGCCCCGATCTGGGTGGCGAGGCGCAGGCGGTGAGCCTCACCACCCGAGAGCGACGTCGTCGCCCGATCGAGCGTCAGGTAGCCGAGGCCCAGCGCCTCGAGCACCTCGAGACGGCTGACCATCTCGCCGACCAACCGCTCGCCGACCGGGCGCTCCCGCTCCTCGAAGGCGAGGGCAGCGAGGGCCTCCCGGGCCCCGGCCAGCGGCAGCCGGACGACGTCGGCCAGGGACCGCTCGCTCACCCGCACCGCGAGGCTCTCCGGACGCAGGCGGGTTCCCCGGCAGGCCCGGCAGGGCTCTTCGCTCAGGTAGGGCCGGAGATCGTCGAAGGCCTCTCCTCCGTCGTGGCCCTCCTCGTCCGACGGAGACGGGTCGAGGTGGAGCAGTCGCTCCATGCGACGCCGTAGATATGGGACCACGCCGGGAAAGCCGTCCTCGTCGCCGTGAAGCAGCACGTCCCGGGCGCCGTTGGGCAGCTCGCGCACCGGGGTCTCGAGAGAGAAGCCGTGACGCCCCGCTACGCTCTCCAGGGCGTCGCGGAGAAGTCGCGGACCGTGCCGATGCCAGGGCCGAATCGCCCCCTCCAGGATGGTGCGGTCCTCGTCCGGGATCACGCGGGAGGGATCCACGACCCAGCGGCGGCCGAGGCCGTTGCAGCTCGGGCAGGCGCCGTGGGTGCTGTTGAACGAGAACGCGCGCGGGCTGAGCGGTGGAACCGAGACATCGCAGCGCGCGCAGGCCATCTTGCGGCTGTAGAGCCGTTCCCCTCGACCCTCGATCGAGACAAGGACGACGCCGGCGGCGAGGTCGAGGGCCTTCTCCAGGCTCGTCCTCAGACGAGCCTCCGCCCCCGCCCGCAGCGCCAGACGGTCCACCAGCACGTCGATGCGATGACCGCGACGGGGGTTGAGCGAGATGGGCCCGTGCAGGTGGGCGGCACGGCCATCGATGCGGGCGCGAAGGAAGCCGGCCGCCCGAGCCGCAGCCAGCTCCTTGCGGTACCCACCCTTGCGTCCCCGGGCCACGGGGGCGGCGATGACCGCCACCGCCCCCCGGGCCTGTCGTTGCAGCCGCTCCGCGATCTGCTCGGCGTTCTGCGAGGCGATCGCGTGGCCGCACCTTGGACAGTGGGACCGTCCCAGGGTGGCGAACAGCACCCTGAGATGGTCATAGATCTCTGTCACCGTCCCGACGGTGGAGCGTGGATGGGCCACCGTCGTCCTCTGCTCGATCGCGATGGCGGGGGACAGCCCGCTCACCGAGTCGACGTCGGGGCGCTCCATCTGCTCCAGGAACTGGCGGGCCCACGGGGAGAGGCTCTCGACGAACCGACGCTGACCTTCCGCGTAGATCGTATCGAAGGCGAGGCTGCTCTTGCCCGATCCCGAGGGGCCGGTGATCACCACCAGGCGGTTGCGGGGGATGTCGCAGTCGATCCCCTTCAGGTTGTGGACCCGCGCCCCCCGAATGGCAATTGGCTCGTCCCTGAGCTCGTTCTTCATGGTCGGCGAAAAGATCATTCTAGCGGACCCCTCCGCAGCCGGCGTCGTTGCCCGTTGCGCACGGCCATGCTATGTTGGGGGGCTTCGAGCCAGGAGTGGGTTTCAATGAACGAGGAGGGTGGATGCCAAAGAAGGCCGCCCGCGCGCCGGTCGGCAATCGGCGCTACGGGCAGGCGGTGGACCTCTTCGAGAAGGCGGTCAGGGCCTTCGGACGCAAGGATTTCGACCGCGCAGAGACGCAGCTGGACGCCCTGATCGCGAGCCACGACGATCAGCCGGATCTGGTCGAACGGGCCCGGGCCTACCTGGCGATGTGCGCGCGGGCGCGGGGCCTCAAGCCAGCCCGGCCCCGCACCTTCGAAGAGCTGCTGAACTACGGGGTTGTCCTCCACAACCGGGGGGAGTTCGCCCAGGCGGTGAAGTATCTCCGACAGGCCGTCGCCAAGCACCCGCGGAACGAGCACGCGCTGTACTGCCTGGCCGCGGCCCAGGCCCGTTTCGGCGAGGCCGACGCGGCAATGAAGGCTCTGCGCTCCGCCATCCACGCCAACCCCGCGAGCCGGACCCAGGCGCGGCAGGATCCGGACTTCGAGCCCTTGCACGCCGAAGAGGAGTTCCAGGCCCTGGTGGCGCCCACGCTGTCCTGAGCGCGGGACGCCGCCCGCGGGGCGGAGGTGACGCCAATGGATCCCGAACGGTCCCCGGAAGAGCCGACCGTGCTCGCGGAGGATGCTCGGCGCCAGCGCGAGCAACGGGTCTTCGCCCTGATGGAGAAGGGCGTCCATGTCGAGGACCCCTCCACCACCCAGGTCGGAGGAGAAGTCCAGATCGCGGCGGGGGCCCGGCTCCGACCGTTCACGATCCTCGAGGGCCGGACGGTGATTCGCGAGAACGCGGAGATCGGCCCGTTCGTGCGGCTCGTCGACGTCGAGGTCGGAGCGGGCGCGCGGATTCTCGACCACTGCCTTCTTCGCGAATGTGTCGTGGAGGTGGACGCGAGCGTGGGACCCTTCTCCCACATCCGTCCGCAAAGCCGCATCGGAGCCGGCGCACGCGTGGGGAACTTCGTGGAGCTGAAGAAGACACATCTCGGCATGGGGTCCAAGGCCTCGCACCTGGCGTACCTCGGCGACGCCTCAATCGGCTCCGACGTGAACATCGGGGCGGGCACCATCACCTGCAACTACGACGGGACCGGCAAGCACCCGACCCGCATCGAGGCGGGGGCCTTCGTCGGGAGTGATGCCATTCTGGTGGCGCCGGTGACCGTGGGCGAGGGTGCGTACGTGGCCGCGGGGAGCACGGTCACCCGCGACGTGCCGCCCGATGCCCTCGCTCTCGGGCGTGCCCGACAGGTGGTGAAGCCGGGCTGGGCGGCCCGACGAAGGGCCGCGCTCCAGGACGACCGTGAGAAGAGCTGAACCCCGGAATGCGCTCTGGCCCGGACTGGTCCGTTCCCTCCCCGGCCATTGTCCCCGCTGCTCTACTGGACAGCGAGCGTGCTTCATCCAAGGGAGGACCTCATGTGCGGCATCGTCGGTTACGTGGGCGGGCGGGACGCCGTCCCGCTCATCCTCGATGGCCTGAAGCGTCTCGAGTACCGCGGCTACGACTCGGCCGGGATCGCGGTCATCAGCCGCGGCACCCTGCAGCGCCGTCGCGCCGCGGGCAAGCTGCAGCGCCTGGCCGCGAGTCTGGCCGATGAGCCCCTCGAAGGCGACTGGGGGATCGGTCACACACGCTGGGCGACCCACGGGCGACCCACCGAGGAGAACGCTCATCCCCACCAGGACTGCGCGGGCCGCATCGTGGTCGTCCACAACGGGATCATCGAGAACCACCTCGAGCTCAAGGACCGCCTGGCCGCGGCGGGCCACCACTTCGTGACCCAGACCGACACCGAGGTGCTCGCCCACCTCGTCGAGTCCGAGTATGACGGCTCCCTCGAGGAAGCCACCCGGAAGGCGCTCCCTCAGGTGCGCGGGGTCTACGCCCTCGTGCTGCTGCACCGGGACGAGCCACAGGTGCTCGTCGCCGCCCGCATGGGTCCACCGCTCGTCGTCGGTCTGAGCGACGGGGAGCGGTTCGTCGCATCGGACATCCCGGCTCTGCTGCGCCACACGCGCGATTTCCTGTTTCTGGAGGACGGTGACGTGGCGACGGTGACGCCAGACGAGGTCGTGGTGCACACCCTCGCCGGCAAGAGCGTGACCCGGTCGCCGCAGCGTGTGGCCTGGGACGCCGTGCAGGCCGAAAAGGGCGGCTACCGCCACTTCATGCTGAAGGAGATCCACGAGCAGCCCCGGAGCGTGCGGGACACGCTGCTGGGGAGGTTCAGCCTGGAGGACGGTGAGCTTCTCCTCGAGGAGCTGGGCCCGGCTGCGGATGCCCTGCGGGAGGCGACGCGGGTCCTGCTGCTCGCCTGCGGGACGAGCTGGCACGCCGGTCTCGTGGGGAAGTTTCTCATCGAGGAGCTCGCCGGGCTGCCGGCGGAGGTCGACTACGGCAGCGAGTTCCGGTATCGCTCGCCGCTCGTCGGCCCGGGGACGGCGACGGTGGCGATCAGCCAGAGCGGGGAGACGGCGGACACACTCGCCGCCTTCCGAGAGGCCAAGTCCCTGGGCGCCCTACCCATCGCCATCTGTAACGTCCGCGGATCGATGCTCACGCGAGAGGCCGACGGCTCTTTGCTCACGCACGCCGGTCCCGAGATCGGTGTCGCGTCGACCAAGGCGTTCACTGCGCAGCTCGTTGCCCTCGCGCTGCTCGCCCTCCACCTGGGCCGTCTCCGTGGCAAGCTCTCGCCGGAGGAGTGCCGGGGCCACCTGTCGGAGCTCACCCGCATCCCCCACCTGATGGAGCAGGCTCTCGCCCGGGAGAACGAGATCGAAGACCTCGCCCGCAGCCTGACCCACGCCACCGACTATCTTTATCTCGGCCGCGGAGTGAACTACCCCATCGCCCTCGAGGGCGCCCTCAAGCTCAAGGAGATCTCCTACGCGCACGCCGAGGGCTACCCCGCGGGGGAGATGAAGCATGGACCCATAGCGCTCGTCGACGACACTCTGCCCGTGGTGGCCCTGTGCCCGGACGGGCGGGTCTACGAGAAGATGCTGTCCAACGTCCAGGAGGTGAAGGCCCGCGGCGGGCGCGTCATCGCGGTGGCGTCCTCGGGGAGCGGGGAGCTCACGTCGCTCCTCGACGGGCCGGGGGACGTGATCCTCACCGTGCCCCCTTGCCCCGAGCTGTGGTCCCCGTTCCTCACCGTTCTGCCCCTGCAGTTGCTGGCCTACCATGTGGCCCTGCGGGCGGGCCGCGATGTGGACCAGCCACGCAACCTCGCCAAGTCGGTCACCGTGGAGTAGCCTCGGGCGCGTGGCCGAGACGTCATCCACCCTGAGCGGTCTCAACGCCCGCCAGCGCGAAGCGGTGCTGGCGATAGAGGGCCCCGTCCTCATCCTCGCCGGGGCGGGCAGCGGCAAGACCCGGGTCATCACGCATCGGATCGCCCACCTTGTGCTCGACCGTGGTGTGCCCTCCGACAGCATCCTCGCCGTCACCTTCACGAACAAGGCGGCCGGGGAGATGCGCTCTCGGGCCGAGGCCCTGCTCGCCGGTGAGCCTCTTCGAAGCTGGATGTCGACCTTCCACAGCTTCTGCGTCCGACTCCTGAGGCAGGAGGCGGCGGCGGCGGGGCTCGATCGCCGCTTCCTGATCTACGACGAGGCGGACCAGATGGCGGCGGTGCGGGAGGCCCTCCGCGCACTGGATCTCTCGGAGAAGCTGCACCCGCCGCGGCGCCTGCTCTCCCGCATCTCCGCACGGAAGAACTCCGGGCGGGGGGACGATGAGGACGACGGCTCGGTCGCGGGAATCACCGCGCGGGTGCACGCGCGATACCAGCAGACCCTGGCGTCGGCGGGAGCCCTCGATTTCGACGATCTCCTCCTTCGGGCGGTCGCCCTCCTCGAGGGCCATCCCGCAGTGAGGGCGGCCTGGGCGCGGCGTTTCCCGTACGTTCTGGTCGACGAGTACCAGGACACGAACGGCTCCCAATACGACCTGGTACGGCTGCTCGCCGGCACGCATGGGAACCTTACCGTGGTGGGAGACGAGGACCAGTCTATCTATTCGTGGCGGGGGGCGGACATCTCGAACATTCTCGAGTTCGAGCACGACTTCCCCGGAGCCCGGGTCTTTCGGCTCGAGGAGAACTACCGCTCGAGCCAGGCCATCCTGGACGTAGCCTCCGCCCTCGTGGAGAGAAACGTCCGCCGCAAGGGCAAGCTCCTCCGGGCGGTGCGTGGCGGCGGCGATCCGGTGCGTCTCCACGAGGCGGTGGACGAGTACGAGGAGGCCGCCTGGGTGGTCGAGCGGATCGCCGGCGAAAGCGACCGGGGGCGCTCGGCCATTCTCGTGCGGATGAACGCGCAGAGCCGGCTCTTCGAGGAGGCCCTCCTGCGAGCCCGGCTTCCGTACCTCGTGCTGGGGGGGGTCGGCTTCTACGAGCGCAAGGAGGTGAAGGACCTTCTCGCCTACCTGCGCCTGGTGACGAACGTCAACGATTCGGTGGCCTTTCATCGAGTCGTGAACGTACCACCCCGCGGCATCGGGGCCCGCACCGTGGAGGAGATCGACCGCACCGCTCGCTCAGGGGGCACGAGCCCCTGGGAGGCGATGTCGCGCCTCCTCGACGATGCGGCGCTGCCCTCGCGGGCCCTGGTCCCCTTGCGGCGCTTCCGCGAGATGGTCGAGGGTCTTCGGGAGGAGTCCGCGGAGCGAGGGCTGAGGTCGCTCCTCGAGCGCACTCTCGAGACCACCGGCTACGCCGCCATCCTCGCCCGCGAGGACACGCAGGAGAGTCAGGACCGTCTCGAGAACCTCGCCGAGTTGCTCGCCGCCGCGGCCGACCATGAGGCCCGTGGCGAGTACGGGGACGCGCCGGGTCTGGGCGCTTTCCTCGACCGGGCGGCGCTCCTGTCGGAGACGGACCGGATGCGCGACGACGTGCCGGTCTTGCTGATGACGCTCCACGCCGCCAAGGGCCTGGAGTTCGAGTCGGTGTTCCTGGTCGGGCTCGAGGAGGGCCTCCTGCCCCACTCGCGGAGCCTGTCCGGAGCGGATGCCCTGGAGGAGGAGCGGCGACTCTGCTATGTCGGAATGACGCGGGCCAAGGCGCGGCTCCACCTCAGCTGGGCCCGCAGTCGCCAGGTCTTTGGGCAGCGTCGGCTCTCGGAGCCAAGCCGCTTTCTTGGGGAGATCCCCCGGGAGCGTCTGACGTGCTCCGGGGGCCTCGGGCTGCCGCCACCGCGCCGGGTCCGGACGGAACCTCTTCCGGGAGGCGTTGCCGGGCCCCGGACGGCCGCCCCGGACGGGTCGGCCTCGGACGACACGGGGCTCCGCCCCGGGGTACGCGTGCGCCACCCCCTCTTCGGGGTCGGGACCGTCCTCCGCCGCGAGGGCGGAGGGGACGACCTCAAGCTGACGGTCTCGTTCCCGGGGGTGGGAGCGAAGAAGCTCGTGGCCCGTTTCGCCGGGCTCGAGCTGGTCTGACCTCCGCACGCGGGGAGGGCCAGCGATCCCCGGACTCGGTATTTCCCTCCCCCGTGGGGAGGGTGAGTCCCTTAGTCATCCATTTCTCCGCAAGACGCGAAGGTCCTTGGACGACTTCTCGCGGTCTGCAGCCTCTGATGCTTCTCGAAGACAGAACGGAATACTCCGGGAACGTCGCTCAGCGCTGCGTTCCCGGAGTGGTTTGGGGTGGGGGGTCGAGGAATACTCGGCCCTTGGTTCCTGGCCGTTCAGCCCTTCGGGTCCAGGGTCGAGACGACCCAGCGCGAGACGATGCGCATGCCGGGGACCTCGGCCTCCAGCTTGTACCTGCGGAGTCCCATCACGAAGGGCTGTACCTGACCGTCGATGGTCAGATCGAGGTCCACCGTCTTCGAGATGACCTCGCCGTCCATCTTGTCGATGTCGTCGAGCAGGCCCACCGAGAGCTGGGTGTTTCGGAGCTCCGTCTCCGCCGCGTCCTTGGCCTCAGCAAGCTGGTCCTTGAGCTCCTTGTCCTTCGCGGTGAACTCGTCGTACTTGTCGGCGATCTCCTGCAGATTCGCGGGGATCTTCTTCTCGTCCTTCCGGAGTTCCTTGATGCGGTCCAGCTTGGGGTAGATCTCGAGATCGTTTCCCCATGCCCGATACTCCTTGACGTTCGCCGCGTGCGCCGCCTCCAGCTCCTGCTGTTTCGCCACCAGATCCGGCAACGTGACCGGGCCTTGGGTCTCCGGGCCCACGGAGACGACTTTCCAGGCGTCGACCTTCTTTTCGAAACGGACGGCGGCAAAGCTGCTGAGGGTGGTGGTGTCGTCGGCGTTGACGGCGCTGAAGTACTGGTCCACCACGCCGGTCTCCCCGCCGCCGCAGGCGATCCCCGCGACCGCCAGCGCCATCGCCATCGCAAGTGGTGTTGCGCGCTCCCTCATGGATCCTCCTTGGACGCCTCGGGGGTCCCGCTCGTCGGCGGGAGGCTGCCCGGGCTCTCCTCGTCGTCGTCCCGTTCCGCCAAGCGGGCGACCGAGACGAGATGGTCACCCTCTTCGAGCTGGATCAAGCGGACGCCTTGGGTGTTTCGGCCGATGATCGAGATGTCCGCCGTGCTCAGCCGGATGATCATACCTTTTTCGGTGATCAGCATCACCTGTTCTTCACGTGGCAGGAAATTCACCCCCACGACGGGCCCGTTCCTCTTGGACGTCTTGATGTTAATGAGGCCTTTGCCCCCACGGCTCTGCAGGCGGTATTCCCCGAGGGGGGTGCGCTTCCCGAAGCCGTGCCGGGTCACGGTGAGGACGCTGCCCCCCGGGCGCACGACCTCGAGAGACACCGCCGCGTCGCCCTTCCCGAGGTCGACTCCCTTGACCCCGTAAGCGGTGCGCCCCATCGGGCGCACGTCCGTCTCCCGGAAGTGAATGGCCAGCCCGCGCTCGGTGCCGATCAAGAGCTCGTCCTCGCCCGTGGTGACGGTGGCGCCGATGAGGGTGTCGCCCTCCTCGATGGACAGGCCGATGATCCCGGAAGGCCGGGGGTTGGAGTAGGCGTCGAGCCGCGTCTTCTTGATGATCCCCCGGCGAGTGGCCAGCAGGACGTGCCCCCCCGAGGAGAAGTCGCGGACGGGGCAGAAGGCGGCGATCTTCTCCCCGGCCTGCAGCGAGACGAGATTGATGGCCGCCTTCCCCTTGCCCTGGCGGGCCACGTCGGGAATGGCGTGGACCTTCAGCCAGTAGATCCGGCCCCGGTCGGTGAAGATGAGGATGTAGGAGTGGGTGGAGGCGATGAAGAGATCGCTGACGAAGTCCTCGTCCCGCGTGCGCATGCCGACGCGACCCCGGCCGCCGCGTTTCTGGGCCCGGTAGCTCGTCAGGGAGGTCCGCTTCACGTAGCCGCTGTGGGTGATCGAGATCGCCACGTCCTCGTCGGCGATCAGGTCCTCGATCCCGATCTCGTTCGCGGCCTCGACGATCTGCGTCCGGCGGGCGTTGCCGTGGGTCTCGCGGAGCTCACCCAGCTCGTCGGTGATGATGCCGTCGATGCGGCGGGGCGAGGCGAGGATGTCCTTCAGGTCCGCGATCCGCTCCCTCAGCGCAGCGAGCTCGTCGATGATCTTCTGTCGCTCGAGCCCGGTCAGCCGCTGGAGCTGGAGCTTCAGGATCTCCTCCGTCTGGATCTCCGTCAGCTCGAAGCGGCTCAGCAGGCCGACCTTGGCGTCCTCTGGTGTCTTGGAGGCCCGGATGAGGGCGATGACCTCGTCGAGGTGGTCGAGGGCGATCACGTAACCCGCCAACACGTGGGCGCGCGCCTCCGCCTTCCGGAGCTCGAAGGCGGCGCGTCGCCGCACGACGCCGCGGCGGAAGTCGAGGAAGAGCTCGCATGCGTCGAGCAGGCTCAGCACCCGGGGCCGCTGGTCGACGATGGCCAGGAAGATGATGCCGAAGGAGTCCTGGAGCGGCGTGTGCTTGTAGAGGTTGTTGAGGACGACCTGCGCCGGCTCTCCCCTCTTCACGTCGACCACGATCCGCATCCCCTGCCGGCCGCTCTCGTCGCGGACGTCCGCGATGCCCCGGACGCGCTCCTCGCGAGCGAGGTCGGCGATCTTCTCGATCAGGCGTGCCTTGTTGACCTGGTACGGGATCTCGGTGACGACGATCGACTCCCGATCCCGCTTCCCGAGCTCGATCTCCGCACACGCCCGCATCACGACCGTGCCGCGGCCGGTCCGGTAGGCCTGTCGGAAGCCCTCGCGCCCCAGGATGAACCCTCCGGTGGGGAAATCGGGGCCGGCGATGCGCTCCACCAGGCCCTCGAGGCGCTCATCCGGGGTGAGGTCGGCGTTCTCGAGGAGGAAGACCAGCCCGTCCACGACCTCCTTGAGGTTGTGGGGCGGGATGTTGGTGGCCATCCCCACGGCGATGCCGCCCGCGCCGTTGACGAGCAGGTTGGGAAGCACGGTCGGGAGCACCGACGGCTCGACGGAGCTGTCGTCGTAGGTCGGCTGGAAGTCGACGGTGTCGCGCTCGATGTCCTCCATCATCGAGGCCCCGAGCCGGGTCAGCCGGGCCTCGGTGTACCGCTGGGCGGCGGGAGGATCTCCGTCGACGGAGCCGAAGTTGCCCTGGCCGTCGACGAGCGTCGCGCGCATGGCGAAAGGCTGGGCCATGCGCACGAGGGTGTCGTAGATCGCCTGGTCCCCGTGCGGGTGGTAGTTGCCCATCACCTCGCCGACGATCTTGGCGCTCTTGCGGTAAGGACGTCCTGGCTGCAGGCCCATCTGCTGCATGCCGTAGAGGACCCGGCGGTTGGCGGGCTTGAGGCCATCACGGACGTCGGGGAGGGCTCGACCGATGATGACGGACATCGCGTAGTCCATGTAGGACTGACGCATCTCGTCCGCGATGTTGGTAGGGATGCGGTTTTGGGGGGTGCTTTCCGGTTCCATTGCCTCGGGGCTCAGATGTCCAGGTTCCTCACGTTGAGGGCGTTCTCCTCGATGAACTGGCGGCGCGGCTCGACTGCGTCACCCATGAGCGTGGTGAAGATATTCTCCGCGACCTCGTCGTCCTCCAGCCGGACCTGCAGGAGGGTCCGGGTCGCGGGGTCCATCGTGGTCTCCCAGAGCTCATCCGCGTTCATCTCGCCCAGGCCCTTGTAGCGTGAGGTCGAGATCCCCTTCTTGCCTTCGGCGAGGATGTGCTCGACGAGCGCCTCGCGCGATGGTATGAGGGTCTCCCCACCGTCGACGACGGTGAGCGGGGGTTGGTCGACCTCGCGGATCTCCTCGTAGGCGGAGTAGAGGGCCCGGTATTCGGCGGAGGCCACGAACTCGTCCCCCACCCGCACCTCGCGGACGTTCCCGTTGCCTCCCACGGCGAAGACGATCTCGAAGGCACCGTGCTCCTCGTCCCGTTCGAGGAGGACGTCGGCACCTGCCTCCCGCAGCGGCTTGATCAGGGCGAGCAGCCGTTCCTTGTCGGTAAAGCTCTCGGGGTCTCGGGTCCGATCGCGCAGGAGGCGTTCGGTGAGGTCGCGCGGAACGCCGCGCCGGGCGATTCGCTCGAGGAGCTTCCCGACCGTGACCATCCTCCCGACGAGGTACGCGAGCCTGGCGCCCTCGAACTCCTGCCCGGTGGCCAGGCGGACGCGGCGGTTCTGGGCCGCCCGCTCCAGGAGAAACGCGTCGAGGGACGTCTCGTCCTTGAGGTAGGTCTGGCTCTTCCCGTGCTTCACCTTGAAGAGGGGCGGCTGCGCGATGTAGAGGTGACCACGCTCGATCAGCTCCTTCATCTGACGGAAGAAGAACGTGAGGAGGAGCGTTCGGATGTGGCTGCCGTCCACGTCGGCGTCGCACATGATGATGATCCGGTTGTAGCGCAGCTTCGCGATGTCGAAGTCCACCGTACCGACCCCCGTGCCGAGGGCGGTGATGATGTTGCGGATCTCCTCGGAGGCGAGGGTCTTGTCGAGGCGGGCCTTCTCGACGTTGAGGATCTTGCCCCTCAGCGGCAGGACGGCCTGCACCGTCCGGTCGCGGCCCTGCTTGGCCGATCCACCAGCGGAATCGCCCTCAACGAGGAAGAGCTCGGTCTTCTCGGGATCCCGCTCCTGGCACTCGGCGAGCTTGCCCGGGAGACCGGCGCCGTCGAGGGCCCCCTTGCGACGGGTGATGTCGCGCGCCTTGCGGGCGGCCTCGCGCGCTCGTGCGGCGTCGAGGATCTTGCTCGCGATGCGCTTGGCCTGTGTGGGATTCTCCTCGAGGAACGCGGAGAGGTGCTCGTTGACGAGGCTCTCGACGATACCCTTGACCTCGGAGTTTCCGAGCTTCCCCTTCGTCTGCCCCTCGAACTGCGGGTTGGGGACCTTCACGCTCACCACTGCGCACAGCCCCTCACGCGTGTCCTCGCCGTCGAATCCGGCGGACCCCTCCTTGACCAGACCCGAGGAGAGGGCGTAGCCATTGAGGCTTCGTGTCAGCGCGCCGCGGAAGCCGGCGAGGTGGCTCCCACCGTCGTGCGTGTTGATGTTGTTCGCATAGCAGTGAATGTTCTCGGCGTAGCCGTCGTTCCACTGCAGCGCGATGTCGACGACGACACCCTCGCGCACTGCGCCGATGACGATTGGCTCGGGGGGATAGACGGCCTTGTTGCGGTTGAGGTGCTCGACGAAGGACGAGATGCCTCCCTCGTACTGGAAGCGGTGCTCCTTGTTGTCGCGCTCGTCGGCGAGGGTGATGAGAATGCCCCGATTGAGGAAGCTGAGCTCACGCAGCCGCTGCGAGAGCGTGTCGAAGCTGAAGGTGATGGTCTCGAAGATCTGCGTGTCGGGCTTGAAGGTGATCTTCGTTCCGCGGCGGTCCGTGATGCCTGTGTTCTCGAGGGAGGTCACGGGGCCGCCGCGTGCGTAGGACTGCCGGTAGACGCGCCCGTCACGGCGGATCTCCAGCTCCAGGGTCTCGGAGAGGGCGTTGACCACCGAGACGCCCACCCCGTGCAGGCCCCCGGAGACCTGATACACCTTCTTGTCGAACTTGCCCCCGGCGTGCAGCTTGGTCATGACGACCTCGGCTGCGTCCATCTCGGGATTCGTGGGGTGTGGGCCCACGGGTATCCCCCGGCCGTCATCGATCACGGTGACGGAGTTGTCGATGTGGATGGTGACGTTGACCTCGGAGCAGAAGCCGGCAAGGGCTTCGTCGACCGCGTTGTCCACCACCTCGTACACGAGGTGGTGGAGACCGGTCTCTCCGGTCGACCCGATGTACATTGCGGGCCGCACACGGACGGCCTCGAGACCCTCGAGGATCCGGATGGCATCCGCTCCGTACTCCGCTGCCGGTGCACTCGTGTCGTTCGGCGTCGTCTCATTCATGAAAGCGTCGCTCTCCTGTGGGCTCACGCTCGGAGCACCGTGCCGTCGGAAACCTGAAACAGCTGGCCCCGTGACCGAAGGCTCTCCGCCCAGCCGGCGTGAACGGTCGTCACGAGCGCCTGGGTCTGGGCGGCCACTTCGGCGCACACCGCATGCGTACGATCGTGGTCCAGCTCGGAGTCGAGATCATCGAGGAGGGCAACCGCGTTGCGGCCGGTCTCCTCTCGGTAGACCTGGAGGCTGGCCAAGACGAGGGCAAGGAGCAGGCTCCGGGCCTGGCCGGAGGAAGCCTCGAGCGCCGCGTCGCGGCCGTTGAGGAGCAGCTCGACCGTGTCGCGGTGGGGCCCGGCCAGGCTGCGGCCAAGGGCTCGCTCCCGACGTGCCAGAGGCACGATCTCGTCAGCAAGGGCGGCTCCGGCGTCCTCTTCGGTTGCGGGGCACGGGGGCCGAGTGAAGACCTCGTAGGCCTCGGCTACGGGGGTGAAGCCCCGCTGGAGGACGCCGCTGAGGCGCGCGGCATACTCTGCGCGCCGCCGGCGCAGCCGGGCGCCAAGCGCGACGAATCTCTCGGTCCAGACGGAGAGATCGGCCGCGCCATCCCGGAGGGCGGCGTTTCGCTGCGTGAGGACTCGCTCGAAGGCACGGACCTCCGCTCGGTACGTGGGCCACAGCGCGCCCGCCGAGCGGTCGAGGAACTGTCGACGCTCGCGCATCGTGCCACGGACGATACGAAGACGATCCGTCGAATAGACGACCACCTCCAAACGGCCATGGTACTCACGGGGCGTCACGTGGTGTCCATTCACCCGAAACTCGCGCCGCCCGGGCTCAAGCCGGACCTCCAGGGCGCTGAAGCGCCCCTCCTCTTCCGCCTCCGCTCGGGCCTGCAGGAGCGAGGCCCCGCGACGGATGACAGAGGGTGTGTTGTCCGTGCGGAACGAGCGGCCGCGGGCGACGAAGCCGACCGCCTCGAGAAGGGACGTCTTTCCCTGGGCGTTTCGACCGCAGAAGATGTTGAGACCGGGATGCAGATCGACCGCCGCCTCGCTGATGTTGCGCAGATCGTTGATGCCGAGGTGCCTCACCCAGACCATGCCTTGGCCCCTAACCGGCCGCTGAAGGGGCAGCTTCGGGCCTCGGGTGCGAACCGACCCCCCCTGGGAAGCACGTCCGGACGACGACGTCGGCTGCGACCGAAGCGGCCCGGACCGCGAATTGAAGGCTCTTCAGCACCCTGCTCTAGAACCGCATGGGCATGACGACGTAACGGTAGTTCTCCTGATCGTCGCCGGCAGGACGCAGAAGACCCTGGCTCTCCGCGTCCCGAAGCTCCAGCACGACCTCCTCACCCCCGACCGCGGAGAGAAAATCCAGGAGATACTGCGCGTTGAAGCCGATCTCCACTCCCTCTCCTTCGTACTCGATCGGGAGAGACTCCCTGGCTTCACCGAGCTCGGGAGACGAAGCGCTGAGTTCGAGGCGACCGTCCGTGACCGCCACCTTGATCGCTCGGTTGCGCTCGGACGAGAGCAGGCTGACACGGCGGATGGCGCTCTGGAAGGCCTCGCGCCCGAGGCCCAGCTTCTTGTCGCCAGTGACGGTGATCACCTTCTCGTATGCCGGGAACTGCGCCTCGACGAGCTTGGAGGCCAGGGTCCGGCCACCGGCCGGTGAAGATCAGGTGGCCCTCCGAGCGCTGGAAGCCGACGGTCTCCTCGCCCTCGATGAGGCGCCCGAGCTCGGCGATTGCTTTGCGGGGAACCAGGACCTTGATCGTTTCCGTCACCTTCTGGTTGCTGGTGGCCTTGGCGTACGCGAGCCGGTGACCGTCCGTCGCGACCATCGCCGCCCGCTCCTGCTCCAGGATCAGGAGGGCTCCCGCCAGATAGTAGCGGGCATCCTCCGCGGTGATGGCGAAGCCCGTGCGTTGGATCAGGCCCCTCAGCACGTCGGCCGGGATCTCGAGCGCCTTGCCCGCCTTCTCATCCGGGAGTGTCGGGAAATCCTCACGCGGCAGCCCCGCCATTCGAAACACCACGCGCTCACACTCGATCGTCGCCCACGCATCGGGCTGGACCTCGAGGCGCACATCGCTCTCCGGGAGCGAGCGCACGATCTCGTAGAGCTTCTTCGCGGCCAGCGTGACCGCACCTTCCTTGATCACCTGCGCCTGGCATCCGGACCGCAGGGAGACATCGAGATCCGTGGCCGAGATCCGGAGCTCGTCCGCCCGCGCCTCCACGAGAACGTTGGAGAGAATCGGGATCGAGTTCTTCCGCTCGACGATTCCCTGCACCAGGTGAAGCTCCTTCACGAGGTCGTTGCGGCGTACGAGGATTTCCATGGTCGTTTTCCCCTATCTCTTTGTCTGTCGACTACACAGGATTCTAAGAAGGGTAGAGAGGTGATGAGAAGAAGTGTTCTGGACTATATAAGTTGTTGAAAAAGATAGAGTTAAGGTGTGGGCCGATCTGTGCATGACTGTTGGGGCGAAGGTCCCGAACTGTGGATCGTGCGATGTCCGTCAGCTCGAGCGGCGACGGGTGTGGATCCCCCTGTGGGAAAGTGGCCAAGCTCATCGGAAGGCTTGGACGAAGCTGTTGATGAGCCTGTCGAACTCCGGGTCGTGCTTCCGGAGATCGTTGATCTTGCGAACAGAGTGGATGACGGTGGAGTGGTGCTTACCTCCGAAGTCCTTGCCGATCTCGGGCAGGGATGCCGCGGTCAGCGTCTTGGTGAGGTACATCGCGATCTGGCGAGGCACGGCGACGGACTTGGAGTTGTTCTTGGCCTTGAGGTCGCTGATCTTCAGGCTGTAGTGATCGGCCACGAACTTCTGGATCATCTCTATGGTGACGGGCTTGTCGTCGCTGTGGAGCAGGTCGCGGAGCGTGTCGTGGGCCAGGGCGAGGTCGATGTCGCGGCCGGTGAGGCTGGCGTAGGCGATGAGGCGGATCAGGCTGCCCTCGAGCTCGCGGATGTTCGTACGGACCTTGCTGGCGATGAACAAGGCGACGTTCTCCGGGATCTCGACGCGTTCCGCCTCGGCCTTCTTGCTTAGAATGGCGACCTTGGTCTCGAGGTCGGGGGGCTGGATGTCAGCGATGAGGCCCCACTCGAAGCGGCTGTGGAGGCGTTCCTCGAGGGTGGGGATCTGCCGGGGCGGACAGTCGCAGCTGATCACGATCTGCTTCTGGGAGTCGTGAAGCGCGTTGAAGATGTGGAAGAACTCCTCCTGGGTGCGATCCTTGCCGGCAATGAACTGGATGTCGTCGATGAGGAGGACGTCGAAGGAACGGTACTTCTGCCGGAACGCCGGGAGGCGGTCGAAGCGGATGGCGTTGATCATCTCGTTGATGAAGCGGTCGGTCGAGATGTAGACGATGTTCGGCTTCTTCTGCCGGGCCAGGATGTAGTGGCCGATGGCGTGCATCAGGTGGGTCTTGCCCAGACCGACGCCGCCGTAGATGAACAGGGGGTTGTAGGACTTGGACGGGATCTCGGCGACGGCCCGGGCGGCGGCGTGAGCGAACTGATTTGACGAGCCGACGACGAAGCTCTCGAACGTGTACTTGGGGTTCAGGAAGCGAGGCTCGGGCTCAGTGGTGGTGGCCAGAGGGGCCGGCTCGGAGAGCTCCTCGAACTCGACCTCGAGCTCGGGCCGGCCGATCTCGCTCAGGGCCTCGTCGAGGACGCCTTGGTAGTTCTTGCTGAGCCACTCCCGGAACTGGCCGTTGGGAACGGCGACGCGGACACGGGAGGAGTCGAGAGAGACGAAGGACGTGGGCCGAAACCAGGTGGCGAAGCTGTGGCGGTTGATCTTTCCCTCCACGCGCGCCAAGATCTGATCCCAGAGATCTGCCGACATCGACCCTTCACTCACCGCCGGGGCCAGGGCCCGGCGGTGGGGCGTAACTCCTGTATTAACAATAGCGGACGGACACAAGTCTGCGAGGGGAGCCGTCAATATCGCCCAACCCTCTTTTACACAGAGATTTCAACAGCTGTGGAAAAGGGGCGCCGGGAGTCATGGGGGGCTCTACGTTGGTGGCTGTCCGTAACCCTGTAACACTAGCATAGGGACGAGGGAGCGTACAAGGAGCGTCAGGGCGCCCACTTTGACAGAAGACGGCCCATTCCATTACCCTACCCGTTTCGTCCTGACGCGAGCCCCGCCTCGGGACCCGAGAGAGAGGAACAGCAATGAAGAGGACGTTTCAGCCCAGGAACCGCAAGCGGAAGCGGACCCACGGGTTCCTGGTTCGGATGCGGACCAAGGGCGGTCGTCTGGTCTTGAAGCGGCGGCGGCAGAAAGGTCGGAAGCGACTGGCGGCCTGAGTTGGGGAGCCGGGCGAGGTCATGGGTCAGCGGTTCGAGCGCGAGCGGCGTCTGCGCGTGCGCAGGGACTTCGACCGCGCCTTCAAGGCAGGCCGGCGTCTCGGGGGCCGGCTGTTCGTGATGATCGCGCTGCCGAACGGGCGCTCGGAGCACCGCCTGGGGATCGCGGCGGGTCGAAAGCTCGGAAGCGCCGTCGTGCGGAATCGCGCACGCCGCCTCCTGCGAGAGAGCTTCCGGCGACTCAAGAGCCCGCGGGCCGGCGCGGGCTTCGACCTCGTCATCGTGGTCAGGGCGGATCATCGTGGGTCGCACACAGGCCGAGGTGGATCGTGAGTTCAGGGAACGGGTCCGACGCCTCACCCAGCGCGGTGGGGCCGGGGCTCGTCTGCTGCTGCTACTCATTGAAGCGCTATCGATTGCTCCTCTCACCGCTGGTCGGTGGTCACTGTCGGTTCTGGCCAAGCTGCAGCGCCTACGCGGGCGAGGCCATCCAGCGACACGGGGCGCGCCGCGGGGGCGAGATGTCGCTTCCGTCGTCTCCTTCGCTGTCATCCATTCTGTCACGGGGGAGTCGATCCCGTCCCCTAGAGTCTCTTCATGGAAGAACGTCGCCTCCTCGCTCGCCGTTGCCCTCTCGCTGCTCATCCTGACCGGGTACAGCCTTCTGTTCGGTCCTCGGTGCGCGCCTCCCCAGCAGGAGCGCCGGTGCCGGCGAACCGCCCGGCCGCCGCGGCAACTCCGCCCCCGACTGCCCCTGTCCCGGTGGCTCCCTCGCCCGGACGACGCCCCGCGCACGGAGGCCGGAGGTCGGGCCCGGCCAGAGGGACCATCGCCGCAGAACCGGGAGCGGCGCGTGGAGGTGCATAGCCGAGGACTTCACGATTGCGTTCAGCAACCGCGGCGCCCGACTCCTCTCCTGGACGCTGGCCCGCTACCGCGACAGGCGAGGACCGACCGGAGGAGATGGTGTCGGCCGTCACCCCGGGGATGAGGCCGCTGGACATCGAGACCGGCGACGAGGCCCTGGACGAGCGGCTTCAGGATGCCCTCTTCCTGCCATCGACAGACACCCTGCGGATTGGGAGCACCTCGCCGCGGACCCTGAGCTTCCGCTACGCGGACGGACAGATCGAAGCCGAGAAGACACTGACGTTCCAGCCGGCCGGCCTGGTGTCGATCACGGTCGAGAGTCCTCTCGGCGGTCAGCCCGTGCCGCGTCGGCTGCGTGTGGGGACCGGGGCTCGGAAACCCGTCGGAGGAGGCGAAGAGCGTCCGCGGCTTCGAGGAGCCGAAGGGCGTGGCTCTCGTCGGGGGCGACGTTGAGCGGTTTCGCGCCCGCCGAAGCTGGATCCGACGGGCCAGCGGCTGCCGGCGGTCCGGTGGGCGGGAATCGAAAGCGCTACTTCGCGGCGATCTTCATCCCATCGGAGGACCTCGCCACCGGCGGTGATTCGGCCAGTGAAGCTCCCTGCCGGGACCGGACGAGGAGCCGACGGTGGCCTCCGTGGCCCTGATCGACGCCAGCGCGGGCGCCCCGATCCTCCTCTACGTCGGGGCCAAGGACCACCAGGCGCTCAAGCGGCATGGGCTTCGGCCTCGAGCGGGTGGTCCCGGTCGGGGACTGGATCGGTCCGATCGTCGTGCCGCTGATGCGTCTGCTGCGATGGGTGCACGGCCAGGTGGGGAACTGGGGCTGGGCGATCGTCATCCTCACCGTCCTGATCAACATGGTCATGGCGCCCGCTGCGGCACTACAGCATCGCCAACGGCATGAAGATGGCGAAGATGCAGCCGGAGATGAAGGCCATCCAGGAGCGCTACCGCAAGGTCCCGATGATGGACCCCCGGCGGCAGAAGATGCAGGAGGAGATGGGCGAGCTCTATGCGAGGCACGGCATGAGCATGGGCACGCAGATGCTCGTGGGATGTCTGCCACTGCTGCTGACCATGCCCTTCCTCTTTGCCTTCTATCGTGTGCTGATGATCTCCGTCGAGCTGCGCGGGGCGTCGTTCCTCTGGATCCCGGACCTGTCCCAGAAAGACCCGCTGTTCATCACCCCGGTGCTCATGGGCGTGTCGATGTACACCATGCAGAAGATGACGCCCGTCGACCATGGATCCCGCCCAGCAGCGGATCATGATGCTCATGCCGCGTCATGCTCGCCGGGATGTTCCTGTGGGCCCCGGCCGGCCTGAACCTCTACTGGCTCACGGCCAACCTCTGGTCGCTGCTCCAGCAGACCGTCGAGATGCGCCTCCTGCGGCCGAAGGAGCAGGCGGTGGCCCCGGCGAAACGGGGGCGTAAGAAGCGATGAAGGACCGCGTCTTCACCGGCACGGACGTGCCCGCTGCGCTGGCCGAGGCCGCCTCGGCCCTGGGTCTGCCCGAGGCCGAGCTCCGCTACGTCGTGCTCGATGCCGGGCTCGGCCGGCGGACGGGGCCTTCAGCCCACACCGGCCCGGGTGGCCGTGCTCCTCGAGGACGCCGCCCCAGCCGCGGGTTGACCGCGCCGGAGGCCGCTGGTCCCCGCCCCGCGACGCCCGAGCGGGCATCCGGGCGACCATACGGGCCGTGGCCGAGGCCGCCGGGATCGACGTCTCCGCCGAGATCTCGGAGGGCGAGGAGCGAGTCGTCGTTCACCTCGGCGGCCCCGACCACGCCGTTCTTCTTCGGGCGGGACGGGCGCGGCGATGTGCTTCGGGCCACCGAGCACCTGCTCCAGCAGAACCTACGGCGCAGAGTTCCTGCCCCGGCCACTGCGCGTCGAGTGCGAGGGCTTCCAGGAGCGGCGGGACCAGGCGCTGGCCGACGAGGCCCGGCAGCTGGCCGAGGCCGTCCGCGGCGACGGGAAGCCGAGGACCACCGAGCCGCTGAACGCCTACGAGCGTCGGGTCGTGCACGTCGCCCTGAACGACGAACCGGGCGTCACGACGTACAGCGTGGGCGAGGGTAGCGGCGCGCCGGGTGACCATCGGCTGCTCGCCGCGGAGGTCCGTCTTCGGCCTCCGCCAGATCCGGAGCCCGACGGCCCGCCGGCGGAGTGATGCCCCGTCGGCCCCGGGTCTGCGGGAGCTCTCGGGCCGAAGCGCGATGTCGGAGCCCGCACCGGGTCGCCGCTCGAAGCGCTGGGCCTTGCCGCAGCCGGCGGTGAGCCCGCCTCGCCGTCTACCTCGACACCGTCGCCGCGTGGGGCCGCCGGATCAACCTCACCGGGGCACGGACCGCCGGGGGAGCGGGTGAAGCGGCTCGTCGCGAGGACGTCCTTCCCGCCGTGGCTCGCCCTGCCGGAGCCCGGTACGCTCCTCGACGTGGGCTCGGGAAACGGCTCTCCGGGCCTCGTCCTCGCCCTTCTGCGCGAAGACCTGGACGGTCACGCTGCTCGAGCCCCGCACGCGCCGGTGGGCCTTCCTTCGCGAAGCCGCCCGCCGGGCCGGACGTGCGGACATTCACGTCCTGCGCGGCCGCCACGACACCTACTCCGGGCTGCCGGCCCGGACCGTGACGGTGCGGGCCCTGGCCCTGCCGCTCCCGAGCTGGCCCCCCTCGTGCGAGCCCGGAGGGCCACGTGGTTGATCCTGGGTCGCCGGCCAGCCCTCGACGGGCCGTTCGAGGCCGAGGAGTGGCCGATCGACGCCGGACGTCCACGTCTTCCGGCGGGCGCTGGGCGTTGTTTCACGGGAAACTTGACGGTGAAACAACACCGGTGCAGGATCGCGGGATGACGTCGGGCTTGCCGGGGTGTCCGCCGTTCGAGCAGGGGCTCCTCTTCGGGCTCCTCGTCGGCGAGGGGCACTTCGGCGGGGATGGTCGTCAGCCGCAGGTCACGCTGCGGATGCACGTCCGCCACGAGCGGATGTTCCGCTGGCTCCAGAAGACCCTTCCCCGAGTCCCGGCTTTACGGGCCCGTACCGCCACGGCGGTCGGCAGTACTTCCAGTGGATGGTCCGGGGTCAGTTCCTGCGAGACGGGCTGGTTCCCTTCCTCGCGGCGCGCCGTGCCTCACATGGACGACCACGTGGCCCAGCGGTTCGACCAGATGTGCGCGCGGCTACGGGCTCGCATGATCACTCCCCCGAACGCGGAGGCCCGCGCGGATCGCTAGCCCCTCGCGCTGTCGGAGCGCGGTCCTGCGCCGGCCGAACGGAGCGCTCTTCGACGCCCCTCCGATGTCGCGTCTGGGGGGCGAGCGGGCCTGTGCTATCCTCGCGGCTCTTCCGGGACGGGGATTGAAACCCTTGGGACGCATCATCGCCATCGCCAACCAGAAGGGAGGGGTCGGCAAGACCACGACCGCGGTCAACCTTGCCGCGAGCCTCGCCGCCGCGGAGCGCCGCGTCCTGGCCGTGGACGCCGATCCCCAGGGAAACCTGACCTCCGGCCTCGGCCGCAAGACGAGGGAGAGCCGCCCGAGCCTCTACGAGGCCCTCATCGAGCAGGAACCACTCGAGGGGCTGATGGTGACGACCGACCTCGAGCACCTCACCCTGGTGCCCTCGGACCGCAACCTGATCGGCGCCGAGGTCGAATTGGTCCCCCTGCTCGCTCGCGAGTTCCGCCTGCGCGAGGCGCTCGCCCCGGTGGCTGGGCGATTCGACTACGTGCTGGTCGACTGCCCGCCGAGCCTGGGGCTGCTCACCGTCAACGCCCTCGCCGCCGCGGACAGCGTCCTCATTCCGCTCCAGTGCGAGTTCTACGCCCTCGAGGGGATCTCGGAGCTCACCGCCACGCTCGAGCGCGTGAAGCATGCCCTGAACCCCGAGCTCGAGGTCGAGGGGGTCCTGCTGACGATGGTCGACGAGCGTACGAACCTCACCCAGCAAGTCATCTCGGAGATCCGGAGCCATTTCCAGGAGCAGGTCTTCGAGACTCAGGTCCCCCGCAGCATCCGGCTCGCCGAAGCCCCGAGCTTCGGAAAGCCCGCGATCCTCTACGACATCCGCTCCAAGGGAGCGGAGGCCTACCTGCAGCTGGCGCGGGAGCTCCTCTCCCAGGGCCAGCTCGCCCTCTTCACCCCGTGAGCACGAGTCCGAAGAGAAAGGCGCTCGGGAAGGGCCTCTCGGCCCTGCTGCCGGAGCCGACGGTCCCGCCGCCCGCGGTGTCCCCGGCCGAGGTGGCGGTCGAGCGGCTCGAGCCGAACCCCCAGCAGCCACGCGCCGGGCTCGATCCCGTGCGCCTGAGCGAGCTCGCGGCGTCGATCCGGCAGGCGGGTGTCGTGCAGCCCATACTCGTGCGCCCTCGGGGGGACCGTTTCCAGATCGTCGCGGGCGAGCGTCGTTGGCGGGCGGCTCGGGAGGCCGGGCTCGCGACCGTCCCCGTCACCGTTCGGGAAGTGCCCGATGCCGAGCTTCTGGAGCTGGCGCTCATCGAGAACATCCAGCGCCAGGAGCTCACCCCCCTGGAGGAGGCGCAGGCCTTTCAGAAGCTCGCCACGGAGTTCCAGCTCACGCAGGAGGAGATCGCGCGCCGCGTCGGGCGCGAGCGCTCGACCGTGGCCAACACCCTGCGGCTGCTCCGGCTGCCCCGCGAGCTGCGGGAGCTCGTGGGTGCCGGCCGCCTCGACGCAGGCCATGCGCGGGCGCTCCTCGCCCTCGATCGCGCCGACGAGCAGGTGGTCCTCGGACGAGAAGCTGCGCGCAAGGGTCTCTCCGTACGCGAGGTGGAGCGTCGGGTTGCCCTCGCTCGGGCCCCGCGCAATCGGGCCGCCGGCTCGCGCAAGGACGCGAACACGAGGGCCGCCGAGCAGCGGCTGCGGACGGCCCTCGGCTCGCGCGTGGAGGTCCAGCGCAAGGGTCGGGGCGGAACGCTGCGCATCACCTTTTCGAGCGAGGCCGAGCTGCAACGGCTGTTCGATCTGCTGCTGCAGGCGGGGCGCGGCCGCTGAGAACGCTCTCGCTCTGCGAGAATAGAACGATGTGTGACACGATTGTGGAGTTGGTCGTCTACCGTGACCCAGGACAAGACGTTGGAACGGCACTGGGCCTCGTGAAATGCTGAAGACCAAGGGAGCGGAGGACCTCAACGGCTTCCTCGACGAGGGGACCGAGTTCTCGGGGGAGCTGCGTTTTCGAGACGTCCTTCGGATCGACGGGCGCGCGAAAGGCCGCATCGTCTCCGACAACACCCTGATCATCGGGGAAACGGGATTCGTCGATGCAGAGATCGACTGTGGGGTTGTCTCGATCCGGGGGCGGGTGAGCGGAGAGGTTCGCGGTCGTCAGCGGATCGAGCTGCTGTCCGGATGCCGGGTTCAGGCCCGGCTCGTCTCTCCGAAGCTGCTGATCGAGGACGGCGCCTTCTTCGAGGGCGACTGCCAGATGGGGGAGCCCCCGGCGGGGTTCACGCCCCGCGTGGAGAGGGACGAGCACAACCCGGACGAGAAGCCCTAGCATAGTTTTTTATATATCAGACCCCCTCCCCCCGGGATGGGCGTCGAGGTGACCGTGAGCGACGAGCGCGAGCGGATCCGGCGACTGACCGAGCGGGTCGCCTGCTCGGGTTGAGCGAGCAAGCTCGGCCCCGCTGAGCTCGCTCAGGTCCTGAGCGCCCTGCCGACGACAACCGACCCTCGCGTGCTGGTGGACTACCGCACCGGCGACGACGCCGGCGTCTATCGTCTCGACGAGGAGCGGGCGCTCGTGCAGACCGTGGACTTCTTCACCCCGGTCGTCGACGACCCGGAGACCTTCGGCGCCATCGCCGCCGCCAACGCGCTCTCGGACGTCTACGCCATGGGGGGGCGCCCCCTGACCGCGCTCTCCGTCGCCGCGTTCCCGGACCGGGATTTTCCCGAGGAGTGGGCCGCGGCCATCGTGAGGGGAGGAGCGCGGGTCCTGGCCGAAGCCGGGTGCGCGCTTCTCGGGGGCCACTCGGTGCGCGACCCCGAGGTCAAGTTCGGCTACGCGGTCACCGGGCTCGTCGACCCGCGGCGCATGATCACGAACGCCGGCGGCTGCGAGGGCCAGATCCTCGTGCTCACGAAGCCGCTGGGCACAGGAATCATCGCCACCGCACTCAAGAAGGGCCAGGCCTCCGAGGCGGCCCTGACCGCGGCCACACGGACGATGGCCGCGCTCAACCGGGAGGCGTCCGAGGCCGCGGTGCGCCACGGTGTGACCGGGGCGACGGACGTCACGGGCTTCGGGCTTCTGGGCCACGCGGAGCCGCTGGCCCGCGAGAGCGGCCTCACCCTCGAGATCCACGCCCGCGATCTCCCGCTGCTGCCGGACGCGATCGATCTCGCGGTGTCCCACCAGGCCGGCGGGCTCAAGGCCAACCGCCTCGCCTTCGAGCGGCTCGCCGAGTACCGGGGCGACCTCGACGAGGCGTGCCGGGCCCTGCTCTACGACCCCCAGACGTCGGGCGGTCTGCTCCTGCTCGTCCCGGAGGGGGAGACCCCCGCCCTGCTCGAAGCGGTGGCGGGCGCGAAGGCCATCGGCCGTGCCCTCACCGCAGGACCGAAGCCGTTGATAGTAAGGGGGTAAGGTTCCTTTGACCGCCTCGCGGCCGGCATGGTATCCTGCGCCGCTTTTCGTATGATGCGCCCTCGGGTCCCCGGGGCTGAGACCCACGTCTCTTGGAACGGATGCAGCGAGCCGAGCGCCACCTGACGTTTGTCGTCATCCCTTTGAGGAGGTCCTAGGTGAGGGCCGTGTCACGAAGCCAGGCCCGCCAGTACGCACGTGCCCTGCTGACGGTGGCCGAGGGGCGGAGTGGGGACGAAGCCCTGCGCCTGCGCGGGGAGCTCCGGGAGGTCTGCACGCTGACCGGAAAACACCGCGCCCTGCGCGCCGCCCTCGATGCCCGAGGAGTCACCCTGGAGGACCGGGGACGAGCCCTGGCCGCCATCGCCGACAAGGCGGGAGCCTCGCCCCTGCTCTCCCGGCTCCTCGGAGTTCTCGCCACGCGCGACCACCTCTCGCTCCTGCCTTCCCTCGCCGAGGTCTACGCGGAGCTGGTCAATGCGGCGAAGGGGATCGTGCCGGTCGAGGCGACGGGCGCCGCCGACCTCACCGGCGAGCAGGAGCGGGCGCTGGTCGAGGTGCTCAGGGTGGCGACGGGGAGCGAGGTCGAGCTTTCGACGAAGGTGCAGCCCGAAGTCCTCGGCGGGCTGCAGGTGAAAATGAAGGGCCGGACCTACGACGGCACCGTGCGCGGGCGGCTTCTGGCGCTGCGGCGGAGCCTGGCTTCCGGGAGCTGACAGGGAAGGGATCGGGAATGGAGATTCGGGCGGAAGAGATCACCAGGATCCTGCGCGAGCAGCTGGGGGACTTCGAGGCTGGCATCGACGTGGCCGAGGTGGGGACGGTCCTCACCGTGGGCGATGGCATCGCACGGGCCAGTGGCCTCGAGCGCTGCATGCAGGGGGAGCTCCTCGAGCTGCCCCACGGTGTCATGGGCCTGACCTTGAACCTGGAGGAGGACAGCGTGGGCACCGTCCTTCTCGGTGAGACCCACAAGATCAAGGAGGGCGACGAGGTCCGGCGCACCGGGCGCATCATGTCCATGCCCGTGGGCGAGGCCATGCTCGGCCGCGTCGTCAACCCCCTCGGGCAGCCCCTCGACGGCCGCGGCGCCATCGAGACGAGCGAGCTCATCCCCCTCGAGCGCATCGCCCCCGGCGTCGTCGACCGCCAGCCGGTCCGGGAGCCGCTGCAGACCGGGCTCAAGGCTATCGACGGGATGGTCCCCATCGGCCGCGGACAGCGCGAGCTGATCATCGGGGACCGCCAGACCGGCAAGACTGCGATCGCGGTCGACACCATCATCAACCAGAAGGGCACGGGTGTCGTCTGCATCTACGTCGCCATCGGCCAGAAGCAGTCGACGATCGCCCAGGTCGTGGCCACCCTCGAGGAGTTCGGGGCGATGGAGCACACCATCGTGGTCGCCGCCGCCGCCTCCGAGCCCGCCCCGCTGCTCTACATCGCCCCCTACTCGGGGTGTGCTCTCGGCGAGTTCTTCCGCGACAACGGGCGGCACGCGCTGTGCATCTACGACGACCTCTCGAAGCACGCGGCCTCCTACCGTGAGATCTCGCTGCTGCTGCGCCGACCCCCGGGTCGCGAGGCCTACCCCGGCGACGTCTTCTACCTGCACAGCCGGCTCCTCGAGCGGGCGGCCAAGCTCAACGACAAGCGGGGCGGGGGCAGCCTCACAGCGTTGCCGGTCATCGAAACCCAGGCCGGCGACCTCTCGGCCTACATCCCGACGAACGTCATCTCCATCACCGACGGCCAGATCTTTCTCGAGTCCGACCTCTTCCACTCCGGCATCCGTCCCGCCATCAACGTCGGCAACTCCGTGTCCCGCGTGGGCGGCAGCGCCCAGGTGAAGGGCATGAAGACCGTGGCCGGGCGGCTGCGCCTCGATCTCGCGCAGTACCGCGAGATGGCCTCCTTCTCCATGTTCGCCTCCGACCTCGACAAGTCGACACAGGCGCTCCTCGAGCGCGGCAAGCGCACAACCGAGATGCTGAAGCAGGATCAGTACCAGCCCCTGCCGGTGGAGAAGCAGATCGTCATCATCTTTGCCGCCACCAACGGCTTCGTGGACGCCCTGCCCCTCAGCGACTGCCGCCGGTACGAGAAGGAGCTGTACTCCTACCTCGACACCCACAAGCCGGAGCTGCTCGCGGAGATCGTGGAGAAGAAGGACATCAAGGGAGAGCTCACCGAGAAGATCAAGGCCGCGCTCACCGAGTTTGGCGGGGTCTTCCAGCCGAGCGAAGGGCCGGGCCCCGCGCCGAAGGACGAGTCGAAGAAAGAGACTCCCGCGTCTCGGGAGAGCTGAGCGCGACCCATGCCCGCCCTCATCGACATCCGGCGCCGGATCCGCAGCGTCAAGAGCACGCAGAAGGTCACCAAGGCCATGAAGATGGTCTCGGCGGCCAAGCTGCGCCGCGCCCAGGAGGCCATCTTCGCCGCCCGGCCCTTCGCCCGGAAGATGATGGAGGTCCTCAACCGCATGGCCTCCCGGGCGGACCCCCACGCCCACCCGCTCCTCGAGGATCGGGGCGAGGGGAAGGTCCTCGCCGTCGTCATCACTGCGGACAAGGGCCTGTGCGGCGCCTTCAACGCCAACATCATCCGCACCGTCTCGCGTTTTCTGGCCGAGCGCCCCACGGTCGACGTCTCCTTCTCCTTCGTCGGCCGCAAGGGTCGGGACTTCTTCCGGCGGCGCCAGGTCAAGGTCCGATCCGAGCACGTGGGTGTCTACCAGGCCCTGCGCTTCGAGACCGCTCAGAAGATTGCCGCCGACCTCATCGAGGCCTTCACCTCCGGCGAGGTCGACCGCGTGTTCCTCGTCCACAACGAGTTCAAGAGCGTCATTCAGCAGCCCCTGGTCGTGGACCGGATCCTGCCCATCGAGCGCCACGAGATCCGCCCCGAGGCGCTCGAGCAGGACTACCTCTACGAGCCGACGCCCGCGGCGATCTTCGAGGACATGCTCCCCCGGCACGTGGAGATGCAGGTCTGGCGGGCCCTTCTCGAGTCGGTCGCGGCCGAGTACGGGGCGCGCATGACGGCCATGGACGCGGCCACGAACAACGCGACAGACCTCATCGATCGTCTGACGCTGCACATGAACAAGGTCCGTCAGGCCGCGATCACCAAGGAGATCATCGAGGTCGTTTCGGGCGCGGGCAGCCCGTAGTGAGGAAAGAGCTCAATGAACAAAGCGCCGCAGGCCGTGGATCGGCGCCGCTCCGCACCAAGGAGCGACGGCGATCCCAGGACGCAAGCCTTTCCCTCCCCCTCCGTGGGGAGGGATAGGGTGGGGGGTCAATGAATGACTGCATCTGAGAACGTCGGCCGGGTGGTCCAGATCATCGGTCCCGTCGTGGACGTGGAGTTCGTGGAGACGATCCCGCCCATCTACCAGGCCCTTCACATCAAGGAGGACGGCGGGGACGGCGGCGTGGCGATCGACGTCATCGCCGAGGTGCAGCAGCACCTCGGGGACAACCGGGTGCGCTGCGTCTGCATGCACCCGACCGACGGCATGGTCCGCGGGATGAAGGCCACCGACACCGGCAGCCCCATCACCGTCCCCGTCGGCAGCCCCACCCTCGGACGGGTCCTGAACGTGGTCGGCGAGCCGGTGGACGAGCTGGGGCCGGTGAAGGTCGACAAGCGCTACCCCATCCACCGTCCCGCGCCCAAGCTCGTGGACCAGTCGACCGAGCTCGAGATGTTCGAGACCGGGATCAAGGTGGTCGATCTTCTCGAGCCGTACCTGCGCGGCGGCAAGATCGGCCTGTTCGGTGGGGCCGGCGTCGGCAAGACCGTCATCATCATGGAGCTCATCAACAACATCGCCAAGACGCACGGCGGGGTGTCGGTCTTCGCCGGCGTCGGCGAGCGCACCCGCGAGGGCAACGACCTCTGGCTCGAGATGCAGGAGTCGGGAGTCATCAACATCGAAGACTTCGAGAGATCCAAGGCCGCCCTCGTCTACGGTCAGATGACCGAGCCCCCCGGGGCCCGGGCCCGGGTTGCCCTGAGCGGCCTCACCGTGGCCGAGTACTTCCGTGAGGAGGAGGGCAAGGACGTGCTCCTCTTCATCGACAACATCTTCCGCTTCACCCAGGCGGGCTCGGAGGTCTCGGCACTCCTCGGCCGCATGCCGTCCGCGGTCGGCTACCAGCCGACGCTCCAGACGGAGATGGGCGAGCTGCAGGAGAGGATCACCTCCACTCGCAAGGGCTCGATCACCTCCGTCCAGGCCATCTATGTTCCCGCCGACGACTACACCGACCCCGCCCCCGCCACCACCTTCGCCCACCTCGACGCCACCACGAACCTCTCGCGGCAGATCGTCGAGCTCGGGATCTACCCCGCGGTCGACCCCCTGGCCTCGACCTCGCGCATCCTCGACCCCCGCGTCATCGGCGAGGAGCACTACAACGTGGCCCGCGACATCAAGGAGATCCTCCAGAAGTACAAGGACCTCCAGGACATCATCGCCATCCTCGGCATCGACGAGCTCAGCGAGGACGACAAGCTCACGGTGGCCCGGGCCCGCAAGATCCAGAAGTTCCTCTCGCAGCCCTTCCACGTGGCCGAGCAGTTCACCGGCATTCCCGGAAAGTACGTCCCGCTCCAGGACACCGTGCGCAGCTTCAAGATGATCGCCGACGGCGAGCTCGACGACCTCCCGGAGCAGGCGTTCTACATGGCCGGCCCCATCGAAGACGTCATGGAGCAGGCCAAGACCATGCAGGACTGAGCGCCCCGTCATGCCCCTGCCCGAGAAGATCGACCTCGAGATCGTCACCCCGGAGGGACTCCTCCTCCACGAGGACGTCGACGAGCTCATCGCCCCGGGCAAGGAGGGCTACTTCGGGGTCCGTCCCGGGCACACGCCGTTCCTCGCCACCCTCGGCGTCGGCGCCCTCTCGTACCGCAAGAGCGACACGTGGCACGACCTGACCTGCTTCTGGGGATGGTGCGAGGTCCTTCCCGACAAAGTGAGCGTTCTCGCCGCCCTCGGCGAGCGCGCCGAGGACATCGACGTCGACCGGGCCGAAACCGCTCTCAAGGCGGCCGAAGAGCGGATGAAGCGGATCAAGAGCGAAGAGGACTACGAATCGACCCGCGACGCCTGGGCCCGCGCGGTGACCCGCCTCGGGGTGGCCCGCAAACAGAGGGAGCGCTGACTCCGCGCCGCCCTCGCGCGGCGCCGCAGCTCCCGAACGCATGATCGCCGAGATCAAGACCCTCTTCCGCTACCGGGCGCTGATCCAGAGCCTCGTCTCCCGCGACCTCAAGGCGCGCTACCGCGGCAGCGCCCTCGGTTTCCTCTGGAGCTTCATCAACCCGCTGCTGCTGCTGCTCACCTACACCCTCGTCTTCACGATCATCCTACGCGTGCCGCAGACCGAACGGATGTCCCCCTACTACCTCTTCTTCTTCTGCGGCCTCCTGCCCTGGACCTGGTTCAGCGCCTCGCTGGCCGAGTCGGCGGGCGTCCTCATCGCGGGCGGGAACCTGATCAAGAAGGTCCTCTTCCCGGCGGAAGTACTCCCCACGGTGACCGTCTTCGCGAACCTCCTCCACTTCCTCTTGGGGATGCCGATCCTGCTCACCTTCCTCGCCTACGAGGGGCGGATCAGCTGGACCCTCCTCCTGCTGCCGCTGCCCGTCTTCGTGCAGCTCGTGTTCACCCTGGGCTGTGCGCTCTTCCTCTCCGCGCTGACCGTCCACTTCCGCGATCTGGGGAACATCCTCGGCCACATCCTGCAGCTGTGGTTCTTCGCGACCCCGGTCCTCTACGACGTCGAGATCCTCGAGGGCACGATTCGCCAGATCATGCGCTTCAACCCGATGGGGCACATCATCATCTCGTACCAGCAGATGCTTCTCTTCGGTCACTTCGACCACTGGCGTGGTCTGGCCGCTGCCCTCGTCGCCGGGATCATCACCTTCGGCATCGGGGCCTTCGTCTTCGATCGCCTGCGGGACACGCTGTCGGAGGACGTGTGACGACCCCCGCGATCGTCGGCCGCGACCTCGCGAAGCTCTACCGCCGCTTCGCGCACCGCCACCAGTTCCGGACGCTCAAGAGCGCGCTGGTGAGCGGAAGCCTCATCTCGGACCTCAAGCCGGGCGAGACGTTCACCGCCCTGGACGGGGTCTCCTTCGAGGTTCCGCGCGGGGCCACTTTCGGGGTCATCGGTGAGAACGGGTCGGGCAAGTCCACGCTCCTCAAGCTCGTCGCGGGAATCACGAAGCCCAGCCACGGGAGCCTCACCGTCGACGGCCGGGTCTCCGCACTCATCGAGCTCGGTGCGGGGTTCCACCCCGAGATCTCCGGTCGCGAGAACGTCGTCATCAACGGCATCATGCTCGGCCTCAGCCGTCGCGAGGTCGAGACGCGCTTCGACGAGATCGTGGCCTTCGCCGAGCTCGAGGACTTCATCGACGCCCCCGTGAAGACCTACTCGTCGGGCATGTACATGCGTCTCGGCTTCGCGGTGGCCATCCACGTCGAGCCCGACGTCCTTCTCATCGACGAGGTGCTGGCCGTGGGCGACGAGGCCTTCACCCGCAAGTGTCTCGACAAGATCTCCGAGTTTCACCGTCGAGGGAAGACCATCGTCTTCGTCACCCACACCCTCGGGCTCGTCGAGAAGATCTGCGACGACGTCCTCTGGCTGCGCCACGGGAAGATCGCCGACCGGGGCGAGCCCCGGCGCGTCGTCGACGCCTACCTCACCTACGTGGCCGGGGGCGAGGACGCACGGCTGAAGGCCCGGCAGGAAGCGACCGGGGAGACCCCGCTCTCCGAGCGGACACCGGAAGAAGAGGCGTTCGCCGGGGGGTACCGCGCCGGTCGCTGGGGCAGCGGCGAGGTGGAGATCACGGGCGTGCGGCTCCTCGACGCACGCGGCCGCGAGCGTCACGTCTTCGCCCCGGGCGAGGCGGTGAGCCTCTCTCTCTCCGTCCGGGCCGCCGAGCCGGTGGAGGATTTCGTCTTCGGCGTGGGCCTCTTCAGCGCGGGCGGAGTCAACATCTACGGGACGAACACCGACATCGAGGAGTTCGAGCCCCGCCGCCTCGAAGGTGAGGGCCGGGTTCGCCTGGTCCTCGAGGATCTCCGCCTCGTCGAAGGCACCTATCTCATCGACGTCGCGGCTCACCGTCGCGACGGCACCCCCTACGACTATCACCGGGGACTCCACTCCCTCCAGGTGAAGAGCCGGCTCAAGGACGTGGGGCTCTACCGGCCCACGCATCGCTGGGAGTTCGAGGGCGGGGTGGCGATCGACACGCCGGCGCCGCGGGGCGAGCTCGAGCTGGGAGAGGAGCCCTCGTCCTGAAGCCCGGCGCTATGCTTGGTGGGATGGGGCACGCCTCTGATCTCGCCACGCTGGTCGAGGAGCGCCGCCGCTGGCGGGCGGAAGGCCGCACCGTCGTCCTCGCCAACGGCTGCTTCGATCTGCTGCACCCCGGCCACCTCGCGCTGCTGGAGGCGGCGCGGGCGGAGGGCGATCGTCTCGTCGTGGCCCTCAACTCCGACGTCTCGGTGCGCGGGCTGAAGGGGGCGGGGCGTCCCCTCATTCCCGAGACCGAGCGGGCCGAGGTTCTCCTCGCCCTCGAACCCGTCGACCGCGTGGTCGTCTACGACGAGCCCACGCCCCGCGACCTCATCCGCGACCTTCTTCCCGACGTCCTCGTCAAGGGCGCCGACTGGGAGGCCGACGCGATCGTCGGGCCGCGGGGAGGTGGAGGCGGCCGGGGGCCGCGTCGTACGGGTGGAGCCTCGCCCCACCGCTCCACCAGCACTCTCGTCGAGCGCATCCGACGACCGTGACGACTAGTCTCCTCGGTTGGCTGGCGCCCCTCGGGGCGCTCGAGGTCCTGGCGAGGCCCAGGCCGCCCTCGCCGACGCGGGGTGCACGTCGGTCTCGCCGGCCTCGCCGGCGCGTCCGAAGGGTCTGGTGCCGCTCCTGATCGCCGAACCCCCGCTTCTCGTGGTGGTCGCCTCGCGAGCGCGACGTGGACGAAACGGCCCAGGATCTGCGGACGCTGGCCGCCGAGGCGGGCCTCGAAGGTGCCGTGGCGGCCTTCCCCGCGCCCGGGCCCCCGCCCTTTCGCCGGCTACCCCGCCACGTCGATGCGTCCGCCCGGCGGGCGGCGACCCTGCTCGCCGCCGGCAGGGGCACCCTCCGTGCGATCGTGGCCTCGCCCGCCGGGTCTGCTTCGGCCGAGCCTGGCCCCGCACCTGCTGGAGACCCGCGTGCATCCACCTCCGTACCGGCGAGGAGATGACCCCGGAGATCCTCCTCGAGGCCCTGGACGAAGGAGGCTACGTCCGTGAGGATCCCGTGACCGGCCCGGGCCAGATGGCGCGGCGAGGGGGAATCCTCGACGTCTTTCCGTCCGATCGCGACGAGCCGGTCCGGATCGAGTTCTTCTCCGACACCGTCGAGAGCCTCCGCCGCTTCGACCCCGACACCCAGCGCACCGTGGGTCCCCTCGAGGAGCTCCGTCACCCTCCCCCTCTCGGACGTCTCTTCGCCACTCGATCCGTCCTCGCGTCGCTGCGAACGCGTCCTCGGCGAGCGTTTCGCCGGCCAGCGTCGGGCGCCGGCCGATCCTCGAGTCGCTCGACCGAGGGCTCGTCCCCGAGTCGCTCGTCGACATCGGTCCCGCTCGTGGACGGGGCCACGGTCCCTCCCTGGTCAGCACCTGCCCCGGGTCCGATCGCGGTGATCGAGCCCGAGGTGGTCGCCCGGGAGACGGCAGGCTTCTGGAGTCGTGTCGGTCGAGGACTGGCAGCGGCGCGCGGAGGGCGAGCTGCCGCCGCCCGAGGAGATCCTCATTTCCACCCGACGCCCTCGCTCACCGTCTCCGACCGGACCCCTGCTGGAGGTCCGCGAGGTCGACACCGAGCGGGACGGCTCCGTCCACGTGGCGGCTCGACCGCGCCAACCTACGCCGGCGACGTGGGTCGCCTCGCCGCGGACCTCCGCGCTGCGACGGTCGAACCGTCATCCTGCTCGGCAACACCGGTCGAGCCGATCGCCTCACCGGACGTGCTGCGGGAAGACGGTCTCGCCGTCGGTCCCGACGAGAGCGTCGAGACGCGGGTGGGGGTCCTCTCGACGTGGCTTCGAGCTCCCCGAGGCCGGCCTCACCGTGCTCGCCGACGGCGACGTCTTCCCGGAGGAGGTGCACCTCCACGCCCGGGGCCGGCGCCGGCGGCCTTCGTAGCTTCCTCTCGGACTTCCGCGACCTGCAGGTGGGCGATCTCGTCGTGCACGAGGAGCACGGCATCGGTCGCTTCCTCGGCCTGGAGACGATCGAGCTCGCCGGGGGCACCCGCGAGTTCATGGTCCTCGGCTACAAGGGGGGCGACAAGCTCAAAGTCCCGATCGAGGCCTTCGACCGGATCCAGAAGCACACGAGTACCGAAGGCGCCCGGCCCCAGATCGACCGCCTCGGCAGCGGGAGCTGGGAGCGGGTCAAGAAGCGGGTCAAGAAGGCCATGCGCGACATGGCCCAGGAGCTCCTGCGGCTCTACGCCGAGCGCAAGGCCCGCCCCGGGCACGCCTTCTCCGGCGAGAGCCCGTGGCAGAGCGAGTTCGAGGAGGCCTTCGAGTACGAGGAGACCCCCGACCAGGCCCAGGCGATCAGCGAGGTCGCGGCCGACATGGCCGCCCCGCAGCCGATGGACCGCCTCGTCTGTGGCGACGTCGGCTACGGCAAGACGGAGGTCGCGATGAGGGCCGCCATGCGGTGCGTGCTCGACGGCCAGCAGGTCGCCCTCCTCGCCCCCACCACCGTCCTCGCCTTCCAGCACTGGAAGACCTTCCGAAAGCGCTTCGCCCCCTTCCCGGTGACGGTCGAGATGGTCTCGCGCTTCCGCCGGCCGCGCGAGATCAAAGCGGTGCTCGGCCGGGTCGCGGCGGGAAGCGTCGACGTCCTGATCGGGACCCACCGCCTTCTCTCGAAGGACGTCGTCTTTCGGGAGCTCGGTCTTCTCGTCGTCGACGAGGAGCAACGCTTCGGGGTGGCGGCGAAGGAGCGGCTCAAGCACCTCAAGACCTCCGTCGATTCCCTGACCCTCTCGGCCACCCCGATCCCGCGCACCTTGCAGATGGGGCTCTCCGGCATCCGGGACATGTCGGTCATCGAGACGCCGCCCAAGGACCGTCTGGCCATCCAGACGTCGATCGTCAAGTTCTCGACCGACGTCATCGCCGCGGCCATACGTCAGGAGCTCGCCCGCGAGGGACAGGTGTTCTTCGTCCACAACCGGGTGGAGTCGATCTACTCGGTGGCGAACCTCGTTCAGCGCCTCGTTCCCGAGGCGCGGGTGGCGGTGGCGCATGGTCAGATGCCGGAGGCCCGTCTGGAGCGCGTCATGCTCGGCTTCGTCGAAGGGCGGGCCGACGTGCTCATCGCGACGACCATCGTCGAGAACGGGCTCGACATCCCCCGCGCGAACACCATGCTCATCAACCGTGCCGACCGCTATGGCCTCGCACAGCTGTACCAGCTCCGGGGACGCGTCGGGCGCGCGGACCGCCGCGCCTACGCCTATCTCCTCGTCCCCCCGGGAACCGTCCTCTCCGAGATCGCCCGCAAGCGCCTGGCCGCGATCCGCGAGTTCTCCGACCTCGGGGCGGGCTTCCGGATCGCCGCTCTCGACCTCGAGCTCCGCGGCGCGGGCAACCTCCTCGGAGGTCAGCAGAGCGGCCACATCCAGGCGGTGGGCCTCGATCTCTACGTGAAGCTGCTCGAGCAGACCGTCCTCGAGCTGAAGGGCGAGTCGCCGCGCGAGACGCCCCGGGCCGTGCTGCACCTCGGTCTCGAGATGCGGATTCCCGCCTCCGTACGTTCCCGAGGTGCACCAGCGTCTGTCTCTCTACAAGCGGATCAGCCAGGCCCGGAAGGAGGACGAGATCTCCTCGCTCCGCGAGCGAGCTCCGCGACCGCTACGGCCCTCAGCCTCCGGAGGTCGTGGGCCTGCTGAGCTACGCGGCGCTCCGTCTGCAGGCGGAGGCGCTGGGCATCGCCCAGGTCGACCTCTCGTCGGGGAGTCTTCGCGCGCGGATCGACGAGACGACCCCCCTCGTCCCCGAGAGCCTCGCCCGGCTCGCCGGGGAGCGAGCGGGGGCCGCGCTCCGGCCGGAAGACCTGGTGTGGCCGCTCGCCCCGGGAGAGAATGCCCTCGACGGTCTCGGGGCGCTCCTCGAAACCCTTCGACGCAGCCTATGATCCGCCGCGTTCTCATGACAACCCTGCTGCTCGCTCTCGTCCTCGCCGCCGGCTGGCTCATGGGTTCGTGCGAAGAACCCGACCCGATCATCCTGGCCATGGAGAACGAGCAGGTCCGTCGCTCCGACTTCGAGCGCCATCTCTCCGCCGTCGAGGCCCGAGGCCTCGGGCCGCTCGCCCCCGAGGCGCGGCGGGGCCTCCTCGACTCCTTTCTCGAGGAGCAGGTGCTTCTCATCGAGGCGCGCCATCGGGGCCTGCTGGGACCGGACGCCCCGGCGGCGGAGGTCCCGCTCGCCGTGGCCCGCCTTCTCGCCGAGGCCATTCCCGCGCCGGGGGTACCGGAGGCGGAGGTCGTGGCCTACTACGAGGCGCACACCGCCGAGTTCCGCGTTCCCGAGACGGTCACCGTGCGGCAGATTCTCGTGGACACCCTGAACGAGGCGCGTGATCTCAAGCGCCGGCTCTACCGTGACCCCCGCTCCTTCGAGGCCCTGGCCGGCACCCGCTCGAAGGGGCCGGAAGCGGCGGTCGGGGGCTACATAGGAACCTTCGAGCGGGGCCAGCTCCCGGAGGAGCTCGAGAAGGCCGCGTTCTCGCTGGCCCCGGGCCGGGATAGCCAGCCCGTCCAGACCTCGCTCGGGTATCATGTTTTGAGGGTCGATTCCCGTCAGCCGGCCCGCGAGCTCTCCGTGGAGGAGGCGCGCGGGTGGATTCGCGAACGCCTCACCCGGGAGAGGGCGGACGCGGATGCGCGGGCGTTCGTGGCCGGACTCCTGTCCCGGGCCAAGGTGAACCATGAGGCGGCTTTCCGTACTTCTCCTTCTCACTAGCCTGCTCGGCACCGCGGTGGCGGTGCCCGTTCGGGCGGAGATCGTGGAGCGCATCATCGCCAAGGTGAACGGCGACATCATCACGCTCAGCGAGTTCCAGGACCGCCAGATCGCCGCCGCCCAGGCGGCCCGCATCACCCCGGAGCAGATCGGGCCGTTTCTTCGGGAGAACAATGCCCGCCTCCTCCAGGACGCCATCGACGAGATCCTCATCCTCCAGAAGGCCGAGGCGTCCGGCCTCGTGTTGCCTCCGGAGTTCCTGGACGAGGTCATCGACTCGATCAAGAAGGACAACAACCTCACCACCGAGGAACAGTTTCAGGCGGCTCTCGCTCAGGAGGGGCTGACCCTCGACGAGCTTCGCGAGAACATTCGGAAGTCGTACACGCGGCAGATGATCATCCGCCGCGACGTCGAGCCGCGGATCACCGTCACCGAGGCGGAGCTGCGCGAGGAGTACGACAGCAGAAAAGACACCGACTTCACCAGGGCGGCCACGGTCACGCTGCAGGAGATCTTTGTCTCGGACGAAGTGGGCGGCATCCACCTCGCCCGCGAGCTCGTGGAGCGGGCCCGGGGCGGTGAGGACTTCGCGAGCCTGGCCCGCACGCACTCCGCTGGGCCCACCGCCGCCACCGGCGGCGACCTCGGAGAGATCGCCCAGGGCGACCTGAATCCCGACCTCGAGAAAGAGGCCTTTGCCCTTTCGGTCGGAGCGGTCTCAGACCCGATCGCCCACGAAGGGGGTTACCGGATCCTCAAGGTCGTGGCGAAGACCTCCGGAGGCGTGGTTCCCTACGCCACCGCGAAGGACGGCGTCCGCAACCGGCTGATGGGAAGCCGTTTCGGGGAGGCCTACGAGATCTACATTGCCGAGATCCGGGAGAGCGCGGCGGTGGAGCTGCGCGTCCGGGAGGTGCCGCTCCAGCTCACAGGACCCGTTCCCGAGGACACCCTGCTCGACGGCGTCGACCCGTTCTTGATGGGCCCGGCGGCCCCGCCCCTGCCTGGCTCGCCCTCGGCGGCCCCGGCGGGGACCGCGGCCGCGCCCGCGGGGACCCCCGCCGCCGACCGGAATCCCTTCGCCGCGCCCGGCCAGGACGATGAGTTCGTGACGACCCCCCAGGCGAGGCCCGAACGTGTGCTCCCCGGGGTCGATCTCGACGACGAGATCAGCGCCACCCCCCAGGCCCGCCCCGAGCACGTCGCTCCCCCCGCCGCCGACCCACCGGAGGCGGCTCCCCCGCCCGAATGAGGACCGAGGGCGGGTTCTTCGAGCAGGTCTACGGATTGGTGGGCCAGGTACCGCTCGGACGCGTCGCCACCTACGGCCAGATCGCGGCACTTCTCGGCGTCCCGCGTGGTGCCCGGGCGGTGGGCTGGGCGCTTCGGGCCCTCGGCGCGAGGCGTGCCCCCGCGGTCCCCTGGCACCGGGTGGTCGGGGCCGGTGGGCGGATCTCGCCGCGCTCCGGCAACGGCCCCGCCCTTCAACGGCTTCGTCTCCGAGCCGAGGGAGTACGGTTCTGCGGGGCGTGTGTCGACCTCTCCACGCACGGCCTCTTCCCACCGCGACACGCTCGCTCCCGCCCACGCTGACATGCAGCCGCCGCGCCTGAAGCAGGCCATCCGTTATCTCGTCAAGGCGGCGCGCTGCTTCGACCCGAGGAGCCGCATCCGGAACGAGCACCGCCGACACGCGAGCCACACGGAGGCCGAGCTCCTGGCGCGGATGGAGGAGTACAACCGGGCCGCGGAGGGTCAGTGGCAGTCGATCGCCGGCGACCCCGCTGGACGCGCCCACGCCCTCGGGAAGCCGATCAGCACCGTCCGGGACACGCCCGCGATCTTCGCCCACGTCGGCCTCACCCTCGAGAGCCTCGACCTGGGTCTCGGGCACACCGTCCTCGATTTCGGAGCCGGCACCGGCTGGCTGTCCGGCATCCTCAACCGGCTCGGGGCCCGCACGATCTCGATGGACGTCAGCCCCACGGTCCTCGCTCTCGGTGAGGAGGCCCTGCGCTCGGACCCGGGCGCACGCCTCGACCTCGAGCCGAGGTTCCTCCCGTACGACGGACACCGCATCCCGCTGGCCGACGCGTCGGTCGACCGCGCCGTCTGCTTCGACGCCTTCCATCACGTCCCGAACCAGGACGAGGTTCTCGGGGAGCTGTTCCGAGTGTTGAAGACCGGCGGACGTCTCGTCCTCGCCGAGCCCGGCGAGGGGCACGCGACTACCGGTCACTCGCGCTTCGACGCCGAGCACTACGGCGTCCTCGAGAACGACCTCCACCTGGACGACCTGCTGGGCCGTGCCCGCCGCGCGGGATTCGATCGGGCCCTGGCCAAGCCCTACCCCGACCCGCGGGCCATGACGTTGAGCGCCGAGGACTATCTTCGTCTGATCGACGGCGACCACAGCGTCTACCCGATGCACATCCTGGAAGAGCACCTGCGCGCATCCCACGTCGTGATCTTCCTCAAGGGCGTGCCCGGCCGCGATAGCCGCAATCCTCACGAGCTGCGGGCGAGGATCGTCCCGCGGTCCGCCGGGCCCCTCACGGGCGCGGCGGGCATGGTGGTCGAGCTGCCGGTGCGAGTCGAGAACACCGGCGACACGCTCTGGCTCTCGGCGCAGGACCCGATCGGGGGGTACGTCAACCTCGGGGGCCACCTCCTCGACGCCGATGGCCGGATCCTGCAGCATGGATTCTTCGCTCAGGCGCTCCCGCAGGACGTGCCCCCCGGCGAGACGGTCGACTTCGTGGCGCGCCTGCATCTGCCGGAGCGTCTCGGCCGGTTCCGACTGGCGCTGGACATGGTGGACGAGCAGGTGGCGTGGTTCGAGCAGTGCGGCTCGCCGACGACGCAGACCGAGGTGCAGGTGACCGACTGGCCGGACAGCCGCACGCCGCACCGGCTCCAGGCGCAGATCGAGGTGCTGGAGGGCCCACCTCGACGTCCGGTCGCTCCCGGTTCTGCGCAGCCTCTGCGCCTCCGCATCACCAACACCGGCGACACCCGCTGGCTGGCCGAGCCCGAGGTCGAGAAGGGCCTGGTGAGAGTCGGGTTCCAGATCCACGAGACAGATGGATCGCTCCTCCAGCGGGACTACTTCCGCGCCCCGCTGCCGCGATCGCTCGACCCCGGCGAGACCGTGGAGATGGAGACGGCGGTGCCCGCGCCCCCGGGACCAGGGCGCCACACGCTGGCGCTCGACATGGTCGCGGAGCTCGTCTGCTGGTTCGAGCAGCAGGGCTCGCCCACGGTTCTCGTCGAGATCGAGACCGCGCCGGAGCCGTGATCGCTCTCGGCGACTCCGGCTAGAAGGTCGCGACCCGCGGCAACTGCAGCCGCTCGCGGGCGCGCTGCCGCACGAGCCGCTCCACCGCTTCTCCGAGCGGACGCTCCTCCACGCGGCCCCGGTGCCTCTCCGCGGCGCGCTCGGCCTCCGCGCGCAGCGCCTCGAGCTCGTGCTCGTCCAGGGCCTCGAGGGCGGCGGCGGAGACGAGCTCGTCGATGCGCTCCAGCCGCTCGCCGAGATAGTCCCAGTTCGGCCGGGAGGCGACCGCGACCAGATCAGCGATGTCCCCGACCTCCTGCAGCGGCAGCGCCACCGCCCGAGGGGACAGCTCCTGCAGTCGCGCCCGCAGCGCGTCCAGCCTCTCCACCAGCTCTGGCAGGCTCGGGCGTCCCGTCTCGTGTCCGGTCGGCCCTGCCCTTCGGGTCGTTCCCGCAGCGAGCTGCTCGACCCGACGGCGGCAGAACGTCAGGCTGGAGACGGAGGGATCGGCCTCGAAGGCGAGGTCGATGGCCACGAGAACCGTCGCGAGCGGCACTCCTGCGTCGTACCAGCTGCGGGCGAGAGCGAACTCCCGTGGCGACAGCACGTGGTCGACGCCTCGTCGGCCCCGCATCGTGGACTCGATCGCCTCGGCAAAACCCTCGAGACCCGGATCCCGGACGGAGCGGGGTTCGTCGCTCACGCCGGCACCACGTCGAACTGCTCCTGGTGCAGGAGCGGGTCGCCCTGGACGGCGATGTCGCCGCCGACGAGATCGGAGAGACTGCGCAGCACCGCCGCCTCGCTGCCGGCGAGGGCTCGCGCCACCTCCGGGTTCACACGCAGGACGAGCCGCCGCCCGCGCATGTCCGCGGCGAGCTTGCGCACCTCGTCGTAGATCTCGGCGCAGACGGTGGAGACGCTCTTCACCTGTCCGCTGCCGGAGCAGTAGGGACAGGGCTGCATCAGGAGTCGCTCGAGCGACTGCTTGACGCGCTTTCGGGTCAGGATCACGAGACCGAACTCGTTCACCGAGAGAAGCTTCGTCGGCGAGCGGTCCTTCCGAAGCTCCTGCTCGAGCGCGCGAGCGACGTCTCTCTGGCTCTTGCGCTCCTCCATGTCGATGAAGTCCACGACGATGATCCCGCCGAGATCCCGGAGGCGGATCTGTCGAACGATCTCGCGGACCGCGTCGAGGTTCGCCTTGAGAAGCGTCTCCTCGAGCTGGGACTTGCCCACGAAGCGACCGGTGTTGACGTCGATGGCGACGAGCGCCTCCGTCTGGTTGATGACGATGTAGCCACCGGAGGGGAGCCACACCTTCGAGCGCAGGGCGCGCTCGATCTCGGCGGTGACACCGTACTCCTCCATGAGGCTCACCGGCCCCGCGTGCCGGCGGACGCGCGGGCCCAGGGCCGGGTCGAGCGCGCGAACCAGGTCGAGCACCCGCTCGAAGGTCTCGTCGTTGTCGAGGCGGATGGACGCCACCTCCTCCGACAGCAGATCGCGCAGCAGCCGCTCCACGAGCGAGGGCTCGCGGTAGAGCAGCATCGGGGCCCGGTTTCGGGCGGCCAGGGCCCGGACCTCGTCCCAGGTGCGGGACAGGTAGGCGCCGTCGCGGAAGAAGGCCTCCGGGCTCTTCCCCTGGCCCGCGGTCCGGGCGATGAGCCCGCCACCTCCGCGCTCCTGCCGGATCTCCTTGAGGGTTGTCTTGAGCCGCCGGCGCTCCTCCTCGTCCGTGATCTTGCGGGAGACGCCCACGTGCTCGACCGTCGGCATGAGCACGAGGTAGCGCCCGGGAAGGGAGACGTGGGAGGTGATGCGTGCGCCCTTGGTCCCCAGGGGCTCCTTCAGGACCTGGACCACCACCTCCTGCCCCTCGTGAAGCCGCTCCTCGATGGGGGCACTGCGGGCAGCGGTGACCTCCTCCGGGGTCAGGAGGTTCTCGGGCAGCTCCTCGAAGACGTCGGCGGCGTGGAGGAAGGTGTCCCGCTCGAGACCGAGGTCCACGAACGCGGATTGCATCCCGGGCAGCACCCGGGTGACCCGACCCTTGTAGATGCTGCCGACGATGCCGCGCTGCGCCTCCCGCTCGAGGAAGAGCTCGGAGACGACACCATCCTCGAGGAGCGCCACGCGTGTCTCCTCGGGGCTCGTGCTGACGATGAGATCTCTTGACATGAAGGTCCCGGGGCGGCGGCCGAGGCCGCCCGGCGAGAGGGGAGCGCGCTTCGCTCGAGCACGGTCAGTTCGCGAAGCGCCGCATCCGAACGCTGAGGATCAGCCCGACGCCCATCAGGGTCGCGAGCACGGACGAGCCGCCGTAGCTCAGGAGAGGCAGCGGGAGCCCCTTGACCGGCACGAGCCCCGCGACCATGGCGACATTGTACACGACCTGAAAGGCCAGGCTGGCGGTGATGCCGGCGGCGAGAAACGCCCCGAGCCGATCGCGGGCGAGGCGCGCGGTCTCGAGCATTCGCCACAGCAGCAGGAGGTAGAGGCCGAGCACTCCGACCACTCCGAGAAAGCCCATCTCCTCGGCGAGGACCGAGAAGATGAAGTCCGTGTGTCGTGCCGGCAGGTACCCGAGCTGGCCCTGGCTGCCTTCGAGGTATCCCCGCCCGAGCACGCCCCCCGAGCCCACCGCGATCTGCGACTGGATCTTCTGGTAGCCCGCTCCCTGCGGGTCCAGGCTCGGGTCGAGAAAGGTGTAGATGCGTGTCTTCTGGTAGTCGTGCAGGAACGGCCAGGTCAGCGCCGCCGCGAGCAGCATCACGACCACCAGGCCGATCACCGCCCGCATGCGTAGCCCGGCCATGAAAGCCACGGTGAACAGCATCGGAACGAGGCACGCCGCCGTCCCCAGGTCGGGCTCGCGGGCGATGAGGAGCGCCAGCAGCCCCACCGCCACCCCCGGCCAGACGAGGTCGCGCAGGCCGAGGCTCTCCTGCCGGTACTCGGCGAAGATCTTCGCCACGAGCACGGCCGCGGCGAGCTTCACGAACTCCGACGGCTGGAGCTGGAAGCCGCCCAGCACGATCCAGCGGCGGGTCCCGGCGATGAGCGGTCCGAAGCGCAGCACGTAGACGAGGGCCACCACCGAGAGGACGTAGAGCAGGACCCAGCGGTCGGCGAGGCGGCGGTAGTCCATGGCCGCGACCGCGACGAGGCCCAGCAGACCTGCGCCCACGAGGGCGAGCTGCTTGAGGTGCAGATCGGGGGTGCTGCCGGAATGGGTGGCGGAGTACACCATCGCCACGCCCACGAGCGACAGCAGGAGAGCGGACCCAAGGAGCACCCAGTCCACGTTGTAGAGCAGCCGTCGGTCGATCCCGAGCGGCATCGTCAGTCCCCCGCCTCGTCGGGCGGAGGCGCAGCCGTCGCCCGAAGCCCCTCCTGGGCGAAGAACCGGGCCAGGATGGCGCGGGCGACCGGCGCCGCCGCCACGCCGCCGCTGCCGCCGTGCTCCACGAGGACGGCAAGGGCGACGCGCGGGTGATCGGCGGGGGCGAAGGCCACGAACCAGCCGTGCGGCAGCAGGGAGGGATCGTCGGGCGCGGCTTCGAGAGCCTCGCTCGAGACCACCTGGGCCGACCCGGTCTTGCCGCAGACCGCCACTCGGCTCATGCGCGCGCGCCAGCCGGTCCCCCCGGCCACGACCGCCCTCAGACCCTCCTTCACGACGGCCAGCGTCTCCTCCGAGATGCCGAGGGGTTGCGGAGGATCGGGGGCCACATCTCCGCCCTCCGCGCTTCGCACGAGCCGGGGGCGGACGAGTCGGCCTCCGTTGGCGATCACGGCGGCGACCCGCGCCATCTGAAGGGGAGTTACGGTCACCTGGCCCTGCCCGATCGCCACGGACACCGTCTCCCCCGGGTACCAGGGGGCCTTCTGCACCCGGAGCTTCCACTCCGGGCTGGGCACGAGGCCCCCCAGCTCGTGCGGCAGGTCCACGCCCGTCGGCTCGCCGAGGCCCATGCGCTTCGCCCAGGCGGCGATCCGGTCGATCTCGAGGCGGATGCCCACCTGGTAGAAGAACACGTTGCAGGATTTCGCGAGGGCCCGCCGGACGTCCACGCTACCGTGTCCGCCGGGTACGTTGCAGTGGAAGAGCGTGTTGTACACGCGAAGGTGGCCGGGACAGTAGAAGGCCGTGTCCGGCGTGATGACGCCCTCCTCGAGAGCCGCCGTCGCCACCACGATCTTGAACGTGCTCCCGGGCGCGTACTGTCCCTGGATGACCCGGTTCATGAGGGGGGTCTCGGGATCGTTCGCGAGCGACGTCCAGAGCGTCGGGTCGATCCCGCTCGAGAACGCGTTGGGGTCGTAGGCCGGCGTCGACGTCATCGCCAGGATCTCGCCCGTTTCGGGGTCGAGGACCACCGCGCTGCCCGCCCGTCCCGCGAAGGCGCGCTCGGTCGCGGCCTGAAGCGAGGCGTCCAGGCTCAGGGTGAAGGCCGGGCCACCTACGGCGGGCTCATGATGTGCCTCCGAGACCTCGAGGCCCCGGCTGTTCACGACCACCCGGCGGTACCCGTCGCGTCCCATGAGGGCGCGGTTGTACTGTGCCTCGACGCCGGCCTGTCCGACCAGGGCCCCGGCCTCGAGGCCCTCGAACTGGGGCGACTTGAGCTGCCGCTCGTTGATCTCCCCCACCCGGCCGAGCGCGTGCGCCGCGGCCGCGGCCAGAGGGTAGAAGCGCAGCGGGACGACCTCGATGCTGACCTCGGGAAGCTCGAGTCGCCGCGCCTCCAACGCCGCCACCGCCCCGATGTCGGCGTCGCCGCGCACCACGACCGGGTTGTACGGCACGCGGCGGCGGGCCAGGCGCTCGCGGATCGCCGCCTCTCCCGTCCCCAGGGTCTGGGCGATCCGAGTCACCACCCGGTCCAAGTCTTCCGCGTGCTCGGGCGTCAGCACCACGTTGAACGAGGGACGGTTGCCGACGAGCAGCTGCCCCTTCCGGTCGAGCAGAGTCCCGCGCGGAGCCGCGACCGTCACGACCCTCGAGCGGTTGTTCTCGGCCAGGTCCTGGAAGTGGCGGGCCCTCAGGACCTGGAGATTCCAGAACTGCAGGAGCAGGAGGGCCACGAGCCCCGCCACCACGACCTGCACCACCGCGAGGCGCGTCTGGACGGGCCGGAGGTCCTCGTAGAGCCTCACCGCCGCGCTCCGGACCTGGCTCTCACGGCAGCGTCCGCTGCAGTCGCCGGTCGATCAGGGCGAAGAGCACCCCGCCCACGACCGCGGTGAAGGTGGCGCGCGAGGCCAGGGTGACGGGGCTCATGGGCGGCACCCCGATGGTGAAGACCGAGGCCAGCCACAGGACGAGGATGGCATCCGCGACCGTGGCCAGAAGCAGCACCAGCGCCCGGGCGCTGGTGCTCGAGATCAGCAGGTGGCTTCCGGCGGCGCCGACCGCAAACCCCACGAGCAGCTTCGAGAGGGCAGACAGCCCCAGCACCTCGCCCCCGAAGTGGACGTCCTGCACCCAGCCCGCCGCCATGCCCGCGAGCATGCCGTGGGTCTCGCCTCCGGTGAGGGCGCAGTAGACGACGACAAGAAGGAACGGATCGACGTACCGCCCGGGCTCGGCCACGAGATAGCTGAGCCCGGTCTCCACCAGAAGGGCTCCCACGATGGCGACGGCCGTCCAGACGAGACGCGTCATTGCACCGTCTCCGGGGTCTCGTAGGGCTGCTCGCGGCTCAGGACCACCAGCACCTCCTCCAGCCGCTCGAAACGGGCCGAGGGCTCGACGCGGATCTCCTTGAGGAGCCCGGAGCCGTCCCCCACGTAGCTGATCCGGCCCACCACGAGTCCTTTGGGGTAGATCCGGTCGAAGCCGGACGTGACGACCACGTCGCCGATCGCCACGTCGGCCCGCTCCGACACGTACTTGAGGATCAGGTCTCCCGTGCCCGTCTCCGACTGCACCACCTGCCCGGAGACCACGCCGCTCACGCGGCTCCGCTCGATGAGGACCCCCGCTCCGCTGTCGCGATCGAGGAGGATCTGCACCCTCGCGGCGTGGGGCCCCACCGCGATCACCCGACCCACGACGCCGGTCGGGCTCACCACCGGAGCGTTCAGGGCAACCCCGTCCGCGGTGCCCCGATCGATAGTCAGGGTCCGAAACCAGGGGACCCCGTCGCGGCTGACGACTTCCGCCACCAACGTCTCCATCGGGAGAATCTCGCGCAGCCCGAGCAACCCCCGCAAGCGCTCGGCCTCCCGCGCGAGGTGGGAGCGTTCCTGGAGGAGGGTCTCGAGGTAGCGGACACGCTCCTCGAGGCGGCGGTTCTCCGTGTAGGTCTCGCGGTGGAAGCCGTAGCCGTTCCACAGCTCCCGGACGCCTCCCACCACCGAGCTCATCCCTCGCTGCAGCGGAGACAGGAGGGAGAAGAGCCCACGCTGGAGCAGCGACAGGCCGTCGCCCCCGTCGACCTGGTGGCTGATCGCGCCGAAGTGCAGGAGCACGAGGCCGACGACGAGGAGCCGGCTCCTTCGCGTGTCGACGGCCAGGGCCACCAGAGCCGCCTCAGTCGAGACTGATCTTGCGCAGCAGGTCGAGGTTGGACAGCATCTTGCCGGTTCCGAGCACGACCGAGCTGAGCGGATCCTCGGCCACGGAGACGGGCAACCCCGTCTCCTCGCGCAGCAGGCGATCGATGTTCTTCAGGAGCGAGCCCCCCCCGGTGAGCACGATGCCCCGGTCCACGATGTCCGCCGAGAGCTCCGGGGGCGTGCGCTCGAGCGCCACCCGCACCGCGTTGACGATGATGCTCACCGGCTCCTGGAGGGCCTCGCGGATCTCGGCGTCGGTGACGGTCAGCGTCTTGGGGATGCCCTCGATCAGGTCGCGCCCCTTGATCTCCATCGTCACCGGCTCGTCGAGGGGGAAGGCGCTGCCGATCTCGAACTTGACCTGCTCGGCGGTGCGCTCGCCCACCAGCAGGTTGTACTTCTTCTTGATGTACTGGATCACCGCCTCGTCCATCTCGTTGCCGGCCACCCGGACCGACTTCGAGTAGACGATGCCGGCCAGCGAGATCACCGCGATGTCGGTGGTGCCGCCGCCGATGTCGATGACCATGTTGCCGCTGGGCTCGGTGATGGGGAGCCCGGCCCCGATGGCCGCGGCCATCGCCTGGTCGACGAGGTAGACCTCGGACGCCTTGGCCTTGAGCGCGGAGTCCTTCACCGCGCGCTTCTCCACCTGCGTCACCTCGGAGGGGATGCCGATCACGATGCGCGGTCGCACCAGCGTCGAGCGGTTGTGGGCGCGGTGGATGAAGTGGGAGAGCATCTTCTCGGTGATCTCGAAGTCGGCGATGACGCCGTCCTTCATGGGGCGGATGGCCACGATGTTCCCGGGCGTGCGGCCGAGCATCTCCTTGGCGTCGCGGCCCACCGCCTCCACCTTCCCCGTCATGCGATTGACGGCCACGATCGAGGGCTCGGAGACGATGATCCCCTTGCCCTTCGCGTAGACGAGGGTGTTGGCGGTTCCGAGATCGATCGCGAGATCGCTCGAGAGGAAGCTCAGGTTGACGAAAGAGCGGATGTTCATGGGGGCGTTTGGTTCTCCTCCACAGGGGAAGAACGGCAGCGAGGGATGAACATGATCGCGGGCAACCGAGATCGCGTCAGTACACCACAGCGCGCGCCAAGAGAGCGTGGCAACCCACGCGGCGAGGGCAACCAGCGGCAGCCGGATGCCGAAGACAAGGACCACGACCAGGATTGGGCCTGGGCGCGAGGGCGCGGCTTCCTTCTGAAGAAGCCGACGCCCGAGGCGAGCGTCCCCGCGTGCGGGCGACCTGAGCGCCGCCAGGACGTCCAGTGCAGGTCGTGGTCCTTGGCAGGGGTGCACGCCGAGACCCACGCGGCCACCGCGCGCCGAGTGAACGACCGACTTCGGCACCCGGACACTAGACCGCCACCTCGATGCCGTTCTTCTCCCGCTCCTTGACGCGGTACATCGCCTGGTCGGCCTTCTGGATCAGCGCCTCCGGCGTGAGCGCGTGGTCCGGGTAGGAGGCGATCCCGAAGGACGCCGAGATGCGCGCGGAGAGCCCCAGGGTCTTCAGGAACTGGTTCTCCTCGATGGACCGTCGGAGCCGCTCGGCGATGACCAGCGCCCCCGAGGCCGGGGTCTCCGGGAGGACGGCCACGAACTCGTCCCCGCCGTAGCGGGCGAGGATGTCCGACTCACGCACGCCGTCGGCGAGGATCGACCCGACCTCGGTGAGCGTGCCCGAGCCGGCGAGGTGCCCGTACTGATCGTTGATCCCCTTGAAGCCGTCCAGGTCGAGAAAGATGATCGAGAGCGGGATGCCGTGGCGCTTGCAGCGCTTGATCTCCCGGCCCAGATAGAGGTTGAGGTAGCGCGAGTTGAAGAGCTTGGTCAGGTCGTCGGTGATGGTGAGCTGCTCGGTGCGCTGGAAGAGGATCGCGTTCTCGAGAGCGATGGCGCACGGCTCGACCAGGGTCAGCATGAGGTCGAGGTCGGCACGCGTGAACCGCCCGTCCCGCTTGTTGATGATCTCCAGCACGCCGATGGTCCGTCCCCGCGAGACGAGCGGGGCGCACAAGATCGAGCGGGTGGCGAACTTGGTCCACCCGTCGTAGCGGGTGGTGAAGCGAGGATCCCGGGCGGTGTCGTTCACGATCGCGGGCTTGCCCGCCTGCGCCACCCAGCCCGCCACACCCTCGCCGATCTTGAGGCGATAGGAGGACACGATCGATCCCTTGGCACCGAGCGCCGCCTCGAAGGCGAGCTCCTGCTTGTCCTCGTCGACCATCAGGAGCGACCAGGCCTCGGACGGAATGAGCTGACGGATCTTCTCCATGACCAGCTCGATCACCTTGCCCGGCTCGAGGATCGAGTTCGCGGTCTTGACGACGTCGGTCAGGATCGCGAGCCGCTGTGCCGTCGTCTTGAGTGCCTCCCCCACCGGGGCGGTGCCGTCCACGCGTCCTCGACGGGCCCCCTTGAGGTGAACGAGAACCGCGGGGGCGGGCGGGTCGCCGGAGCGCCAGATCTCGAGGGCGAAGTCGAACCCGAGGCGTCCCACCCGCCGCAGGGCCGCGGCGTCGGGCGCGATCGTCACTCCCCCGACGGGCTTGCCGGGCAGGGCCTGCCGCACGACCTTGACCGTGCGCGACTTCGTCTCGGGCCCGGCTTCGATCAGCGCCCCGGCAAGGCGACGGGGGTCGAGCTCGAGTCTCGCGCGAGGGCCAGGGAGGGGCAGGAACTCGTACTCGAGCCCCGCTCCGGCCGTGGCCCGGAGCCGGCGTCTCAGCGACGAACCGCCAAACACAACCACGCGCGCCAAGACGTCCTCAGTCGGAGACCACGATTGGCCGGCGCTGCTCGGCGACCCCGCCGCTGACGCTGGTGGCGCGCATCAGGACGGTCGTGGCGCCGGATTCGTACATGACGAACTCGTTGAACGACCCGTCCGGCTGCACCTCGATGCGCACGCCGTTCAGGGTCACGGTGGCGCCGGGCGCGGTCTGCCCCCGGACGTGGAGAATGTTGCCTCGAAGCTCGAGGGTGTCCACCGCGAGCGGCGGCGGCTTGGCCGCGCTCGGGGGGGCCTTGAGCAGGGAGAAGCGCGAAGGTGGGGCAAAGCTCCCCTCCACGTCCTCCCCGTGGATCGCGGCCACCTTCCAGTAGTACGTGCCGGTGTCGAGTCCCCGCAGCTCCATCTGGGTGTGCTCGGACACCCGGCGGTCGAAGAGGGGCCGGGCGAAGGTCCGGCTGAAGTCCACCATGACCCGGTAGGACTGCGCGTCGGCGACACCGTTCCACATCAGCAGCGTGATGGCGCGGGACGGATCAGGATAGGAAACCTCGGTCTCGTTCGGGGGAGCGGTGAGGATCGGCACCTGCGGCAGGGTCGTCTTCGGGCCGGCGGTCCCGTCGGCGCCGACCTGAACGCCCTCGTTCGACGCCAGCTGGATCTGCTGACCAGTCGTCGTCTCCGCCTGGCCCGACCCCTGGAAGATGCGGATCCCGGTGTCGCCGTCCTCCGCCACCTGGATGCTCCCTGCGGTCTCGCGGTCGGCGGTGGTGCGAACGGTAGGGGTCGAGATCGTCGTCTCGCCCGGCACCGTCCGCGCGGCGGTCTGGAAGTTGGCCTCGCCGGACTGGATGCTGAGCGCCACCCGCTGGTGCCGCGTGACCGGGTTGTGGGAGCTCTCCTCGATGGTGAAGAGGCCGTCGGGCCGCACGCTGAACTGCGTGCCGTCGGTGAAGAGAATCTCCGCGGTCGAGCCGTTGCCGGTGCGGACGAGGTCGTTGCGTCGCAAGACGACCGCGGCCGTGGCGTCAATCCACTCCAGCGAGCCCGCGTGCTTGACCTGCACGCTGCCCTCGATCGACGTGAAGCGGGCCCCCGTCTCCACCGTCTGCGGCGGCGGCGGCGGGGCGGGGCCGCCGCGCAGGAAGAAGAACCAGGCCCCAAAGACGGCGGCCACGGCGAGGGCGACCCCGCCGACGACGAGGCTGCGGTACCTCACCGTGAACCACTCGATCCGGTCCCCGCGGTATTGCGACGGCTCTTTGTTCTCCGGCTCCATCGGGCCAAAATCCACTCAGCGCGCGACTTACGCGGACCCAAAAGTATAGACCAACTCGTGCCGCGGCCCAAGAACGGCCGGAGCCGTCGCGGGGCCCTCGCTTGCGGGGGCTCAGGCGGGGACATAGAATTCAAAGCTTTGCGAGAGGGCGCGGCCTCCCGGAAAGGCGCACCGCCCGCGCGAAACGGAGAAGAGATGGCCCTCGGCTACATGCGTCGCCACAAGAAGTGGCTCTTTGTCTTCCTCTGGCTCGTCATAGCGGCCTTCATCGTGCTCTACGTCCCCGCCCTCGACCCCAGCGGGGAGGGCACTCCCAGCGAGGCCGTGGTCACCGTCGGCGACCAGGAGATCAGCGTCGGCGAGTTCCAGCGTGCCTACTACCGGCAGCGTCAATACCTTGCCCGCCTCTACCAGGGTCGTCTCGACGAGAGCATGCTGCGCCAGATGGGGCTGGAGGAGCAGGTGCTGCAGGGTCTCGTGGTCGAGCGGCTGGTCCAGCTCGAGGCGGAGCGACTCGGGATCACCGTCCCCGACGAGGCGGTCGCCCGCGCGATCACCGCCGCCCCGGAGTACCAGGACGACGGGCGCTTCATCGGCGGCCCCGAGCTGCGCCGCCGGCTCGAGCTCGCGGGGATGAGCGAAGAGTCGTTCGCGGAGTCGCTGCGCCGCCAGCTCATGCGCGAGCGGCTCCAGAGCCTGGTGAGCGACGGGGTCACGGTGACCGACGCCGAGGTGAAGCGGGAGTTCAGCCGCCGGACCGAGCAGGTCGAGCTCGAGTACGTCCTGGTCGACACCGAGCGGTTCCGCGAGGAGATCCAGCCCTCGGACGAAGAGGTGGCCGAGCGCTTCGAGGCGAAGCGCGAGAGCTATCGGATCCCGGAGAGGCGCGTGGTCTCCTACGTGCTTCTCGAACGGGAGGTCCTGCGTCCCATGGTGACGGTGGCCGATCGCGACGTCGCTCTCTACTACCAGGATCACCGCGACGAGTTCACCCAGGAGGAGGAGTCCTGCGCCCGCCACATCCTCGTCAAGGTGCGAACCGCCACGGACGAGGGTGGCGAGGGGCACGGCGAGGAGGAGGCCCGGCGGATCGCGCAGACCCTGCTGGAGCGAGTCCGGGCGGGAGCGGACTTCGCCGCGCTGGCGCGGGCCTCCTCGGAGGACCAGGGCTCGGCGGCCAGCGGAGGCGACCTCGGGCTGCTTCCCGGCCGGGCGCATGGTGCCGGCGTTCGACGATGCCGTCTACGATCTCGACCCGGGTGAGACCTCGGAGCTCGTGCGGACGAACTTCGGCTATCACATCATCCGACTCGATTCCCGGCGCGATGAGACCACGCTGCCTCTCGCCCAGGTCGAGGATCGGGTGCGCACGCTCGTCACCGATCAGAAGATGACAGAGCTCGGAGAGGAGAAGTCGGCCGCGATCGCCGCCGCCCTCGCCCGGGCCAAGACGCTCGAGGAGGCCGCGGCGGCCGCGGGCTTGGAGGTGCAGACGAGCGAACCCTTCGCGCGTGGCGAGACCCCGCCGGTGCTCGCCTCCCCCGTTCTCGTCGCCCGCGTCTTCGAGATGGAGCCGGGCCACGTGGAGAAGGAAGGCTTCGCGCTGCCCCAGGGCGCCGCCTTCATCGCCCTCGCCGAGATCCAGCCCTCCCGCCTCCCCGAGCTCGAGGAGGCGCGGGACCGGGTTCGCGCGGACATCGTCGGGGAGGCAGCGCTCGTCAAGGCACACGCCCTCGCCGAGCAGATCCGGGATCGGGCGGAGAAGGTCGGGCTCGAGCGGGCCGCCACCACCGCCGGTCTCGTGCGCAAGGAGACGCTGTCGCCCACCGCGCCCGGGCAGCCCATGGGGGATCTCGGCACCGGGATCGCTCTCGACGAGGCGGCCTTCTCGTTGCCGGAGGAGACGCTGAGCGATCCCGTGCGCACGGCCGACGGATGGGCCATCCTGCGCGTCACCGCGCGCCAGGGCTTCGACGCCGAGGCCTTCGAGAACGAGAAGCCTCGCGTGGCGGCCGGGTTGCGCCAGCAGAAACAGGGCGAGGTCTTCCAGGCGTACATCGGCGCCGCACAGGACCGCTACGAGGTCCGCCGAAACCCGGAGGCGTACCGTCGGGCGCTCGGGCGGGACCGCTAGTCAACTCGCCCGGGGGGACCCCCCGACATCCCATCCCCGGGGAGGCGCCGGTCCGGCGACCTGATAGAATGGCCTCAGCCATGCACCTCGAAGTCCGCCAGACTCAGGACGTCGTGATCCTCGACCTGAAGGGCAAGCTCACCGCGGGTCTCGGAGACCAGCTGCTCCGCGACGCCATCGACGAGCTCCTCGCGGAGAGCAAGCGCCACATCGTCATCAACCTGTCCGAGGTGGCGTTCCTCGACAGCGCGGGTGTCGGGGAGCTGGTGGCTGGCCTGAGGACGGCGCGGCGCTTCGGCGTCGAGCTGAAGCTGCTGAACCTGGGCGAGCGCGTCTACTCCACGCTCGACATGGCGCGCCTCCTCCCGACGTTCGAGATCTTCGAGGACGAGGCGGAGGCGGTCCGATCGTTCGGAACCGCCTGAAGGTCGCGGCTACTCTTCGACCAGCAAGACGGTGAGCGGGTCCAGGTTGGTGACCTTCAGCTCGACCGAGCACTCCGGGCAGTGGATGCTCTCGCCCTGGTCCAGGTCGTAGCCGCCGAAATCGAGATCCGACTCGCACTCGGGACAGCGGGTCTCTCCGTCCGACACGGTCACCTCCTTGCGCGCCAATTCTAGCGCGAAGGACAGAGGCCGCGCCGGCGTCTTCGCCCTCCCCGCGCCCGCTCCCCCCCGACCCCCCTGATAAACTCACCCGTTCATGAGATACCGGGACGCCGGCGTCGACACCTCCGCCGCGGATGCGGCCAAGGACCGCATCAAGGCCCTGGCCCGGTCCACCTTCAACCCCTCCGTTCTGACGGAGATCGGGTCCTTCGGCGGCATGTTCCGTGCGGATCTGTCACGGTACCGCGAGCCCGTGCTCGTGGCCTCCACCGACGGGGTCGGCACCAAGATCCGGGTCGCGGTCGCGACCGGCGTGCACGACACCGTCGGCTACGACCTCGTGGCCCACTGCGTGGACGACATCCTCGTGCAGGGGGCGGTGCCCCTGTTCTTCCTCGACTACGTCGCCCTCGGGAAGATGGAGCCGGTCAAGGTGGAGGCGATCGTCGCCGGATTCGCCCGGGCCTGCGCGGAGTTCGGCTGCCCGCTCATCGGCGGCGAGACCGCGGAGATGCCGGGCACCTACGCGGAGGACGACTACGACCTCGCCGGGTTCATCGTCGGTGTCGTCGAGAAGGAGCGGGCCCTGCCGCGCGGGGTTTGCGAGGGAGACGTGCTCGTCGGCCTCCCCTCGACCGGGCTCCACACCAACGGCTACTCCCTCGCCCGCAAGATCCTCTTCGAGGTCCTCGGGCACCGGGTGGACACTCACCTGCCCGAGCTCGGGGCCACGGTCGGCCAGGCCCTGCTCGCAACACACCGCGGCTACGTCGCCGCCCTCGAGCCGCTCCTCGAGCGCGACAAGATACGCGCCCTCGCCCACATCACCGGCGGCGGCTTTCCCGGCAACATCCCGCGCGTTCTTCCCCGAGGGCTCGGGGCCCGGGTCCGTCGCAGCGCGTGGGAGACCCCGGCTCTCTTCCGCCTCATCCAGACCGGCGGTGGTGTGAGCGACGACGAGATGTTCCGGACCTTCAACATGGGTGTGGGCATGGTGGCGGTCGTCTCGCCCCGCGACCTCCACGAGGTCGAGCACTCCCTCGAGCGCCGCGGCGAGACCAGCTTCGTCATCGGCTCGGTGGTGCCAGGGCTCGGGAGTCGAATGGGAAGACTAGGACTCAGAGGCCAGGCCACTGACGCGGCTGGCCATCAGGCCCAGCAGTCGCCGGCCTGTCCCTTCCCTGAGGACATGCCGGTGACCGAGGCCTATCTCAAGCCTTTCCCTCCCCCTACGTGGGGAGGGGATAGGGTGGGGGGTCGATGAACAATTGAGGACTCACTGGCTCCTGGAGCCCGGACTCTCGGGGGCCCCTTGACCGCCCAGCCCAGGAAGCTCGGCGTCCTGATCAGCGGGCGCGGCTCCAATCTCCAGGCTCTCATCGACGCCCAGAAACGCGGGGAGCTCGGGGGCGAGATCGCGGTCGTGG
>CAVOYO010000006.1:0-70000 GCA_963700695.1 uncultured Acidobacteriota bacterium | reverse complement strand
AGGCTAATCAAACCTCGTGATTGCCCGTTCTCCTCGAAATAGCTTTAGGGCTAGCCTCGCGGGTTAGCTTCCGGAGGTAAAGTACTGGATGGACTAGGGCCTCTACCAAGGTACCGAATCCAACCAAACTCTGAATGCCGGAAAGCCGGACCGCGGGAGTCAGACAGTGGGGGCTAAGCCTCATTGTCGAGAGGGAAACAGCCCAGACCGCCAGCTAAGGTCCCTAATTCAGACTTAGTGGTAAAGGATGTGGATTTGCTAAAACAACCAGGAGGTTGGCTTAGAAGCAGCCATCCTTGAAAGAAAGCGTAATAGCTCACTGGTCGAGTGGATCCGCGCCGACAATTCAACGGGGCTCAAGTCTGATACCGAAGCTGCGGACTTGCGAGAGATTCGTCTCTCGCGATTGGTAGAGGAGCGTTCCATGTTCGCTGAAGCCTGACCGACAAGGACAGGTGGAGGGCATGGAAGAGACCCTGCCGGCACAAGTAGCGATAAAACGCGCGAGAACCGCGTTCGCCGAAAGCCTAAGGTTTCCTGAGGAAGGTCAATCCGCTCAGGGTTAGTCGGTCCTAAGGCCAGGCCGAAAGGCGTAGCCGATGGAAAACGGGTCAACATTCCCGTACTGCCGCAAGACGACAAAGACCGATGGGGTGACGCAGAAGGGCAAGCCAGCCCGCGACTGGTTGTGCGGGTTCAAGGGCGTAGGAAGACTTCGCAGGCAAATCCACGAGGTCGCGTTTCCGAGACCTGATAACGAGAGCTTCGGCTCATAAAGTGGCCCATCCCACGCTGCCGAGAAAAGCCTCTAAGGAGTCTTGTGGTGACCGTACCGCAAACCGACACAGGTAGGCGAGGAGAGAATCCTAAGGCGCTAGTGAGAACCCTCGTTTAGGAACTCGGCAAAATAACCCCGTAACTTCGGGAGAAGGGGTGCCCTCTCTGGTGAAGGAGTTCGCCTCTGGAGCTGGGGGGGGTTGCAGTGAATTGGCCCAGGCGACTGTTTACTAAAAACACAGGGCTCTGCAAAGTCACCAAAACGACGTATAGGGCCTGACGCCTGCCCGGTGCCGGAAGGTTAAAGAGAGGGGTCAGTCCTTCGGGACGAAGCTCTGAACTGAAGCCCCGGTAAACGGCGGCCGTAACTATAACGGTCCTAAGGTTAGGAAAACGCTAGCCTTAGTAAAATCGAACCATATGCGGGAACATCCTCAAAAACGTCTCGGTACTCGTCGTCGGCCGTGCCGGCGGCAGTAAGAATCCGAACGACACGGGGACAATCCGCAGGGAAGGCTCAAGATGACACAGCACATCTTCGAGAACCCCCAGAGACTTGACGTTCGAGGTTGGTCATGAACCTCGATGCCAGCTGGGTCGTTGGCTTCGTCGACGGTGAAGGCTGTTTCCATGTCGGCATCAATCCGCATCGCGACATGAAGACAGGCTACCAGGTGCTTCCTGAGTTCACCGTCGTCCAGCACAAGCGCGACACACAAGTGCTGCACGGCCTGAAGGCCTTTTTCCGTTGCGGAGTGGTTCGCACGAACCATGGCGACCGGATGGCCTACCGCGTGAGAAGCCTCGAGCATCTACTCCAACGAATCGTTCCTTTCTTCATGAAGCACAGCTTGAAGACGAAGAAGCACGTCGACTTTCTGAAGTTCCGTGACGTGTTGCTCCTGATGGAGAAGGGCGAGCACCTCGACCTGGAAGGCATTGAGAAGATCAGACACATCGCAGCGGCGATGAACCGCGGCCAACCAAGGTAAAGTCCGGCTTTCGCGGAAACGCGAGGGATGAACCGAGCGAAATTCCTTGTCGGGTAAGTTCCGACCTGCACGAATGGCGCAACGATCTGGGCACTGTCTCAACGAGGGACACTGCGAATCTGTAGTACCGGTGAAGATGCCGGTTTCCCGCATCAAGACGGAAAGACCCCGTGCACCTTTACTGCACCCTAGCCTTGGGCTTGGGTGCGTTCTGCGCAGGATAGGTGGGAGGCTTTGATCTCGGGCTCTTGGGCTCGGGGGAGCCAACGGTGAGATACCACCCTTGACGTACTTAGGCTCTAACCTACTCCCCTTATCGGGGGGAGAGACAGGGCTAGGCGGGTAGTTTGACTGGGGCGGTCGCCTCCTAAAGAGTAACGGAGGCGCTCGAAGGTTCCCTCAGGCTGTTTGGAAATCAGCCGTCGAGTGTAAAGGCACAAGGGAGCTTGACTGCGAGACCTACAAGTCGAGCAGGTGCGAAAGCAGGACTTAGTGATCCGGTGGTTCTGTATGGAAGGGCCATCGCTCAACGGATAAAAGGTACGCCGGGGATAACAGGCTGATCTGGTCCAAGAGTTCACATCGACGACCAGGTTTGGCACCTCGATGTCGGCTCATCGCATCCTGGAGCTGTAGCAGGTTCCAAGGGTTGGGCTGTTCGCCCATTAAAGCGGTACGTGAGCTGGGTTTAGAACGTCGCGAGACAGTTCGGTCCCTATCTGATGTGGGCGCAGGAGACTTGAGAGGGCCTGTCCTTAGTACGAGAGGACCGGGATGGACGAACCTCTAGTGCACCAGTTGTCTCGCCAGAGGCATAGCTGGGTAGCTACGTTCGGTTGGGATAAACGCTGAAAGCATCTAAGCGTGAAACCCGCCTCGAGATGATGTCTCCCGCAGGGTAACCTGCCTAAAGACCCCTTGTAGACCACGAGGTTGATAGGCCCGATGTGTAAGTGCAGTAATGCACTCAGCTTACGGGTACTAATCGGTCGTGAGGCTTGACCATGGTGTTTACACTGCCGGAAACACGTGGACGGTGCGTTCGCCCGAACGCTTTCGGGTGGAATCTTCGGTTGTTGCCGGCTTGATAAGCTCATCCCGGTGATCATGGCGGAGGGGCCACACCCGTTCCCATTCCGAACACGGCCGTTAAGCCCTCCAGCGCCGATGGTACTGCCAGGGCAACCTGGTGGGAGAGTAGGACGTTGCCGGGACTTCTTCTTCATCTTCGATTCCTCATCTTTGATGCCCCGGTCCCTCGTGGACCGGGGCTTTTTTTGTTGACGCTGGTCTGTCCTTGACCCTCCACAAGAGCCACTTCAGCCCTGTTGCCCCGGTGATAAACTGGGGCCGAATTCCCCAGGAGAAGGCAGATGTCCGGACACTCCAAATGGCACTCGATCAAGCACAAGAAGGGCGCCACCGACGCGAAGAGGGGTAAGCTCTTCACGAAGATCATCCGTGAGATGACGATCGCGGCCCGGCTCGGCGGCGGCGACCCCGACTCCAACCCGCGTCTGCGGACCGCCGTGGACAAGGCCAAGGGCGCCAACATGCCCGCGGACAACATCACTCGGGCTATCAAGAAGGGCACGGGCGAGCTCGAGGGCACGACCTACGAGGATCTCGTCCTCGAGGGATACGGCCCCGGGGGCGTCGCCCTCCTCATCGAGGGATCGACCGACAACCGCAACCGCACCGTCTCCGAGATCCGCCACCTCTTTTCGAAGCACAACGCCAACCTCGGCAACCCCGGCAGCGTGGCCTACATGTTCCACCCGAGGGGGGTGATCTCCATCGCGGCTGACAAGACCACCGAGGACAAGCTGATGGAGATCGTCCTCGAGGCCGGCGCCGAGGACATCCAGACCGAGGCCGAAGGCTTCACGGTCTACACCGCGCCGCCCGACTTCGAAGCGGTGCGCGAGGCGGTGACGAAGGCCGGGATCGAGCCCGACGAGGCCGAGATCAAGAAGGTCGCGGACAACAACGTCTCCCTCGACGGCTCCAAGGCTCAGCAGATGCTCAAGCTTCTCGACGCCCTCGAGGACCACGAAGACGTCCAGAGCGTCTGGGAGAACTCCGAGATCTCGGCAAAGGACCTGGAGGCCGCGGCGGCCGGCTAAGGCCCCCGAAGGCATGCTCATCCTCGGTGTCGACCCTGGCTCCCTGCGCACGGGCTACGGGGCCGTCGCCAGCGACGGGCGCCGCCATCGCCTCGTCGAGAAGGGTGCCATCGTGCCTCCCCGGAAGGCTCCGCTGGCCGAGCGTCTGCGACACATCCACGCCGGCATCGCCGCCGTCATCGAGCGCCTCCACCCGGACGTCCTGGCGGTGGAAGACGTCTTCCACGCCGCGAACACCCGCACCGCGCTGGTTCTCGGTCACGTCCGCGGCGTCGTCCTCCTGGCCGGATCCGAAGCCGGGCTGGAGGTGCACGAGTTCCCGCCGGCCACGGTCAAGCAGCAGGTGACCGGGTTCGGCCGCGCCGAGAAGACCCAGGTCGCCTTCATGGTGGCCCGCATCCTGGAGATGCCCGACCCGGCCGAAGCCGGGGACGCCACCGACGCCCTCGCCGTGGCCCTGTGTGTGGCCTGCCTCCGCCCGACCGCGGCGGTACCCTCGTGATCGCCCACCTCCGCGGACGGATCCTCCGGAAAGGGCCCCAGGAGCTGGTTCTGGACGTCGCGGGAGTCGGCTATCGAGTCACGATTCCGCTCAGCACCTTCTACCGTCTCGACGAGCCCGGCGCCGAGGTGAGCCTCCTCACCCACACCCACGTCCGCGAGGACACGTTCGCGCTCTTCGGCTTCCTGACCGTCTCCGAGCAGGCGCTCTTCGAGCGACTCATCTCGGTGGCCGGCGTGGGGCCTCGCCTCGCCATCGGCATCCTCTCCGGGATCGAGGCCCCGGACCTCGTCGGGGCCCTGCGCTCGGGCGATGTCGCCCGGCTGACGCGGATCCCCGGGGTGGGCAAGAAGACCGCGGAGCGCCTCGTGGTGGAGCTCAAGGACAAGATGGAGGGCCTGGAGGGGACCGAACCCGCGCCGGAGGACGCCCCCGCCGGCGGGCAGGAGGACCTCGTCTCCGCCCTGGTGCACCTCGGCTACTCTCGCAACGAGGCCGAGCGGGGCGTCGAGAGGGCCCTCAAGGCAGGTGGAGACGACCGCTTCGAGGAGATCCTCCGGCGGACCCTCCGGATCCTCTCGGGACGGTAAGCTAGAGGCGAATCGCCGTGACCGACGAACGTCTTCTCACCGGCCGTCCCCTGGATGACGACCTCGGCTACGAGCAGTCTCTCCGGCCGCGGAACCTCGACGAGTACGTCGGCCAGCCCCAGGTGGTGGCCAACCTGCGCGTGGCCATCGAGGCAGCGCGGGGGCGCGGTGAGGCCCTCGACCACGTGCTCCTCTTCGGTCCTCCCGGCGTGGGGAAGACGAGCCTCGCTCATGTCCTGTCCGCCGAGCTCGCGGTGCCCATCAAGGCCACCGCGGGGCCCGTCATCGAGCGAGCGGGCGACCTCGCGGCCCTCCTCACCGCCCTCGACCACCGCGAGATCCTCTTCGTCGACGAGATCCACCGACTCGATGCCAAGGTCGAGGAGATCCTCTACCCGGCCCTCGAAGACTACAGCCTCGACCTGATGATTGGGAGCGGCCCCGGGGCCCGATCGATGAAGGTGCCGCTCAAGCCTTTCACCCTCGTCGGCGCCACCACCCGCGCCGGCCTCCTCACGGCTCCCCTGAGAGGGCGCTTCGGCATCGTCCACCGACTCGATTTCTACAACGAGGACGACCTCAACATCATCGTCACCCGCTCCGCCCGCATCCTCGGTGTCCCCATCGAGGCCGACGGTGCCCGGGAGATCGCTCGCCGCAGCCGCGGCACCCCGCGCATCGCCAATCGCCTGCTGCGACGGGTGCGCGACTTCGCCCAGGTGCGGGCGGACGGGACCGTCACTGCCGCCGTGGCCCGCGACGCCCTCGCACTTCTCGAGGTCGACGCCAGCGGCTTCGACGACGTCGACCGGCGGCTGCTCCTCACCATCATCGACAAGTTCGGCGGCGGGCCGGTGGGCCTCAGCGCGCTGGCCGCCGCGATCAGCGAGGAGCCGGACGCAATCGAGGACATCTACGAGCCCTACCTTCTGCAGCTGGGCTTCCTGGATCGCACCCCGCGCGGGCGTGTCGCGACCGCCCTGGCGTACGAGCATCTCGGGCGCAATGCTCCAGACACGACTGCCGGGCGCCAACAGAAGAAGCTGTTTTGAGTCAAGCGACGAAGGATCTCTCCGTAGCGCCGACGGAGAGACTCTTCGCGCGCAACCCAACCTGCCGCTCTCAGAGTGACCCAGACTGACTGATGACCGCCGACGGGCACTCCGTCGAGGACTACGACTACGAGCTGCCGGAGGAGCTCATCGCGCAGGAGCCTCTTCCCGAGCGGGCCTCCTCCCGCCTTCTCGCCCTCGACCGCGCCTCCGGGGGCCACGGCCACCGCACCTTCGCGGACCTGACCGAGCTCCTGTCGCCGGGAGACCTCCTCGTGACGAACCGCAGCCGGGTCCTTCCCGCACGCCTCCTGGGCCGGCGCTCCGGCGGGGGCGAGGCGGAGATTCTTCTGGTCCGGCCGCGTGAGCCCCATCTCTGGGACGCGATGGTTCGCCCCGGGCGTCGGTTGCGCGCGGGAGCGGTCGTCGAGATCGCCGCGGGCTTCGATGTGCACATCGAAGGCGATTCCGGAACCACGTCCGCCGCGAGCTCCGCGGGGGGTCCGATGCGCACCGTCCGACTCGTGACTGAAGGCGACGACCCACGCGCGGCCATCGAGCGACATGGGCACGTCCCCCTTCCCCCGTACATCCGCCGCGCGGACCGCGCCGACGACCGCGAGCGCTATCAGACCGTCTACGCCCGCGAGCCCGGCAGCGTCGCCGCTCCGACCGCGGGGCTGCACTTCACGTCGGATCTCCTCCGCCGTCTCGAGGCTCGGGGCGTGGTGCGGGCGGAGCTCGTCCTCCACGTGGGCCCCGGCACCTTCCGCCCGGTCGAGGTCGCCGACGTCCGCGAGCACCGTGTGGACGCCGAGCTCTTCACCATCCCCCCGCCGACCGCGGCCACGGTGAGGCAGGCGCAACGCGAGGGTCGCCGAATCGTCGCGGTCGGCACCACGACCACCCGCGCCCTCGAATCCGCGCTCACCCCGGACGGGTCGCTTCGGGCCGGAGACGGCCAGACCGACCTGGTCATCACCCCGGGGCACTCGTTCCGGGTCGTCGATGGCCTGGTCACGAACTTCCATCTGCCGCGCTCCTCGCTGCTCCTCCTGGTGTGTGCTTTTGCCGGACGGGAGAACGTCCTCGCGGCCTACCGTGAAGCCGTCCGAGAGCGGTACCGCTTCTACTCCTACGGCGACGCGATGCTGATCATCTGAGCAGGGCCACGGGGCCCCTTCCAGACGCGCGCGCCCCGGATTGACACCCGCCGAACCCCGGGGCTACCGTGCGTCTGCCCCGGCCCCGGCACGACGGTTCGTGCACGGGTGTCCGAGGGCAGGAAGGTCCAGCGACCTGCAGGACAGCCTGGGCACCGAGAGTTCAAAGCGCTGCTGTCGTGGTTCGTGTCCCGCCCCAGGCAAGGGCCGGACACGAACCCTGGACCCAGCATTCCCCTCCCCCTACGTGGGGAGGGATAGGGTAGGGGGTCGATGAATCTAATGCTGCCTCTCAAGCCCGCCGGCGACTGCCGCTTCGACCTCGTCAGCCTCGGCGAGGTCATGCTGCGCCTCGACCCCGGTGACGCCCGCATCCACACAACCCGTCAGTTCCGGGTGTGGGAGGGCGGCGGCGAGTACAACGTCGCGCGGGGCCTCAAGCGCTGCTTTGGCCTGCGGACCGCCGTCGTCACCGCGTTCGTCGACAACGCCGTGGGCCGGCTCCTGCAGGACCTCATCTTCCAGGGTGGGGTCGACCAGTCTCATGTCCGCTGGGTGGCCGATGACGGCGTGGGCCGCACCGTCCGCAACGGGCTCAACTTCACCGAGCGCGGGCACGGGGTGCGCGCGGCACTGGGGTGCTCCGACCGCGGCCACACCGCGGTCTCGCAGCTCCGTCCCGGGGACATCGACTGGGACGCCATCTTTGGCAACGAGGGGGCGCGGTGGCTGCACACCGGTGGGATCTTCGCCGCCCTCTCGGAGACGACGCCGCTGGTGGCCAGGGAGGCGATGATCGCGGCGCGAAAGCACGGCACCCTCGTCTCCTACGACCTGAACTACCGCCCGTCCCTCTGGAAGGCGATCGGCGGAAGGGAGCGCGCCCGCGAGGTCAATCGGGAGCTCGCGCCTCTCGTCGACGTCATGCTCGGGAACGAGGAGGACTTCACCGCCGCCCTCGGCTTCGAGGTCGAAGGGCTCGACGAGGATCTCTCCGCCCTCGACGTGGCCAACTTCCGGAAGATGATCGAGAAGGCGATCGCCGCCTTCCCGAACTTCAAAGGCGTCGCCACCACGCTCCGCAACGCTCGCACTGCGTCGGTGAACGACTGGGGCGCCGTCCTCCACTACGGGGGCCAGCTCCACCAGTCGCGCCCGTACGAGGACCTCGAGATCTTCGATCGCGTCGGCGGAGGGGACTCGTTCGCCTCCGGCCTCATCTACGGCTTCCTGGCCGGGAAGGACCCCCAGTGGGCCGTGGAGTGCGGGGCGGCCCACGGGGCCCTCGCCATGACGACTCCGGGCGACACCACGATGGCGCGCCTCTCCGAGGTCGAGCGCGTGATGCGGGGGGGCGGGGCGCGCGTGGCGCGCTGAGCGAAGACACTGAGGGCCGTCCGGCCCGGGGAGGAGTCGTGGAGAAGGCGCAGGTACTCGAGCGCATCCGGTCCACGGGGCTCATTCCGGTCATCCGGGCTCGCTCCGCGGACGAGGCCTCACAGGCGGTCGACGCCATCCAGGCCGGGGGGGTGGGCGTTCTCGAGATCACCATGACCGTCCCCGGGGCGGTGGAGCTCATCCGTGAGGTGGCGCGTCGCGCCACCGACGCCCTCGTGGGCGCGGGCACGGTCCTGGACCCGGAGACCGCCACGAGCTGTATCGAGGCCGGGGCCCGGTTCGTGGTGAGCCCCGCCCTGAACCTCGCCACCATCGCCACGTGCCGCGAGGCGGGCATCGCGATCATCCCCGGCGCCCTGAGCCCCACCGAGGTCGTCACCGCCTGGAACGCAGGGGCCGACCTCGTGAAGGTCTTCCCGGCGGGGGCGGTGGGGGGGCCGAGCTACATCAAGGCCCTCAAGGCGCCGCTGCCGCAGATCGACCTCGTGCCGACCGGCGGGGTCAACCTCAAGACGGCGGGCGACTTCATCCGGGCGGGCGCGGCCGCCCTCGGCGTCGGCGGCGACCTCGTGGACCTCGCCGCGCTGCGGCGCGGCGAGGCCTCCGTCCTGTCCGAGCGTGCGCGCCAGTTCGTCCAGATCGTCCGCGACGCGCGCCAGGGGGGCTGAGCCGCGGCCATTTGACAGCCTTCTGAGGGCGACGGCACAATCACCGCGGCTGCGTGTGCCCATGGACCAGACGCTCGTCCTCAACGCGTCCTACGAGCCTCTCCGCGTCGTCTCGTGGCAGAAGGCCATCACCCTGCTCTTCCAGGGCAAGGTCGAGGTCATCGCCGTCTACGATCGGGAGATCCGTGGCGTCACGGTGCGGGTGCAGCTCCCTTCGGTCCTCCGCCTGCTCCGTCACGTCCGTCTGAAACGGCGATTCTCCGACGTGCCGTTCTCCCGCGCGAACGTCTATGGCCGCGACGATCATCGCTGCCAGTACTGCGGCCGGCAGTTCGCCCCCACGCAGCTCACCTTCGACCACGTCATCCCGGTGGCCCGCGGCGGAAGGAAGGACTGGAACAACATCGTCACCTGCTGCATCGACTGCAACCGACGCAAGGGCAACCTCCTGCCCGACGAGGCCGGGCTGCGCCTCCTGAGGCGCCCGCGCCGGCCCCCGGCCCTGCCGCACCTGACCTTGAGCCTGGGCCTCCGCCGAGCTCCCGAGAGCTGGCACGACTACCTCTTCTGGGATCTGTACTGGGACGAAGGCTGAGAGAGAGCGCCCTCCACTCGAGCGATGAGCCTCCGCAGCGATCTCCGGACGATGGGCCTGCCCGACGTCCTGCAGTGGATCGCCGCCGGGCGGAAGACGGGCACGCTCCACATCGAGCAGGGCTCCGTCAAGAAACGCATCATCGTGCGCGAGGGCAATGTCTTCTCGTCCTGGTCCAATGACCCGCGCGAGTCTCTCGGGCAGTTCCTGATCCGTCTCGGCCTGGTGAGCGAGGAGCAGCTGTTCAAGGCCCTCCTCGCCCAGGAGGAGCAGAACAAGCTCCTCGGGTCGATCCTCATCGTGGACGGAATCCTGACCGAGTACGACCTCAAACGCGCCCTGAAGCTGAAGGCCGAGGAGACCTTCTACGACCTCTTCCTCTGGCCGTCCGGGCAGTTCGAGTTCCGCGAGGGGGAGCTCCCCCCGGACATCCGTATCACCTACGAGACCCCGGTGACACCGGTGATCCTCGAGGGAATCCGCCGTGTCGATGAGTGGAAGCGGATCCGCGAGGTCTTCCCGAACATGGAGACCTCCTTCCGCGTCACCGGCAGCGACTCCGCGTCCCTCGCCGAGGCCGAGAAGAAGGCCCTGGCCCTCGCCGCGAACGGCCTCACCATCGCCCAGATCAGCCTCGAGATCCGCTGCTCCGAGTTCGAGAGCGCCGCCCTCCTCTTCGATCTGCACAAGCGTGGGCACCTCGAGGTCGACCAGACGCGGACGGTGCAGACGCCCTCCGACCCGGTCGGGGCCATCCACGCCCTTCTCGCCCTCGCCCGGGAGCGCCTGCAAGAGAAGCGCTTCGACGCCGCCCGCAGGGCCTACGAGGATGTCCTCGCGCTCGACCGGCTGAACCAGAACGCGAAGAAAGGGCTCATCGCAACGCTGGAGGCCCGCCACCAGGAGAAGACCCTGACCTCCGTTCCCCTGGACGGCGTTCCCGTCCTCGCCGCCGACATGGCCTCCCTCACCGCCGAGAAGCTCGACCCCCAGGAGGGCTTCGTCCTGAGCCGCGTCAACGGCGAGTGGGACGTGCAGTCGATCCTGAAGCTGTGCCCCATGGGCGAGGAGGCGACCCTGCTGATCTTCGCGCGCCTCCTCGAGCGGGGGTTGATCCGGCTCCAGTGAGCGGGGCCCTCACCTCCTGGCCCTCATCTTAGACGGTGAACATCCGGCCGGTCGCTCGCCGGCCCCCCACAGACCGCGTGCTATGATGCCCGCTCTCTCGCCATGGACTCGACACTCCGCAGGGCCCCGAGCCTGCTCCAGGCGCTTCTGCCCGTCGCAGTCCTGATCGCGCTCCTGGCGCTGTCGGTCTCCCTCTTCGGGGACGGCTCCTCGCAGGGACCCAACCAGATCGCCCTCATCCTGGCCGCGGGGGTGGCCATCCTCATCGGCGTGCACCTCGGCTACCCGTGGCGGGAGCTGGAGCGCGGGATCGTGCGCGGCATCTCACTCTCGATGGGGGCGATGCTCATCCTCCTCGTGGTGGGCGCGCTCATCGGCACCTGGATCCTCGCCGGTGTCGTCCCGAGCATGATCTACTACGGCCTCCAGATCCTCAGCCCCGCCGTCTTCTACGCCGCCGCGTGCGTCATCTGCGCCTTCGTGTCGGTCGCCACCGGCTCGTCCTGGACCACCGCCTCGACCATCGGCATCGCGCTCGTGGGCGTGGCCACCGCGCAGAACCTGAACCTCGGCCTCACCGCCGGCGCCATCATCTCCGGCGCCTACTTCGGCGACAAGATGTCGCCGCTCAGCGACACCACCAACCTCGCCCCCGCGGTGGCGGGGACGGAGCTGTTCGTCCACATCCGCCACATGATGTGGACGACCATGCCCAGCCTGCTGCTGGCGCTCGTCGGGTTTGCCGTCATCGGCTGGATGAGCCCCGTCCCCGACGAGGCCCGCGACCTCGAGGCCATCCTGTCCGCGCTCGACAAGAGCTTCGTCATCGGACCCCACCTCCTGCTGCCCGCCGCCCTGGTGCTCGGGCTCGTCTGGCGCCGGATGCCCGCCTTCCCCGCCCTCCTGATCGGGGCCCTCGTGGGGGCGGTCTTCGCGGTGGTGTTCCAGCCGCGAGCCGTCGTCGCGTTCGTCGCTGAGACCGATCTGCCGCGCGGCCTCGTGCTGGTGAAGGGCTCCTGGACGGCGCTCTTCGACGGCTTCACCCTGAGATCGGGAAACGATGCCCTCGATGCCCTCCTCTCGCGGGGGGGCATGTCCTCCATGCTCACCACGGTGTGGCTCATCCTCTCCGCGATGATGTTCGGGGCGGTGATGGAGACGACGAAGATGCTCGAGAAGCTGGCTGCGAGCGTCCTCTCGGTGGTGAGCAGCACCGGCACGCTGGTGGCGGCGACGCTGGCCTCCTCCGCGACCATGAACGTGGTGGCCTCCGACCAGTACATCGCGATCGTGCTTCCGGGCCGGATGTTCCGGGCGGAGTACCGGCGACGGCGGCTCCACCCCAAGAACCTCTCGCGCGCCCTCGAGGACGCCGGCACTCTCACGTCGCCCCTCGTCCCCTGGAACACCTGCGGGGCCTTCATGGCGCAGACCCTGGGCGTGCCGGCCTTCACCTATCTGCCGTACTGCTTCTTCAACCTCCTCAACCCCTTCGTGTCCGCGGTCTACGGGTTCACCGGCTTCACCATCGAGCCCCTGCCGGAGGATGCCGAAGGGGAAGACGAAGACGCCGCCGCCTGACGAGCCACTGCTTGTCCGTCGTCCGAGTCGCGTCAATTGGGCGGAGCGCGCGATGAGGGGCTCGGCGGGCGGGGCCCCGACGAGGACGCTGCTCCGCTTCGAAGCTCACGGGCCCGCGGTCGAACTGGCGGTGCACGCCGAGCCCCCCGGGGGCCGCGCGCGCTGACACCCGAACCCTCTGGTCTCTACGGGCCTTCCGCAGCCTCGAGGGCCTGTCGCACGCGCTGCTTCAGCCGTGCGTCGTCCCGCGCGAGGTAGGCCTCGGCGTCCTCGCGCGCCCGGGCGAGATCCTCGGGCTCGCCGCCCTCCCGCCAGGCCTCGAGGCCGGCCTCGATCACCCGCACCCGCGCCTCGTCGACGTGACGGCTCCGAGGGTGGGTGGCCACGAAGGCGCGCCACGCCTCCCGGCGCTCCCGCCAGGCGGCGGCATCCGCGGGCACGTCTCGGGTCAGCCGACCGAAGGCGACCGAGTCCTCGTCGAGGACGGACTTCTTCTCCACGGAGGCGAAGCCCTCGCGCGTCTCCGTGGCCTGGGGTGCGCTCGCCCCCGCCTTGGCCGCCCCAAGCGTGGCGGGCACGGGCCGGGACGCCATCGTGTCGGTCATGACCGCCTGGCGCCGGTCGACGTCCGGCTCGGGTGGTGGGGCCTCTCCGAGCGCCTCGCCCTCGGCCACGACCGACGGCGCGACGCCGGCCAGGGCCGGTGCGTCCTTCTCGAGCTCCTGCGGCCGGTTCTCCGCGGTGGGCGGAACCGCTTCGGCGGCGACGTCCAGCTTGCCTGGCCGAGCTCGCGGCCTGGGGGCAGGTGCGGCGGGGTCGGAGGGAGCGGCGGCGGCGGGGGGCGGGGCGAAGGCCGGCGCGGGCTCGTCCGCTCGATCTTCCGCGCGTTGCCCTCTCCCCGCCTCGCGCTTCGGCGCGAGGCGGGCAAGCTGTTCGTCGTCTGCGGGGGCGCTCACGCGCCGCTCTGGCGCCGACTGCGGGGCCGGCGCCATCGCCTCCTCCATCGGGGTCGCCGTCGCCGGCATCTCCGTCGTGGCGACCCGGGCGCGATAGAGGCGGGGGAGCGTCAGGGGCGTCACCACCGCGAGAAGGAGCGCCGCGGCCGCGGCCCATGTCCACACGGGCAGGCGCCAGCGCGGGCGCGCCACGACGGTGCGGGCGCGGGGAGGGCTCTCCCGCTCGATCCGAGCCCGCACACGACCCGGGAGAGCCTCGAGGTACCCGGACGGGACCTCGAGTGGAAGCCCACGGGCGACGTCGTCGACCGCTCCCATCTCCGCGAGCAGCGACGCGCACTCCTCGCACGTGGCGAGGTGGGCCTCGACCTCCGCCCGCTCGGCCGGCGGAAGCTCGCCGTCGAGATAGCCGGCCAGGCGCTCGCGCTCGTGAGCGCTCATGGACGTCCTCCGGCCCGGCGCCGTGCGGCCGGGCCCAGGTAGGGGCCCAGGGCCCGCGCCAGCTTCTCCCGCGCCCGGAAGAGCCGGCTCATGACCGTCCCCGGGCTCAGATCGAGCGCGTCCGCGATCTCGGCGTACGACATCTCCTCCACCGCGCGCAGGACGAAGACCGCCCGCTGCTCGGGCGGCAGGGTCTCGAGCGCCTCCTGGAGCAGCTCCTGCGCCTCGCCGGCGAGGACGGCGTCGAGGGGGTTGCCGCCCAGGGCCCTCGTCTCTCCGTGGCCCTCCGGCAGCGGGTCCTCGCGCGACACCGGGGAGCGGACGTGGTTCACCGCGAGGTTCGCGGCGATGCGGCACACCCAGGGACCGAACGGCCGGCCCAGCTCGAACCGGTCGAGGGACCGCCAGGCCCGCAGGAACGCGTCCTGGGCGACGTCGTCGGCCACGGCATGCGAGCGCACGATTCTGAGGGCCACCCCGTAGACGCGGCGCTGGTGGCGCCGCACGATCTCCTCGAAGGCCGGCAGGTCCCCCTGCCGTGCCCGGCCCAGGAGGAACGTCTCGTCCCGGACTTCGGAGCTCATCGTGCGACCCGGCACCCGATAGGAAGACCCATCACCTCCCGCAATGATACGGCGGGACGGGTGCCCCTATTCCCGCAGAGGCCGGCCCCGGGAGGGTGGGGTGCCCGGGACCGCCGGGGCGGTCCCGGGAAGCGCGGGCGGTCTACTCGAGGACGCGGATCACGACCCGGCGATTCTGGGCCCGGCCGTCGCGGGTCGTGTTGTCGGCCACCGGCTCGCCCTCGCCGTAGGAGATCACCTCCAGGCGGCTCAGAGCGATGCTGTGGGCCTTGGCCAGGTAGTCGCGGACGGCCATCGCCCGCTCCTCCCCGAGCAGCAGGTTGTAGGCCTCGTCCCCAGCCGCGTCGGTGTGGCCTTCGATCTCGAACCACACGCCGGCGTTCTTCTGGACGAGAGGACCGATCGTGTCGTCGATCATCGCCTTGGCCTGGTCGCTGAGCTCGGACTTCGCGAACGGGAACTGCACCTTGTCGTTCGACAGCGTGAGCGTGTAGACGAGCTTGCCCTTGGCCGCCTGCTCCGCCTCGGTGGCCTTCGTCATGGCTGCGTCGGCCGAGCTCTTGGCGTCGGCGATCCCCACCTGCGAGTCCTTCTCGACCTTGGCGATCTGGACCTCGTTCTGACGGACGCGCTCCTGGGTCTTCTCGACCTCGGCCGACACCGCGTCCACCTTCTGGTTGACCTCGCCGACCTCGCGCTGCACGAAGGACTTCTTCGCGCAGCCGGCGAGCGCCACTCCTGCCGCCAGCAGCGGCACGATCATGAGTCTCACGGATGACCTCCTTGGTTGGGCCGGGGGGCGGGCGTTCATGCCCGCCCGGCGGGTACGGACGACATCAAGACGAAATCAAGACGTTATGGACGACATCAATACGGAATATACCCGCTGCGGGTGCGGACAGTGACACCCCGGCGGGTCGTCCGCACCTCGACGCGGCGGAAGCGAGCCGGCCCCGGGGGCGGGTCGTAGCCCAGGCGGTACTGGTGCTTGAGCTCGGCGGCGATGCGCTCGGCCGCCTTCCGGAGACCGGCGTAGTTGCTGACGCGGAAGGCGGCGCCCCCGGAGAGGGTCGCGTAGCGCTCCAGCATCTCCCCGCCCGTGGCGGCTGCGCCCCCGTTCTTCCGGCCCACGTACAGGGACGACTCCGGGTTGTCGAGCGGCGACACTGCCGAGATCGCGTAGATCGGGACGTCGAGGGCTCGCGAGCGCTGCAGCACCTCCTCCGGGGTCTTCTCGCTCGCGGTGTCGACCCCGTCGGTGATCACGACCACCGCCCGGCGCCCCTCGCCGTGGCTGGCGATGTCCCGTGCCGCCTTGTCGAGGGCGTCGTGGAGCGCCGTCGTGCCGAAGGGCTCGACGGTGGTCAGCCCCCTCCGCACCGCCTCGTGGTCGTGGGTGAAGGCCACGACCCCCCAGTAGCGGCTGTCGAAGCCGGCCAGCGCCACCTGGTCCTCGTCGCTGAGGACGTCCAGGATCCGCTCCGCCGCGAACCGGACGCTCGTCACCTTGAGCTCCTCGTCCATGCTGCCGCTGCCGTCCACGAGCAGCAGCACCCGGGCGGGAAGCTCGAGGCCGCCGTAGAAGCGGGAGATCGCCTGGGGCCGACCCTCCTCGTAGACCCGGAAATCCGGGCCCCTGAGGTCGGTCACCGGACGCCCCTTGCCGTCCACCGCAGTGGCGGAAAACACCACCAGGTCGCCGCGCGCGGGGAAGGAGAGCACCTGCCCGGGGGCGTTGGCCGGGAGGGCGGCCAGCGCGATGGCCCAGAGGGTCCGTCTCAGCAGTGGCGTCTCCGATCCATGTGCAAAACAGCTAAGTATAGCCGCGCCTCGGATCCCCATTGTGATCCTGCTCACACGGGGGTCCCGCTTCCAACTCCTTTTTCTAGAGGACCTTGACGACGATGAGGGTGATGTCGTCCACCGGGGCCTCGCCTTCCACGAAGCCCTCGAGGTCCGTCATCAGCCGCTCTCCCAGCTCTCTCGCGGGAAGCGTGCCATGGGCCTCCAGGGCCCGGAGGAGCCGTTTCACCCCGTACTCCTCGTGCCCCCGGAGGGCCTCCGTGACCCCGTCGCTGTAGAACACGAACCCGTCGCCGGGGCCGAGCTCGACCGAGAGCTCCTCGTAGTCGACGCCATCGAACGTCCCGAGCGGCAGCCCCGAGACCTGGAGCGGCTCGGCGCGCCCGCTCTCCGCCCGGTAGTGCAGGGGGTAGGGCAGGCCCGAGTTCGCGACGCGTACGCTGCGGGCCGGGAAGTCGAAGAAGGCGTAGGCCAGGGTGCAGAACAGCCCCTCGATCCCCCGCCGCCGAAGGGTCCCGTTGACGCGCCCCAGCAGGTCGGCCGGGTCACGTCGCTCGAAGGCCCGCCGGCGGACGGTGCCGGAGGCGAAGGCCCCGTACAGCGCGGCCGGCACACCCTTGCCCGAGACGTCGCCGGTGGCGACACCCAGCCGGCCTCCCCCCATGTCGTAGAAGTCGTACAGATCGCCGCCCAGCTCCCGCGCGGGGCGGAAGTGGGCGGAGGCCTCCCAGCCCGGCCCGGCCGGCGAGGCCTCCGGAAAGAGCGCCCGCTGCACGTCCTGGGCGATCCGCAGCTCGCGGTCGAGACGGTGCTCGCCCCGGCGGATCTCGTCGTAGAGCCGCGCGTTCACGATGGCCCCCGCCACCTGGCTCGCCAGCGGCATCAACACCTTCACGTGACGCTCGGTGAAGCGGTCGAGCTCGCGCGACTCGAGGTCGAACACCCCGATCACCTGGTCCTTGTGCACGAGGGGGATGACGAGCTCGGAGCAGGCCTCCGACACCAGCTTCACGTACCGGGGGTCGTCTCGCACGTCGCCGACGAGCACCGGCTCCTTGCTCCGCACCGCCGCCCCGCAGAGCCCCTCGCTCACCGGCAGGCGACTCCTCTCCTTGCCGGGGCCGAAGTTCACGGACTGCCGCAGCACCAGCTCCTGCCGGTCCTCGTCGAGCAGCAGGATCCCGAACATCTCGTAGTCGATCACGCGCTTCACGAGCTCGGCCACGCGCTGCAGCAGCTCGTCGAGGTCGAGGATCGAGGCGGTCTCCTTGCCGATCTCGTAGAGAGTGGCCAGGAGCCCCGCGTACCAGCGGGCCTCGCGGTAGAGCGTGGCGTTGTCGATCGCCACCGCGAGGTGACCGGCGAGAACACGCAGTGCAGTCCGCGCGGCGTCGGTGAAGGCCCCCACGTCCGGCCCTTCGATGTTCAGCACTCCCACGAGACGGTCCTTGTGGACCAGCGGGATCGCGAGCTCCGCCACCACCCCGGGAAACACTGGCACGTAACGAGGATCCTGCGAGACGTCGGGCACGAACACCGGCTCGCGGGCGACCGCGGCCGCGCCCGAGATCCCCTCGCCGATCTTCACCCGGCCCCGGACCGCCTTCTCGAGGTCGTACCCGTCCACGTAGGCGGGAACGAGAACGCCCTCGTCGTCGGGAAGCACGATCTCGAGGATGTCGTAGTCGACGATGCGGCGGACGCAGCCGGCGATCGTGGGGTAGAGCTCGTCGGAGTCGAGGACGCTGTTGATCTCACCGACGAGGGCCAGCAGGTTGACCAGAAGCTCCCCGGGGAGAGGGGGACCGGACTTGGAGCTGGACCGAAGGGGCACCCGGCATCCTAGCACGCCCCCAAACGACCCCTTTTCCGGCGGCGTAGGCCCCGATCCGACCGCGTTGCCGAGTGCTCCAGTGATCCGGCTGTCCCCTTCGGATCGGGGTACACTGGGCGCTTCATGGGTGAGACCGCGCTGAAGCTGCCCCTCGAGCTCGAGGACATCAAGGCCATCCTGCCCCACCGTTATCCCTTCCTGCTCGTGGATCGCGTCCTCGAGCTCGAGCAGGACAAACGGGTGGTGGCGGTCAAGAACATCACCACCAACGAGCGTTACTTCATCGCCGGCCCGGGCGGGGTCCCGACTCTCCCCGCCTCGATCCTCACCGAGGCCATGGCCCAGGCCGGAGGGATACTCATCCTCTCCAAGCCCGAGAACCGCTCGCGGATCGTCTACTTCATGGGGATCGACCGCGTGCGCTACCGGCGCCCGGTCGTCGCCGGCGACCAGATGCGCCTCGAGGCCGAGGTGGTGCGCCTGCGGGCCAAGATGGGGACCCTCAAGGGCCGAGCCCTGGTGGACGGGAAGGTGGTGTGCGAAGGCCAGATGACGTTCGCGCTGGCCCCGCGCCCCGGGGCGCGCTGAAGCCGGCCGGCCCGATCTCCCTCGCCCGCGCGCTGTCGAAGCTCGGGGTCTGCTCGCGCCGCGAGGCCGGGCGCTGGATCGCGGCCGGCCGCGTCCGCGTGAACGGGCAGGAAGAACGCTCACCACGCCGTCCGATCGACCCGGGCCGCGACCGCATCCTGGTCGATGACCTGCGCGTCGGCGACGAGGTCGAACGCCTCGTCCTCGCGCTCCACAAGCCGGTGGGTCTGGTCACGACACGCGTCGACCCCGCAGGGCGCTCCACCGTCTACGAGCCGCTCCGCGGGGTCGACCGGTGGGTCTTTCCGGTGGGCCGTCTCGACCGTGACACGTCGGGCCTCCTCATATTCACGAACGACGTCCGCCTCGGGCGGCAGCTGACCGACCCGCGGAACCACGTGCCGCGGACGTACCACGCCCGCGTCCGAGATCATCCCGACGCGGAGACGCTGTGCGCCCTCCGCGAGGGCATCGACCTCGGCGACGGAGAGCTCACCCGCCCGGCGCTCGTGCGGGCGCTGGGCTCACCGCGATCCGAGGTGCGTCCCGTCGCCGCTCCCGCGGGCGATCGGCCGCTCGGCGGCGCGCTCGACTCCGGGACGCCACGCGGCTCCTGGCTCGAGATCGTCCTCACCGAGGGGAAGAAGCGCCAGGTGCGCCGCATGTGCGCCCGCGTCGGGCACGACGTCCTCGAGCTCGTCCGCGTGCGCATCGGCCTCCTCGAACTGGGTGATCTCGCCCCCGGGGAGTGGCGGGCGCTCGGGCCCGAAGAGGAGGCCGCGCTCGTCGGTCGCTCGCGTTCGTCCGCTCACGCGTGACGTCGGCGAGCGGGGGCAACGCGACGCACGCCGCGACGACGACCCCCCGCCGGCCGCACGCCACGGGCGTCCGTCGCACCGGACGTATGATAGCGGCCTCACGAGGAGGCACTCATGATTCTGACGCTCGGCCTGCTCCTGGCCGCCAGCGCCGTTCCGGACGCCGAGATCAGGGCGGCCGCCGAGAGGATCACCCCCGAGGTCGTGTCCACCCGGCGCGAATTCCACACTCACCCCGAGCTCTCCAACCGCGAGGAGCACACGGGCCGAGTGGTCGCCGAGCACCTGGAGGGCCTCGGCCTGGAGGTGCGCTACCCGGTCGCCAGGACAGGAGTCGTCGGAGTCCTTCGGGGCGCGCGGCCGGGCCGTGTGGTGGCCCTGCGCGCCGACATCGATGCCCTCCCCATCCAGGAGGCCTCGGACGTCCCGTACAAGAGCCAGGTCCCGGGGGTCATGCACGCCTGCGGGCACGACGCCCACACCGCCATCCTGTTGGGCGTCGCCGACGTTCTGGCCGGCCTCGAGGATCGCCTTCCCGGGACGGTCGTCTTCCTCTTCCAGCCCGCGGAGGAGGGCGCCCCCGAGGGCGAAGACGGCGGGGCCTCCCTCATGGTCAAGGAAGGCGTTCTGGACGACCCGAAGGTGGAGGCGGTCTTCGGCCTCCACGTCGGAAGCTGGGTCGCGGTGGGCGAGGCCGGCTGGACCGACGGGGCGCTCCTCGCGTCCAGCGACACCTTCGCCATCGAGGTGGCGGGTCGGGGAGTCCACGGCGCCCAACCCCACCAGGGCCTCGACCCGATCCCGGTGGCGGCGGAGATCGTCCAGGCCCTGCAGCTCATCGTCTCGCGCCAGATCGACGGCCGCCAGCCCCGCGTCCTCACCATCGGCCGGATCCGGGGGGGGACCCGATTCAACATCATCGCCAGCCAGGTCGTGATGGACGGGACGCTGCGCACCCACGACGCCGAGGTCCGTGCCGAGATCAAGGCGCGGATGGCCCGCACGGTGAAGGGGGTCGCGGAGGCCCACGGCACGACCGCCACGCTGCGCTTCCTCGATGAAGGGAACCCACCCACCGTCAACGACCCGGCGCTGGCCCGGTTCGCACGCCCGGTGCTGGAACGGGTCTTCGGGCCCGGCCGCGCCCCCCACATCGATCCCCAGATGGTGGCCGAGGACTTCCCGTACTACGGGGAGAAGGCTCCGTACTTCTTCTTCTTCCTGGGCACGCGCAACGACGAGAAGGGGATCCCCTCCATCAACCACACCGACCGCTTCGACATCGACGAGGACGCCCTGCCCCTCGGGGTGCGGGCGATGGCGACCCTCGCCTGGCAGTTCCTGGTCTCGGAGAGATGAGGGCCTGGCCTCGCGCTGCCGTCCCGCCGCCCCGGGTCTCGGCAGCCGCCATTCAGGGGTAACATGAAAGCGGCCCGCTCGCGCTCCGACCGGGAGCAAATCAATGCACAGATTGATCCCCCTCGCGATCCTCGTCCTTCTGGCGTCCCGTCCCGCCTACGCCTATCTGGACCCCGGAACCGGCAGCGTCCTGGTCCAGGGCCTGCTGGCCGCGCTCGCCGTCGGCTCCGCGGCCGTCGCCGCGTTCTGGTCGCGGATCAAGCGATTCCTCGTGGGGCGCCGGGGCCCCAGACCGCCGGTCGATCGAAGCGAGCACGACTCCCCCCGCTCCTAGCGACTCGTTCGCGATGACGGTGGAGCGGGTAGACGGCTCGTATCGGGATCGGAAAGGCTACGTCTTCACCTCGGGCGACCGGATTCTCCGCAGCGTGGGCCCCGCGGCGATGGGAGTCCAGCAGGAGTTCCTCGCCTCGAAGGTCTTCGCGGAGCTCGTGAGCCGCGGTCGGCTCATTGGCACCGAGATCGTGGGCGACGACCCCGCCGCCCTGGGGATTGAAGGCCCCACGCTCCTCCTCGAGCACGAACGCGTTCCGTTCATCTCCTATCCCTACGAGTGGCCCTTCGCCGCTCTGCGCGCCGCGGCCCTCCTCCACCTCGACGTGCATCTCGAGCTGCTGGGCCACGGCTACACCCTGAGCGACGCGTCGGCCTACAACATCCAGTACCGCGGCTCCGAGCCGGTCTTCATCGACGTGCTCTCCGTCGAGCGCTACGTGGACGGTGCCTACTGGGACGGCCATCGCCAGTTCTGCGACCAGTTCCTGAGCCCCCTGCTGCTCTCGGCGAAGCTCGGCGTGCCGTATCACGCAACGTATCGTGGCCACCTCGAGGGCATTCCCTCTCCCGAGCTGGCATCGATGCTGCGCTGGCGCCACAAGCTCTCGCCGCAGGTCCTCATGAACATCGTGCTGCCGGCGCGACTCGAGGCCGCGGCGCGGCGCGGGCGCGTGACCCCCAGGACAGCGGCGAGGCGGCGTCCGCTGCCCAGATCGTCCCTGCGCGGCATGCTGGGCGGCCTGAGGCGCTGCATCAGGCGCCTGAGGCCCCCGGTCCAGCACACGGACTGGACGACCTACGCCGGGGACAACACCTACCGCGATGCGGAGCGCGCGGCCAAGCGGGACTTCGTGGCTCGAGCCGTCCAGGCGTTGAGGCCTGGCACCGTTCTCGATCTCGGTTGCAACACGGGCGACTATGCGGTGGTGGCGTTGGCGGCCGGCGCCGGCTCGGTCATTGGCGCCGAGGCCGACCCGGCGACCGCCGATCTGGCGTTCCGGCGAGCGCAAGAGGAGAAGCTCCGCTTCCTGCCCCTCGTCCTGGACGTCGCCAACCCCAGCCCTTCTCAAGGCTGGCGGGGAGCGGAGCGCGCGTCCTTCGTGGAGCGCGCCGGGGCCGACTTCCTCCTGGCCCTCGCGGTGGGACACCACCTCGCCATCGGCCGCAACATCCCGCTGGAGGAGACGATTCGGTGGATGGTGGGTCTGGCCCCGAGAGGAATAATCGAGTTCGTGCAGAAGACCGACGCCACCGTTCGGCAGATGCTCTCGTTGCGCGAGGACATCTTCGCCGACTACACGGAAGACAACTTCCGGGGCCTTCTCGCGGCGAATGCTCACATCGTGGACTCCCAGACCATCTCGGACGAGGGCCGTGTCCTCTTTCGGTACGATCGCCGGGAATGACCGCAGGCGATTCCCACCGGAGGGCTCCCCGCCCGACACAGGCCATCCTGGCCGCGGCACTTCTCGCGACGACGGCCTTCATCCGGGTGCCCGTCGAGCTCTTCGACGCCAGCCGCCAGGATTTCCCGGGCGCCTCCCGCGAGATCCTGCTCCTCCTCTTCGGCTCCGGAGCGCTGGCCTTTCTCGTCCTCGCACTCGCCGTCGCGTGGCTGCCGTCACGGCTGCGTGGTCTCGCCCGGGCCGTCCTCGTCGGCCTGGCCATCTACGCGTGGATTCGAGCCGGGTTCTTCCCCGGGCCTTCGGTGAGCCTCGACGGGACTCGATTGACCGCAGACCTGTCGACGGGACTCGCCGGCCTGCTGGTGCCCCTCGGGGGAGGGTTGTTTCTGGCCTGGCTGGGGAGCCGCCAACGACGAGTCGTGGCAACACTCCTGGCCGTGCTGCTCGGGGGATCGCTCGTGCAGTCGGTTGTCGCCTCCGCCTCCATCTGGCGCGCCAACGCTCCGGCATCCCAGGACGCCGTCGTGGCGCTCCGGGAGTGGTCACGGGAGGGGAATGTGCTGATCCTCATCCTGGACACGCTGCAGTCGGATGTGTTCGAGGATGTCCTCGAGGCCGAGCCGGGCCTGCGCGAGGAACTGGACGGCTTCCGCTTCTACCGTGCTGCTTCGAGCAGCAGCCCCACGACCTACCTGAGCCTGCCGACGATTCATGCCGGAGTGCAGTACGACCCCGCTCGATCGGCCGGCGAGTTCTACCGGCACTCGATCTCCGAGGGTTCGGTGCTCAACCGCCTCGCGGATGCCGGCTACCGGGTCAGCTACGCCATGAGCCTCGCCCCCTGCCCGAAGGCCGTGGCGAGCTGTCTGAGCACGGACGAGCTCGGACACTCCCGCGGTGCGATCGCGATCCGGGACGCCTCCCACCTGCTCGACCTCGGAATGTACCGAGTCCTGCCCGACCGGCAGCGCCGGGCCATTCTGGACGGGGGTCTGCTCGCTTCGATGTTCGGCCAAACCCACTCTGTCTACCGAGCGGAACGGGATCTGGCCCCCCTCGAGCAGCTCGCCACGTCCTCGACCGTGACCGATTCCCCCCCCACCGCCAAGATGATCCACAGCATGATCACCCATCTTCCGGCGGTCCTGCAGCCTGATTGTTCGATCGGCAAGCGCCGGTTCGATCGGCGCGGCGCGATATCTCAGGCCCGATGTGCGTTCAGGCAGGTCGTGGCCCTCCTCGAGCTTCTCAAGGTCGAGAGAGCCTATGACGCCTCGGACATCCTGTTGATCGCCGACCATGGTTATGGGTTCGGCAGCCGGACCGCCACCGGCAGCCGGGCTCACCAGTTCAAGAAGATCGTCGGCGCCTTGAACCCGGTTGTTCTCGTCAAGCCCGCCCACGAGCGCGGCCCCCTGGTCACGTCCGACGCCCCGATCGAGCTGGCCGACCTTCCCCGAGCGCTGTGCGGTGAGGCAGAGTGCTCACCGTCTGAGGGCCTGCGCGCTCTGGGAGAGGTCGACGCCGCGCGCACCCGAAAGGTCTTCTGGTACAACTGGGGGCGGGACGACTACTGGGGCATTCCGCAGATCCCGAAGCTCGGGCAGTACTCGATCCGCGGAAACATGCTGAAGATCGAAAGCTGGTCCCGCCGGGTGACCGCCTATACGCCGGGAACGCTCATCGACTTCCGCAGAGGACGGCAGAACTCCGCACCCTATCTGGGCTTTGGCTGGGAACGCCGGCTGGACACCCACCAGAAGATGATGGACCCGCAAGCGACGGTCTTGCTGCAGGCGCAGTACGATCCGACGCGTGAGTACATTCTGTTGCTCGAGGCACGGCTGAGAGACGCCTCGCCGGCGTCACGGACACGTGTGAGAGTCGACGTGAACGGTGCGACCGTCGGCAACCTCGTGTCCGAGCACGCGGACTGGGTGGTCGCGGACCACCGGCTGGAGATTCCCATCACCGCCCTGCTGGAGTCGCCGGCCACCACGATCCGCTTCTCGGCGGAGGGACCCGCCTCCGACGACCCGGGGTGGCCAGGCTTCGCGCTGCAGACCCTCGAGCTGCGCCCCTTGCCCTGAAGACCTGGCCGTCGCGACGAGCTTCTTGTTGGACCTCTCGCCGCCTACGCCGCGGTGCCGCCCAGCTCCTGGTCCTTGTACTGGAGCTGGTAGAGCGTCCAGTACATCCCCCGCTTGGCCAGGAGCTCCTGGTGGGTGCCGCGCTCGCGGATCCGTCCCTTGTGCATCACCAGGATCAGGTCGACGTTCTGGACCGTCGAGAGCCGGTGGGCGATGACGATCGCCGTGCGCCCCCGGAACAGCACCTTCAGCGCGTCCTGGATCAGCTGCTCGGTCTCGGTATCCACCGAGGACGTGGCCTCGTCGAGGATCAGCACCCGGGGGTCGTGGGCGAGCGCCCGCGCGAACGAGAGCAGCTGCTTCTGGCCCACCGAGAGCGTGGCCCCCCGCTCGCGCACCTCGGTCTCGTATCCGTCCGGCAGCGCCTCGATGAACCGGTGGGCGTGCACCGCCTCCGCGGCGGCGCGCACACGCTCGTCGGAGATGTCGGAGCCGAGCCGGATGTTGGAGGCGATGGTCCCGCTCGACAGGTGCACGTCCTGCAGCACGAGGGCGAGCGAGGACCGCAGCTCCTGGAGGTCGCGCTGGCGCACGTCGACGCCGTCGAGGGTGACCCGACCCCTCTGCACGTCGTAGAAGCGCATGAGCAGGCTGATGATCGAGGTCTTGCCCGCCCCGGTGGCCCCGACGAGGGCGACCTTCTGGCCGGGCTCCACCACGAAGTCGATGTCTCGCAGCACCCACTCCGCTTCGTCTTCGCCCGGAGGCGCCGCCGCCTCGGCGGCGTCGGGCGTCGTCGCGCGGCCGGGAGACCGGTACGAGAACCACACTCCCTCGAGGGCCACGCGCCCCTCGGCGGTGCCGATCGACCTTGCGTCGGGCGGGGTCGCGACCTCGACCGTCGCGTCGAGGAGCCCGAAGATCCGCTCCGAGGCGGCCATTGCCGCCTGCAGGATGTTGAACTTCTCCGACAGGTCGGAGATCGGCCGCCAGAACCGCTCGGAGTACTGGATGAACGCCACCAGGACGCCGAGCGTCACCCCGCCCACCAGCACCTGCCCGCCCCCGTAGAGAAGGATGAGGGCCAGCGCCAGCACCGCCAGGAACTGGATCGCGGGGTAGAAGACCGCGTAGTAGAAGATCGCCTGGCGGTTGGCCTCGTAGTGCTTCTGGTTGACCGCGGCGAAGGCGGCCCGGTTGCGTTCCTCCCGTCGGAAGAGCTGCACCACCGACATCCCGGACAGGTTCTCCTGCAGGAACGCGTTGATGCGGGCCACCCATCGGCGCGTCTCTCGAAACGCCTGCCGGGCCCCCCGCCGGAACCAGTTGGTCACGACGAAGAAGAGCGGGATCACCGAGAAGGTCACGAGCGCGAGCCGCCAGTCGAGGGCGAGCATGACGCCCATGATCCCGAACAGGGCGAAGAGGTCGCCGAAGACGGTGACGATGCCGGAGGTGAACAGCTCGTTGATGGCGTCCACGTCGGTCGTGACGCGCGTCATCAGGCGCCCCACGGGGTTGCGGTCGAGGTAGCCCACGTGCAGGCGCTGGAGGTGGCCGAAGAGCTGCCGCCTCACGCTCTGCATGATCCGCTGGCCCGTCATCTGCATGATGTACATCTGCGAGAAGCGGACCACCCACGCCGCGGCGAGGGCGAGGAAGTAGAAACCGGCCACCCGGGCGAGACCGTCCGCGTCGCCCTTCGCGATGTGCTGGTCGATCGCCACCTTGGTCAGCCACGGGCCGACGAGGTCGAGGCCGGCCATCACCACGATCAGGCCGAGGGCGGCCGCCGCCGCCCCGAGGTGCGGCCGCAGGTACGTGAGCAGCCGCCACAGGAGCTGCCAGTCGTAGGTCCGGGCCAGGACGGGATCGTCGTCGACGGCCGCGCTGACGCTCATGCCGCGTCCTCGCCCTCGTCCATCTGCTCCTCGAGCAGCTGCCGCCGGTGCAGGTCGGCGTAGAAGCCGCCCGCGGCCACGAGCTCGTCGTGGGTGCCGCGCTCCACGATCCGCCCCGCGCGGAGGACCACGATGAGGTCGGCCCCCTTCACGGTCGAGACGCGGTGGGACACGAGGAAGGTGGTCCGCGTCCGCATCACCTCCCGGAGGCCCTCGAGGATGCGCTCCTCGGTCTGGGTGTCGACGGCGGAGAGCGTGTCGTCGAGCACGAGGATCCGGGGATCGGTGGCGAGGGCACGCGCGAGCGCGGCCCGCTGCTTCTGGCCCCCGGACAGCGTGATCCCGCGCTCCCCGACCTGGGTCTCGAAGCCCTTCGGGAAGTCGCGCACGTCCCCGGCGAGCTGGGCCAGCTCCGCCGCCGGCTCCGCCTTCCCGGCGTCGCGCCCGCGCAGGCCGAAGGCGAGGTTCTCGCGCACGGAATCGGAGAAGAGGAAGCTCTCCTGGGGCACGAAGCCCACCGCGCCCCGAAGCACCCCGAGCGGGATGCGGCGGATGTCGTGCCCGTCGACGAACAGCGTGCCGGAGGGCGCGTTCCAGAGCCGGGGGATCAGGCTCACGAGCGTGCTCTTGCCGGACCCGGTCGGCCCCACCACCGCCACCGTCGCTCCCGCCGGCACCTCGAGGTCGATGTCGTGGAGGACCGGTTGGCCGTCGTAGGCGAAGGTGAGCGAGCGGAACGCCACCGCGCCCCGGATCTCGCGGACGTCCAGCGGGTCCTCGTCGCGGATCTCCACCGGGGCGTCGAGGATGGCCCCGATCCGTCCCATCGAGGCCTCACCCCGCTCGATGAGGTTGACCACCCAGCCGACGGCGATCATCGGCCAGAACAGCATCGTGAGATACACGCCGAAGGCCACGAACTCCCCGAGCGAGATCGTCCCCGCCACCACCATGCGCCCGCCGAGCCAGAGCACGATGAGCGCCCCGAGCCCCATGAGAAACTGGATGCCGGGGTACAGCATCCCGGTGACCTTGATCAGTCGTCGGTTGCGAGAGACGTACTCCTCGTTCGCGGCGCCGAAGCGCGCCTCCTCGTGGCCCTCCTGCGCGTAGGCCCTCACCACGCGACCTCCGGAGAGGTTCTCCTGCACCAGAGCGCTCATCTCCGCGAGCTGGCCCTGCACCGCCTCGAAGCGGTCGTGGACCTGCCGGCCGTAGTGGCGAACGAGGACGGAGACGACCGCGAGGGGGATGAGGGCGAGGCCGGTGAGGCGGGGGCTGATGAGCAGCATCAGCGTCACCGTCCCCCCGAAGGTGGCCAGCGTGTTGGCGGTGTACATGATCCCGGGTCCGAGGACGGAGCGCACCGCCGCCATGTCGTTCGAGGCCCGGCTCAGCAGCTCGCCGATCCGATGCTCCTGGTAGTAGCGTGGGCTGAGCCGCGTCATGTGCTCGAACACCTCGTTGCGGAGCTCGTACTCGAGCCGTCGGCTCGTGCCGATGAGGACCCACCGCATCAGGAAGCGGAACACCCCCTCGAAGGCCACCAGACCCAGGAGCACCCCCGCGTAGAGCCAGAGCTTCTCCCGCGTCACCTCGATCGTCAGGTCGTCCACCGCGTGCCGCAGGACCCAGGGATTCGCCACCGATGCCGCGGTCGTCAGGAGAAGGCAGGCGAGCCCGCGGACGAGCTCACCCCGATGGCGGCCCAGGTGGGGAAGGAGCCGCCTCAGGTGAGGCAGCGCCATCAGATCCGCGGTCTCTTCCCGGAGCGGCGGGCGGCCTTGCGCGCCCGGTCGAGGGCCTGGCTGGCGCGCAGCAGGAGCGGCAGGTTGTCCTTCTCCCAGGCGAGGGCATCCTGGTGACGCGGGAAGCGCGCCTCCGCCTCGCGGAAGGCCCGGGTGTGATAGACGGTCCGACCGGCGCGGTCGGGCACGCCGCCCATGTGGTGGTGAAGCATCTCGTGGTGGACGACGCTCTCGAGGAAGTAGCGCGGCACCTCCGCCCGGTCGAGCACCGGGTGGATCCGGATCAACCCCAGGACGGGGTCGTAGCTGCCGAAGGTCAACCCGCCCCGCCGCGCCCGGCCCACCCCGCGCCCCCAGGTGATCGGCACCTCGAGGCTGCCGCCGAAGAAGCGGCGGTTGAGGGCCGCGTAGACGGCGCCGAGATCGTGGGCCCGCCCACCGGTGACGAGCGGCGGCATGGTGCGGGGCGAGCGGCGCACGCGGTGGAGGTTCGCGTTCATGAAGCGGCGGACCTCACCCTCGGCGGCCCGCCCCCGTTTCTTGAGGTTCTTCGCGAGCGCGGTCACCACTTCTTCCGGCGCGTGGAGGAACATCTGGTGCAGCCGCAGGAACACCACGCCCGCCTCGCGCCGGAAGGAGAGAAGCACCGAGCGGTTGTCGGTGAGCACCAGCCGCAGGGGCTTTCCCGCCGCCTGCGCGAGCGCGGCCTCGAGTGACGGCGCATCCCAGCGCGGGGCGTCGTCGAACGCGAGCTCGAGCTGCCGTGCGGCCCCCATCAGAACGAAATGAGGATGGCGCAGCCTCGGCCGGTCGTCAAGCCGCGCCCCTGTCCGATTCTCAGCCGATCGAGACGCCGGCCGGTTGACATCGCGCGACGCTTCGGCTTGGTTCCGGGGTCGGCGAGGGGAGGGGGAACGCGCCTACGTTCTGGAGCCCCGGGGAACGTAGTACTGGGTCCCCTTTCCCATGCTGCGGATCTGTCGGAGCAGGTCCTCGAGGTCCTCGCCGCTGCGTGCGAAGTCCACGTCGGTGGTGTTCACCACCAGGAGGGGGGTCGCGCTGTAGTGAAAGAAGTAGTGGTTGTACGCGCGGTTCACCTCGGTCATGTACTCCTCGGACAGCCGGTTCTCCTCCGGCCGACCCCGCGTCTTCACCCGCCGCATGAGGACGTCGGTCGGGGCCTGGAGGTACACCACGAGGTCGGGCTTGGGCACGCTCTCCGCGAGAAGCGAGAAGAGCTTCTCGTAGATCAGGAGCTCGGAGTCGTCGAGGTTGAGGTACGCGAAGAGCCGGCTCTTCTCGAAGACGTAGTCGCACAGCGTGGCCTGGGCGAACAGCTGCCGCTGCACCAGCTCCTGCTGCTGCCGGTAGCGCATGAGGAGGAAGAAGAGCTCGACCTGAAGAGAAGCGCCGTCGGTGCCCTCGTAGAAGGCGCGAAGGAAGGGGTTGGTCGACCAGTCCTCGAGCACGGTGTTGGCGTCGAGCTCCTCCGCGAGGTGCTCGACGACTGTCGTCTTGCCGACTCCGATGGGGCCCTCGACCGCAATGTAGTGAAACGCCATCAGGCCGTCGCCTCCGTCCGCACCCAGGGCCGCACCTCGGACGCGTCGGGGCACCTTTTCCGGAGCTCGGCCACGGTCAGACCGAGAACCGGGTGCCGCATCCGGGGGGCGATCTCGAAGAGCGGCTCGAGGACGAACCGTCGCTCGTGCAGCCGCGGGTGCGGGATCACGAGACCCGGCCCCTCGCGTCGCTTCCCGCCGAAGAGGAGGATGTCCACGTCGATCCGGCGGGGCCCGTCCTTCTCCGCGCGGACGCGCCCCATCGAGCGCTCGGTCTCCAGGCACGCCCGGAGAAGCCCCTCCGGAGACAGCGCCGTCTCGCCCCCGACCACCGCGTTCAGGAACCAGCCCTGGGGCGGTCCCCCCACCGGCTCGGTCTGCCAGATCGAGCTCCGGCGGGTCGTGCGAAACCCGTGGTCCTCGAGGCGGGCGAGGGCCTCCTCGAGCGCCGCGGAGCGGTCGCCGAGGTTGGAGCCGAGGCCGAGGAAGACCAGCGAGGCGAGTGCGTCCATGGACCCCTCATTATCCATGCGTTGACCCGCGCCGGGCGAGGCGGGGGTATGATCCGGCACGGTGGCTCCCGGGATCGCCCGCATCCCGAGTAGGAGCGCGGGGCGACGGGGCCGAGGAGGCGACCATGCCGATCGAGACCGTCTGCCAGATCTTCTACCGGTCGGTCGACGAATACCGCAAGGCCGAGCACCTCAAGCACCGGACCGCAGAGGGGTGGAAGGCCATCAGCTCCGACGCGTTCCGAGCCGCGGTCGAGGAGACCTCGATGGGTCTCCGCGCCCTCGGGATCGGCAAGGGCGACCGCGTGGCGATCTTCTCCGAGAACCGCCCGGAGTGGGCCTTCGCCGACTTCGCGACGCTGTGTGCGGCCGCCGCCGACGTGCCCATCTACGCCACCCTCACCCCGCCGCAGGTGGCCTACGTCCTCAAGGACTCCGGGGCGAAGGTCGTGTTCGTGTCGACGCCCGCCCTGGCCGCGAAGATCGACGAGGTCCGCCCGCAGCTCCCCGACCTGCAGCACGTCGTCCGCTTCGATCCCGACCCCGTCCCGGGGACGATGACCCTCGACGAGCTCCGGGCGAAGGGGCGCGAGGCCCTCGCCGCCGACCCCGAGGCCGTGCGCCGCCGCGCCGCCGAGGTGCGCCCCGACGACCTCGCCACCCTCATCTACACCTCGGGCACCACCGGCGACCCGAAGGGGGTGATGCTCACCCACGGCAACCTCGTCTCGAACGTCCTGGCCGGCGCGAAGGCCATCCCCATCCTCGGCCCGGACGACGTCGCGCTGTCGTTCCTTCCCCTGTGCCACAGCTTCGAGCGCACCTGCGGGCACAACTTCATGCTCTACTCCGGGGTCACCATCGCCTACGCCGAGAGCGTCGAGAAGGTCCCGGAGAACATGCTGGAGGTCCGTCCCACCGTCATGTGCTCGGTCCCGCGGCTCTACGAGAAGATGTACGCGCGGGTGAACGAGCGGGTGGCGGCGGGGCCTCCGCTCCGGCAGAAGATCTTCCACTGGGCGATCGGGGTGGGGGCGGAGGTCTTCGGCCACTTCGTGGCCCGCACGAAGCCCGGTCCCTTCCTCAAGCTCAAGTTCGCCATCGCCGACAAGCTCGTCTTCGCCAAGATCAAGGAGCGGACCGGCGGCCGACTCCGGCTCTTCGTCTCCGGCGGGGCCCCGCTCGCCCGGGAGATCGGCGAGTTCTTCGGGGCGGCCGGGCTCCTCGTCTGTCGAGGGCTACGGGCTCACCGAGACCAGCCCCATCATCACCTGCAACCGTCCCGACTGGGTCAAGCCGGGCACCGTGGGCCTGCCCCTCGACGGCGTCGAGGTGAAGATCGCGGACGACGGCGAGATCCTCTCCCGCGGCCCCCACATCATGAAGGGCTACTTCAACAAGCCCGAGGCGACCGCGGAGGCGATCGATCCGGACGGGTGGTTCCACACCGGCGACATCGGCCACCTCGACCCGGACGGCTTCCTCGTCATCACCGACCGCAAGAAGGACATCATCGTCACCTCCGGTGGCAAGAACATCGCCCCCCAGCCGATCGAGAACCGCCTCAAGACCAACGCCTTCATCACCGAGGTGGTGATGATCGGCGACAAGCGCAACTACCCCACCGCGCTGGTGGTGCCCAACTTCGAGGTCCTCGAGGCCTGGGCCACCCGGACCGGCCTCTCCGCGGCCAGCCGCGACGACCTCGTGGCGAAGCCGGAGGTCGTCCAGCACTACCTCGGGCTCATCTCCGCGCTCGTCGCCGACATCGCGCAGTACGAGAAGATCAAGAAGATCACCGTCCTGCCGAACGAGTTCACCCAGGAGAGCGGGGAGCTCACTCCCACCCTCAAGGTCAAGCGGCGGGTGATCGCGCAGAAGTACGGTGAGCTGATCGAGAAGATGTACGAGGGGGCCTGAGCCCTCGATGAACCGTCTGACCGCCGCCCTCTATCTCGCGACGCTCGCGCTCCTGCCGTGGGGCACGATCGTGCCCTTCCCGTGGCTCCACGAGAACGCACAGTGGAGCGACACGCTCTTCGCCCTCACCGCGGTCGTCTGGGCCGCGGGCATCGTCGCCGCGCGCCGGTGGCCGAGCCTTCGCCTCGTCCACGCCGGCCTCGGGCTCTACCTCGGCTGGGCCGCGCTCTCGCTCTTCGCCGCCGACCCGCGCGCCGCCTCGGGTCCGACCAAGCTCCTGGGCATGGGCATGCTCGTCGCCCTCATGGTGGTGACCTCCGACCTCGCCCGGCGCTCCGGGATGCCCCGGGCCATCGGCCGCACGGTGGCGCTGACCTCGTTCCTGGCCGCGCTCGCCGCCGTCCTCGGCGTCGGCCTCTCGCTCACCGGCCGCATCACGCCGCTCGTCGGCACCTGCGGCGACCTCCTGCCCGGGCACCTCTGGCGGGCCCAGGCCGGCTTCCCGCACCCGAACCTCCTGGCGAGCTACTGCATCTTCGCCTCCGGCGTCGTGGCCTGGCCGAGCGCCGGTCTCTCCCGCCGTGTCCGGTGGCTGGTCCAGACCGCGCTCACCGTCACCATCCTGCTGACGTTCTCTCGCGCGATCCTCGGCTTCGCCCTCGCCGCCGCCATCCGCGGGGCGACCACACCCGCGCGCCGTCGGGCCGTCTGGGCTCTCGCCGGCGTCCTCGTCGTGGCGATGATCTGCCTCACCGTCGTCAACGTCACCTTCAGGACCGACCGCCCCTGGGAGCCGCAGGTTCTCCCGGACCCCTCGCCCCGCCTCGAGGCGGCGACGACGTCTCTCGACACGCTCGCGGCCCACCCCCTCTTCGGCACCGGCCCCGGCAGCTCACCGGGGTGGAAGGGCAGCCTCGCCTTCGACGCCCACCTCACCCCGCTCAACATCGCCGCCACCCTGGGCCTGCCCGCGCTCCTCGGCTTCCTTCTGGTCCCCTTCGCGCTCTGGCGCGCGCGGCGGCGGCCCACCGACCGCGCGCTGTGGGGGATGCTGGCCGGCCTCGGCCTCGACGGGCTGGGCCAGGACGTCGAGGACTTCCGGCACGTGTGGGTCGCCCTCGGCCTGGTCGACGCCGACGGGACGGGCCACGATAGCACGACGCTCCGGCCTGACCTCACCCCGAAGCGCCTGGCCACCGCCACAGCTGCCGACCCGGCTGTGCTACGCTTCCCAACCGATGCGGACCGCGCGCGGGGCGAGCGTCCTTCTCGCCCTCCTTCTCGCGAGCGCCTGCGGCGACCGCGCCTGCGGCGGTCGCGGGGGTCTTCCCCCCGGACGGCTTCCCGTGGTCGAGCGCGGCGACGGCCGCACCTACCACTTCCTCGACAAGGGGAGCTGGAAGGGCTACTACGACGAGCAGGGCCGCATCGCCGTGGCCGAGTACGACTCCAACGGCAACGGCCGTGCCGACCACATCGCCCACTACGACGAGCGCCGCCAGATCCGCCTCATCGAGATCGACGAGGACCACGACGCGTGGGTCGACCGCTGGGAGCACTACGACGCGGCGGGGGTGCTCGAGAAGGTGGGGCGCTGGCGCCGCAAGCCCGGCCACGCCGACGAGTGGACCTACCGTGCCCCCGACGGACTCCCGGCGCGCATCGAGTACGACGACACCGGGGACGGAGTCCGTGGACCGGGTCGAGATCCTCGAAGCCGGCATCGTCGTCCGCGTGGAGACCGACTCCGACCGCGACGGCCAGATCGACCGCTGGCAGGCCTGGGAGAAGGGCCGCCTCGTGAGCGAGGAGCTCGACACCACCGGCGACGGCACGCCCGACCGCCGCCTCGTCTTCGGGCCGCGCGCGCAGCTGCAGAAGGTCGAGCCGATCGCGCGATGACGGCGCGGGCGCCGCGCACGCAGGCCCCCAGCCGACACCGCCGTTCTTCTTCTTCGCGACACCGCGAAGACCCGGCCGGCGACGCCCTCCGCGTCGGCGTCCTGGTTCTCCTTGCCGCGGGGCCGTTTCTGTTCGGGGCCGTCCACGAGCCCGTCTTCATCCCCCTGCTCGTCGGGTGCGCCTTCGCCGGCCTCGTCTCCTGGTCCCGGGCAAGGCGCGGCCAGGCCCCCGGCGCCCCCCTCCCGGCGCTTCCGGGCGGACGCCTCCTCCTCGCCCTTCATCTGCTCGTTCTCTTCCAGCTCCTCCCGTTCCCGCCGTCGCTCCTCCGCGTCGTGAGCCCCGGCTCCTTCGCCTTCTACAACGACCGGCTCCTCCTTCCGCTCACCGCCTGGCGCCCCATCAGCGTGAGCCCTCCCGACACGCTGCGCGGCCTGGCCTTCCTCGCCGCCTTCAGCCTCCTCTACGCCACCGTCTTTCGAGAGTTCGGCTCCCGGCGCTGGCGCCGGCGTCTCATGCTCACCGTGGTGGGGGTGGGCCTCGCCATCACCGTGGTCGCCTTCGTTCAGGCGGTCTCGCCGAACCCGCGGAAGATCTACGGCCTGTGGCAGCCCCTCTACGACTGGGCCGTCTTCGGCCCGTACGTCAACGAGAGCCACTTCGCCGGCTACGTGGTGATGGCGGCCGCCCTCGCCACCGGCGCCACGCTCGGCGCCGTCGACCGCCTCCGGCAGTCCTGGCGGAACCGACGCCACGGCTGGCTGGCCCTGGGCGCGACGGAGGGCAACGCCGTCGTGCGCTGGGCCGCGGTCGTCATGGTTCTGGTGGCCGGGCTCGTCGCGTCGGGCTCGCGGGGAGGTGTCTCCGCCTTTGGCCTCACCGCGCTCGTCCTTCCCTTCGCCTCGGGGCGGCGGCGAACGACCGCGATCGCGGTCGTCCTTCTCGCCACCCTCGGCGTGGCCTGGATCGGCCTCGGGGGCATCGTCGGTGCTTTCGAGGCGCGCGGCATCAAGGGCAGCCGTCTCGACCTCTGGGCGGACATGCTGCCGCTCGTCCCCGACTTCCCCATCTTTGGCGTGGGGTTGAACGCGTTCGCGACCGCCTATCCCCTCTACCAGACGGTCTGGCGCGGCGAGTGGATCGGCGAGGCCCACAACGAGTACCTGCAGGTGCTCCTCGATCTCGGCCTTCTCGGCACGCTCCTCGTGGGCACGCTCCTCGTCCTCGTCTTCCGTTCCGCACTCCGGGGGGCCGCCCGCGGGGGGCTCGAGCTCGGCCTTTTCGGCGCGCTCCTCGGCCTCGCCATCCACAACCTCGTCGACTTCAACTGGCAGATCCCGGCCAGCGCGGCCACCTGGCTCGCCCTGGCTGCCCTCGCCCTCAACGCCAGACGATCGTGAGCGTCGTCACCTCAGTTCTTGATGTCGATGGGGGGCGACCCCTACAATGGCAGTGCTTTCAAGGAGGCGCGGGCCGTCACCTCCCTCCGGACGGGGCCGCGACAGAGTGATGGTCGATGCGAAGCAGGCGTCCCTCACCGTGCTGGGAGGCCCCCTCGCGGGGTCGCAGATCTCGCTGCCCGAAAACGGCGTCGTCACCATAGGCGCGGCGGCCGACTGCAGCTTCCAGCTCTCAACGCCGAGCGTCAGCCCGCTCCACGCGCGGCTCGTCCTCGAGCACGGGCGGGCCACCGTGTACGCCGCGGATGCCGCGCTGTCCACGTCAACGACACCCCCCTCTCCGGCGAGAGCGCGACGCTGCGCAACGGCGACATCCTCTGGCTCGGCGCCCCCGGCGAAGAGGACGTCGTGATGCTCCAGTGCATCCTGGCGCCGGAGCCCGAGGAGGCCTTACCGCCGCCAGCGTCGGCGCCCGCCGCCGCGACGCCGGAGGTCGAGACGCAGGCGCTCTGGGCCTCGGAAGGCGCCGAGCCGCCGACCTTCGAGATGCCGGAGGGAGCGCCTCCAGCCGAGTCGGCGGCCGACGACTACGCCACCGTCGCCTTCGATGCGGGCGCGATCCCCGTCCCCGGCGAAGAAGAAGCTGCGGAGCCGGCCCCGCCGGCGGCCGAAGCCGCCGGAGACGACGAACCCCTCATCATCGCGTTCGACCAATCGTCCGAGGCCGAGGCGGTCGTCGTGGAGGAGCCCGCGTTCGTGGCGGGCACCGAAGAGACACCCGCGAGCGTCGCCGAGGGCGATGCGCCCGACGAGGCATACGTGATCGACGCGGATGACGTCGCCAGCGAGGTTGCCCCGACGCTCGTCGCCGGCCCGGACGTCGCCGAGATGCCGGAGGAGCCGCCCACGGTCGCCATCGAGCCCGAGGCCGTCCCGGAGCCGCCGATTCCCACCGTCGAGCCCCTGGTGGAGGCCCCGGCTCCCACGATCGTGATCCCGGAGGAGCCGCCGGTCGCCGAAGTCGTGCCCCCTCCGGAGCCTCCCCCGGCGCCTGGGGCCCCTCCGCCGGCCCCAACGCCCCCGGTGGCGCCACCGTCACCTCCGTCACCACCCAGGGCGTCCGCGCCTCCGTCGGCCCGCGTGCCTCCTGCGCCCCGTTCGCCGGACGCCTCGCCGCCGGCCGCGGCACGCGCGCGAGAGGCGTCTGCGCCGGGCCACTCCCGTTCCCGGCCGGGCTCGCTCCGTCGCGGTCCCAAACCACCGCCGCGCCCGGCCCCGGAGCCTGAAGACGCCGAGGAGCAGTTCGAGGACGAGGCGCCCTCGCGGAGCCCGGTGCTCCTGGCCGTGGCCGGCTTCGCCGGAGTTCTCGTCGTGGCCGGTCTCGGGTTTGCCATCTGGCGCTTTGTCCTGGCCAAGCCGGAGGCCACGCCCGCTCCGGTCCCGGTCGCGGCGGCGACCGCAGCCCCGCCCCCGGTCGCGCCAACGATGGCCCCCCCGGTCGCCCCGACCCCGGAGGTCACTGCTGCTGCGCCCGTGGCCACACCGACCCCACTCCCGACCGCGACGCCCACGCCCGTTGCCGCTCCGCAGCCCACGCCCACCCCGGCGCCGACGCCCACGCCGACGCCAAGGCCCACTCCGACACCCCCGCCCGCCCCCGCGGCGGCTCCGCCTCAGCCCTCGGCTGCGGAGCTCCAGGCCCAGCAGAACGCGGCCCGCGTCCAGCAGCTCCTCGGGCAGGCCGACACCGCCCTCGCCGCGCGCCAGTACGACGCCGCCATCGGCCACCTCGACGAGGCATTGCGCCTCGAGCCCGGCAACTCCCGTGCGACCACGACCCGCGCGCGGGCGGTGGCCCGACGTGATCTCGCCCGCCGCAGCTTCGTGGCGGGACGCACGCGCGTGCAGGGGAAGGCCAAGGACGGCGGCGGCGGTCTCGCCGGCTTCGACACCGGCGCCGCGGATGTCCGCGAAGCCCCCGACATCCAGGGCCGCATCGAGTTCCAGATGGCGCCGCCTTCCGGCATCTCGGCCGGCGACGCCTGGACCCTCCAGGTCTTCGTCGTGAACGAGGGCCGAAAGACCATCGAGATCGAGGGCGCCACCGCCACGACCCGGGTCAACGGATCCGGCAGCGGCAGCCCCGTCACTCCCCGGACAACCCGGATCAATACTCAGCAGCGCGCGCTGGTGGGGGAGCTCTCCGGCACCTGGGGCGAGGGCACGACCTCCTGGTCGACCCTGGTGGCCATCACCGCCAACAAAGGCAACAGCCTCAGCGCCTCGGTCACCTGGAAGTAGCCAGCAGGTCCCACCAGGTCATTCTTAGCAGCCCCGTTTTCGGGGACTACGGGCGAAGAATCCATCGTCGCCGTCAGGGAGCGTTCCAGGCGGCCCTCGCGCTGCTCACACGCAGCCCGCCACACGAAGGCCCGACCTACCGGAACGTCGTGATCGGGACTGCCGTAGGCGTGGGGACCGGCGCCGGTGTCGGGATGGGCGTCGGCACGATGACCACCGGCGGCGGGGTGCCCCCGGAGCTCGGCGGGTTCACGACGACGCCGCCCACGATGCCCGCAGCGGCGGCCGCGCCCGCGATCACGGCCACGGTGCCGATGGCCAGCCCGGCGCCCAGCGCGGCGAACCCGGCGGGGGCGATGACCGACGCACCGCTCGCGGCAGAAAAGACGGTGATGGCCCCCGGTGGACCGACGGCCGCGACCTTCAGGTCGCCGCACTCCGCTTCGTCCTCGACGACGATCGCGTCGATCTCGCGGGTCTGGCTCTCTTCGAACTCGGTCGTGGTGGCCTGCAGGTAGTACGTGATCGGGCTCGCCGCGACCTGGGGCGGGGGCAGCTTGCCGAAGAACTGGCCTTCCTGCTCCGTCATCTCGACGTAGAAGAACGACTCACCCACCGCCGCCTTGAAATACAGCCTCGCCCGGGCCACCGACTGGATCGGGGCCATCTCCGCGTCGAGAAGCGGGAACTGCCCGGCCACGAAGCAGGTCACCGGCTCGAAGCGGATCTCGGCACCCGTGCCGGTCGTCTCCGCCCACACGGGGCCCGCGGGAGCCTGGGGCTCACCCTCTGGCACACCCGTGTCGAACCCCTCCGGGACCCCCGGCAGAGCGGTCCCTTCCGGCGCGTTTTGCTGGGGCAGCGCCGACGGCACCGTGAGGAGCTCCACCTCCGCGTTCGCCACCGTTCCGGACGCCACCGCCACACGCACCGGCGCGCGCCCGACCGCGAGGCCGGCCTGGCTCTCGGTCGTCACGGCATATTGACCGGGAGCCGCCTGTGTCTCGAAGGACCCATCGTCGCCCGAGACCGCACGCACCACGTCGCCCGAGTCGAGCTCGATGAAAGCCACCGTCACGCCGGAGAGCGGACGCCCCTCCAGGACCACGGTGCCCTGGATGACTCCGCTCGACGGAGCGGACGAAACGAGCCCCGGCGGCAAGGCCAGGAGAGCCACGAGCAGCAGGCTCGCGGCGCGTCGGATCCCGAAAGTGCCCATAACCCCTCGAAAGCGTAGCGCCGTTGCCCCCGTCCCCGCAACTCGTCGTCCACGGACCACCACGTGCTCTCCTCTCAGGTCCGCCGCGCCGGCCGGCTGGGCCGGGCCACGGGCCGCCGTCTCTGCTCGTCGGCCGGCTGTCCGTAGCCCTTCCCCTCGGCGTAGTAGCTGCGGTAGTACTCGCCGTAGTGCTGCGTGTAGTAGTAGGAGTTTCTCTGCAGGTTCACCTTGTTGAGGACGACTCCGAGGATCTTGCTGCCGACGCTGAGCACCTGGTCGACCGCCCGCTCGACCTGGGGTTTCGTCGACGTCTCCGCGGCGACCACCAGCACCACCCCCTCGACCGTCGGACAGACGACGGCCGCGTCGGCCATGGCCAGGATGGGAGGGGTGTCCACCAGCACCCAGTCGAAGCGGGAGCGGACGGCCTCCATGATCTGTCTCATCATGGCTGACCCCAGGAGCTCGGCCGGGTTCGGAGGGATGTAGCCGCAGGGCAGGATCGAAAGCCCGTTGATCCGCGTCGAGCGGATCGCCTGCGACGCCGCGGCGTTGCCCACGATCATGTCCGAGAGTCCGGGCGTCTTCGGGATGCGGGCACGCTGGTGCAGCGTTGGTCGCCGGAGGTCGGCGTCCACGGCCAGCACCTTCGCGCCGTTTTTTGCGAGCGATTCGGCCAGGTTGGCGATCGTGGTCGTCTTGCCTTCGCCGGGAGCGGCGCTCGTGATCAGGATCGCGCGCCCCGTCGTCTCCGCCGAGGTGAAGATCAGATTCGTCCTCAGCACGCGGTAGGCGTCGGCGACGGCCTCGTTGGACTTCTTCCCCAGGAGGCCCGTGCTCGGGTCGTGCGCCGCACCACCTCCGGAGCCCACGGAGACGTCCGGCACCATGCCGAGGAAGGGCACGCCGAGGTGAGTCTTGAGATCCTCCGGTGTCTTGAAGGTGTTGTCGAAGTTCTCGAAAAGGAGCGCCAGCCCTACGCCGAACACCAGCCCGAACATGAGCGCGAGCTGGTAGTTCCGCAGCTTGTTCGGCCTCGCGGGCGCCCGGGGCGTCTCGGCCCTCTCCACGACACGGATGTTCGTCGTCTTGAGCTTGGTCTCGAGCCCTGTCTGCTTCGTCTTCGTCAGCAGGTCCTCGTAGATCTGCCGATTCGACTCCACCTCACGCCGCAGGGCCCCGAGCTCGAAGCCCTTGCGGTTCACCTGCTGCGCCTCGCCCTTGGCCGCCTCCAGGTTGGCCTGAAGCCGCGACTCCCGGGCGAGCGCGGTGCGGTACTCGCTCTCCGCGGCCCGGACCACGTTGCGAGCCTCCTCGCGCAGCTTCTGCTCGGTCGTCTGGATCCCTGTCCGTACGCGCACCATCTCGGGGTGCCGATCGCCGAGCGTCTGGGACAGCCGGGCGTGCTCCTCGCGCAGAGCGGAGAGCTCTGCCCTGAGGGCCTGCATCGCCCCGCTGCTCATCGCCTGGGGGTGACTGGTGAGCTGGGCGGGGGAGAGCGTCGCGATCTGCCGGTAGATCGTCTCCTTGGAGATGCGGTCGGTGCGGGCCTCGATCACGGCGGCGTTGAGAGAGTCGAGCCTCTGCTCCACCAGGCCCTCTCGACTCTCCTGGTCGATCAGCCCCTCGCGCTCGCTGTACTCCTGGAGGGCCTTCTCCGCCGTGTCGATCTTCGCCTGCTGCTCCGCGAGCCGCTCGGAGAGCCAGCCCGTGGCCTCGGTGGAGGTGGTGAAGCGGAACTCGAGGGTCTGCTCGATGTAGAGCTGCGCGAGCGCGTTTACGGCGTTCGCCGCCACCTGCGGGTCGTAGGCGTTGAAGCGCAGGTTCACGAGCCGCGTGTTCGGAACAGGGTCGACGATGATCCGCGAACGGAGGGCGGCAACGGCGGGCGAGAGCCGGATCCCGTCCGGCCCGACCGTCGATCGTGGCAGCCGACCGAAGAGGCGCTGCACACGCTCCCAGGGGCTCATCATCGGCCCTGTCATGAGCTCAGGGTGCTTCTGGAGCTGCAGACGCTCGACCGTTCGCTCCGCCAGCGCCCGGCTCTTCAGAAGCTGGAACTGAGTCTGGTAGTAGGCGCTGCCGCCTTCCACCAGATCGACGAGCTCCTTGTTCGGGAGCACGTCGGGTGTGTCGCGCATCGATCAGGATCTGGGTGGCGGCCTGGTAGACGGGGCGAGTCGTGTAATTGATCAGCACCGCAAGGAGCAGGGACACGCCGACACACGTCAGGACGATCCCCTTCCGTTTGCGCAGCTGCCCCCAGTAGCGACGGGCATCCTGCAGCACGAACTGATCGCTCACCGACACCTCTCCATACGAAGCCCGGCTGAGTGTAGCGGAAAAGCCCGCAAAATCAAAGAGTTATGAGTCACCAGGTGATGTAAATCACGAGCTGCAACTCGACCCCATCATCTTGTGGCTCCAGCGCGGTGCACCGCTATTTCTGGGTTGTTTCCGGGGCGCTCCTGCTCGAGCGCGGCAATGTGACAACGCTCCGAGAAGTCCGCGGGTCGCGGTACCAGAAACCTCCGCTCTAGAAGAACCGCTCCGGCACCTCGAGCCGGTCCTCGGGCTCCAGCAAATCCGTGGGCTTCACCTTGCGCTTGACCTTCTTCCCGTCCACGATCCGAACGACCCTCGTTCCGCCTTCGGAGCCACGGGCGGTCACTCCTCCAGCGAGCGTCAGCGCCTGCAGCACGGTCATCCCCGGCTCGTAGCGGAAGACGCCCGGCCGCGCAACCGCCCCCGTCACGTACACCTGCGCCGCCCGAGGAACGTAGATCGTGTCACCCGCCTCCAGCAGGACGTCCTTCCCGGGGCCCCCGACCTGCAGCTCGAGCAGGTTGAGCCGCCGGACCTCGTTGGACGGGTCGATGGGCGGCAGCCCGGGAATCTGGATGGGCGCCGGAGGCGGCTCTTCCTCTTCAGAGTCCTGATCCGGCTCGGCTGACTCCCGATCAGGGTTCGGCAGCCCGTCATCCGGCCCGACCAGAAGCCTCGTCGGACGCCGCGGCGTCGTCCTCGACAGCCGAGGGGACCAGGGACTCTCGCCCCGCCCCAGATGCCCGGATGATGATCACGTCGTGCCCCGCGCTGGCGCTGAAGGGAACCTCGCTCATGAAGCCCCGGAGCGACCGATCGGCCTTCAACGCGTAGTAGCCCTGTCGCTGCACCTCGCCCGCGACGTAGACCCTCTGGCTCCCGTACTCGGCGATCGACACCCGCACCTGCGGCCGTCGCATGAACCGACCCTCCACGAGGAGCGTCGTGAGCTTGCCGGCAAGGCTCTGCGCCGTGTACCCGGAGGCCTTCACCCGGCCGACCTCCCAGTAGTTGATCATCCCCTCGGCGTCCACCTCGAAGGTGTCCGTCATCTCCGGCCGGCCCAGGACCTCGATCCGGAGCTTGTCGCCCGACCCGATCTCGTACTCCGCGGCGAGGCACAAGCCTCCGAGCAGCAGCGAGAACGACGAGGAGCCGGCGGGCCTTCATACCGCCATTCTAGCCCCGCCAACTGTCATCCGAGCGCCCCTGTCCTGAGTTCGGCGCGAAGGATCCATCTTCGCCGTCCTGGAGGACATCTCTCGTCCCGCGTTGGGAGCGCGAGGATCCACCGCCACCCTCCTTGTTCTACCGGAACACCGGCTGCGGCGGGTTGTACGTGACCGTGAAACCAGCGAGCAGTCCCTGGATGCCGAACGTCTCGATGTTCGACCGACGCTCCGTGTAGATCGCGGTCACGCCCATCCGCACTCGCGACCGGAACTGGTAACCCAGCTCGACTCCCGCTTCCCGCACGCGGTCGTCGCGGAAGGTCTCCACCGGCTCTTCGCCGGGCGGGACGAGGACCACATCGTCCGTCCTGTACCGAATCAGGCGTGCGAACCCGTACAGGTAGACGTTACTCGCCAACACCTTGTCGAAGAGACACGGTCGTCTCTTCCCTCACGAGCGTCGGAGAGGACCCCGCCGCAGCGAACGCCGTGTAGTCCAGGTCTCGGTAGAAGGTTGCCCCCAGCTTCGTCTTGGGCGTGAGGTTCAGGGTCGCGTTGACGTCGGCGTACCAGAGACCCCGGTCGCCGGCCGGGTCGGCCTCCAGCCAGAACCAGCGGTACCCTCCCAAAGCCCGGCCGGAGACAAGCGCCGAGGCATCCGTCCGAAATCCCCCGTAAGCGAGCGTCGACTGCCCGTCACGTTCGGGCAGACGTGAGAACCGGTACCAGAAGTGCTCCGCCCCCCCCACGAGCATCGTCTTGATCGTCAGCGCGCGACGCAGCTCTCCGCCTGCCTCGTAGCGCTTCTCGGTGAGTGTCTCCCCGAGATTCGTGCCCAGGTAGTCCTGGTCCTCGGTCCTCCTGTCCCACCTCGCCCCCCGCAGCGACAGGCTCCAGCGATCCCCCAACCGCCGCGTCAGGCGAGCCTGTGTGCCCTCGGTTTCCTGTTGGACCCGTGTGTCCACCTCGAAGTTGGGCCTCGAGTACGTTCCCACGTAGCTCTCCTCGACGACGAACGAGGTCTTCACGCCCTCGAGCTCCAGCGATGCCGACCCATACCAGTTCAGCCGTCGCTGCGACTCCGTTCGCGCGAACCACAGGTAGTTGAGCCCGCCGTCGAGGCGAAACCGACTCTTGGTGCCGAAGGGCCGGACAACCTCCAACCCCGGACCGCCGCTCGCCGTGAAATCCGCCTGGCGGTCGGTCGCGGTGTAGAAGACGTTCGTGTCGACACCGAGCGTCCCGATGTTGAGATAGGGGGTGAGGTACCAGGCCCCCGCGCGGAAGAGCCCGGGACGCTCGGCGGGCGCTTGGGTGGCGGATGCCCGGGTCGGCGCTTCCGGCGCCTGCGCGTGCCCCGCGACCGCCGACAACGCGAGCACGGTGGCCAGCAGCGCCACCCGCCAGATGTCCGTCGACTCTTCCCCGCTCCTCACGTCCGCCAAGGATAGCGTGCATCTCCTCCCGGCCCCACTCTCGGGCCCCACGAGCCAACGAGCCACGCTGCTCTCTTCGCCGAAGCTCGGTCGCCGACCGGCGATCGCGCCGTGCACTCTCGGGGCTTTGCTAGGCACGTCTCTTTCCCCCGGGTGGCTGCCCGCGAAGGAGACTCCTGCGGCGGGGCGGTGACGAGGGCGAAACCGGCGCCCTCTGGGAGATGCGATGATACGGTATCCGTGGTATTGAGTCTGGCCGGTGAGCGAAGCCTCTCGGCGGGCACACGGCAACGCTGCTCACGTCGAGGGGCCGCCAGCCGGTAACCGTCCACGAGTATCGACTGAGTCCATGGACAACTTGACGCACCACGACCACAAGGCCGCGACCGGTCGCCGGACGCTTCTCTTCGTGGCAGACCGTCCCCCCGAGAAGATGGAGCCGTACATGGCAGTGGATCTCGCCATCCTCGGCCGGACCTTCGACGTTCAATGGCATGACTCAGTACCCCGCCCGGCCTGGCGGCCGTTTCTCGGGCCCGCAGGCTGGCTGCCGTCGACGGAGCTTCTTCGCAGGGTGCGCAGCGCGGCCGCTGTCTTCCAATGGTTCGCGTACCCGGCCGCGCCGATCATCGCGGCGCGCCTTCTCGGGCGGCGCTGCCTGCTGGTTGCCGGGGGATACGACGTGGCCGCGGTTCCGTCGATTGGCTATGGTCAGATGCTCCACCGACGCACGCGCTGGATGTCGCGCCTGGCCCTGCAACTGGCAGACGAAGTCCTTGCGCTCTCAGAGTCTGCGAGGACGGAGATCCGACGGTGGAGCCGTCGCGCCAACGTCAAGGTCGTCTACCCGGGTCTCGATCCCACCAGCTACCCGCTCGGGGATGCCAAGAGGCTCCAGGTCGCAACGGTTGGGGCCGTCTGTGAGAGCTACCTCAGGCGGAAGGGCCTGGACGTCTTCGCACAGGCTTCACGACTTCTGCCGCATGTAGACTTCGTCCTCGTCGGTGCCCTTCGTGAAGCGGAGACGGTGGCCAATCTGCGGGCGTTGGGAGGGGCCAATCTGCGGTTGACGGGTCACCTCGATCACGCTGGGCTGGTCAACGTGCTCAAGACGAGTGCAGCCTACGTCCAGGCTTCGCTTCACGAGGGATTCGGTTACGCAGTCGCTGAAGCGATGCTGTGCGTGCTGACGCCCGTGACCTCAGGAGCCGGGGCCTTGAGGGAGGTGGTCGGCGCTTTCGGCCTGCTGCGTGGATCCTTGAGACCCAGAGCATTGGCCCAGGGCATCGCGCCAGCGCTGCGCCAACCGAACGGTCGTGGCGCCCGAGAGTACATCGAGACGCACTTCTCGCTGGAAGCCCGGGCGGCGGCGATCACGCGCGCCCTCGCGTAGTAAGGACCGCCTCTGAACACGGGAGCCTACTCGGGCTCATTTTCTGGCTCTCCAGGCGGATTCGGCGCCGGCTCCCGAAAGCCAGGCCATCGATGTCTCCGCGAACGCCGATGGTGTTCCGCTACGGACCGCTACGATCTCGCGCCATGCGCCTGAGCGCATCCCAATCTCGCCGTCTGATCGCGAGGATGCCGAACACGCCGGAGACGGCAAGGAACCGAGAAGAATGGAGATGGGCGGCTGAAGCGATGCCGAACGGCCCACACTGCCACGAGCCCGACCGCCCCTCCCCCACAACGACAACCGTTGCCGGGTGGTGGGGACGTATCCTGTTCGCCAGGCTGCTAGCCCGGCAAGCGCCAGGCAAGGAGGGTCTGGCCGACAACCTGACAGGCAACCACGCCTGCGACACCGTGGCTCTCGATCGCCCCTCTGGCTGCCAGCGCCACGACGATGACCTGCAATAGGGTCGCCATTGACCACGTCACGGATATGACCCCGCGCGATCAAGCCGATCGCCGGCACCTGGGCGATCGCCCGCCCAAGCTCAGTGAGGAGCAGTGCCGGGCACCCACTCCGCGGCTCTCGTGAAACTCTGGGCGTAGATGAGCGGCACGATCGACTTGGCGCAGACCATCGACGACGAACAGGAGGGGCACTAGCCCTGCGAGCATTGTCTGAAGGCTCGTCGTTGATCTCGTGCCGGAGCTCCTCGGACGACGCTACACGAGAAAACTCGCCCAGCAAGTGGGTGGTCATGAGGCCTATGAACAGCAGCAGTGGTCCACCGGCCAGCGCGGCGGCGGCCTGGTATTCGCCGGCGGCGTCCACCCCCAATCGTCCGATCACGAGACGGCACGAACAACGCCAGGCCGATCTGTCCGGCGCTGACGACACTCGACGCGACTCCGAACCCGAGGAAGGATTCTGAGAATGGGTCGCATCACCGCCCAACGCGGGGGCTGGCTCGCGCCGAGCGGGCGGGGTAGGGCCTCTCTTGAGAGAGCGCCCCGCCGAAAGCTGACTGCCATCGTGAGCCCGGTGACCAGCACTGGGGTTACGGCAGCGGCGGCCACGGCCCCCCACAGCCCAAATGGGATGACAAGAGTTGCGGTGAGAGCAGCCAGAGAGCATGGCCCCTGCCGCCTGAGTTCCCAGGAAGGCCGATGTCGCCCGATGGGAAACGAGAAGTACGCCCGCGTAGGAAGTCAACGCAGCCGCGAGAATGGCAGCGGCCATGACGCGGACTGCCACCGCAAACTCCGCAGAGCCCAGGAGGATCACACTGAGTTGACGCGACAAAAGGAGCGTCGCCACCGCCATTACGGAGCTAACCGCCAGAACGGCCAGCATCGCGGTGCGCTTCAAGTCGGACTCACGTCCCGTGTCGTCGTTCTTCGCCGCCGCTCCCAGCTCCCGGAGCAGGCCCGGGCCGGCGACGGCGTTCGAGAAGAACCCCAGCAAGGTAGAGGAGATACGAAAGCTGCCCGAGAACAGCGAGAGCCGCCGGCCCCGCGAAAACGGCCACCATCTTCGACTGGAAGATCCCAGCGACCACGCGTATGAGGGACACGCCCGATGACCGGAGGAGAATGCTGGCGAGCCTGGCTCGCGGAGGGGGTGTCACGTTCGCTCGATCACCGGGAGACAGGCTGCGTCAGAACCTGAGCGGACCACTGACCTCCCGATCCGGTCGCACCTCTCGATGCCGGCGAAGGAGCCCATCACGCCTTGATGCAGACGACGACCGGCTCCTCCGCGAGCAGCCCGTAGCGTCTTGCCAAACCCTCGCCGAGCTCGCCGGCGAACAGGACGGGCTTCACGATGAAACCCTCCCCTCGCAATCGATCGAAGTAGTCCTTGCCGTACAGGCGCACGTGGTCGCTCTGCCCAAAGCGCAACCGCCGCTCGTGCGGATCGACCACATTCGAATCCTCGAGCGTCCTTTCAAGGGCTGCCGCGAGAGGGACCTGCAGAATCGCCCAGCCGTCGGGCTTCATGATCCGCAGTAGCTCCCTCAGGGCCCGCCGATCATCACTCACGTGCTCGAGCACATGACTGCATAGCACCACGTCGAACGAATCACCCCGGAACGGCAACTGCAACAGGTCAAAAGACATCAAGCCCCGTGCCGGTCGTAGGTCCCCGGCGAAATAGCGAATCGCCGTGGCCTTGCGCAGAATGCTCGCGAGATGCCGCTCGGGCGCCACGTGAAGTACGGTCCCGCCGCGCCGCAACAGATCGGTACGTGAAGTCAAATAGAGAAGAGGGCCCTTTCTCGATCGCTCGAAAAGCAGACTGGACACAGCGCCGCTTCCCGGCGGCCGGCACCGATGACGCGCAGCTCCCGCAGGACGGGAACGTCCTCGCCAAACGGCAACAGTCTTCGCAGACGCGCACCGCAGAATGGGCACTCGTGTTGCCATCCCCAGTTGACGGCGCGGTTGACGGAGGGACGGAGACGACGCAGGGATCTATGATTGAGTCCGCCAATGCTCACTGTGCGCTCGCACGGCCACGAGGCTTGGCAGCACGAATCGGGAACACCATTCGGCCACACGAGAAGCCGCTCACCTGAACACCGGACCGCGAACGTCGCCCGGACTTCACTGCGAGACAGAGAACCGAGCCGGACAAGGTGAGCGGCTCCGCACTCGGGCTTCCTCCTCGAACTGATGGTAGGCGTGGCGGCCAAGCCCTGTCCACTCGAACCGGGTATTCCCGGGTCTGGGGCGATCCAGAGGAACCCCGTCCGCCCGCCTTGCCTGGGAGTCACCGTGGCTAACTCCCACCCGCACGTCGGCCCCTTGGATCCAACTGGAACCGACGGTGGCGACGCGATACTCTTCGATCCATCGGTCATGAGAGTCCTCCACTCGTCCCGTTCCGCTGGGGCGGGACACCCGCGTCAGCGCAAAGTCGGAAGGGCTTCTCGGCCCACCCCAATGCAGAGAGTGAATTCGAATCGGATGCAACCGGCCAGACGGAACCCCCGCCGTCGCCGGACTGGTTCAGGGCGCAGTTCGGCGAAGACCGACGCCTTGCCGACTATTTTGGCGGCAAGTCAGAAGGATTCTACGTCGAGGTCGGGGGCTATGACGGCCTCTCCATGAGCAACTCGTATCTCTTCGAGCGCCTCGGCTGGCGTGGCATCCTCGTTGAACCGATCCCGGAACTCGCAGATGCCTGCAGAAGGAACCGCCCGGCGTGCGAGCGTGGTCGAGTGTGCCGCCGTCGGCCCCGGCGTCTCCGATCCGTGCAGTTCGAGATCGCCCCGGCGGCGCTGGATCACTCGTCGCTAAGCCTAGATCGACATCAGCGCGCCGTCCTCGAACGACTGACCGGGGGCGCTGAAACCCGACTCGTCACCGTGCCCGCCCGCACCCTCGACATGATCCTCGAGGAGGCCAACGCACCCAAGCTCGACTTCGTGACCGTGGACGTCGAGGGGCATGAGTGGGAGGTCTTGCAGGGCTTCACGCTCGATCAATGGAAACCCGAGATTGTCATCCTGGAGCGCAACGCGAGTGCACCCAATCGACGAATCTGTCGGCACATGGCGCACACGGATACCGCTATGTCGAATCGTCCGGTCCGGAAGACCGGACATGCGGCCAACGACTGGTTTCGGCGGGTGAGTCCGCAAAGGCTCGCGACACGCTATTGGGTCATGCTGGAGACGACCGTCCTCCTTCCCGCCCATGCCCGATCGTGGCAGGCCCAGACCGGATATCTTCTCCGTGGCTTCTCAGGCGATTCGGTGTTATCGGGCCAGCAAGAGCGCTCAAGCACTCCTTGTCGTCCTCTTCCGGCGAAAACGTTCACCGGGTAGTCGCACGTGACCCCACGCAGGCGGAGCTTGACGCCGGTCCGCGAGCATGACTCGGCGAACGTGCAAACGCCGCGAGGCTCGCTCAGAAGACGAACCGCCGAGAGGCAGATCACCCGACGCCCCGGGCATGAGCGGCTGGTGGCTGGCCGCGTCGATCGCTGTTTCCAAGGTCGATGCTGTGATGAACCAGGAAGGGGCCTGATCGTCAGAGAGCGCTTGGGTCCGAATCCACTTGTCCGCAGCTTGACGCTTCGGCTCGCTCGTCCCCATCCGGCGGGAACTGCATCCCAGTGACCGTACCAATCGAAGCTCCCTCGAGGACACGTGCGCTTTTGGTCATTTCGAGCGCCTATCCGCCGACACCGCGGCTTCGGAAGCTGGCCGAATACCTCCCCTCCACGGCTGGAGGACCGTCTTCCTGGTGTCTGCGAGGAAGAGCGGTGATCTACGTTTCCTCTCCGAGGCGGAGTGGGCCGAAGCAGCCCAGCCGCAGGCAGCAAAGAGCTGCCTGTCGGCCGGGAAGGGGCGTCTCTTCGAACTTCCCCGGTTCCTGCGCCGCGTCAACGCCTGACGCGTTGGCTGAGGCTCGCTCTTCTCTGGTTCAGCACACCTGATGCTCTCGCTGGCTGGATCCCACTTGCCGTGACCAGGGGATGGTGGATCACGCGTCGCGAGGCGGTGTCCGCACTCCTGGCGAGCAGTCCACCCTTCTCGACAGCCTGCGTCGGAGTGCTTCTCAAGAAGCTCACGGGACTTCCGCTCGTGCTGGATTTTCGGGACGCCTGGACGCTCGACCCGGCCGATCCCTTCGGTTGCCTAGACGGCAGCTTCCGCGCTCCGATCAGCCACCGGAGGCGGGCGCTCCTTGCGAGGCTCGAAGCCATAGCGCTCCGGAACGCCGATGAAGTGCTCTTCACGAGCGACCGGACGCTTCAGGCCTACCGTTCGGTGTACCCAGAGCTCGGTTCGCGGGGCCGGGTCCTCTACAATGGTGTCGATGAGAGGGACTTCGACGGGCCACCGGACGATCACGCCGGCTTTGCTCTCACGTATGTGGGCACCCTGCATCACTACCAGCTATCACAGGCGGAACTCGTCCTTCGTGCCTTTGCCCGGCTGTCCCACGAATCCCCGTCTGACGGCTTGATCCTGCGGTTCTTCGGGCATCGGGCGGCCCCCCTGGACGCAAGACTGCGCAGCCTCGCGGAAGAACTCGGTGTGGCGGACCGCGTCGTGCTTGAAGGACCCATCCCTCACGCTCGGGCGATCAGCCTGATGCGCGCTCGAGGCGTCCAGCTCCTCTTTGCCGGATCCAGCCGCTTCATCCGCCTCACCAAGATCTCGGACTGCCTTGCGACCGGACGCCCCCTCCTGGCGCTTGCCGCTTCCGACAGCGAGACGGCAGCGCACGTGCGAGCGGGCGGGTCATACGGTCTACGCAGGCTCCTCGGTGGACGAACTGGTGGCCCTTCTGAAGCGGCTGCGGCGACAGCCGACGGCGCTTTGCCCCGCGCCACACGACATTCCCCTTCCCCTATCCGCATCCCCTCCACTGGCGGAGCACGGCTGCGTCGGTCGCCGCGGGGCTTGACCGGCTCTCCGACGTACGAGCCCGAACCGCTAAGGGAGATCTTGACCGCCGCCGCCACTCGCTCACCCCTCGTGTGCGTCTACCAAGCTCGCCGACTTTGTTCTACGATCACGGCGATGACACGCTCACCCCGCACAACGAGGGTCCTCCAGCTGGTGCGGCGGCATCTTCTCGACGCCCTGGATGAGCGCGGCCTCGTCCTTGGGCTTCGCCTCGAGTTCTCCCGATCGGAGCACTGTGAACTCAGGCGATTCGAGGAGTCGTTCCCGGGCCCGGGCGAAGTCCTCGTCGAGAGCCCTCGCCACCGTCGTCAGCACCGGGACGGAGCGCGCCCTCTACCTCGCGCTCCCAAACACGTCCGCCGCCTACCCGCTGGTGCCCGGCTACAGCCAGTGCGGACGTGTCGTCGCGGTGGGGCCGATGTCGCCCTTGATGGTCGGACAGACGGTCGTGACGAGCGGGCCGCATGCGAGCTTCTGTCGGGTGCCGGCAGATCGAGCCGTACCGCTGCCGGATGATGTTGAGCCCGAGCAGGCGGCCATGGCCGCCATTGGCGTGATCGCCCTTCAAGGCGTGCGCAAGGCCGTATCGAACCCGGTGAGCGCGTAGCCGTGTTCGGTTGCGGCATCATCGGCCAACTCGCTGCCCAACTTGCCCAAGCTGCCGGCGGTGAGGTGACCGCGGTCGGCAGATCACCGGAGCGACTCGCGATAGCTCGCGCCTGCGGCATCCCGAACACGGTGAACGCACGACATCAGTCCTGGTGAGCTCGAGGCGATTGCAGCGACCGTCGTCATCGAAGCAACCGGCAACCCGGCAGCCATCAAGGATGCCATCGCCTCGGCGGCCCATGGTGCCCGCGTGATCCTCCTGGGTAGCAACCGCGGGGTTAGCGACGGACTCGAGGTCTCCTCGTGGCAACAGAGGGAGATCCAGCTGCTGGGAGCGCACGCAGGTACCGTGGTCGCGCATGACGAAGGCTCCGGCGTCCTGGACTTGGCGCCGCGAGTGCGAGTGCTTTCTCGAGCTTCTCTCGGCCGGGCGCCTCCAACTGGGCCGCTGATCAGCCGTCGCATCTCCCCGCCGAGGCGCCACAGGCCGTACGCCGACCTGGCCAGCCCGGCGGACCGTTCGGTGGCGGTCGTTCTCGACTGGACCCGGGAGGGTCCGTGGCAAGCTCGCATCGACCGAGCGTCCCCTGTTCGCGGGGCCGGGAGGTGGCTGCGCCGGCTCGCCGGCCGTGCGCACCCCGCACCGAGCTTCCTGCCGGCTCGAGCCGACGGCCGTCGCGTGCGCTTTGGACTCGTCGGGTGCGGGGAGATCGCCGTCGACGAATGCCGCCGCCCTGCACGCCGCATCGAACGCGACCATTACCCAGACGTTCGACCTCGAAGCTCGCCTCGCGCGCGACCTGGCCGCGCCCACGTCGGCGTCGGTGGCGAGCTCGTATCGAGGAACTCCTGGACAACCCGGCCGTAGACGCGGTGCTGATCAGCGTGCCGCACCATCTTCACGCGCCGTTGGCCATCCAGGCGGCCGAGGCCGGCAAGCACGTCCTTGTCGAGAAGCCAATGGCCACCCGCCATTCGGACTGCGTCGAGATGATCAACGCCGCGCGCCACAGCGGTGTGCGACTGAGTGTCTGTTACACGCAGCGCTACGACCCGCGCGTCCAAAGGGCGAAACGCCTGATCGAAGCGGGGGCGGTCGGCGATCTCGTCGCCACGCGGATTCTTCTCGGCCAGTATCGCGGTGTCGACTACTGGACAAGCGGGCTCACGGGCCGCACCACCGGGGACTGGCGTTCGCAGGCGTGAGACGGCGGGTGGTGGCGTCCTCATCATGAACGCGTGCCATCTTCTGGACTACATCGGATGGCTGACTCAGGAAGCCGTCGTCGAAGTCACGGGTTGTACCGCCACCCTGTCCCACAGGGTCGCGGTCGAAGACACTGTCTCGTTGAGCTACCGCTACGAAGGGGGCGCCCTCGGACTCCTGCAGGCAACTACGGGGCTCGTCGGACCCGACTCCTACGAGCAGGTCCTCTGGGGCCGCCACGGTCAACTCGTTGTCGCACCGACGCTTCGGTTGTGGTCCAACCGGACCATCGACGGATACGAAGCAGGCCGGTGGCACACCGTTGGGTCCTCTATTCCTTCCGGCCGAGCGACGGCACTTCTTCGAAGACTTCTGTGCGGCTGTGCTCGATGGTAATGAGCCGCCGGTGAAGCCGGAGGAGGCGGCGCACGTGCAAGCGACGATCGAGGCCGCCTACCGCGCGGCGGAGACGGGCCGCTCGTGTTCAGTGCCCCAGCTGCAGGCCGAAGCGGAGCTCTCCGACCGATGACTCGCGTCCGCGTCGTGGCTTCTCATGATGGTCGACCCGCAGCAGGCGACGGCCGCGCTCGTCGGGGCAGCCGCCGACGGTCCCCTCGTCGGCTGGCTTGGTTCTCTGGATACGCTGCCGGCGCTAGGTTCGACGCTGGACCTTGAAGAACATGAACTTGCTCCCCGCTCGAGCCTGGCCGCACCGAAGAGGAACACTTTGCAGTTGCTTGACGGCCTGGCCTTCTTGGCGCGTAACCGAGGCGGCCTCCATCGAAGTGGGTAGTCGGACTTCTCGTCGTAGGCACGGGTTCACTTGGCGCCAGAGTCGCGGACCTGTCGCGATGGTGCGGTGCCCTGACCGCACGGTCCGAGCGTCCCGCGAGCCGAGGCGCGGGCACCCTGGGATGTTGTGGTCCTCGCGCACGCGCCCGCTGGCCTGTTGGCCGCCGCCACGAGGGCCTGCCGCAGACGGGGCACGGTCGTGGTGGCCGAGACGTACGGGGAGGCGCTGGACCTGGACCTCTACCCGGACGTTCATCGCCGAGGGCTCCGGGTCGCGTGCCTGGCCCCCTACTCGCTGACGCCCTTGGCGCGGTCGGAGTGGGCGCGTACGGCTCCCCGCTGCATCGGCTGCTTCGCCGAAACCTCGGAGCGGGACCATGAAGACCGCCGTCGGCGGGGCCGAGGCGCGTCCTCCACTTCGCCGAAGACTCAGACACGAGCGGCTTCTTCCCTCAACTCGCGCGCTGGCACCAGCGCGACCGCTACCGGATGCTGTTCGGGACGCTGTATCCCACCGCACCCTGGCTGAAGGAGTACATGGACTCCCAAGGGGTTCCCTCCTTCAGCCTGGGATGCCGCGGCCGCCTCGGCTTCCCTCTGGCAGCCCTTCGTCTGTCGCGCTTCCTGAGAAGAGAGCGCGTTGACATCATGCATGGACATCTCTTCGAGCCCGGCTTGGTGGGACTCGTTGCAGGCACCTTGGCCCGAGACCCCGAATCGAGTCCTGACTCGCCACTACTCGGACTACCACACCCGCATACACAAGCAGCTGGCATGTACGGGCTGACCGGCTCTGCACTTCGCTCAGCCACCGGGTGGTGGCTGTCTCACGGCACACGGCTGAGCACCTTCTGGAGGTGGAGAGAGCGCCGGCCGCCAAGGTCCGTGTCGTATACAACGGCATCGACTTCGACCGCATCAAACCCTCCAGTCCCGAGGCGCGAACCCGCGTCCGAGCTGCCGAGGGCTTGGCGGACACCCATGTCATCCTGGTTGCGGCACGGCTCCATCCAGAGAAGGGGTACGAGTATCTCCTTGACGCCATCCGAGTCCTCAAGGAGAAGTCACAGGCATCCCTTCGTCCTTCTCGTGGCCGGCGAAGGTCCTTTTGAGGGGGAATACCGCGAGCGCACGCGGCGCCTTGGCTGCGAGGGGCTGGTGCGATTCATGGGCTTCCGCAACGACCTCCCTGACCTGATGGTGGCCAGCGACGTCTTCGTACTGCCCAGCGTGGCCGAGGCGTTCGGCCTCGTCTTGGTCGAGGCGCTCTACCTTGGCGTGCCCGTCGTGGCCACGCGAGTGGGCGGCATCCCGGAGATCGTCGACCACGGCGTCGACGGCATCCTGGTTCCGCCGGCGGACAGCACGGCGCTGGCCGAGGCCCTCGCTGAGCTTCTCCTCGATCCAATGAGCCGTGCTCGCCTCGCGGGGCGGGTCGGGCCAAGGTCGTCGAGCGTTTCGCTTCGAGCGCATGGTTCGCGCATACGAAGCTCTTGTACGACGAACTCGATCGCGCCGAGTCCCGAGGGAACCTTGATCTTCGACACGACTGACCTGAGTGCCTGACGAGGACACGCGCTCTGGAAAATCGTCAGAGACTCCGTCGGCGTAGTCATTCCCGCCTACAACGCCGAGCGGTTCCTGGCTGCTGCGATCGAAAGTGTCCTGGCGCAGACCAGGTCCGCCGTGCGACAGATCATCGTCGTAGACGATGGGTCAACTGACGAGACCGCCGCCGTCTGCACGAGCTTCGCGCCGCAGGTATCCTCGTCCACCAGCCGAACGCCGGTGTGGCCGCGGCACGCAATCGGGGCGTGGCAAGCCTCGCCGACGGACGTGGATCGCATTTCTGGACGCGGATGACCTCTGGATGCCCGACAAGCTGGAGCGGCAACTCAGCGCGGCCCGGCAGACCGCTGCCGACGTGTGTTCTGCGCGTGTGGATCTGATCGACGTCCAGGGGCTCCCGCTCCCGCCGGTGCACGACGACGGAAACCTCCCTCGACATCGAGCCGCTCATACTGCACTCCAAGGAGATGCCCCAGGCCACGTCGTCGACACCCTGGTTCGGCGTAGCTCTTCTGAAGACGTTGGTGGCTATGACCCGAAGTTCGCCACCATGGCCGACTGGGACCTGCTCATACGCCTCCGGCTTGCGAGGCCGCTTCGCATACGTTGGAGAGCCTCTCGTCCACTATCGGCGCTACGACGGGACAATGAGCCAGAGCGTCGCCATGTTGGAGCGCGAATCTCAGCTCGTCCTGAAGAAGACGTTTGCCAGCCCGGAGTTGACCTCCCCCGCTGGGCCGCCTCCGAAGGCGAGCCGTCGCCTGGAACGATCTGGTCCTTTCCGGCTCGCATTGGCGTTCGGCAACCTCAGGAAGGCTCTGGTCTTCGGGCTGAAGGCCCTTGCTCGTGACCCGAGGATCGCCTGGTACGTCTTCGGCCTCCCGGTCCGCTCTCTCCGGCGTCGTCTTGCGATGCCATGCGGTCCGCCGCAGTCGCGCGAGTGCCGCCGGCGTGCCAGGCGACGCCGTGTGACTCCAGTCGAGCACGGAGCGTCGTGCAGTGCCTGACGACGCTCGAGCCGTCTCGCGTCCAGAGGCCGGACCGAACGCGCCCGCGAGTCCTCTACATGGTCTACTGGGGTGCACTCGAGCCCCTTGGCCAGTCCCTCGTCGTACCCGCCGTGACTCGCTTGGCGGAGCTCGGTGCCGACCTGACTCTCGTGACGTTTGAGAAGGCGGCCGACGCCTCACAACCGCGGGCGATGGAGGCGGTCGACCAGGACCTGCGGGCACGAGGTGTCACGTGGATTCCCCTCGTCTACCACAAGCGACCGCAGATCGCCGCCAAGACGTGGGATGTCCTGAACGGCGTTGCCCGGGGGCTGGTATCCCGGCTACGGGGCCAGATCGACATCGTTCACGCTCGTACCTTCCTTGGGGGCGTCATGGGTCGCGTCACAGCCGCTCTGCTGGGCGCGAAGCTCGTCTTCCACAACGAAGGCTTCTACCCCGACGAGCAGGTTGACGGTGGCGTGTGGGCGGAGGGATCGTTGATTCACCGCGTCGCCCGCGAGATCGAAGGGCAGCTCTACCGCCGTGCAGACGCCATCATCGTGCTTTCTCAGCGCGCACAGCAGGCAATCGCCAGGCGAGAAACCGAGCGTTCTGTCCCGACGATCGTCGTTCCGAGCGCAGTGGATCTGGATCGCTTCCGCCCGATGCCGTCGCCCCGCGACAGGCACCGCCCGGATGCTTCGACTCGTCTACGTCGGCGCCATCGGCCTGCGCTATCTGTTTCACCACGCTGCGAGGTTCGCCGCTGTGGCCTCGGAGAACAACCGGTAGCGTCCGACTGCGAGTACTGTCCCGAACGGAGCCGGCACGAGGTCCGCCAGCTCGTCGAGCGATCCGGCCTCGATCCGGGCAGCTGGTCCCTCGCAAGCCTCCCTCACGCCGACATGCCCGCGGAGCTCGTCCGGCACGACGCCGGGCTGTTCTTCCTGGCTCGCGGCTTGAGCGAGCACGGCTGCTCGCCGACCAAGATCGGCGAATACTGGGCCAGCGGACTCCCCGTTGTCACCACGCCGAACGTCAGCGACACAGACGACATCAGTCCGCAGGGAGCGGTGGGCGTCGTCCTGGCTGATCACACCGAGCAGACCTACGAGACCGCGGTTCACCAGCTTCGTTGCGCTCCTTGAAGATCCCGGGACCCCGGACCGGTGCCGGCGGGCCGCGGAGACGCACTACTCCCTGGAGGCGGCCTGCCGGCGTCAGATGGATCTGTATCTCGAGCTCATGGCATCGGTCGCGGAGAATGATGCGGACTGCCCCCTCGATCCCTGCCTCCACGTCGAGCTGCGCTCGTGTGCGACGCCCCGGGCAGCCGCTGGGCCGTCAAGAACGGCTTCGCCGTGATGAAGTGTCGAGCTTGCGGTCTCCTCTTCGTCCCTCGAGGCGAGACGCCTCCGGCTCGACCCGGGCCGGACCTACGCCAGCTACCACGCCCACTCGGAGTTCGCCGCACCCGAGAGCGTCGAGGCCTCACTCGCCCATCTCGTGTCGTCAGCCGACTCGTACCGGGACACTGGCCGCTGGCTGGACGTGGGCTTCGGCGAGGGAGCGCTTCTCGCCGCTGCCGAGCGGCAGGGCTGGGACTGCTTCGGGACCGAGGTTTCCCCACACGCGTCTGGACCATGGGCGGAAGCGCGGGTGGACCGTCGCCTCTGATCCCCGCAGGATCCCCGTTTCCCGCCGGCCGCCTTCGATGTCGTCACGATGATCGAGGTTCTCGAGCACCTGGCGGAATCCGCGGGATCTCGTCCGGCGCGCGGCTCATTGGCTGCGGCCGGGCGGGCTCCTCTATCTGACCACACCCAACGCGAGGAGCCTGAATCGCTGGGTCCTTGGAGCGGACTGGAGCGTGCGTCTGTCCGCCAGAGCACCTGGCTCTCTGGACCGTGCGGGGGATCCGCGCGCTGCTGCTGGACGCTGGCTTCGCCAGGGTCGGTATCCGGACGGAGGGGCTCAACCCCGCCGAGATCATGGCTCGCCTCCGCCCCGGCGCCGACCCCAGGGACGGTCCATCGGCAGGCGGCCGGTGTCGCCCTGAGTCAAGCCTTGTCGCGCAGTGGGCCGCGACGGGCGGTCAAGAGGGCAGCCAATCTCCTGCTCGATCTCCTGGGCGTTGGGGACACCTTGAAGGTCCGGGGCGAGAGGGTGGAGAGTGACTGCCCAGCTAAGCATCCGGTCGCGCCGCACGGGGTCGCCTCGCATCGGCTGGCTAGACTGTAGGAACTACGGAGAGGAGGGGCTCCTCCTCAACGCACTCACCATCGATTTCGAGGACTGGTACCAGGGGCTCGAGATCGAACGTGAGCACTGGCACCGCTTCGAGGACCGAATCGAGAGCTCGGGCCGAAGGCTTCTCGGCGTTCTCGCCGAGGCGGACACCCGCGCCACCTTCTTCGTGCTCGGCCAGGTGGCAGAGCGGCACCCGGAGCTCGTCCGGGAGATCCACAACGCCGGTCACGAGATCGGGACCCACGGGGAGTCACACCAGTTCGTGTACCGGATGGGGCCGGACGAGCCAGCATAGTTGGAAGAAGGGACGGGCTGGGGTGGCAGCGTGGCGTTGTCCGCGAGGGACGGTGGTGTACCTGCGGCTCCAGAGTCCGCCCCGGCGGAGGCGGCGGAGCCAACTCGGGGAAGGTGCGACCGCGGTGCCGGCGCGCATCCGGGGGGGAGAGGCAGCGCCCACAAGGCTCGCGGTTGGCTGGCGAATCGCCCTCGTTTTCACCTATGCTCTGCACCAAGGTACGATTGACCGCGGCAACAACGTGGCACCACACCGTTCGACCTCTGCTCCCACCGAGCCAGCACGCGACCTTCCGTCGCTCGTCTCTGCCTCCCCGGCATCCACTCCATGAGAGAGATCCTCAAGCGACCATTCTTCAGCATAGCAGCGACATGCGGAGTTGCCCGGCGACTGACGGCACGCATGGTGCGTCAAGGTCGAGCATCGTCCTCAACCTCCACCGGGTCTCTCCCGAGCAGAATCCGTATTATGACCCTCTGCACCCGACCCTGTTCGAGGACGTTGTCGGCTACCTGAAGGACCATGTCGACCTCGTGTCACTCGATGGCCTGACAGATGCATGGAAGGGCAGGCCCCGAGTCGTCCTGTCCTTCGATGACGGATACGCGGATTTCGCGGAGCACGCCTTGCCGGTGCTCCGCAAGTTCTCGGTGCCGGCAAATCTGAACGTGATTCCGGCCTGCGTGGAATCAGGCCTGCCTCCGCGCCAACGTCTTGTTGATGGAGTATCTCCGTTGCGCCACCCCAACGCAGTTGCGGGAACTGGCGCTTCCGGGGCTTCCCTTCTCGGTGTCACGTCTGGTGTCACGGCCGCGGGAGCTCGGCTTGGCATTTGATCGCTTCCTGAAGAGTCGTTCGCGGCTCGAGCAAATCGAACTCTGGCGCGGCGTCACCGAGTGGGTGCAGCGCTGCGGACTGAAATCCGAACTCAGGATGCTGTCGCGATCGGATGTCCGCGCGCTCGGAGATGGCGTGCATCTGGGAGCGCACAGCTACGAACACGACACGATGACCTTCGAGACGGACGCGTACTTCCAGAGTGATTTCTCGCGCCGCCGTGCCTACTTCGAGGAGCGACTGGGTCTTGGACTGAACACCTATGCATTCCCAAATGGCTGCTACCGGAGCCCAATCGTCGACTTCCTGGCCAGCGAGGGTGTGAAGTATGTCCTGCTCGTGGACGAGCGCAGGACCCGCGGGGACGGGCCGGGATCACCCGCATCACCTACTATGGCGACACGGCCAGTGAGTTGCGGCTGCGGGCTCTCGGTATGACTTCCCGGGAGCCCGAATGAGGGTTGCCCTGCTGACGCGGGATTCCCCGGAGCAGCGCTATCTGGCAGAGCGTTTGGCCGCCGCCGTGGAACTCGTCGCGGTCGTGCACTCGCAGAACGTGCCACGACGACCGCCGAAGCTCCGCTACCGCCTCCTGCTCAATCGGCTCGCATTCCGCACCGTCGGCCGGTCCCTGCTGCGAGCGTGGTTCGATGCACTGGCCTCGTTCGAAAACAGAGCCGCGAACTGGCCTGTGACGCCGCTGGTGGCGACGAATATCAACGATCCGGAAGTTATCGCCCACCTGGAACGGACCCAGCCGGAGCTCGTAGCGGTTTCGGCACGAACCTGGTAGGCGGGGGCTTGATCGAATGGGCTCAACGTCGGCGCGGGGTCGTCAATCTGCATACGGGCCTGTCGCCGTACGTCAACGGCGGGCCCAACTGCACGAACTGGTGTCTGGCTCGCAGGAAAGTCTCTTCTGATCGGAAACACGGTCATGTGGTTGGATCGCGGCATCGATTCCGGGGGAATCATCGCAACGGAGCGTCCGCATTTGAGTGGCACGGAGTCGCTCGCCGAACTCCAGGAAAGGGTCTTGGGGCACGGTGTGGATCTCTACTCGCGTTGCATCGAGCGCCTCAGTGCCGGTGACGTCGAGGGCATCCCACAGTCCGACATCGGGGCCGGGCGCACCTTCTACTCGCGCGAGTGGGGGGCGACACCGATGCTGCGCGCGATCACGAACCATCGCTGGCGGTACCGCCCTGAAGCCCTCAGCCGCCAGTCGCGGGGCGTCACCCAGCCATTGCTCGTCAGCCTGCCACCAGTTGGCCGAGCGGGGCCGCGTTCCCAAAGAGTTGGGCGGGGCTGATCCCGCCCTCGTCTCTGGACCGTGGGCACGCAGCTCCACCCCGCCGAAGGGCATCTCCCTGGATCCAGGGGCCGAGTGGCGGAAGGAGCGTGGGGAGTGTGTAGCAGCAGTCACAGTCACGGCAGCGAACGACGTTTGTGACGACGCCAAGGCCAAGGAGGTGCGCCACTCCCCCCCGCTGTCCGATGAGTATGCGGAGCGAGCTTCCGCATATTGGGCAAGGCACGAACTGCGGTGTCCAGCGCACGGTGTCCGTTGCTCCTCGGCTCAGCGCAACGACTGTTCGCGCCGTCTTGTCTCGTCTGCCATGGGACCCAATCACCGAAAGATGGCAGGTTTCCCGAGCTAGGCCTCAGCGGGGCGACAGAATACACTCTACAGGGGCTAGGGGAAGGCTTCTGCTCAACGCACTCACCGTCGACTTGGAGGACTGGTACCAAGGCCTCGAGATCGAGCGCAAGGACTGGCACGCCTTCGAGGACCGCGTCCTCCTCTCAGGGCGCAGGCTCCTGGCGGTTCTGGCCGAGTCCGGCACCCGTGGCACCTTCTTCGTCCTCGGTCACGTGGCGGAGCGTCACCCGGACCTCGTTCGTGAGATCCACGCCGCCGGGCACGAGATCGGGACGCACGGCGACTCGCACGAGTTCGTATATCGGATGACACCCGGCTCCTTCCGCGCCGAGATTCTCCAGTCAGTCAGCCGGCTGCAGGATCTCACCGGGCATCCCGTTCTCGGGCATCGGGCCCCCTTCTTCTCGGTCACAAAGGAGTCACTCTGGGCGCTGGACGTGCTCGCCGAATTGGGACTCCTCTACGACTCCAGCGTCTTCCCGGTTCGAAACTACCGTTACGGCATCTTGGATGCCCCGCGCTGGCCATATCGAATCACTGGTCGAGACGGCAGAGGGCTCACCGAGTTCCCGATTTCCACTTGGCGCTTCCTCGGGACGAACGTGCCCGTTGCGCGGGGGAGCGTATTTTCGAATCTATCCCTACGCTTTCACCCGCTTTGCCCTGCGTTCCATCAATCGCGAAGGGCAACCCGCCGTCTTCTATCTCCACCCGTGGGAGCTCGACCCGAGCCAGCCCCGCATCCCCGTGCCGCGGCGCATCGCGGCGACACACTATTTCAACCTTTCGGCAACCGAGCGGCGCCTGCGGCGGCTTCTTCGCCACTTCTCCTTCGCGCCCATGAGCGAGGTGCTCGGTGTCGCATGACGTCCAGGTGCAGCGTCACTTCGACGACGACGCTGAACGTTTCGACAGCATCTACGAAACGGCCAAGGGTCCCGTGATGCGATGGGTCGACGACGTCTGGCGAGGGGTGGTCCGGCGCCGTTTCGAGCTCACCCTGGAGCGCGTCGAACCCATCAAGGGCCGCACGTTTCTCGACGTGGGCTGCGGCTCAGGGCGGTACTGCCTGGCTTTCGCCGAGAGAGGAGCCGCTCGTGTCGTGGGAGTGGACTTCGCCGAGAGGATGATCCATCTGGCCCGGGAGCACGCTGCACGTCTCGGGGTCGCGGAGCGTTGCGACTTCCGCGCCGGGGCCTTCCCGGAGGCGGTCGCGAATGGAGCCTTCGACGTGACCACAGCGTTGGGATTCTTCGACTACGTGGCGGACCCCGTGACGGTGATCCAGCGCATGCGCGAGCTGACGCGCTCGACGATGGTTATGAGCTTCCCGAAGGCGTGGGAGTGGCGGGTGCCGATCCGGCGGCTTCGTTTCCTCCTGGCCGGCTGTCCGCTACATCTCTACACCGAGCGCCGATGCCGCGAGATCCTGCGGGCTGCGGGCGTGGAGCGCTACGACTGGGTCGTTCTCGACCGTGACTACATCGTCATCGCCGCCATCTGAGCCCATCCGGGTCCTCCACGTCATCACGCGCCTCATCGTCGGAGGGGCGCAGGAGAACACCCTCCTCACCGTCGAGGGCCTGGATCGGACGTCCTGGAACCCGAAGTCACTCTGGTCACCGGCGTCGACAGGGGCCCGGAAGGCAGCCTCGAGGCGCGAGCCCGTCGCACGACACGTCTCGTTGTCCTCCCCGAGCTCGGCCGGGCGATCAGCCCCCTGTCCGATCTGGTCGCCTTCTGGAAGCTGTACCGTCTGATTCGGAGAGGCCGCTATCACATCGTTCACACACACTCCTCCAAGGCGGGAGTGCTGGGGCGAGTGGCGGCCCGGCTCGCGGGAACCCCCATTGTCGTGCACACGCTGCACAGCCTGGTCTTCCACGACTACCAGCCCTGGGTGGTCAACCGTCTGTGGTGGGCGGTCAAGCGCCTGTGTGCCCCGCTCACGGACCACTACCTGAGCGGGGCACACAGGCGCTTGAGCCGCCCACCACAGACGGTTGACCACCCAGGCTGTGGTGAAACACCAGGCTGTGCAGCATGTGCACGACAATGGGGGTTCCCGCGAGCCGGGCCGCCGCTTCCGCCCCAGCACTCCCGCCTTGAGGAGGAGTGTGTGTGAACGATGTGATAGCGGGGTTCGACGGTACTACTTTCAGAAGGCGACGAGATAGGGGGCTGATCGCCCGGCAAAGGCTGCGAGACGACGTGTCGTGCGACGGGCTCACTACCTCAAGGGCTCCGCTTCCGGGCCCCTGTGACAGTACCAGTAACCGAGTGACCTCGTATTCGGCGTCCCATCCAGGCCCTCGACGGTCAGGAGGGTGTTCTCCTGCGCCCCTCCTACGATGAGGCGCGTGATAACGTGGAGGACCCGGATGGGCTCAGATGGCGGCGATGACGATGTAGTCACGGTCGAGAACGGACCATCAGTAGCGCTCCGACGCCACAGGGGCGCCTGCAGGATCTCGCAGCATGGGTGCTCGGTGTAGAGATGCAACGGACAGCCGGCCAGGAGGAAACGAAGCCGCCGGACCGGCACCCGCCACTCCCACGCCTTCGGGAAGCTCATAACCATCGTCGAGCGCGTCAGCTCGCGCAGTGCGCTGGATCACCGTCACGGGGTCCGCCACGTAGTCGAAGAACCCCAATGCTGTAGTCACGTCGAAGGCTCCATTCGCGACCGCCTCCGGGAAGGCCCCGGCGCGGAAATCGCAACGCTCCGCGACCCCGAGACGTAGCGTGCTCCCGGGCCAGATGGATCATCCTCTCGGCGAAGTCCACCCCCACGCCGAGCAGGCTCCTCTCGGCGAAAGCCAGGCGGTACCGCCCTGAGCCCCGCACAGCCCACGTCGAGGCCGCCCTTGATGGGTTCGACGCGCTCCAGGGTGAGCTCGAAACGGCGCCGGACCACCCCTCGCCAGACGTCGTCGACCCATCGCATCACGGGACCCTTGGCCGGTTTCGTGCTCTCGAAAACGTTCAGCGTCGTCGTCGAAGTGACGCTGCACCTGGACGTCATGCGACACCGAGCACCTCGCTCATGGGGGCGAAGGAGAAGTGGCGAAGAAGCGCCGCAGGCGCCGCTCAGTTGCCGAAAGGTTGAAATAGTGTGTCGCCGCGATGCGCCGCGGCACGGAGGGGGTGCAGGGGCTGGCTGGGATCACAGGGTGGAGATAGAAGACAGCAGGTTGCCCTTCGCGATTGATGGAACGCAGGGCAAAGCGGGTGAAAGCGTAGGGATAGATTCGAAAATATGCTCCCCCCGCAACGGGCACATTCGTCCCGAGGAAGCGCCGGAAATCGGGAACTCGGTGAGCCCTCTGCCGTCTCGACCAGTGATTCGATATGGCCAGCGCGGGGCCGCAGAAGATGCCGTAACGGTAGTTTTCGAACCGGGAAGACGCTGGAGTCGTAGAGATCCCGATTCGGCAAGCACGTCCAGCGCCCAGACTCCTTTGTGACCGAGAAGAAGGGGGCCCCGATGCCCGAGAACGGGATGCGCGGTGAGATCCTGCAGCCGGCTGACTGACTGAGAATCTCGGCGCAGCCGGGTGTCATCCGATATACGAACTCGTGCGAGTCGCCGTGTGTCCCGATTTCGTGCCCAGCAGCATGGATCTCACGAACGAGGTCCGGGTGACGCTCCGCGACGTGACCGAGGACGAAGAAGGTGCCACGGGTGCCGGACTCGGCCAGAACCACCAGGAGCCTGCGCCCTGAGAGGAGGATGCGGTCTTCGAAGGCGTGCCACTGTCTCGAGGCCCTGGTACCAGTCCTCCAAGTCGATGGTGAGTGCGTTGACGAAGCCTTCCCCCAGCCCCTGTAGAGTGTATTCTGTCGCCCCGCTCAGCCTAGCTCGGGAAACCTGCCATCTTTCGGTGATTGGGTCCCATGGCAGACGAGACAAGACGGCGCGAACAGTCGTTGCGCTGAGCCGAGAGCAACGGAACTCCGTGCGCTGGACGCCGCAGTTCGTGCCTTGCCCAATATCAGAAGCTCGGCTCCGCATACTCATCGGACAGCGGGGGGGTCGGGCGCACCTGTCCTTGGCCTTGGCGTCCGTCACAAACCTCGTTCGCTGCCGTGACTGTGACTGCTGCTACACACTCCCCACGCTCCTTCCGCCACTCGGCCCCTGGATCCAGGGAGATGCCCTTCGGCGGGGTGGAGCTGCGTGCCCACGGTCCGGCGGGGGTCGGCCGCAACTCTTTGGGAACGCGGCCCCGCTCGGCCAACTGGTGGCAGGCTGACGAGCAATGGCTGGGTGACGCCCCGCGACTGGCGGCTGAGGGCTTCAGGGCGGTACCGCCAGCGATGGTTCGTGATCGCGCGCAGCATCGGTGTCGCCCCCCACTCGCGCGAGTAGAAGGTGCGGCCCGGCCCCGATGTCGGACTGTGGGATGCCCTCGACGTCGCCGGCACTGAGGCGCTCGATGCAACGCGAGTAGAGATCCACACCGTGCCCCAAGACCCTTTCCTGTACCAGTCACTTCAAATGCGGACGCTCCGTTGCGATCGATTCCCCCGGAATCGATGCCGCGATCCAACCACATGACCGTGTTTCGATCAGGAACCTTCCGCGAGCCAGACACCAGTTCGTGCAGTTGGGCCCGCCGTTGACAGTACAGCAACAGGCCCGTATGCAGATTAAGACGACCCCGCGCCGACGTTGGCTCCCCATTTCGATCAACCCCCCGCCTACCAGGTTCGTGAAGCTCGAACCGCTACGAGCTCCCGGCTGATCGATAACTTCCGGATCGTTGATATTCGTCGCCACCAGCGGCGTAGCAGGCCGCTCGCGGCTCTGTTCAACGAGGCCAGTGCATCGAACCACGCTCGCAGCAGGGATCGGCCGAGCGTGCGGAATGCGAGCCGATTGAGCAGAGGCGGTAGCGGAGGGCGTCGTCGTGGCACGTGCACGACCGCGACGAGTTCCACGGCGGCGGCCGAACGCTCTGCCGATAGCGCTGCTCCGGGGAATCCCGCGTCAGCAGGGCAACCCTTATTCGGGCTCCCGGGAAGTCATACCGAGAGCCCGCAGCCGCAACTCACTGGCCGTGTCGCCATAGTAGGTGATGCGGGTGATCCCGGCCCCGTCCCCGCGGGTCTCGCTGGTCCACGAGCAGGACATACTTCACACCCTCGCTGGCCAGGAAGTCGACCATTGGGCTCCAGGTAGCAGCCATTTGGGAATGCATAGGTGTTCGTCCAAGACCCAGTCGCTCCTCGAAGTAGGCACGGCAGCGCGAGAAATCACTCTGGAGTACGCGTCCGTCTCGAAGGTCATCGTGTCGTGTTCGTAGCTGTGCGCTCCCAGATGCACGCCACCGAGGCGCGCGAGGACGTCCGATCACAACGGCGTCCTGAGTTCCATTTCAGTCCGCAGCGCTGCACCCACTCGGTGACGCCGCGCCAAGTTCGATTTGCTCGAGCCGCGAACGACTCTTCAGGAAGCGATCAAATGCCAAGCCGAGCTCCCGCGGCCGTGACACCAGACGTGACACCGAGAAGGGAAGCCCCGGAAGCGCCAGTTCCCGCAACTGCGTTGGGGTGGCGCAACGGAGATACTCCATCAACAAGACGTTGCGCGGAGGCAGGCCTGATTCCACGCAGCCGCACGTCAGATTTGCCGGCACCGAGAACTTCAGAGCACCGGCAAGGCGTGCTCCGCGAAATCCGCGTATCCAGTTCATCGAAGGACAGGACGACTCGGGGCCTGCCTCCATGCATCTGTCAGTGACACGAGGTCGACATGGTCCTTCAGGTAGCCGACAACGTCCTCGAAGACGGGTCGGGTGCAGAGGCTCATAATACGGATTCTGCTCGGAACCCGGTGGAGGTTCGGACGATGCTCAACTCTACCACACCGCCGTCGGTACCGTGCGTCGCCGGGCAACTCCGCAGTGTCGCTGCTATGCTGAAGAATGGTCGCTGAGGATCTCTCTCATGGAGTGGATGCCGGGAGGCAGAGAGACGAGCGACGGAAGGTCGCGTGCTGGCTCGGTGGGAGCAGAGGTCGAACGGTGTGGTGCCACGTTGTTGCGCGGTCAATCGTACCTTGGTGCAGAGCATAGGTGAAAACGAGGGCGATTCGCCAGCCAACCGCGAGCCTTGTCGGCGCTGCCTCTCCCCCCCGGATGCGCGCCGGCGCCGCGGTCGCACCTTCCCCGACTTGGCTCCGCCGCCTCCGCCGGGGCGGACTCTCGAGCCGCAGGTACACCACCGTCCCTCGCGGACAACGCCACGCTGCCACCCCAGCCCGTCCCTTCTTTCCAACTATGCTGGCTCGTCCGGCCCCATCCGGTACACGAACTGGTGTGACTTCCCGTGGCTCCGATCTCGTGACCGGCGTTGTGGATCTCCCGGACGAGCTCCGGGTGCCGCTCTGCCACCTGGCCGAGCACGAAGAAGGTGGCGCGGGTGTCCGCCTCGGCGAGAACGCCGAGAAGCTCGGCCCGAGCTCTCGATTCGGTCCTCGAAGCGGTGCCGTGCTCACGTTCGATCTCGAGCCCCTGGTACCAGTCCTCGAAATCGATGGTGAGTGCGTTGAGGAGGAGCCCCTCCTCTCCGTAGTTCCTACGGTCTAGCCAGCCGATGCGAGGCGACCCCGTGCGGCGCGCGAGACCGGATGCTTCCTTGGGCCGTGGCTACCCCACCCTCTCCGCCCCGGATTTCGCAGGTGTCCCCAACGCCCAGGAGATCGAGCAAGAGGAGCTTGGCCGCTCTTGACCGCCCGTCGCAGCCCACTGCGCGACAAGGCTGAACTTCGGGCGACACCGGCCTCCTGCCGATGGACCGCCCTGGGTCGGCGCCGGGGCGGAGGCGAGCCACGATCTCGGCGGGGTTGAGCCCCTCCGCTCCGGATACCGACCCTGGCGAAGCCAGCGTGCCAGCGCGCCGAATCCCCCGCACGGTCCCAGAGAGCCAGGTGCTCTGGCGGCAGACCACGCTCCGCTCCAAGGACCCACCGATTCAGGCTCCTCGCGTTGGGTGTGGTCAGATAAAGGAGCCCGCCGGCCGCAGCCGAATGAGCCGCGCGCTGGACGAGATCCCGCGGCTCGGCCAGATGCTCGAGAACCTCGATCATCGTGACGACATCGAAGGCGGCCCGCGGGAGCGTGCTGCCCCGGGGATCAAGGCGGAAACGGTCCACCCGCGGCTCCGCCCATGGTCCAGAGCGTGTGGGGAAACCTCCGTCCCGAAGCAGTTCCAGCCCTGCCGGCAACGGCGAGAAGACGCTCCCTCACCGACGTCCACCAACCGCAGTGTTCCGGTACGGAAGAGATGCCGGTGCAAGACGTCAACGTATTCTCTCCTGAGAAGGCGAGAGAAACGCTGAGTTACCAGAGGGGAGCCGAGGCGGCCGCGGCATGCAGGCTGAAGGCGGGAACCCCTTGGGAGTCGATACACTCCTTCAGCCAGGGCGCGGCGGGATACAGCGTCCCGAACAGCATCCGGTAGCGGTCGCGCTGGTGCCAGCGCGCAAGCGAGGCAAGAAGCCGCTCGTGCTAAGAGGCCTCGGCGAAGTGGAGGACGGTGCCTCGGCCCCGCCGACGGCGGTTTCATGGTCCCGCTCCGAGGTTTCGGCGAAAAAGCAGTCGATGCAGTGCGTGAGCCGTACGCGTCCACTCCGACCGCGCCGAGGGCGTCAACGAGTACGGAGCCAGCCACACGACACGTAGTCCTCGGCGATGGACGTCCGGATAGAGATCCAGGTCCAGCGCCGCCGCGTACGTCCCTGCCACCACCACCGTGCCGCGGGTGCGACAGGCCCTCGTGGCATCGGCCAGCAGCCCGATGGGCGCGTGCGCGAGGATCACCACATCCCATGGCGCCCGCGCCCAGCCGCGGGCACGTCGGAACAGCGCGGTCATGGCACCCTGCCATCGCGACAGGTCCGCGACCTTGGCGTGAAGTGACCGCGTGCCACACAACTAGAACCCGACTACCCACTTCGATGGACGCCGCCTCGGTCACGCGCCAAGAAGGCCAGGCCGCAAGCAGATGCAACGCTTCGTTTTCAGTGCATCCAGGTTCGAAAGGGAGTAAGTCGTGTTTTCCAAACTCCAGAGCCGAACCCGGCGCCGGCAGCGCATCCAACGAGCCAAGCCAGCCGACGAGGGTGCCGGTCGGCGCCCCGATGAGCGCGGCCGCACCCTGCTCAGGGTCCAGCATACGGGAGGCCACCACGCGGACGGGAATCATTGATCGGAGGGCTCCGTTTCAGCCTGTAGCTGACGCACGGAGCACAAGCGCCCCGTCTCCGCCGCGCGATAGGCCGCCTCGATCGTCGCTTGCACGTGCGCCGCTTCCTCCGGCTTCACCGGCGGCTCATTGCCATCGAGCACAGCCGCACAGAAGTCTTCGAAGAAGTGGCGCCGCTCGGCCGGAAGGAATAGATGACCCATGGTATGCCATCGGCCTGCCTCGTACCCGTCGATGGTCCGGTTGGACCACAACCGAAGCGTCGGCGCGACCACGAGTTGACCGTGACGGCCCCAGAGGACTTGCTCGTAGGAGTCCGGTCCGACGAGCCCCGTAGTTGCCTGCAGGAGTCCGAGCGCGCCCCCTTCGTAGCGATAGCTCAGCGAAACAGTGTCTTCAACCGCCACGCTGTGGGACAGAGTGGCGGTACAACCCGTGACTTCGACAACGGCTTCCTGAGTCAGCCATCCGATGTAGTCCAGAAGATGGCAAGCATTCATGATGAGGACGCCACCACCCGCCGCCTCAGGCCGCGAACGCCAGTCCCCGGTGGTGCGGCCCGTGAGCCCACTTGT
>CAVOYO010000005.1:0-137232 GCA_963700695.1 uncultured Acidobacteriota bacterium | reverse complement strand
GAGGGGAAGGCTTGAGATAGGCCACGGACACCCGCGTGTCCCCAGGGAGCGGACACGCGGGCGAGTCGGGGCCTGGCGGCCAGCCGCACTTGTTCATTGACCCCTCACCGCATCGCTCCCTATGTGGGGGAGGGAATGCTCGGGGTTATGATCGGTGCCCGCTGAGTGAACGTCCGCGAGGGAGGAGGTTTCCTGACGGCAGTCGAACGTCTTCCCGAGGATCTGGTCAACAAGATCGCGGCCGGCGAGGTCGTCGAGCGGCCGGGTTCCGTGGTCAAGGAGCTGCTCGAGAACGCGCTCGACGCCGAGGCGCGGAGCATTCACGTCGATATCGAAAGAGGAGGGGCGGCGCTCGTCCGTGTGCGCGACGACGGCCGGGGGATGAGCCGGTCCGACGCCGAGCTGGCCCTCGAGCGCCACGCGACCTCGAAGCTGCGCAGCCTGGACGACCTGCAGGCCATCGCGACCCACGGTTTCCGGGGGGAGGCGCTTCCGTCGATCGCCGCGGTCTCCGAGCTCGTCCTCCGGACACGTGAGGACGGCACCTCCGAGGGCACGGAGATCGCGGTGAGCCACGGCCGCCGCCTCCACGTCCGCGACGTCGGCCACCCGCGGGGGACGACGGTGGAGGTGAGGGATCTCTTCGGGGCGGTCCCGGCCCGAAGGAAGTTCCTGCGGGCCGCCTCCACCGAGTCGGGGCACGTGGCGGAGGCGGTCACCCTCCTCGCGCTGGCCCGGCCCCGGACGGGGTTCTTCCTCAAGTCGGGCTCACGCTCGATCCTCGAGGCCCCGCCCGTCGACGGGCTGGCCGCTCGGCTCTACCAGGTCTTCGGGGCGCGCCTCCTCGAGGACCTCGTCCCGGTGGAGGGGGGCGCCGACTGGGTGGCGGTGCGCGGGTTCGTGTCCCGTCCCGACCGACCCCGGCCGTCGCGCCCGTCGCTGCGGCTGTTCGTGAATCTCCGCCCGGTTCGCGACCGGGCGCTCGCGAAGGCGGTGTCGCAGGCCTTCCGCGCCGCCGGAGGAGGGGACCGCGGCTTCGAGGCGTTCCTCTTCGTCGAGGTCCCGCTGCACATGGTGGACGTCAACGTTCACCCGGCCAAGACCGAGGTCCGCTTCGCCGACACCCGCACGGCGTGGGCCGCGGTCGAGGGAGCGGTCCGCAAGGCGCTCGCCGAGGGCGTGCGCGAGCTTCCCCGGGTCGGGGTGGGGCGTGGCGGAGAGGATCGGGACGTGGCCGAGCGGGCGGCCGCGGCCGTGGGCTCGTTCCTGGACCGGGCCTCGGTCGCGGAGGCCCCGACGGGCGGGGGTTGGGGCCGGCCGGCGTTGCCGCCGGACCGGGCGGCGGAGGGTGTCGGCGACACGTCCGCCACCGAAAGGGCCGTGCCGGTGGTGCTCGGGCAGCACCGGCTCACGTACATCGTGGCGAGCGACGGGGACGAGCTCGTCCTCGTCGACCAGCACACCGCGCACGAGCGGGTCCGCTTCGAGCGCCTCCTCGAGCGGGCGGAGCGCCACGCCGTGCAGTCCCAGGGTCTGGTCACGCCCGTGGTCATCGAGCTGCCCCCGGAGCTGCGGCCGGTGCTGGACGCCCACGTCGAGACGCTCCGCGAGCTGGGATTCGACGTCGAGGCGTTTGGAGGGGGCTCGACCCGCCTGCGTGCCGTCCCCGCCCTGCTCGGCCAGAAGGACCCCGGCCCGGCGCTGGAGCGTGTCCTGCGGGAGCTGGCCGAGCGCGAGGAGACGGGCTGGGCGGTGGCGGGCACGCGCGACCGTCTGGCCGCGACCCTGGCCTGTCACTCGGCGGTGCGGGCCGGCCAGCCCCTCAACCTGGAATCCATGTCCGCCATCGTGCGCGACCTCGCCAGGACGGCTCACCCGACCCTGTGCCCTCACGGTCGGCCCACCGTGGTGCGGGTTCCGCGCGAGGAGCTCAGCCGCTGGTTCGGGCGGACCGGCTGGCGGCGGCAGTAGTTGCTAGTCGCAGTGGTGGGGCGCGTAAGCGCTGAAGGCCTTCATCACCCGTCGGGTGAGTGGGCCGGGGCGTCCGTCGCCGATCAGGTGATCGTCCACCTGGTGGATCGGCATGACCTCCCGGGTCGTACCGCTGAGAAAGGCCTCGTCGGCTCCGAGCAGGTCCCCCAGCTCCAGCGCCTCCTCCCGGCAGGGGATCCCGAGCGAGGCCGCGAGCTCGAGCACGACCTCCCGCGTGATGCCCCCAAGGATCCCGGCGCTGAGGGGCGGCGTGCGCACGGTCCCGTTCTTCGCCGCAAAGACGTTGGTGCTGGCGCCCTCCGCCACGAACCCGTCGAGGTTGAGCAGCAGCGGCTCCTCGGCGCCCCGGGCCTTCGCTTCCCGCACCGCCAGGATGTTGTTCAGCAGGTTCGAGCACTTGATCGCGGGGTCGAGGCTGCTCGGGTGGTTGCGCCGGACGTCGACCGCGCTGACGCGAATCCCCTCGTCGTAGTGCCGCCGAGCAGGCGGAGGCAGCGGCTTCTGGATCATCACGACGGTCGGGCCGGCGATGGCGTCGAAGTCGTAGGACGAGTTGCCGACGCCCCGGGTGACCACGATGCGGACGTAGGATTCGGTGTCCCCGGCCCGGGCGAGGAGGGCCCGGACCTGAGCCAGGAGCTCGGCATTCGTCGCGGGGATGGGGATTCCGAGGCGGCCGGCGGACGCGCGCATCCGGCGGAAGTGGCGACCGCTCTCGAAGGGGCGGCCACCGTACGTGCGCAGCACCTCGTAGACGCTGTCCCCGAAGACGAAGCCGCTGTCGAGGACGGGAACCCGTGCCTCCTCGAGGGGCACGATCTCACCGTTGATGGAGGCGAAGGATTGAATGGCTGAAGCTCCCGAGCGTGCGTCCGACGAAGGCGCGGTGAGGCTAGCACCGCGTCTCGGCGGGCGTCAATCGAGCTCGCGCGTCCGGTGACGACGATGCGGGCGGTCGTCCTCGGCCTCCTGCAGGGGCTCGGAGAGTTCCTGCCGATCAGCAGCTCCGGGCACCTGATCGTGGTCCCCTGGCTGCTCGGCTGGCCCGACAGTGGGCTCGCCTTCGACGTGGCGCTTCACCTCGGCACCCTGGCCGCGGTCGCCTTCGCCTTCTGGCGCGACTGGGTGCGCCTCATCGGTGCCGGGCTCAGGGGGATCGCGTCCCGACGTCCGCTGGCCGACCGGGACAGCCGAACGCTCCTGTACCTGGCGCTCGCGACCGTCCCCGGGGCGATCGCGGGGCTGGTGCTCGACGAATGGGCGGAGACGATCTTCCGATCCCCGGCCCTCGTGGCCCTCTCCATGGCGCTCATGGGGCTGGTCCTCTGGGCGGCGGACCGGCGGGCGGCCCGCGCGGGGCCGGAAGAGGACGTCTCCCTGCGCGACGCACTGCTCATCGGACTCGCCCAGGCGATGGCGATCATCCCCGGAACCTCACGCTCGGGGGCGACCATCAGCATGGCGCTCTTCCTCGGGCACCGACGGGAGGCCGCGGCACGCTTCAGCTTCATGCTCGCCCTGCCCGTCACCCTGGGCGCGGCGCTCGTGAAGGTGCCCGACCTCGTGCGGGGCGAGGCCGCGGTCGGGCCCGTCGTCGCGGGCATGCTCGCGGCCGCAGTCTCCGGCTTCGCCGCCATCCGCGTGCTCCTGGCCTACGTGCGAACGAGGACGTATCTCCCCTTCGTGTACTACCGCCTGGCCTTCGCGATCCTCGTCTGGGCGGCACTCCTGGTGCGCGGGGCAAACCTGGGATAGATTCGACGGGTGATCCCGGTCCTCACTGCGGACGAGATGCGACGGGCGGACCGCCTCACCATCGACGAGGTCGGCCTTCCCGGCCCCGTGCTGATGGAGAACGCCGGAGCGGCGGTGGCCGCCGCCATCCGCGAGCGCTTCCCCGACGCCGGCCGAATCGTCGTCCTCTGCGGCAAGGGCAACAACGGGGGCGACGGGTTCGTGGTGACGCGGCGCCTGAAGCAGATCGGGGCGGAGGCGCTCCTGCTCGGCCGCAAGGAGGACGTGCGGGGCGACGCGCGGACGCACCTCGTGGCCTGCGAGCGATCGGGGGGACTCGTCCTGGAGGTGCCCGACGCCGCCGGCTGGGAGGCGGCCCGGGAGCGCGTGCGGACGGCCGACCTGATCGTCGACGCCTTGCTCGGCACGGGACTGCGGTCCCGTCCGTCCGGGCTCGCAGCGGAGGGGATCGCCGAGCTGGTTCGGCGCGCGGATGCCGGGGTTCCAGTGGTGGCGGTGGACATCCCCTCCGGAATCCGTGCCGACGGCGGGACGGTCGACGGCCCGACCGTGCGGGCGACCCTCACCGTGACCTTCGCCGCGCCGAAGTGGGGGCACGTGCTGCCCCCGGACTGTGAGCGGTCAGGGGAGCTGGTGATTGCCGACATCGGCATCCCCGCCGAGGCCCTCGCCGGGGCGGAGCCCTCTCTGTTTCTCATGGAGGATGCGGACGCTGCCGCCGCGTTCCCTCGGCGGCGGGGCGACGCCCACAAGGGCGATTTCGGCCACGTTCTCGTCGTGGCCGGCTCCGTGGGCAAGACCGGAGCCGCCGTTCTCGCGGCCGCCGGTGCCCTGCGGGCGGGGGCCGGCCTCGTGACCGTGGCCACCCCGGCGTCGTGCCTGCCCCTGGTCGCCGGCATTCGGGCCGAGATCATGACGGAGCCCCTGCCCGAAACGCCGAGCGGGGGACTGTCCGAGGACGGTCTCGATCGGCTCCTGGGCCTCGCCGGGGAGCGCGACGCCACCGTGCTCGGGCCCGGCCTCGGCCAGGACCCCTCCACGCGCGCCCTCGTCCGCGAAGTCGTCCGCCGCTGTCCGGTGCCGCTGATCGTGGACGCGGACGGGCTGAACGCCTTGGCTCCCGATCCCGGGGACGCGCCGGAAGATGCCGTGGTCGGGCGGACGGCGCCGACGGTGCTCACCCCCCACCCCGGCGAGATGGCACGCCTGACTCGCCGACCGGTCCCGGAGATCCAGGGCCGACGGGTGCCGGAGACGCTCGAGCTCGCTCGGCGGAGCGGCGCGGTCGTCGTGCTGAAGGGTCAGCGCACCGTGGTGGGCGGCCCCGGAGGGCGCGCCACGGTCAGCCCCACCGGCAACCCCGGGATGGCGTCCGGGGGGACGGGCGATGTCCTCGCCGGGGTTATCGGCGCCCTTCTCGCCCGCCACGACGCCTGGAGGGCGGCCACCGCCGGTGCCTACGTCCACGGGCGGGCCGGCGATCTCGCGGCGGAGACCTGTGGCGAGGAGGGGCTCACCGCCGGGGACCTCGCGGAGGCGCTGCCGCGGGCCATCGAATCGGTGCGGCCAGCGGGAGGAACGTCATCCCGGAGCTGACCACGCGCAGCGAGGACGAGACGATCGCGCTCGCCGAGCAGCTCGGCGCGCAGTTCCGCGGGGGAGAGGTCGTGCTTCTCTCCGGCGAGCTCGGGGCCGGGAAGACGGCCTTCGTGCGCGGCCTGGCCCGAGGGGTCGGGGCCGACCCGAGCCAGGTGTCGAGCCCGACGTTCGTGCTTCTCACGTCCTATGCCGGACGGCTCACCCTCCACCACGCCGATCTGTATCGGCTGGCCGGCGACGGCGACGAGATCGAGCTCGGCCTGGACGAGCTTCCGGGGCCGCACGGGGTGCTGGCGGTGGAGTGGGCGGACAGGCTGCGGTGGCCGTACTGGCCCCGACCGGTCCGGGTGCATCTCGCCCACGCCGGAGACGACCTCCGTCGGCTGCGCATTGAGGAGACGGCGGCGTGAGAGGGGGTGTCACCTGGATCGCGGTGTTGGCCCTCGCGCTGGGTGCCGGCTGTCGTGGCGGGCCGGCTGCCGGGCCGGAAGAGCGCGGAACGGCGGCGCGGCCGGTGATGACCGGAAACGGGTTCAACGTCCTCCTCATCACCATCGACACCCTGCGTGCCGACCACATGAGCCTGTACGGCTATCCGCGCGAGACGACGCCGCACATCGACGCGCTCGCGAGGACTGGGGTCACCTTCGACCAGGCCTCCACCTACTGGCCCAAGACGCGGGGCAGCTTCGTCGCGATGATGACCGGTCGCCTCGCCGCGGAGAGCGGATACGGCAAGACCCACCCCCTGCTCCTCGACTTCAACCCCACGCTCGCGGGGGTCCTTCGAGAGGCCGGCTACGAGACCGTCGCCGTCGTCGACAACCCCAACGTCGCCGCCTCCCTCGGGTACGCGAAGGGCTTCGACCGCTACCGCGAGACCTGGGAGGAGGCGGCGCTCGCCTCCGAGATGGACCGGGCCCGTGCGATCACCGACGACGGCGTCCGCTTCATCCGGGAGGCGAGCCCCGAGAGACCGTTCCTCCTCTGGCTCCACTACGTCAATCCTCACGCGCCCTACACGCCCCCGCCCCCCTTCGACACGGCGTTCGTCGACGAGGAGGCGCGGCGGGGCCCGGCGCTGAAACCGGTGGATGGCTTCAGCGGCGGGGTGGCGCGGGCGTGGGAGGTGCCGGGTCGCGGCCTCGGCTACTACGTCGCACAGTACGACGGCGAGATCGCCGCCACCGACGCCGAGGTGCGCCGGGTCCTCGAGGCGCTGGAGAGCTCCGAGGTGGGGGATCGGACGATCGTGGTCCTCACGTCGGACCACGGCGAAAGCCTCGGCGAGCACGACTACTTCTTCGATCACGGCCAGAACCTGTACGACCCCAGCATGCGGGTCCCCTTGGTGATGGCCGGGCCCGGGCTGCCGGTGGGACAGCGCAGCGACGCGCTCGCCACGACCCTCGACCTCGTCCCGACCGTCCTCGACGCGGTCAAGGTGTCCTTTCCTCCCGGGCTGGCCGGCCGGAGCCTCCTTGGGGCGGGGATCGGGAGGGGGGCCGCACGGTCGCGTCTCTTCGGGCAGAACGACCGCAACCTCCTCGGGTCGTGGGACCATCGCTTCAAGATCGTCGCCACCCCGACGGAGGACGGCACCGAGTACGCCCTGTACGACCGCGAGCGGGATCCCGGGGAGACGCGCAACGTCGGCCCGCAGATGGCGGCCGAGCTCAAAGAGCAGCGAGAGGAGCTCGAGCGGTTCCGCGAGCGGATCGACGCCCGGACCGCGAAGACGCGCGGGCGATTGGAGGGCCGATCCTGGGAGGAGCGGCTCAGCCCGGAGGCGTGTGAGAAGCTGAAGGCGATGGGTTACATTCAGGAAGCCTGCTCGTAGCATCGTGGCCTCGGGCGGGCGGTGGGGAAGGACGACGGCGTGAGCGGCGCGGGACAGGCCTTCGACATCTCAAAGGTCCTCGTCAGCGAGGAGGTCCGACAGATCCGCCGAGAGAGCTGGACGGGTGTCCTTGCCCTCGCCCAGGGCGACGTCGCGAAGGGTCTCTACTTTCTCGACGGGGAGATCGTCTTTGCGGCATCGACCGTCGAGGAGGATCGACTCGGCGCCAACCTGTACCGGATCGGACGGATCACGGAGGTCCAGTTCCGGGCGGCGATGACCGCGGTGCAAACCCCGGGCCGACGCCTCGGTCAGGCCCTCATCGAGGCCGGGGTGCTCCGCCCGGAGGAGCTGGCGGCCGCGGTCATGGGACAGGCGGAGCGGATCGTCCTCTCAGTACTGCGTTGGACCAGCGGCCGACTGCAGCGCCGGGCAATGGAGCGACCTCTCCCCGCCGATCTGATTCTCGAGCTCAAGACCGGTCGCCTGCTCCTCCTCGGGTCGCGGCTCTTCCCGGACCCGAGACGCCTCGAGCCCGTGCTCGGGGGACTGGGCACCCGGCTGCGCCGCGTTGCCATACGTCCCTTCTCGTACGATCAGCTGCCGGCCTCGCCTCCCGAGCGCGCGGTGCTGGCGCTGTCCGCACGCGAGACGACTCTCGGGGACGCGCTCCGTCTGCACCACCCTCGCTCTGACCTGCTCCGAGCGGTGTACGGGCTCGTGGCGAGCGGAATGGTCGAGACTCACGAGGCGGCACCGGTCGTCCCTCCCGCGCCGGCGGAAGCGCCGAGGCCGGCCCCCGGCCCCGCGGCGCCTCCGGAGATCGAGATCGAGATCGAGGTCGACCCCACACCTGCTTTCGAACCCGGCCCCGCCGGGCCCCTGGAGCCCGAGGTCGAGATGGAGGTCGAGCCCGCACCCGCGTTTGAGCCCGGCCCCGCGAGCGAGGCCGACTCCGCGTTCGCAGAGCCCGAGCCCGGGCCCGTCGCGCCGCCAGACCCCGACATCGGGGAGCAGCAGGCCCGCTCACTGCTCGAGCGGGGACAGCGAGAGGCGGCGGTGGAGCTGCTGAAGACGCTCGTCAAGACCCACCCGGACGCCCGCGGCTGCCGGCGGCTGCTCGCGATGACGCTGGCGCAGAGCGGGCCGTTCCAGGAGGACGTGGAGAGCCACTGCCTCGCCGCCCTCGAGACCAATTCGAACGACGTCGAGCTGCGGCACCGTCTGGCGACATACTACCGTCGGGCGGGCATGACCGCACGCGCGATGCTGCAGCTGCGTCTCATACTCTCAGCCGATCCCGGCCACGCCGGGGCCTGGCGGGACCTCGGCGAGCTCGAGGCCGCGGAGGGCAAGCGGGGCCGGTAGGGCAGCGGCCTACTTGAGGCCCTGGCAGCGGGCGCAGACGTCGAGGAGACGGCCCTCGAGCATGTCCTGCTTGCGCCGGCGACCCACCTCGCTCTTCCACACGTCCTCGACCGAGCTCGCGAACACGTTGGCGGTCTTGGTGCGGCCCTCGTAGTCGGTGCAGCAGCTCACGACGTCACCGTTCCACTGGACGACGAACTGGTCGTAGGGGGCGGGGCAGTACGTGTGATCGGCCGCGCCGCCCGCGCCGGTCGACGCCACCGATATGAGCGGAACCTCAGCCCGCTGCCCGTCCCCTCCGAGCGCGTTACCCCAGCTGTGCAAGCGCTTCCAGATCAGGTGCACCCCGTCGAGCAGAGTGTAGCGACTGCCGTTCTCGTCCTGGTCCAGGAAGCGTGCGCTCCGGATCTGATCCCAATCGTGGGAGCGGGGGGCCAGGCCGTGGCGGTCTTCCAGCTCGCGGGCGAACGTGATCCAGTCCGTGAGGAAGGCCAGGGCTTGCTCGTCCTCGCTGACGATGCGCTGATCGTCCACGTGCTTGGTGTTCATGATGTCGATCTCGAGGTGCGTGCGCGCACCCAGGGCGACCTTTCGTTCGACCGCCAGCCGGACCTTGTCCCGATAGTCGTCGAAGAGGATGCGGGGGGCCTTGCGCGTATTGAACGACACGGCGTCCGGGGTCTGGTAGGACAGGATCATGTTGGTAAGGCCCGCGCGATAGAGGCCTTCGATCCTCTCGCGCGTGATGAGGCCGCAGTTGGTGTTGAGCTCGATGGCGACGCCGCGGCTCTCCGCGTGCTCCACGATCTCCACGAGCTCGGGGTGCAGCATCGGCTCACCCATCTGGTGGAGCTTGACCGGAAAGAGTGGTCCGAGCCACGACCGCTTTTCCGCGACCTCGTCGAGGAGGCGGAAGACCTTCTCCTTCTTCATGAAGCCGCGTCGGCGATCCATGATCTCGTCCGGGCACCAGGTGCATTTGAAGTTGCAGGCGTTGGTGATCTCCACGAAGAGGTAGTTGATCGGGTAGAAGCGGCCCGGCAGCTTCTTCAGGTCCGGGAGCGGCGCCACCGCCGGGAAGGACTCGAGACGACCGGGGGCCTCGAGGCTGACCGCGACGCGCGAGACGAGCAGCTCGCCGCGGAACTCGAGGCGGAAAGAGGCCCCGTGGTGCTGTGTGCGGGAGGGAGCGAAATCAGGGAGGGGAAAGACCGCGCGTCGAAAGCGAAGCGGTCCCGCGCCGTCCGGAGCCCACCGCTGCTCCGCCGGGGTGTAGAGGCCCTCGACCGGGTCGTCCCGAGCGGTGGACGCGTACTGGAGGCGGAACTCGCCGTAGCCGCTCCCGTAGTACTCGACCTCGACCCAGAGACCCGAAGTCGCGCGGCGCCGAAAGCCTTCGGGCAGAGCGAAGTACAGGTAGTAGGAGGTGTCGTCAGGGGTCAGGCAGGGTCGGTCACTCCGGTGGACGATCCGCCACACGCCGTCTCCGCTGGAGGGCACGCTGAGCCCACCACGCGGCCCGTCGGGCTCGACCTCGATCTCGAGACGCCCGGGGCCGCCGAGGAGGCGGGCGAGACGCCCGCCGAGGCGGGCGAGGATCGCGTTCAACGGTCCATGCTCGGGAGCGGACTGATCTTCAGCGTGGAGGCGATGAGGCCGGGCCAGGTGTCGATCCGCCAGAAGACGTCCTCCCGGCCCTCGAAGGCCAGCGAGACGCCGCGGCGTCCCTCGGCCCGGTAGAACCGCTTGACGTAGCTCACCGCGACGGAGGTCTCGGTGCGCATGACGTCGACGTAGCCGTTCCCCCACTCCGCGTGGCTCAAGACGCGGAGGTTCTCCCCAAGCCGGGCCCGGGTGGCCTGGTAGAAGGCCTCGATCCCCGGCTCCCCGGACATCTGCTCCACGGTGATCGTCAGCGAAGCGTGCACCGTCTGGCCGCGCTGGACGGCCAGGGCCGGGCTCGTGAACTGGACCAGAAGCGTGTCGCGACCCGAGAACTGCCGGGTCTCGCGCCAGGACGGGGGCACGCCGAGTGAGACGCCAAAGCCCTCCCAATGCTGCGCCGGGTAGAGCTCCGGGCGTTCCAGGGCGAAGCTCGCCCACATCTCGTCGAGGGCCGCCCCGTGCCCCGCAAAGGCCCCGGCCTCGCCCTGGGCGTAGAGCCCCCAGAACTGCTCGCGCGCGGCCAGCAGGAGGAGCCGGTGGCGCGTCCGTCCGTCGGGCGAGTAGTAGATCCAGGTGCGTCCCTTTGCCCCTTGGCGCTCCTCGTCCCGCGTGGACGCGACCTCGTTGCCGGTGAGGTAGCTCTGGGCGTACTGGTCGACAGGGGAGGAGAGCGGCCCGGCGAGGAGGGTGACGGAGACCGCGGCTTTGTTCCCGGGAGCGGCGGGCGGGGCGAGGAAGTACCGGTACCAGATCCCCTCCTGCTCTGCCTCGTCCGTCCTCCACCCCGAGGGATAGCGGATGGACACCCGCTGCTCACCGTTGAAGTAGGTCACGAACGTCTCCCGTTCGCCACTGCGACAGGCCGCAGCGAGAACGACGACGGCGAGGAGGGCGACGAGGGATCGGCTATTCAAGGCGGTAGTTCGGCGCCTCCTTGGTGATGATCACGTCGTGGACGTGGCTCTCCTTGAGCCCGGCGGGGGAGATGCGCACGAAGCGGGCGCGCTTCTGGAGCTCGCGGATGCTCGAGGCCCCGCTGTAACCCATCCCCGCCCGCAGGCCCCCCACGAGCTGCTGGACCATGGCCGAGATCGGCCCCTTGTACGGGACCATGCCCTCGATGCCCTCCGGGACCAGCTTGTCGGTGGCCGCCTCGAACTCCTGGAAGTAGCGGTCCCGGGAGCCGGACTTCATGGCCCCGAGGGAGCCCATGCCCCGGTACGACTTGAAGGAGCGACCCTGGCGGAGGATCAGCTCGCCCGGGCTCTCGTCTGTGCCGGCGAAGAGGGAGCCGATCATCACCGAGGACGCGCCGGCGGCGATGGCCTTGGTGATGTCGCCGGAGAACTTGACGCCGCCGTCGGCGATGAGAGGGGTGTCCGTTTCCACCGCCGCCCGCGCGGCTTCGGCGATGGCGGTGATCTGGGGCATCCCGGCGCCGGAGACGACCCGCGTGGTGCAGATGGAGCCGGGCCCCATGCCGACCTTGACCGCGCTGACTCCGGCCGCGATCAGGTCCGCGGTCCCCTCGTAGGTACCGACGTTGCCGGCGATGAGCTCGAGCTCCGGGTAATCGGACCTGACCCGCTCGATCGTGTCCCGGACCCCCTTCGTGTGTCCATGGGCGGTGTCGATGGCGATCACGTCCACCTGGGCCTTCACGAGGGCCTTCACCCGCTCGAGAACGTCGTCGGTGACGCCCACCGCCGCCCCCACCCGAAGGCGACCCAGGTCGTCCTTGCAGGCGTTTGGATACTTGATCTGCTTCTGGATGTCCTTGACCGTGATGAGGCCCTTGAGGTTGAAGTCCTGGTCCACCACCAGGAGCTTCTCCACCTTGTGGGTGTGGAGGATCTCCTTGGCCTGCTCGAGCGTGGTCCCCACCGACACCGTGATCAGCTCCTCCTTCGTCATGAGGTCCGACACCGGCAGGTGCGTGCGGGTCTCGAAGCGCAGGTCGCGGTTCGTCAGGATGCCGACGAGGCGGGTGCCGACCGTGACCGGGACCCCGCTGATGCGGTACTTGGCCATCAGGGCGAGAGCCTCCGCCACCGGGGCGTCCGGGGCCACCGTCACCGGGTCGACGATCATGCCCGACTCGGACCGCTTGACCTTGTCGACCTCCGCGGCCTGCGACTCGATCGACATGTTCTTGTGGATGACGCCGAGCCCGCCTTCCTGGGCGAGCGCGATGGCGAGGTGGGCCTCGCTCACCGTGTCCATCGCCGCGGAAACGATGGGGATTCTCAGGGCGATGTTCTTCGTGAGCCGGGTCGAGACATCCACCTCCGACGGCAGCACGTCCGAGCGCTGGGGCGCCAGCAGGATGTCGTCGAAGGTCAGGCCCTCGGAGATCCTGTCTTTCAGCACTCGTCGCACCTCCCTTTCTGCCGGCGCCCGGGACACCGGGGTGTCGTCCGCATCCCCCCGCTCGGTCAGGACGCGCCGTGGCACTTCTTGTACTTCTTGCCGCTGCCGCACGGGCAGGGCTCGTTGCGACCCACCTTCTTGCCCTCCCGGCGGACTGTCTGGACCGCCGCGTCGCTGCCACCCTCCGCCTCGCGTGGCTGGGCGGCGCGGGCGAAGGCGGTGGGCGTGGCCGAGGGGTCGTTGAAGCTCAAGTTAGGCCGAGGGTGGGCCGACCGCGCCGAACTCGCCCCGGCCATGGCCAGCTCCGGCTCCCGGACAGCCGCCGCGGCGAGGGCCCGCCCCCGAAGCGGGGCCGCGTCCCGTTCCCCGCCGGCCTCGGGAGCCCCGATCGGCTGGTAGAGGAAGGTCCAGCGTAGGATCTCCTCGTCGATCCGGTCCATCAGGCCCTGGTACATCTGGTAGGACTCTTTCTTGTACTCGACGAGCGGATCCCGCTGCCCGTAGCCGCGCAGCCCGATGCCTTCCTTCAGGTGGTCCAGGCTGTACAGGTGATCCTTCCACTGCGAGTCCACGATCTGGAGCATGATCATCCGCTGGTGAAAGAGGGCGCGTTCGGTCCCGATCTGACGCTCCCTCTCCTCGTAGTGCCCCCGGACCTGCCGGCCCAGCGTCTCGGCCATGTCACCCCGGCTCAGGGCTCGCAGATCGGTGAGGGCCGGCTCGATCCCGAAGGTCTCCTTGAGTGCCCCCTGCAGGCTCTCGTAGGACCAGGAATCGGGGCTGCCCTGCTCGGAGCAGTAGTTGTCCAGGTACCACTCCAGGACCTCGTCGATCAGCCTCAGGACGTGTTCGCGCGTGTCCTTGCCCTCGAGGACCATGCGGCGCATCTCGTAGACGGCCTTGCGCTGCTTGTTCATGACGTCGTCGTACTCGAGGAGGTGCTTGCGGATCGAGAAGTTCTGCGCCTCCACCTGCTTCTGCGCGCGCTCGATCGACTTGGTGACCATCTTGTGCTCGATGGGGACGCCTTCCTCCATACCGAGCTTGAGCATGAGGCCGCTGATGCGCTCCGAGCCGAAGATGCGCATCAGGTCGTCCTGGAGCGACATGTAGAAGCGCGACGAGCCGGGGTCGCCCTGACGGCCGGCGCGCCCCCGGAGCTGGTTGTCGATCCGCCGGGCCTCGTGGCGCTCGGTGGCGAGGATGTGCACGCCGCCCAGGGCCACGACGCGCTCGCGCTCGGTGGCCTCGAGGTGCTCCTGGATCCGAGCGAACTCCGCGCGTCGCGGAGACCTCGTCGATGACCGCCTTGAGGGGATGGACGGCCAGGAAGTCGACGGGGTTCTCGATCTCGGGGTAGAAGTTCTTCGCGACCCGCTCCTTCGCGGACCGCTTGAGGTCGCGGGCGGTGTCGAGGTATTGAGAGAGGAGGCTTCCCTCCGGGGCCAGGGCCCGGACCGCCAGCACCGAGGGGTGATCGGGGGCGAACGAGGCCATCAGGCCGAGATAGCGCTTCGCCAGCTCCCCGCTCTCGTCGGAGTCGAGCTTCCGCTGCTGCAGCTCCCGCCGGAACTCGCTCGCCATCTCCGTCTCGACGAGCCGGGTGGCCGTCCTCGTGCTCCTCGGTGCTCGCCTGCTCCGGGTCGATCTCCTTCTCGACGAGCAGTGCCCGCGCCCGGTGATCGGCGACGCCGCCGAGGATGATGTCGGTGCCGCGGCCGGCCATGTTCGTGGCGATCGTGACCGCCCCGAAGCGACCGGCCTGGGCCACGATCTCCGCCTCGCGCTCGTGGTACTTGGCGTTCAGGACGACGTGGCGGATGCCGGCCTTCTTGAGCAGGCCGGCGAGCACCTCGGACTTCTCGATCGAGATCGTGCCGACGAGCACCGGCCGTCCCGTCTCGTGGAGCTCCTTGATCTCGCGCGACGACGGCGTCGAACTTCTCGGGCTCGGTGCGGTAGACCACGTCGGGGTTCTCGACGCGGATGAGCGGGCGGTTGGTCGGGATGACCAGCACCTCGAGCTTGTAGATCTTCTCGAACTCGGCCGCCTCGGTCTCGGCGGTGCCGGTCATGCCCGCGAGCTTCGAGTACATGCGGAAGTAGTTCTGGAAGGTGATGGTGGCGAGGGTCTGGTTCTCGCGCTCGATCTTCACCTTCTCCTTGGCCTCGACCGCCTGGTGGAGGCCGTCGGACCAGCGGCGGCCGGGCATGAGCCGCCCGGTGAACTCGTCGACGATGACGACCTGGCCGTCCTTCACCACGTAGTCCACGTCGCTCTGGAAGAGGCTGTGGGCCCGGAGGGCCTGGTTCACGTGGTGCAGGACCTCCATGTTCGAGGGATCCCAGAGGTTCGTCACCCCCAGGAGTGTCTCGACGTGGGCCATTCCCTGCTCGGTCAGGGTGACGGTCTTGGCCTTCTCGTCGACGATGAAGTCGCCGGTCTTCTCGAGCTCGGCCCGCTCCTCGGCCTTCTTGTCCCCGGTGATGCGGGCCCCGGGCTTGAGCTTCGGGATGATCGCGTCGATCCGGTAGTACTTGTCGGTGGACTCCTCGGCGGGACCGCTGATGATGAGCGGCGTGCGGGCCTCGTCGATCAGGATCGAGTCGACCTCGTCCACGATCGCGAAGTTGTGCCCGCGCTGCACGTAGGCGCCGAGGTCGAACTTCATGTTGTCGCGGAGGTAGTCGAAGCCGAACTCGTTGTTGGTGCCGTAGGTGATGTCGGCCTTGTAGGCGTCCTGCCGCTCCCGGTCGTCCATGTCGTGCTGGATCACGCCGACGGTCAGGCCCAGGAAGCGGTAGAGCCGACCCATCCACTCCGAGTCGCGCTTGGCGAGGTAGTCGTTGACGGTGACGACGTGGACGCCCTTGCCCGCGAGGGCGTTCAGGTACGCGGCGAGCGTGGCCACGAGGGTCTTGCCCTCGCCGGTCTTCATCTCGGCGATCGTGCCGCGGTGCAGCACCATGCCGCCGATGAGCTGGACGTCGAAGTGGCGCATCTGGAGCACGCGCCAGCCCGCCTCGCGCACAGCGGCGAAGGCCTCGGGGAGGAGGTCGTCGAGGGTCTCCCCTCTGGCGAGGCGCTCCCGGAACTCGACGGTCCGGGCCGCGAGCTGCTCGTCGCTGAGGGCCTTGACGGAGGGCTCGAGCTCGCCGATCCGCTGCACGATCGGCAGCAGCCGCTTGAGCTCGCGCTCGTTCTTGGTCCCGATGACTCGGGTGAGGATGGTGTTGATGATCATGTCCGCGCGAGGCTCTCCGGGGGGCGCGAAGCGAACCCTCTCCCCGCTGCGTCCGCCGGAAGACGCGGAGGTGTTCTCGCTCCCGTGATGAACTGAGCATACCAACCCCCGTCAGGGATTGGCAATGGAGGGCCAGGCCGGCAGGGGACTACCGAAACGACCGGTACTCGTCGAGGATGAACTTGATGGGGTTCCGGAGCTGATCGTCCACCCACACCTCGTAGTGGAGGTGAGGCGCGGTCGAGCGCCCGGTGTTGCCCACGAAGCCGATGACGTCGCCGCGACGCACGCGCTGCCCCGGGCGGGTGTTGAAGCCGTCGAGGTGGGCGTACCGGGTCACGATCCCGTAGCCGTGGTCCACGACGAGGGCGTTGCCGTAGGCCCCCCGCGGCCCGCGGAAGGTGACCACCCCGTCCGCCGGGGCGATGATCTGGGTCCCTCGCGGCGTCGAGACGTCGATGCCCGGGTGGAAGTCCGGCATGCCCGTGAAGGGGTCCTTGCGGTTTCCGAACGATGCCGAGAGGTACCCCCGGACGGGCCAGATCGACGGTGTCGAGGCCAGCAAAACCTGCTGATCCTCGAAGAAGGCCTGGAGCCGGCTCGACTTCTCGGTGAGGGCGCTGACCGTCTGATCCATGTCCTGCAGCGAGGCGCCGATGTCGAGGGAGGGTGCGGCGGTCTCGAGCCGGGTCGTGCCGCCCACGCCGCCGAGACCGGCCTCCGGCAGGCTCTCCTCGACGCCGGCCATCAGGCCCAGCTTGGTCACCATGCCCTGGAGGGTGAGCACCCGAGCCTGGAGGCGGCCGGCGTTCTCCTCGTAGGCTCTCGCCTTGGCCGCAAGGGCCAGGTTCTCGCCCCGAAGTCGTGCCAGCTCAGCCACTTCGACGTTGATCCACGTGTAGTGGGCGACGATGGCCACCAGGCCTACGGCCAGGAAACCGAGGGCACCCAGGACCCATTTGGTCAGCCGAACCGAGACCTGGAACTTGCGGAACCTCGCCTTGGCGTGCGGGACGACGATCAGTGTGTAGAACTCGTTGGCCATCAATCGCTCCGAGCCATGCAGACAAGGCCCGTCAGAGGCTCGAACCCGAGCCGATGGAGGCTAGCACGCCCGTCACGAGAGGGTCAAGGGAGCGCCTCACGGGAGCCCGTCGGGCCCCGCGTCGAGCACCGCGGGCCGGAAATGAAGGGCCTCCGAGAGGTCCCGGGTGGCCACCTCCTCCCGGCCGGCCAGATCTGCAAGCGTCCGAGCCACCCGGAGGAGCCGGTCCAGCCCCCGGGCGGTGAGGCCCAACCGGTCCACGGCGTGCTCCAGCAGGGCCTGGCCATCGTGCGTGAGGCGGGCCACCCGGCGCAGGGCGTCGGGGGGAGACGGGCGTTGCCGGACGTGCCCGTCCCGGGGAGCCGGGCGAGCTGCCGCCGGCGGGCGGCGGCCACCCGGGAGGCGACGCGGGAGGACGGCTCCGAGGGAGGCGCGCTGATCTCGGAGTACGCCAGCGGGGGGACGCCCACGTGGAGGTCCACCCGGTCCATGAGGGGCCCGGAGATCCGGTTGCGGTAGGCGCGGGCCTCGCGCGCCGTGCAGCGACAGGGCCGGCCCGGACTGCCCAGCTGTCCGCACGGGCAGGGGTTCATGGCGGCCACGAGCTGGAATCGGGCGGGCAGGCACACCGTGCCCCGGCTGCGGCTGATCGTGATCTGGCCCTCCTCGAGCGGCTGACGGAGCACCTCCAGCGCGTGCCGCCGGAACTCCGGCAGCTCGTCCAGGAATAGGACGCCGTGGTGGGCGAGGCTCACCTCACCGGGGTGCGGGACCTGTCCTCCACCCGCCAGAGCCACATCGCTGGCAGTGTGGTGAGGGCTCCGGAAGGGCCGGGAGGCCATGCAGCTCGAGTCTGCTCGCCCGGCCGCGGAGTGAACCGCCGCCACCTCGAGGGCCTCGGACGGCGAGAGGTCGGGCAGGATGCCCGGGAGTCGCCGCGCAAGCATGGTCTTGCCCGATCCCGGGGGACCGACGAGCAGCAGGTTGTGGCCGCCCGCGGCCGCGATCTCCAGCGCCCGCCGAGCCAGGGGCTGTCCCCGCACGTCGGCCAGGTCGGGCGGAGGTGTCCGGGGCGACGAGGCGGGGGGTGGCGGCGGAGGAGCGGGTGGCGCCTCGGCGCTCACCAGGGCGACCGCCTCGTGGAGCGTGGTGACCGGATGAACGGCCAGGTCCGGGACGAGCGCGGCCTCGCGGTGGTTGCCGGCGGGCACGACGGCCGAGGCGAGGCCCCGGCGCCGGGCCAGCAGGAGCATGGGCAGGACCCCGGAGACGGGCCGAACGGCACCGTCGAGGGCAAGCTCGCCCACCAGCAGGGCGCGGGCGAAGCCCGAGCCGGCGACCACACCGTCGGCCACGAGCAGGCCGACGGCGGTGGCGAGGTCGAACGACGAGCCGTACTTGCGCAGGTTGGCCGGCGCCAGGTTGACGGTGATCCGCCGGTCCCACTTGAAGGAGTAGCCGCAGTTGCGCAGCGCGGCGCGGATCCGGGCCTCGCTCTCCTTCACCGCGGAGTCGGGGAGGCCCACCATCACGAAGCGGGGGAAGCCGCCGGCGACGTCGGTCTCTACGCGGACGAGGTGGGCCTCGACGCCGAGGATGGCGGCGGTCAACGCGGTCGCGAGCATCGGATCCTCCCCCGGGGAGGCACCACCCCCGTGTGGGGGGGGACGGCCCCGGCCGACAGGTCACGGCGGGAGAGGACCGTGCGAGTACGCCCTGGAGCTTAGCGCGGGTCCGTGTCTCGGCGGGTCCGGCGGCTCGTCGGGCCCGGCCTTCGGAGGCCAGAATCGACCCCGAGGGGCGGCCCCCTCGGCCGCCGTGGGGCTTCGAAACCGATGTCTTGCGTTGCGCGCTTCCGCCCGCGTCCGCTAGAATTAGAGGGTTTTGGCCGTGCAGACGGTCCGGTAGTCTTCAAATCCATTCCGTAGGAGAACGAGCATGACAATGCGCCGCACTCTGGGGGCGGCCCTCGTCGTCGTCCTCACCGGGCTCGTGGTGATGCCGGCGTGCAACCGTCGCAAGCCCGTCGAGGTCAACCCCATCGTCCCCTCCATCGAGGTCAACCGGCTGCGCGCGCCGCTGGGGAGCGCGCTGGAGGTCACCTACACGTGGGCCTTGGAGCCGGAGGCGAAGAAGCTGGGCCAGGACTACCGGGCGTTCGTTCAGTTCCTGGACTCTCACGAGGTGATTCTCTTCCAGGACGATCACCTGCCCATTCCGCCCCCGTCGACCTGGGAGCCCGGAGAGACGTACAGCTACACGCGGACCCTCTTCATTCCCGTCTACCCGTACGTCGGGGATGTCGAGGTGCGGATGGGGCTCTACCCCTATCCGGGGCGTGGCGAGCGGCCGGTGCTCAGTGGGGAGGACCGCGGGTTCCGCGAGTACAAGGTCGCCACCATGGAGCTCCTGCCGCAGACGGAGAACATCTTCCTCGTCTACAAGGCGGGCTGGCAGAACCCGGAGACCCACCCGGAGAACCCCGGGATCGAGCGCACGTGGACGACGCGGGAGGCCCTCGTCTCCTTCAAGAACCCGAAGACGGACATCGTCGTCTATCTCGAAGCGGACACCTGCGTGAAGTGCTTCTCCTCCCCGCCCGAGCTGACGGTGTCAGTGGGAAGCAACGTGGGCCTGCGGACGCCGATCGAGGACCCCCAGGTCTTCCTGAAGAAGGTCCGGGTGAGGGCAGAGGACCTCGGGGACGAGGAGTGGGTCGACCTGAAGCTCGCGATGAACGAGTCGTTCGTCCCCGGCGAGCTCGATCCGCCGCTCAACAACGATGACCGGGAGCTCGGGCTCAACGTCTATCATCTCTACGTGGCAGCTGCGGACACGGTAGGCTCGGCCGAGGGCGTGGTTACCGCGGAGCCCCTCGGACCGGCGCCACCGGCAGCACCCTAGGAGAGCCGGCCGGGGACGGGCGGAAGAGGGAGGCGGCGCTGCCGTCTCCCTTTTTCGTTTGCATGAGCAGGAGCGGGGGCGCGCTATGGACGAGTGGACGGGAAGCGACGGACGGGTGGACGTGGCCGCCATCATGGCCCGGATCCGCGAGAAGATCCGCGGACGCCGGGACCGCGGGCTCTACACCGACGAGGAGGTCGAGGAGCTCAGCGCCCTGCGCCTCCAGGCGTTCGCGGACGATGCGGGGATCGATCCGGACCTCCTCGCCCGCCTCATGGCCCCGAACCACAACTGGAACATCTCCACCGACTACCGGATCGAGACCCACCGGTCCGGTCCCGCTGCGCGCCTCGTGGTGCTCCTGAAGAGGCTGGTCCGCCCGTGGGTTCGTCTCTACACCGACCAGCCGCTGAACCGCCAGGCCCAGATCAACCTCTATCTTCACTATCTCTGCCACAACCTCGTGCGGGAGCTGGTCCGTCTGCAGATCGAGCACACCGCCGTGCGCAACCGGCTGGACGCGCTCGTGGGCGAGACGCCGCCGCCAGGCGACGGGAAGGCCGACGGGGCGTCGGGGTGAAGATAGCGTTCGTCGTCCAGCGCTACGGGACCGAGATCGTGGGTGGGGCGGAGCTGCACTGCCGCTGGGTGGCCGAGCACATGGCCGAGCGGCACGACGTGGAGGTCCTGACCACCACCGCGACCGACTACCTCACCTGGCGGAACACCCTCGAGGCCGGTGCCTCCGAGGTGAACGGAGTGAAGGTACGGCGTTTTCCCGTGGCCCGGGAGCGGGACGTCGAGCGGTTCGACCCCGTGGCCAACAAGGTCTGCTTCTTCGAACACACGGACGAGGAGGAGCGCCGCTGGGCCGAAGAGCACGGGCCGGTCTGTCCGGAGCTCCTCGGCTACCTTCGAGAGCACGAGCCGGAGTATGACGCGCTCATCTTCTTCTCCTACCGCTACTGGACGACCTATTTCGGGCTGCAGGTGGCGCCGCGCAAGAGCATCCTCGTGCCGACCGCCGAGCACGACCGCGTGCTCTACCTGCGCCTCTTTCGTCCCTTCTATCGCCTTCCCGCGGCGATTGCCTTCAACAGCCCGGAGGAGCGCATCCTGATCGAGAGGATCACGGGCAACGAGAACCTTCCCGGAGAGGTGGTGGGGACGGGCATCGACCGCCCGCCCGCGGTGCCCGTCCAGGAGGTGGAGCCTCGACTCGATCTTCTCGGGGACTACCTCGTCTACGTCGGACGCATCGAGCCCGAGAAGGGCTGCGCGGTCATGATCGACCACTTCCTCCGCTGGCAGCGTGAGACGCGGGCGAACGTGACCCTCGCGCTGTTTGGCCGCAGCACGATGAGCTTCTCGGAGAACGCCCACGTACGGCTGATGGGTGTCGTCCCGGATGCGGAGAAGCTCGCCGCCATCGCCCGCTCGCGCGCCCTCGTGATGCCCTCACGGCACGAAAGCCTGTCGATGGTGGTGCTGGAGGCCTGGATGATGCAGCGCCCGGTCCTCGTGAACGGCGACTGCGAGGTGCTGCGCGGGCAGGTGCTGCGCGCGGACGGGGGTCTCTACTATCGCCGCTACGAGGAGTTCGCGGCGGCCCTGGACCTCCTGATGGGTGAGCCCGCCCTCGCCGACAGGCTCGGGCGCCAGGGCGGTCAGTACTTCGAGGAGAACTACGCCTGGGACCGCATCGTGGAGAAGTACGAGCGGCTCCTCGCGATGACCACCGCCGGAGGCGGTCGCGGGTGAGGCTCGCCTTCGTCATCCAGCGGTACGGGTTGGAGGTAGCCGGCGGGGCGGAGCTGCACTGCCGCTGGCTGGCCGAGCGCCTGGCCCGACGGCATCACGTCGAGGTGTTCGCCACGCGGGCGCTCGACTACCTCGAGTGGCGGAACCACTACCCGAAGGGCACCGAGATCGTGGGCGGCATCCCCGTCCACCGCCACACCGTGCGGCGGACCCGAAACGCGCGGAAGTTCGCCTCGCTCAGCAACCTGTGCTTCCACGAGACACACAGCCGGGAGGAGGAGGAGGCCTGGGTCCGCGAGAACGGCCCGTTCTCGCCGGCGCTCGTCCGCGGGGTGAGGCGGTCCCGGGACGATTTTGACCGCTTCCTCTTTTATTGCTTTCGGTACTACCAGAGCTATCACGGCCTGCCCGTGGTGAGGGATCGGGCCATCCTCGTGCCGACGGCGGAAGAGGACCCGGCCATCCAGCTGGGTGTCTTCAAGGACCTGTTCCGCTCCCCCCGCGGCATCCTCTACCTGACCCCGGAGGAGCGGGCCCTGGTGGAGGACGCGAGCGGAAACCGGGGGGTACCGAACGCGGTGATCGGATCCGGGCTCAACCTTCCGCCGGCGGACCCGGGTCTCGACTTCGCGGCCCGGCACGGCCTGACCCGTCCCTTCGTCCTCTATGTCGGTCGGATCGACAAGAACAAGGGCTGCGTGACCCTGTTCGCCTACTTCCGCAAGTTCGTCGAGGAGACGGGCGCCGACGTCGACCTCGTGCTCGCCGGCTCCGCGGTGACCCCCGTCCCCGACCACCCCCGCATCCGCCACGTCGGCCGCATCAGCGAGGAGGAGAAGGTGGCGGCGCTCGGGCAATGCCGGCTCCTGGTGATGCCGTCGCCCTACGAGAGCCTCTCCATCATCACCCTCGAGGCCTGGAAGCTGGGGGCGCCGGTGCTCGCGAACGGACGTTGCCGGGTGCTGATGGGCCAGTGTCTCCGCTCGAACGGGGGGCTCTTCTACCACGGGTACGCGGAGTTCGCCGAGGGGCTGAGCCTCCTGCTCGACGAAGCCCCAGCTCGCCTCCTCCCTCGGGCGGCAGGGCCGGGACTGGGTCGACACCGAGTGCGCGTGGGAGACGGTGGAGGGGCGCGTCGAAGAGCTGCTCGAGCGGACGGGCTAGGGAAGGGACACGCGGGCGTCGTGTGGCCTGACGGCTGGTCAGTCCTTGCTCGTGAGGTCGAGGTCGAGGAGGACGCTGAGCTTCTCGAGGCGGCGGGTGCCCACGAGAGTCAGCCTCACCGCGTCGCGGAGGATCTCCTCGCGCCCGTCCCGATCGAAGCCCAGGTGGATGCGGAGGTCGGTGAGACCCTTGAGGAGATGGGGGGGCACCTCGAGTGCGGTCTTGCGCTGGATCTCCTGGCGTGCGTCGGGGCTGGGGGAGGGCGTGTCACCCTGGCTCTTGCGATCGCGGACCGCGGTGGGGGCCTTCGTCCGCCCGTCCCGCGTCATCTCCCGCAGCTTCCGGAGCTCCTGCCCGATATCGAGTGACCCCTTGGTGCTGACCGCGCGCACCTTGACCTTGTCGGTGTCCTCTTCGGCGAACTCGACCGCGAGCGGATCCATCAGAGCCGGATCGTTCGCCGAGCCGGACTCGTCGGCCGGGGCCTCCTCGGCGGGAGGCGTCTCGGAGGCCGCCGCCTTGACGGGTTTCTTTCGTTTCGCGGTCGCCGCCGCGGGCTTCTCCTCGGCGATTCGGCTTCGCACCGAGTCGAGCGCGAGGCGGGAGATCTCCTTCAGGGTCTCGAAGACGCCCACGCCGTGGATCGCCGCCGCCTCGAAGGCGGGAGCGCCGGTCGGGTTCAGGGTTTCCTCGAGCTTCTCGACGGGCAGGATGTTGCGAAGGTCCCGTTTGTTGTACTGGACCACGATCGGAAGATCAGGGACGGCCAGGCCGAGCTCCTCGAGGTTCTGCTTGAGGTTGGCCAGCGACTCCTCGTTGGGCTCGAGCGCGGGGACCTGGCTGTCCGCGACGAAGACGACGCCGTCGACGCCCTTGAGGACGAGCCGCCGCGTCGCGTTGTAGAAGACCTGGCCGGGCACGGTGTACAGCTGCAGCCGGACCTTCATCCCGCCGATGACACCGACGTCCAGCGGGAGAAGATCGAAGAAGAGCGTTCGGTCGGTCTCCGTCTCCAGGCTGACCATCTCGCCCCGGGAGCGGGGGGCGGTCTTGTTGTGGATCCACTGGAGGTTGGTCGTTTTTCCGCAGAGGCCGGGTCCGTAGTAGACGATCTTCGCCGTCATCTGCAGCGCGGTGTAGTTCAGGAAGACCATGGCCGAGGCGGGAAGTTTAGCACTCTCTGCGGCGTGGCCGCGGAGCCGCGGGCTAGAACCCCAGGCCGAGACCGATGAAGTACCGGTGATCCAGGTCGACGGGAGCGGGCGTGGGCAGATCCACCCACTGGAACTCACCCCGGACGACGAGCCCGAAGGGGAACTTGAGCTTGAGCCCGAGGAAGACGAGGCCGAGGGTGCCGTTGTCGCTGTCGCCGAGGACGGACTCGCGGTACACGCCGGCGCCGATGCCGCCGTAGGGAACCAGCCGTCCGAACGAAGGGCCGACGTAGGCCTTGGCCGACAGGGTCAAGAGACTCGTCGACGGGAGCTCGCTGGGCTGCCAGGCCCCTTCCAGCTCGCCCCCGACGAGGTTGAAGAGGGTGATGGTGAGGGTGCCGCCCCACCCGATGCTCCAGCTCTCGCCCGGGTCCGCGCCGGAGAGGAAGGCGCCGATCTCCGCCGGCCTGACCGGCCCGGCTGCGGCAAAGAGGAGCCCCGCCACCAGCAGCACCCGGAGCGGGGTGCGGCGGCGGCGGCTCATTCGACGACCACCCGGCGCGGCGCGCGGGTGCGCCGCCTCTTCTTCTCGGGTTCCTCCATGCGCTGGAGCTGCCACTGGCACATCATGATCACGCCCTCGAGGACCTGGCGACGGATCTGACGCAGCCGCGTCCGATCGATCCCCGCCTCCTCCAGTATCTCCGAGACCATACAGCATGGCTTCTTGGGTACCACGCGGGACCGCCTGGCTGGGCTCACGACGCCTCCTTCTTTCCGAACGTCACCCGCAGCCACTCATCGGCGAAGGCCGCCGTCTCGACCTGACGGCCGGCGAGGGCCCGGGGCAGGACCAGGTGGCGCCGTTGGTTGTCGACCTGTACCACGAGGTCGTCACCGCGGGTCCAGACCTGAATCCGATCCTTCTCTGCGAACGGCAGGCGGAGGGAGAGCGTGTACCTCCCGTCCTTCTTGCAGATCTCCATCGGCTTCTCGCGGTGGAGCACCAGGGTGGGGTCCGTGCGGCCGAACACACGCTCCGCGAACTCCCCGAGCATTTCGATGCCCACCATCTCCCGGTCGAAGAGCGGCGCCTCGAAGAAGGGGAGCGGATCGAAGGCGGTCCGGGCCGTGGCCAGGTGTGCGGCCTGGATGTCGAACCAGCGGTCGAAGTAGGTCGAGCGCGCCTCCTCCGGCAGCACCCGGTTGGCCACGATCGCGTCGACCGGAAAGCCGAAGAGGTTGAGATAGGTGTAGAGCCGCTGGGACTCGTTGATGACCATCTTCTCGGGGTTCAGGACGATACGGATCGAGCTGCGGTTCGGGTCCTGAAGGATGGGCCCCATGCGCCGCATCTGGCCATAGAGCTCCTTGATCGCCCCGAAGACGTCGTCCGACGGGAGCGGGAGATCGGTGACACGCTTCGCCACGGGACGAACGGTCCGCACCACCGTGCGCTGGATGGGGAAGATCCGGTCGAAATAGAAGCCCAGCACCTCGGGCACCGCGAGCATCCGCACGGTGTCGCCGGTGGGGGCGCAGTCGATGACGATGACGTCGTACCGGCGGCTGTCCGCGAGGGCCTTCACGCGAAGGAGGCTGAACAGCTCCTCCATCCCCGGGAGGATCGCCAGCTCCTCCGCCACCGTCTCCTCCACCCCGCGGAAGGCCATGAACCGGGTCAGGTAGTCGTGGATGACGCCCCAGTGGCTGGCGAGCTCGCGGTTCACGTCGATCTCGACCGCGTCGAGCTTCGGCAGGATGCGCCTGGGCTCGCCGGTGAGCTCCTCGTCGAGGGCGTCGGCGAGGCTGTGGGCGGCGTCCGTCGACACGACGAGCGTGCGGCGCCCCCGGCGCGCAGCACCGATCGCGCTGGCCGCCGAGAGGCTCGTCTTCCCGACGCCGCCCTTTCCGGAGTACAGGATGATCCTGGTGCTCATCGTGCCCCCGTGCGCGCCCGCGGGGCAGCGGCCCGGGCCGGCGGCAGAAGCGTCTCGGCAAACGCGGCGAGCCCCTTCAGGTCGTGGACGTCCTGCTCGAACTCCGGGACCAGGATCGGGCTCTCCTTCGCGTCCACCTCGAGGCGGGCGACCGCCCGACGCTCGACCCGGGCGAGCGTCTGCTGTTCCCGGAACGTCTCCACCAGCTTCGAGGCGAGCTCGGGGGGCACGCGGGCGCGGCGACGGCCGGGTGTGCCTTCACCCCCACGCCCCGGATCGGGGTGGACGCGATTGACGACAAATGCGAGGAAGGGCATCTCCTTTTCCGTCAGCCGGCGATGGAAGTACAGGGCCTCCTCGAGGGCGAGCGGCGCGGGCGCGGCCACGAGGACGAACCCGGCTGAGGGTTCCCGGAGGAGGGCATGGACCCGGGTCGCTCGTTCCTTGAAGCCATCGTACATGCTCTCGAAGGCCAGGAAGAACTCGGAAAGGTCCTGGAGGAACTCCAGCCCGAGGAACCGGTCGGCCAGCCGCACCGCGAGGGCGCCGGTTCGCGTCGCGACCTTGAGAGTGAGCCTCCCCGCCGCGAAGTAGGGCTTCAGGAACCAGCGCAGGACGCTGGTGTCGAGGAAGTCCATCAGACGGTCGGGGGCCTCGAGGAAGTCGAGGGCATGACGCGTGGGAGGGGTGTCGAGCACGACCAGGTCCCACTGCGGGTCGGCCGACAGCTCCAGCAGCATCTCCATGGCCATGTACTCGTGGCTCCCGGCCAGCGCCGCCGAGACGTGACGGTAGAAGCGGTTGTCGAGGATGCGCCGCCGCGCCGCCGCGTCCGGGGTGTGGCGCTCGACCAGCGCGTCGAAGGTGCTCTTGACGTCGAGGACCATCGCCCAGAGGGCGCCTCGGCCGGAACCGGTACCGTGACGGGAGAGGTCGATCGCCCGAGGCCGCCCCGAGAGCCGGCTCAAGCCGAGGCTGGTGGCGAGCCGCCGCGAAGGGTCGATCGTGCAGACGAGGACTCTCCGGCCGCCCCGGGCCGCGTGCAGGGCCAGAGCCGCCGCCGCCGTTGTCTTGCCCACGCCGCCGGACCCGCACACCACGACGACGTGCCTCTCGCGCAGGGCGCGGCCGAGGGTCAGCTCGGTCCGGCGGCGCGGCGGCATCAGGCGGCCTCGAGCCGCTCCGCAAGCAGCTCCAGATCCTCGCGGCCCAGGCGCTCGCGGAAGAGGTAGGGCAGCGAGGCGACGGGAGCGGGAAGGCCCCTCTTCAGCCGACCCCGGTAGAGACGGGTCAGGCGCCGTCGCCGGATCTGTCGGCGAGCCGCGCGCAGCGCGGGGGGCAGGGAGACCCCCGTCTCGAGGACGCCGCGGGCCTCGGCGGCGGTCAGACGGAGGACCTCCGCCTCCTCCGGGTCGCTGAAGCGCCGCTCGTGGCACCCATTGAGCACTGCGGCGGCGAGGTCGACCTCGAGCTCCTCTACCGCGAGGCGATGGAACTCCAGCGCCTCCACCACCGCCATCTCTTCCGGAACTGCCACGACGACGAGCGCGGTGCGCCCGGGGTCGCGCAGGAGCTTGAGGACCCGCCGTGCATTGTGGCCGACGGGTCCGACCGGGATCGCCCGGGACGCGGCGAAGGGGACCTTGAGAAAGGCGAGGCCGTGCCCGGTGGCGGGCGCGTCGACGACGACCAGATCCCAGGCCGGGCGGCGCGAGAGGCGCGCGCGCGCCTCCTCCAGCACCATGATCTTGCCCAGCACCATGAGCTCCCGGAGACCGGGGGCGGCGGCGAAGAAACGGCGGTAGACGGGGCTCGAAAGGATCCGGCGGGCGAGAAGCTCCACCGGGACGACGTGACGGACGTACTCGTCCATCACCGCGGTCGGGTCCAGGTTCACCGTAGAGAGCCCGGGCAGGACCTGCTTCACGTCACCCTTCGAAGGAGGCCCGCCGAGGAGGCGTGCCGCCTCGAGGGGCGCGGCCACCTCGACGAGGAGCACCCGAAGCCCGCGGGCCCGGGCGGCGAGGGCGAGCGATGCCCCCACGACGCTCTTGCCGACTCCGCCCTTGCCGGTGAGGACGATGAGCCGCCGCGAGAGGAGGTCGTCGAGTAGCATCCGCGGGGAGCCTAGCACACGGCCGTGGGGTGCGCGGGTGCTATAGAATGGCCGCTGATGAGCGAGTCGTCCGCGCTCGAGAGCGCCTCCACCGCCGAGCCGAGGACGGAGAAGGTCGTCATCGTCATGCCCGCCTACAACGCGGCGCGGACGATCGAGGACACCTTCCGGGCCATCCCCGAGGGCTACTACGACGAGATCGTGGTGGTGGACGACCACAGCGGGGACGACACCTCCGAGAAGGCCCAGGCGCTCAACCTCAAGGTCATCCGTCACCCCCACAACGTCGGGTACGGCGGGAACCAGAAGACGTGCTACATGGAGGCCCTGCGCAGCGGGGCCACCATCGTGGTGATGCTCCACCCTGACGGCCAGTACGATCCCGCGATCATCCCCGAGATGATCCGTCCGATTCGGGAGGGCCGGGCCGACATGGTCCTCGGATCGCGGATGCTGACCCCCGGGGGGGCCAGGCGCGGCGGCATGCCGCTGTGGAAGCGCATCGCCAACCGCTTCCTGACGACGGTCGAGAACCTCGCCATGGGGCGGGGATTCGCGGAGTGCCACACCGGCTACCGCGCCTACAGCCGACGCTTCCTGGAGACCGTTCCGTTCCTGCGCAACGGCAACGGGTTCGTCTTCGACACCGAGGTGATCTTCCAGGCCGTGAACTTCGACCTGCCCGTGGTCGAGGTGCCCGTCGAGAGCCGGTACTTCGAAGACGCCTCGTCGGTGGGCTTCCGCCAGGGAGTCGTCTACGGGCTCGAGACGCTGTGGACGGCCCTGCGGTATCGCCTGCACCGCTCGGGTCTCGCCCACAGCGACAAGTTCAAGCGCTGATCATTCCGAGAGCGCCGGATGAGGCGACGCTCTCGGAATCCCTTCGACCCGGGCTCTTCCCGGGGCCGGGCCCGGCTTTCCTTCCGAGCGCGACGGGATGGCCAACGCGCGAAGAATCCACCGTCGCCTTCCGAGACGGTCCCGAGAGGATCCGCCCCTACTGGCCCAGCACCTCGCCGGCGCGGGCGACCATGCCCTCCTTGAAGTCCTCTTGCAGTGGAGCCGGACCCACGTAGAGCCCGTAGAGTCTCTCGGCGAAGGCCTGGTCGGTGATCGGCGGCTTGTCCTCGCCCTTCATGACGGTTTCAATCGTCCCCCCGGGGGCCCAGCGGAGGGTGCACTCCTCGCCCTCCTTGACCTCGGGGAAGTACGCGATGAACTGGTTCAGCACCTTCGGGTCGGTGCCCTCCTGCAGCGCGTCGCGCATGGCACCCTGGATCTTCTTCTCTCCGAGGTCGCGCAGGAAGTGCAGGACCAGCTCCTTCTTGAAGTCGCCGGTCTGCAGGGCTTGCCGGAGCTCATCGGAGGCCGGCTTGCCCTTGAAGGGAGCCAGCGGTCCGTCGAGGGCTGTCTTGTCCACGTAGAAGGCAACGGCGTAGGCCTTGAAGCTGAAGACGATCTTCTTCACGCGGAGCCCGGTGCCGAGCAGCGCCAGTTCGCCCTTCTCGACGTCGAAGGCGACCTTGCTCTTGGGGTCCGCGTACGTCTGTGCCGGGGCGGGGCTCGCGACCGCGAGCACCACGAGCGCGGCGACGGCCGCGACGAATGACGATCTCATGAGTTGAGTCTCCCTCGTCCGCAGGAGGCGGATCACGGCGGGACTATACACCTGCTCCGCGGTCCGGGCGCCACGGAATGTGGGACGAAGCGAGAGACTTCCGCCGACCCTCGGGCCGTGCTAGCATTCCTCTTCGCCGTTGCGCCCGTAGCTCAACTGGATAGAGCGTCGGCCTCCGGAGCCGAAGGCTGTAGGTTCGAACCCTACCGGGCGTACCACCCATGAGCCGTCGTGTCCGGCCACGGCACCCTCGAATCGAGAGGTGTGCGCACCGCCTGCTCTTTCGTCGGCACCACTACCGATCGGGTTGGTGACTTGAGTCCGACCTCTGTGAACAGGCAGTCGTCGACCGTGTTGCGTTTCTGACCCCCGTGGGTGCGGGCTGGCTCCCAAGTGACCTCGCCAGCCTTGTGCACGGTCTTCTTTGAAGCAGTATCGACGCAGTCGGTCAGGCTCACCAGAACACGATCGGGATCGTCGTGCGCGTTGCCGGTCGTGTCATGACTCCTCCCCCATGGGTTGGCAAAGGACATCTGACCCACGCGCGAGGATGCCACAGGAGACGAGCGCGGGCAGCCCATTGTGCGGGCGGGTCCCGTCTTGCCGCCGCCTCATCTGATCGACCCATTCAAACGAGCGGAGGTCCGGGAGCGTCTCACTGACGGCGACCGCCTCGTGGCCTCGGCGGCTCGACGGGAGGACACTCCATGGACAGCCTCTGGCAGGACATCCGCTTCGGGTGGCGACTGCTGGTCAGATCGCCTGGCTTCTTTGCCCTGGGAGTGGCGGCGCTGGCTCTCGGCATCGGCGCCAACACCGCCGTCTTCAGTGCCGTCTACAGCGTGCTGCTGAAGCCACTGCCGTACCCGGAGCCCGAGCGTCTGGCCCTCATCTTCGACACGCAATCGGATTGCGCGACCTGCCCCGCCTCCTATCCGAAGTACGTGGACTGGAGGGACCAGAACAGCGTCTTCGAGGTCATCGGAGGATCCAGCCCCGCGAGCGCCGTGCTGACGGGGCTCGGCGAGCCGGAGCGGATCATGACGGCGAGGACCACGGCGACGCTCTTCCGGGTCCTGGCGGTTCCGCCACAGCTCGGGCGCTGGTTCGAAGAGGAGGAGGACCGGCCCGGCGGCGCCCCGGTCGTGATCCTCAGTCACGGGTTCTGGCAGCGCCGCCTCGGCGGCGACCCCGAAGTGCTGGGCAGAGTCCTCACCCTCGACGACGTCCCCCGCACCGTGGTCGGGGTGATGCCCCGGGACTTCCGGCATCGCGGAGCCGACGTCTGGGTGCCACTGGCGAGGGCCGTCGACGAGGCGACCCGCAACAGCCACTTCCTTGTCACCTATGGACGCCTCGAGCGCGGTGTCCCACTCGAGCGGGCCCGGCGCGAAATGCACAGCCTGGGCGAGCGTCTTGCGCAAGAGCACGACAACATGGGACACGGCATCGACGTGCAGCCCTACCGCGCGCTGATCGTGCGCGACGCCCGCACGCCGCTCCTCGTGCTCACGGGGAGCGTCGTGTTCGTCCTCCTCATCGCCTGCGCGAACGTCGCCAACCTGCTGCTTGCCCGCGGGGCGGGCCGGCGGCGGGAGATCGCCGTGCGCTCGGCCATGGGGGCCACGAAGCTGCGCCTGGCCCGGCAGCTCGTCACCGAGAGCCTCCTGCTCTCCATCGCCGGAGGGGCCCTGGGGCTCGGCCTGGCGTACGCGGGCATTCGGGCTTTCGTGGCCACTGCGCCACCGGTGCTGCCCCGCATGTCCGAGGTCACGGTCGATGTGAACGTCCTGCTCTTCACCCTCCTCGTCGCGGTCGGGGCCGGCACCCTGTTCGGTCTCGCCCCGGTGCTTCACGCGCGAGGCGACCACCAGAGCGAGGCGCTCAAGGAGGAGGCGGGCCGCAGCGCGGGTGGGCCCTTTGCGCGCCGAGCCGGCAGCGTGCTCGTGGTCGCCGAGATCGGCCTTTCGGTCGTCCTGCTGATGGGAGCCGGTCTCATGGTCAAGAGCCTCTCGCGCCTTCAGCAGCAGGACGTGGGCGTCGTGGTCGAGCGCCTCCTCGCGTTCGACGTGGCGATCCCCGAGGCCCGCTACGAGTCGGAGGACTCGGTGCGCGCGTTCTATCGTGGCGCACTCGAGCGCCTGCGGGCGATTCCCGGTGTGCTCTCCGCCGGCGCGACGAACCTGCTGCCACTCTACCAGTACGGAAACAACAGCTATTTCGACGTCGAGGGCAAGGCTCTCTGGGCGAGGAACGAAGGTCCCCTCGCCGAAGTCCGCGTGGTCGATGGCGACTACTTCGAAGCCATGGGTATCGCCCTCGTCCGGGGCCGCTATCTGACGGCACAAGACGACGAGCGCTCACCCCGGGTCATCGTCGTCAACGAGGCACTCGCAGACCGTTGCTGGCCCGGCGAGGACCCGATCGGAAGGCATCTCCTGTCCCTGGACGAGGAGGGGGATCGGTGGCAGGTCGTCGGCGTGGTCGGCAACGTACGCACCTACAGTCCCCGGCTCACGCCGGAGATGGAGGTCTCCAGGTCGCTGGCCCAGTCGCCGCGGCGCTCCATGACGTTCGTGGTGCGGTCAGCGACCACCGACCCCACCGCGCTCGTGGGAGCCCTCCGGCGCGAAATGGCCGTAGTCGATCCAAACCAGCCGCTGTCGAGCATCCAGACGATGGAGCAGGTGGTGCACGAGTCGCTCTCGGGCACCCGTCTTCTGTCCGTCCTCGTCACGGGCTTCGCCGGCCTCGCGGGGGTGCTGGCCCTCATCGGCGTGTACGGTCTCGTCGCGTTCACGGTGAGCCAGCAGCGGCAGGAGTTCGGCATTCGCATGGCGATGGGCGCCGGTGGTGGCGACGTCCTGCGTCTCGTCCTGGGTCGCGGTCTGCGGCTCGCCCTCACCGGCGTGGCACTCGGCGCGTGTGGCGCGCTGGGGCTGGCGCAGCTACTGGGCTCGCTCCTTTACGAGGTCACGCCCGGGGACCCATGGGTGGTCGCCGGGACCTGTGGCGGGGTCCTCGCGGCGTCGATCGCCGCGTGCTACCTGCCCGCCCGAGCGGCGACGCAGGTCGATCCGGCCGAGACGCTCCGGGCAACCTAGGGCACCACCGCCCGCAAGCTCGCTGCCGAAGTGCCCGGGGGAGACGGCTGTCAACTCATCGGATCACTCCTCTGGGCAAGCAGTATCCCTATCCTCCCTGGCAAGGAGCTTGTCCGGCGCGCTGACGCATCCTCCGAACTGCATGCAACTCCCCGCGGAGGGCATGGCGTTGACCACTGCGACGTGGCTCGGGAGGGAAGGCGGAACGCCCGACCTACTGTTGAAGTCGTCGCACGCGCGTGCAGGCGGGGTTGTGACCGCCGGTACACGCTTTCTGGTAGTACGGGAGCGCTTTCATCGGATCACGCGCCGCCTCCCAGGCGAGGCCGACCTCGTGACAGGCCGGTGCGATGTCGCCCTGACACGCCCGGCTGAAGAGGTTGAAGATCTGGCGGGTGTTCTTCGTGAGATCGCGCTCCTGGAGCCGGCCGAGGCGGTAGCAGTCTGCGGGGAATCCGCCCTCGCACGTCCGCGCGTAGAGTGCCCTGGCCTCGGCGAGGTCCCGCCCGATCACGTCGCCCGCGTCCAGCATCGCGGCGAGGCGGCTGCAGCCGGCCACCGAGTCCGCCTCGCAGGCCTCGCGGAACAGCGCGGCCGCCCGGTTGAGATCCTTGCGGACCGCGCCTCCCTTGTGGAAGAGCGCTCCGAGCGTGACACAGCCGCGTGGATCGCCCTCGGTGCAGCCCTTCCGAAGGAGCGTCACGGCCTGCGGGAGGTCGCGCGGGACGCCCTGCGCCTCGGGACGTGCAGCACCGCGAGCTCGTAGCAGCCGTGTCCCACCTCGCCGTCGCAGGCCTGACGGAAGAAGCCGGCCGCCTTGGTGAGGTCGCGGGCCACTCCGGCTCCGTCGCGGTGGAGCTCGCCGAGGCCGAGGCAGCCCCGTGGCTCCCCGCCCTCGCAGGCCCGCGAGAACAGCTCTAGCGCCTGCGCGGTGTCTTGCGCGATGCCCTCGCCGCGCTGAAAGGCCGCCCCGAGCGCCGCGCAGGCGGCGGTGCGTCCGCCGTCGCAGGCCTTGCGGGCGAGGGTCACGGCCCGGGCCGGATCTCGCTCGACCCCTCGGCCGTCGGCGTGCATTTCCGCGAGGAGGTGGCAGCTCGCGAGGTCGTTGCCCTCGCAGCCCTGCTCGAACAGTGCGGCGGCCTGCCGGTCGTCCTTCGCCATCGGTGAACCGGTCAGGTACATGGTCCCGAGCCGACCGCACGAAGCGGAGAGGCCTCCCGTCGCACGCGCGGTCGTGCAGCTCCGCCGCTCGTCCCAGATGCCGCTCGATCTCCGCCCCGGCTTCCAGCATGTCGCGCGAGCTCGGCGCAGCCCGTCGCGATGTCCCAGGTGCAGACCTGCTGGTAGAGCTCTGCGGCCTTCTCGACGTCCGGCTTGGTCCCCTTGCCGGAGCGCCGGCGGTGGGCCAGCTCGAGACACGCCGGGCCCAGCCCCAGCCCGCACGCCTTCTCGTAGTAGTCGGTTGCCTTCTCCTCGTCGCGGCTGACGCCCTGGCCCTCGACATACCGTTCGGCGAGCTGGACGCAGTCGGGGGCCGCCCCACCCTTGCACGACTTCTCCAGGGCCTTGACCTCGTCCTTTGGGGTCTGCGCGGCGACGGCGGACGCGATGAGCAGGACGACGGCGATCCGGGCGGGCATGGTGGCCTCCTTCGCTGCCTGCAGAGTCTACGCCGGACCGGCCCTCTCCTGCATGACGCGTCTCACCGCGGCCACGGGGGCTCTTGCCTCGGGGGGGCGGAGTGGGCTACGGTGGCGCCCCATGCCTGAGATCCCAAGCGTGCTCTCGCTGGAGGGTCGGGTCGCGGTCGTGACCGGCTCCGGGCGGGGCATCGGAGAGGCCACCGCCCGACAGCTCGCGCGGGCGGGAGCCCACGTGGCGCTCCTGGACCGCGACGCGGCCGGGGTCACGGGCACGGCGGAGGCCATCGGGCTCGAGGGGGGCGAGGCCCTTGCGTTCACGAACGACATCACCGACTCGTTTGCGGTGGAGCGCACCCTCGACCGGGTGATCGAGGAGTGGGGCCGGCTCGACGTTCTCGTCAACAACGCGGGGGCGCTCCCGAAGCCCCCCTCGACGACCTGACGGACGAGGATCTCGAGGAGTCGCTCGACATCAACCTGCGCGGCACGCTGGTGTGCACTCGGGCGGCGGTGCCCCACATGCTGGCGCGGGGATCCGGTCGCATCCTCTCCGCGGCTTCGATGTCCACCCGCATCGGCGCGGTCGGGCTGACCGCCTACGCGGCGGCGAAGGCAGCGGTGGTGGGCATGACCCGGACATGGGCCCGGGAGCTGGGGCCCAAGGGGATCACCGCCAACGCCGTCGCCCCCGGCCTCATCGACTCCGAGACGACGCGCGCGGTTCCCGCGGGCGAGCTGGAGGCCACCCTCGCCCGGCTCCCGGCCCGGCGGCTGGGACAGCCGGAAGAGGTCGCGGCGGTCTACGTCTTCCTCGCCTCCGACCTCGCCTCCTTCATCAACGGCGCCGTCGTCGGCGTTGACGGAGGACTGCTGCAGGTCTAGGCGGAGGGGTCCCGCTCCGCCCAGAGTACCGGCCGGCCACCAGGCCAGGTGCGCCCGCGTGTCCTTGCCCTGAGGACACGCGGATGTCCGTGGCCTATCAAGCCTTCCCGGCCTGTCGGAGGCGACGCTGGCGCGTCGCGGCGTACACTCGGGGTCGACGCTCGTCTCGCGAGCTCGACTTCGCGTCCCCCGAGCCCCACGTGGGGAAGGATAGGGTGGGGGGTTGATGAACGACCAGGTGCGACTGGCCACCAGGCCGAGACTCGCCCGCGTGTCCTCTCCCTGGGGACACGCGGGTGTACGTGGCCTATCTCAAGGACTTTCCCTCCCCCTACGTGGGGAGGGATAGGGTGGGGGGTCATTGAACAATCTAGTCAGCCCCGGTCTCTCAGGGCCTGGCGGGTCTCGCGCTCGATGTCCCGACGCTTGATGGTCTCGCGCTTGTCGTGGGCCCGCTTGCCCCGGCCGAGCCCGATCTCCAGCTTCACCCGCCCCCGGCGCAGGTAGGCCCGCAGCGGGACGAGCGTCAGCCCCTTGCCGGTGACCTTGCCCCCGAGCTTCAGGATCTCGCGCTTGTGAAGGAGCAGCTTGCGCTCGCGCTCGGGGGCGTGGTTCATCTGGTTGCCGTGGCTGTAGGGGGCGATGCGGCAGCCCACCAGGAAGAGCTCGCCTTCGCGCAGATCGACGTAGGAGTCGCTGAAGCTGAGCCCGCCCTCGCGGACGGACTTCACCTCGGTGCCGGACAGAGCGATGCCGGCCTCGGCGCGCTCCAGCACGTGGTACTGGAAGAACGCCTTGCGGTTCGTGGCGAGGACGCGCTCGCCCCCTTCGGGTTTCGCCATCGCCCTATGGTAGCCCGGTCCCGGGGGTGACATCCTTTCACGCGGGCTTGCACCAAGTGACGGCGGTTGCGGGGGTGCGGTGGTAGATTCTGTTGAGATGAGCGACATCGAGAGGCGCCTCGCCGCCCCCAGCGACTCCCGGGGACGCGTCGTCTCGATCTTCGTGGGGGCGGTCCTGCTGCCCTCGATCGCGCTCTCCGTGCTCTCCTTCAACGCCGTCCCGAAGCACGCCGAGAACCTGAAGATCAGCCTGAAGCGTCAGGCGGAGAAGGTGCTCTACTACTGGAGCAGGACCTCGAGACCGCGGCCCGGGCCCGAGCCCTCGAGGCGGCGCGCGTCGTGGGACCGGAGCGCCTGCTCGAGGGCCGGCCCAAGGTGGTGCGGGCCGCCCTGCGTGCGGGCGGTCTGGACGAGGTGAAGTTCGACTCCCTGCGGCTCGAGGCCTGGTCGCCGGTACGCGAGGAGAAGGGGCTGGGCGGAGCCCGGTGGCGACGACGTGCGGGCCCTGCGCGAGGCGCTCCAGGGCCTCGACATGCCGGGCGTTGGCGAGGGGGAGGATTCGGTTCCCCTCAAGACCCACGGGGGTAAGAAGCTCGGGATGGTCCGCTTCCGCTTCTCCTGCGACTACGTTCACCGCCAGCTCGTCCAGCGACTTCTTCGAGACGGAGTTCGTCAACCCCGACGAGGCCTGGGTCATCCGGGTGACCGAGCCCGGGGGAGAGCTCCTGTACGAGAACGCCCCGACGCCCGGACGGGCACTTCGAGGTCAAGCGAGTCATGTCCGCGCCCTCGTTCGAGGGAGTCAAGTTGCTGCAGCTGCGCTACCGGGATCGGTCGATCGAGGAGGAGGTCCGCCGTCTCGCGCTGACGAAGACGGCGCTCATCGGCTTCATCGACCTGATGCTCCTCGCCGGGCTGTTCCTCGTGTACGCCAACGTGCGCCGCGAGCTTCACCTCTCGCGGCTCAAGAGCGACTTCGTGGCCGAACGTGAGCCACGAGCTCAAGACGCCGCTCGCGCTCGATCCGCCTCTTCGCCGAGACGCTCGAGCTGGGACGGGTGCCGAGCGAGGACAAGGCGCGGCAGTACTACCGGGTCATCAACAAGGAGAGCCAGCGGCTGACCCAGCTCATCAACAACATCCTCGACTTCTCGCGGATCGAGGCGGGCCGCAAGGAGTACCGCTTCCGGCCCGACCGACGTCGGGGCGGTGGTGCAGGAGGTCGTGGAGTCCTACCGCTTCCCGATCGAGCAGCAGGGCTTCGAGCTCGAGGTGCACGTTGCCGAGGACCTGCCGGAGATCCGTCGTCGACCCGGAGGCGCTGTCGCAGGCGCTTTTGAACCTCGCCAACAACGCGATCAAGTACAGCGGCGACGGGAAGCACCTGGGGCTGGACGTGCGCCGCCGGGACGACCGGGTGCTGGTCATCTCGGTCACCGACCGGGGAGTCGGGATCTCCGAGGGCGGAGCAGAAGAAGATCTTCGAGAAGTTCTACCGCGTCGAGAACACCCTGATCCACACGACCAAGGGCAGCGGGCTGGGGCTGGCCCTGGTGCAGCACATCATGGACGCCCACGGCGGCACCGTGGAGCTCGAGAGCGAGCCCGGCAAGGGGAGCACGTTCCGTCTGGTCCTGCCGCTCGCCACCGCCCGGGCGCCGAGCGGTGGCCACAGTGGCGTAACTCGACTCGTCGGGCCGTCGGAGGCGACGGCGAGCAGGACAACGCCATGAGCAAGATCCTCATCGTCGAAGACGAGCCGGACATGGTTCTCGGGCTGAAGGACAACTTCGAGTTCGAGGGCTACGAGGTGATCACCGCCACCGACGGGGAGTCGGGCCTCGAGCGGGCGCGGTCCGTGAAGCCGGATCTGATCGTCCTCGACGTGATGCTGCCCCGTCTCTCGGGCCTCGAGGTGTGCAAGACGCTCCGCGGCGAGGGCTGGGAGGGGCCCATCCTGATGCTCACCGCCCGGGGACAGGAGATCGACAAGGTGGTCGGTCTCGAGCTGGGGGCGGACGACTACGTCACGAAGCCGTTCTCGATCCGGGAGCTGCTGGCCCGGGTGCGTGCGGTGCTCCGCCGGACCGAGGGAGGGCAAGAAGCGCCTGGCACGGTACTCCTTTTCCGACGTGGAGCTCGACTTCGAGGCCTACAAGGCCACGAAGGGCGGCGAGGCCCTGGAGCTGAGCCCCCGGGAGTTCGAGCTGCTGCGCTACCTGATCGAGCGGAAGGGCGAGACGGTCACCCGGGACCAGCTGCTCGAGGACGTCTGGGGATACGAGTCCTACCCGTCCACCCGCACCGTCGACACCCACATCGCCAAGCTCCGGGCCAAGATCGGCGACAGCGGCTCCGAGCCGCGGTGGATCCTCACGATCCACGGCATGGGCTACAAGTTCATCGATCCATCGTGAGCCCCGACCCGCCGCACCGCCGCGGCCGGGGGAGCCCCCGCCCGCGGCGCCGCTCGCCCTGGTGGTGGGCGACCTCGCCCTGCCGAAGGGCGGCTGGCTGGCTCGGAGGCGCGGTCGATGTGCGGCGGACCGAGCCCGGGCGACGCGCTGCACCGGATCGAGAGCGACTCTCCGGAGCTGGTTCTCCTGGACGGACGTCTGCCGGGGGAGGCCCTGACGTCGGTCCTCGAGCGGGTGGGCCACCCCGACCGGCCAGACCGTCCCGCGGTCATCGTCGTCACCGAGGAGGGGCGCCGCACGCACGTCGAGAGTCGCCTCATCGATCACGCCGACGACTTCGTCAACGGCGCGCTGGGGCCGGAGGTCCTGCTCGCGCGGATCCGCACCGCGCTGCGGCCGCGGGCGGTCCTGGGCGAGCTGGCGCGCAAGAACGCCGAGCTCGAGACGCTCTCCGCCCGGCTGGAGAAGATGGCGGGGCGGATGGCGCAGGAGCTGCGCCTCGCCTCCCAGGTTCCAGCGGGCCCTCCTGCCGCCGCCGCTGCACCATCCACGGCTGGAGGTCGCCGCGGAGTTCATCCCCGTCCGTGAGATCGGGGGCGACTACTACGACGTGGTCCCGCTCGACCGCGGCCGGCTCGCGGTCACGCTCGCCGACGTGATGGGCAAGGGCGTGCCGGCGGCCCTCCTGGCCGCCAACCTCAAGGCGTGCCTGCGCGCCCACGTCCACGCCGGGGCGGACGATCCGGGGAGACGATCGCCCGCGTCAACCGCATCTTCTGGGACGTGACGCCGCGGGGCCTCTTCGCGACGCTGTTCTTCGGGGTCTTCGACTTCGAGGCGGGCAGCCTGAGCTACGTCAACGCCGGCCACGAGCCGGGGCTGGTCGTCCGGGAGGACGGTCGCCCCGAGCTGCTCGACGCCGGGGGCACGGTCCTCGGCCTCTTCGAGGACTCGACGTATTCCACCGGCCGCACCCGGGTGGCGCCGGACGACCTGCTTCGTGCTCTTCAGCGACGGGCTGGCCGACCGAAGCGCGCCATCGGGGGAGCTCTTCGGCGCGGGACGGCTTGCGCGAGGCCGCGGTGCGGGCGCACCGGGAGCCCGTCCGGATCGCGCTGTACTCCCTGCTCGGCGAGGTGCAGAGCTGGTCGGGCGGCCGGCCTGCCGAGGACGACCAGACCCTCATCGTCGCCCGCGTCCGCTGAGCCGCCTAAGTCCTTCATGACTTGAACCTTAAGGGTCCGGCTGCTACAGTCGGAGGCGAGCGCTGGGATGGAGTACGTCTGCAGGGTCGGCACGCCTTCGGGAGAGGTCGTCGAGCGCATCTTCAGCGCCTCCGACGAGCGGTCGCTCCGCACGGACCTCGAGCAGCAGGGCTACTACCTGCTGGCGATCCGCCGCGGCTCTCGGCGTCTCCTTCTTCGGCTGCGGCCCCGCCGGGTGAACCCGGGGCTGCTGCTCATCTTCGCCCAGGAGCTGGCGGCGCTGCTGAAGGCGGGGCTGCCGCTCTTCCAGTCGCTCGACGTGATGCTCGAGCGACAGCGCGACCCGGTCTTCCGGCAGTCGCTCGGCACGGTCCGCGAGAAGGTGAAGTCCGGCGTGGCGCTCTCCGACGCCTTCCAGCAGGAGGGAGAGCTCTACCCGCCGATCTTCGCAGCGAGCCTGGTGGCGGGGGAGCGCTCGGGGAACCTGGACGCGGTGCTGCGGCGCTTCGCCCAGCACCTGCGCCTCAACCAGTCCCTGAAGAAGAAGGCGGTCTCGGCCGCGGTCTACCCGCTCGTCCTGCTCACCATGATGGCCATCCTGGTGGCGGTCCTGCTCGTCTACGTCATTCCCCAGTTCCAGAGCTTCTTCGAGGGCCTCGGACGCGGAGCTGCCGCTTCCCACCCGCATCCTCCTGGTCGGTGGCCACCGCGATCCGGGCCCACCTGCTGTGGATCCTGCTGGCGGTCGGAATAGCCGTGGGCGGGCTCTGGTACTGGCTTCGACGGGAGGGCTCGCCGGTCGTGCTCGACCGGGCGCTTCTCCGCCTGCCCTACTTCGGGGGGCTGATGCGGATGTACGCGACCTCGCAGCTGATGCGCACGCTCTCGACGCTGCTGGCGGGCGGGCTTCCCCTGCTCAACGCCATCGAGGTGGCGTCGGCCTCGGTCGGCAACCGGGCCATGTCCCGGGCGCTGCGGGGGGCGACCGCCCGGATCCGGGAGGGGGCGAGCCTGACCGCGGCGCTCGAGTCGACGGGGATGCTGGAGGCGCTGCCGCTCGAGATGGTGAAGGTGGGCGAGCAGACGGGGGCGCTCGGCGACATGCTCGACGCCATCGCCGAGTTCTACGACGAGGAGCTCGACACGCAGATGGCCACGGTGCTGTCGCTCGTGGAGCCGGTGCTGCTCGTGCTCATGGCGGTGATCGTCGCCGGCATGCTGCTCGCCTTCTACCTGCCGATGTTCCAGGCCATCTCGGCCGTTCAGGGCGCAAGGTGATCGCGTGAGCGGACGCCCGACCTGATGCCCGCCGACGCCGCCGGAGGCCCTCGCCTCCGCGTCGGAGGAGGAGGCCGCGCGCGAGCTGGCCGCCCGCTACGGGCTCGAGTACGTCGACGTCGCCTCCTTCGCCCCCGACCCCGAGATCCTCAAGTCGGTGCCGGTCGAGCTGATGTTCCGCTACACCTTCCTGCCCTACCGGCGGGAGGGGGACCGCCTCGTGCTCGTGATGGCCGACCCCACCGACATCCCGGTGGTCGACGAGCTGAGCCTCATCCTCCAGACCCCGATCCAGCCGGCGGTCGGCACCCCCTCGGCGATCCAGGAGGCGCTCAAGCGCGGGCAGGGGACGCAGCGCGTCCTCGAGCAGGCCTCGGAGTCCTTCAAGATCCAGATCCTGCGCGAGGACGAGGACGGAGAGGAGTCCCTCTCGATCGACAAGATCCAGGCCGACGAGTCGCCCATCATCCGGCTCGTGGACTCCACGATCTTCGACGCCCTGAACCGCCGGGCCTCCGACATCCACATCGAGACCCGCGACAACGAGGTCGTCATCAAGTACCGCATCGACGGGGTGCTCCAGCCGGCGATGAAGCCGATCGCCCGGGAGCACCACTCGACGATCATCAGCCGTATCAAGGTGATGTCCGAGCTGGACATCGCCGAGAAGCGCATCCCGCAGGACGGGCGCTTCCGGGTCCGGCTCGGACGGTCGCTCCATCGACTTCCGCGTCTCGATCATGCCCTCGGTGCACGGCGAGGACGCGGTCATCCGCATCCTGGACAAGGAGAGCCTGTCGAAGCAGTTCGCCTCGCTGCGGCTCGACGTGCTCGGGCTTCGACGAGAAGGAGCTCGCCCACTTCCGGCGCTTCATCCGCGAGCCCTACGGGATGGTGCTGGTCACCGGCCCCACCGGCTCGGGCAAGACGACCACGCTCTACGCGGCGCTCTCGGAGATCCAGACCGAAGAGGACAAGATCATCACCATCGAGGACCCGGTCGAGTACCAGCTCAGGGGGGTCCTCCAGATCCCGGTCAACGAGAAGAAGGGCCTGACCTTCGCGCGCGGCCTGCGCTCGATCCTGCGCCACGACCCGGACAAGATCATGGTGGGCGAGATCCGGGACGCGGAGACGGCGGAGATCGCCATCCAGTCGGCCCTCACCGGCCACCTCGTCTTCACGACCGTCCACGCCAACAACGTGATCGACGTGCTCGGGCGCTTCCTCAACATGAAGATCGAGCCCTACAACTTCGTCTCCGCGCTCAACTGCGTCCAGGCCCAGCGCCTGGTGCGGACGATCTGCGCCCACTGCAAGCGGGAGATCCGGGCCTCGCGGGAGCTGCTCGTCGAGTCGGGCCTCGACCCGGACACGTATCGCGACGTCCCTTCTACGAGGGGGCGGGCTGCATCGAGTGCGGCGGGACCGGCTACGTGGGGCGGACCGCGATCTGCGAGCTGCTCGACCTGACGGACCAGATCCGGGAGCTGATCCTCGAGCGTCGCTCGAGCGCCGACATCAAGCGGGCGGCGAGCGAGGAGGGCATGGTCTTCCTGCGCGAGTCGGCGCTCGACAAGGCGCTGGGCGGGAAGACGACGCTTCAGGAGATCAACAAGGTCACCTTCGTGGAGGTCACGTGAGCGATCCGCAGCGGCGCAGCGCGGGCCTGCGGGCCGGCTACGGTCGGCTCCTCCGGTGGCTCTCGCGCACCCTGCTGGAGCCGGAGTACCCGCTGGTGGCGGTCGAGGTGCGGCCGCGAGCCGTCGCCGCGGTGCGGCTCGTCCGCGAGGGAGGGCGTGTCGCGCTGGGCGCGGCGACGGTCGTCGAGGTCCCCGACGGCGTGCTCGACGTGTCGGTGACGCGCCCGAACATCGTCGATCGCGAGGCCTTCTCCGCCGCCCTGCGAGCTGCGCTCGAGCGGGCGGGGGCCCTCTCGGGAGGGGCGGTTTCGCTCGTGCTGCCCGACCCCATCGCCCGACTCGCGCTGGTGTCCACGGAGGGGCTGACGGGGCGCGGAGCCGAGGCGGAGGAGACGATCCGGTTCCGGCTGCACAAGGCGCTGCCCTTCGACGTGCGAGCGGCCCGTCTCGCCTGGGACGGGCACGCGTGGCGAGCAGGCGCTGGTCGCGGTGGCGCTGAGCGAGGTCGTCGTCGGCTACGAGGAGGCCCTCGAGGCCCTCGGCTTCCACCCCGGCCTGGTCGAGGTCTCGACGCTCGCCCTCTCCTCGCTCGGTGAGGCCGAGACGGAGGAGGGCGACCGGCTCCTGGTGAACTGGGACGAGGGCTACGTCTCGTTCCTGCTCCTGCGGGGGCCGAGCGCCCCTGCTGGTCCGCACGCTGCCCGGGGAGATCGGGCGCGGATAGCGTCGCCCGACAGGCGGCGAGCACCCTCCAGTTCCACCGGGAGCGGCTCTCCGGGGACGTCGCTGACGGACGTGGTTCTCCGGTCCGCCGCCGTCCCTCCCGACGAGGCGGTGGCGGCGCTCGGGCCCGTGCTCGGACGGGGGCCGCGCGTCCTGCAGCCCTGGGCGGCGCTCGGGCGGTGCGAGTCCGACCTGGCGGCGCAGGCGGTGGCTGGCGCCGCCGCGAGCGCCCTTCGGAGGGTGGCGTGAGGCGGCCGCTGAATCTCGCGCGCCGGCCGTTTCGGAACGAACGGCTGCCCACGCTCCTCCTCCTCCTCGGGTGTGTCGTCCTGCTCGGCCTGAGCGTGCGCCACGCCCTTGCCGCGCGGGACCTCCTCCCGGCACGGACGCTCGGGCGTGGACGGCGAGCTGGTGGCGCTCGAGCAGGAGGTGGCGCGCCTGCGGAGCGAAGCCAGCCGGCTGCGGACGCGAGGAGCGCCCGCCGAGGCCCTGCGCGAGTGGGCGGTCGTGCGCGACCTGGTCGACCGCCGGGCCTTCTCGTGGTCGGAGCTCCTGGGCCACCTCGAAGAGGTCGTGCCGGCCGACGTTCGGCTCCTGTCGATCACGCCCGTAGGCTCCGAAGGGCAGATCGAGGTGAACGTCCGGGCCGTCGGCCGGACGGTTGAGGACGGGCTGGAGCTCCTTCAGGCCCTCCAGGACCGGGAGGAGTTTCGGGAGCCCTTCCTGACGAGCGTCGGGGACACGAGCCAGGGGATCGACCTCAGCTACACGATGAGCTACGTGCCCGCTCTCCCGGCGTCCGGAGGAGAGCGGTGAGCACGGATCGTCCCTTCTGGCGACGGCGCCTCCTGCCCGCGTTCCTGACGCTCCTCGCCCTGAACCTGCTCTTGCTGGCGGCGTGGACCGTGCCACGTACCCTGCGCCTGCGCAGCGCCACCGCCCGGGTGGCGGTGGCCCGGGAGACGGTGGAGCGGGAGCGGGCCCGGGCGGCGGAGGCGCGAGAGCGGGCGGACGCCATCGACGCCAATGCCCGGGATCTGGCTGTCTTCTACGAGAGCGTGCTGGACACTGAGCAAGCCGACCTCCTGCCGACGCTCGAGGACATCGAGGAGATGGCCCGGGCCCCCGGTCTCACGCCGGGTCGCCGCAGCTTCCGGCGAGACAAACTCGAAAACGTGGCCGTCGAGAGGGTGGCGGTGGTGCTGCCCCTCGGCGGCTCCTACGCGCAGCTCGTCGGCTTCCTCCAGGAGGTCGAGCGCTCCCCCCGGTTCCTGACCGTGGACCGCATCTCGCTGCACGGGACCGATGACAGCGAGGCCACGCTGCAGGTGGAGATGAGCGCCTTCATGCGGCTGCCCCGGGCCACGAGGAGGATCGGTGCGCAGTAGGGGGGCCAGGGGCGTGACGTTCCTGGAGCTCCTGGCCACGGCCACGATCCTGATGATCCTGGCCTCGGCCATCCTGCCTCTGGGGCGCGTTGCCCAGCGGCGACACGACGAGATCGAGCTCAGGAGGTCCCTGCGCACCATGCGCCGGGCGATCGACCAGTACAAGGCGGCGGTGGACCAGGGGTTGATCGGAGGAACGGACGTCGAGCTGGGCAGCGAGGGGTATCCCGAGGACCTCGAGGTGCTCGTCGAGGGGGTCAACCAGGTGGGGGCGCTCGACCGCAAGCTGAAGTTCCTCCGACGGATCCCGGTGGACCCCATGACGGGAGAGGCGGAATGGGGTAAGAGGTGCTATCAGGACGAGCCGGACAGCACCTCCTGGTGCGGCGACAACGTGTGGGACGTCTATTCGACGAGCACGGCGAAAGGACTGGATGAAACGCCCTACAGCACCTGGTGAGCGGACCCGGAAGGGCGGGCGCGGGTTCACCCTGATCGAGCTGATCACGGTGGTGGCCCTCATCAGCATCCTTGCCGCCATCGCGCTCCCGAACTACCGGGTGGCGATCATCCAGGCGAGGGAGGCGGTCCTCAAGGAGAACCTGTTCCAGCTGCGCGATATGATCGACCAGCACTACGTCGACAAGGGGCAGTACCCGCCGACGCTGGACGCGCTCGTCGAGGCGTCCTACCTGCGCAAGCTCCCCGAGGATCCCATCACGCGCGCTGCCGACTGGGTAGAGGTCTTCGCGGAGCCGGATCCGGATCGACCCGGGGAGCCTCCCGGCGTCTTTGACGTCCACAGCGCCTCCGAGATGGTGTCGCTCGGTGGCACGCCCTACAACGAGTGGTGACGGCAGGGGTGGGGGAGAGGATGAAGCGACGCGGCTGGGCCCGGTTGGCGACGGCGGTGATGCTCGCCGCACTTCTCGGCGGCGGCTGCGCGGCCAAGTGGGCCCACCGGCAGGGGAACGACGCGGCCGAGCAGGGCGACTGGGACCTCGCGGTCGCACGCTACACCAAGGCGGTCGAGAAGGACCCCAAGAACATCGGCTACAAGATCTCGCTCGAGAACGCCCGGATCCAGGCGAGCCGCTTCCACTACGACGAGGCGAAGATGCACGTCGCCGCCAAGGACCTGTACAAGGCGGCCGAGGAGCTCGAGATCGCGAGCAACTACGACCCCTCCAACCGCTCGGCGGCGGACGACCTGCTCCTGGTCCGGGAGCAGATCCGGAAGCAGGAACTGGAGCGGAGGGAGCGCGATCAGTACGACGAGATCAAGGCCCGCGCGGAGGCGGTCCGGGTGCCTCTGCCCGTTCTCTCGCCCCGCAGCCCGGTGCCGATCACCCTCAAGTTCCAGGACGCGAGCCTCGAGAAGATCTTCGACAGCCTGGGCCGCATCGCGGGGGTCAACATCCTGTTCGACGAGGGCTTCCGCGACAAGAAGTCCTCGGTCAACCTCACCGGTGTCACCTTCGAGGAGGCCCTCGAACAGCTGACCTTCGTGAACCGGCTCTTCTACACGGTCCTCGATCAGAACACCCTCATCGTGGTCCCGGAGTCGCGCCAGAAGCGGGTGGCCTACGACCAGCTCGCGCTCCGGACGTTCTATCTGCAAAACGCGGAGCTGAACGACACCGTCAACCTGATCAAGACACTGGCCAAGATGACGACCGTGGTCGGGAACCCCAGCCTCCGGGCCATCACCGCGGTGGGGACGCTCGACCAGCTGGCCATGGCCGAGCGGATCATCAAGCTCAACGACAAGGCCCGCGGCGAGGTGATCGTCGAGGTCCAGATCATGGAGGTCAACAAGAACAACCTCCGGCGCTGGGGGATTGACCTCTCGAACTACGAGATGGGCATGACCCTCGCGCCGACCGGACAGGAGGGAGAGCTGGGCGAGGGCGGCTTCACCAACGTCCGGGCCCAGTTCCTGTCGTCGCTCAGCCGGGCGGACTGGGTGGTGACGCTCCCTTCGACGGTCTTCTTCCGCTTCCTGCAGACCGACTCCACCGTCCGGCTCCTGTCCGCACCGCGGCTGCGGGCCGCGGAGGGGAAGAAGGCGGAGCTGAAGGTCGGCACCGAGGTCCCGATCCCGGTCACCACGTTCGCCGCGGCGACGAGCGGGATCAGCACCTTCGCCCCCGCGACGAGCTTCCAGTACCGCAACGTGGGCGTGAACCTCACCATCACGCCCGAGATCAGCGCGAGCGGAGACATCACCCTCGAGGTCGTGGCCGAGTTCAGCCTCCTCGGGGACGACCGGGCGGTGAGCGGCGGGGAGAACCCCCTCACCGTGCCCACCTTCCTGACCCGCAACGTGACCAACGTGATCCGGCTCCGAGACGGCGAGACCGGCCTCATCGGGGGGCTGGTCGAGAGCACCGTGGCCCGCACGGTCTCCGGCGCCCTCGGCGTGGCCAACATCCCCATCATCGGGAGTCTGTTCGGCAACAACCAGAAGCGGGACGAGGAGAAGGAGGTCCTGATCTCGCTGACCCCGCGGATCGTCCGGGCCCCCAAGGTCACGGAGGAGGACCTGGTTCCCCTGGCCGTCGGCACCCAGGCGGTCCCGAAGGTCGAGGGCGCCACCCCGGGGCTGTTCGGCCCCGAGCCCGAGGCGACGGAGCCGGCTCCGCCCGAGCCTCCCGGAGCACCCTCCCCCCGGCGGGGTCGGCGGAGGCCGTGACGACCCCGACCGCAGCTCCGGGGTTCCCACCCGGGGGGCCGCCCGGCTCCTCGCCCACCGGTTCTTTCCCGCCCCCGGTGCCGCCCGCCGCGGCTCCCGCGGAGGCGGGGTCGGTGAGCGTGCTGCTCAGCCCGCCCGAGGTGACGGTGCGGGCCGGGCAGACCGCCGGCGTCGCCGTCGTCCTGGTGGGGACGCAGGACCTGGAGTGGGTGGAGCTGGTGGTGACCTGGGACGCCGGGCTGGCCGAGGTGGTCGAAGTGAAGGCGGGCTCGCTCCTGACGCTCGACGGGGCCCCGGTGGCGGCGGCGCGCACCCTGGAATCGGGGCGGGCCCGTGTGCGGTTCACGCGATCGACGGGGGCCTCGGGCTCGGGGGCGGTGGCCGCGCTCAGCATCCGCGGTCTGCGTCCGGGATCGGGGACCCTGGCCCTCGAGTCGGTGGCGGTTGGGAAGGCGGGCGCGACGGTGCCGCTCGCCCCACCCCCACCCGGCCGTATCGTGGTGGCAGAGTGAGGCGAGGATGAGGAGAGGGACGATGTCGAAGACGAAGTGGGTTCTCCTGGCGCTTCTCGTGATGACGAACCTCACCTGCGGCGAGGCGCCCTTCGTCGCCGCGCCGGGCTCGACACTGACCGTCATCGCGAACCCGCCCTTCATCGTGGCGAACGGAGGGGTCTCGGTGATCTCGGCCCTCGTGATCGAGCCCGACAGGCACCCCCGCTCCCAACGGGACGGTGGTGCAGTTCTTCACGACCCTCGGAAGCATCGAGGCGCAGGGCCAGACGAGGGACGGCGTGGCCCGCGTCAACCTGGTGGCGGACACCCGCTCGGGGACCGCGACCGTGACCGGGGCCACCGGGGACCAGACGGCGACGGTGGACATCGTAATCGGCAGCGCGAACCCCGCCCTGATCCTCGTGACCGCGGACCCGGCGAGCATCACGCGGACCCGCGCTTCCCGTACATCACCGCCAACGTCTTCGACGAGAACGGGAACCCGATCGCCAACATCCCCGTCATCTTCTCCGTAGGGGCGGACCCGCGGAGGAGACGCTCGACAGCGGCGGCGTCCCCAGTCTTCACCGACACCAACGGGCAGGCCTTCGACATCCTGCGACACTCGGCGAGCCGCAGCGACCCGGAAGGAACGTGATCGTCACCGCCACCGCGGCGAACGACGTCGTGGGCGACGTGGCGCGTGTTTATCAACTGAAGCAGTGGATGCGCATGACCCGCGTGCTCCTCGTCGCCCTGCTGCTCGTCGGCTCCGGCCACCTGGCCGTCGCCGAGATCGCCCTCCTCTCGAACGGCCTCACGCTCAAGCTGGACGGGCACCGCGTCGAGGACGGGACGATGATCTTGGAGCTCGAGGGTGGGGGCGAGATCGGCGTTCCGCCCGCGCTGGTGCGCGGCTTCGTCCCGGACGAGGTCGTCGAGGAGGTGGTGGGGCCCGAGGGGACCGACCTTCGGGCGCTGGCGATCGCGACCGCGCGGAAGCACGGGCTGGAACCCGAGCTCGTGCTCGCGGTCGTGGGCGTCGAGTCCGCGTTTCGCCCGGAGGCGGTCTCGCCGAAGGGGGCGCAGGGGCTGATGCAGCTCATGCCCGGGACCGCGGAGTCTCTCGGGGTAGAGGACGCGCTCGATCCCGAGCAGAACCTGGACGGGGGGGTGCGCCACCTCAACTCGCTGCTGGCGCTCTACGACGGCGACCTCACGCGGGCGCTGGCCGCCTACAACGCCGGGGAAGGGGCGGTGGCCCGCCACGGGGGGATCCCCCCGTTTCGGGAGACACGCGAGTACGTGAGGAGGGTCCTCGAGCGCTATCGGAAGGCGAAGCCGTGAGGAGCGGAAGACGGGCGGAGGCCGGGTACACGCTCGTGGCCCTTCTCGCCTCGATGACGATCATGCTGATCCTGATGGCGGCGGCGATGCCGGCGTGGCGCTACGTGATGAAGAACGACCGCGAGGAGGAGCTGATCTCCCGCGGAGGGGAGATTGCGGACGCCATTCAGCGCTATCAGCAACGCAACGGCAACGCCCTTCCGATCTCCCTCGAGGTCCTGGTCAAGGGGAAGTTTCTGCGCCGCGAGTACAAGGACCCCATGACCAAGGACGGAAAGTGGCGGTTCATCCGGCCCGGTGAGTCGATCGGGCCCATCCGTCCGCCGGGTGGCGGGTCCGCCGGGTCGACGAGGACCACGACCACCACCACCACGCGCCCCTCGGCCTTCTCTCAGCCCGGAACCGCCGGCACGCTCGGAGGGATCCAGGGCGTGGCGAGCAGGAGCGAGGAGGAGAGCCTGCGCGTCTTCAACGGGCGCACGAAGTACAACGAGTGGCTCTTCCTGCCCGGGCAGCCCCGTATCGTCGGCCGCGCGCCCCGAAGCCCGGGCGCGCCCGGCACCACACCGGCTCAGCCCGGCGGCAGGCCGGGTCAGCCCGGCGGCACACCGGGACGGCCGGGTGGCACCTCCGGATCCCCCGGAGTCCGGCGCTAGCAGCCAGGAGCTACTCCGGCGGGGCCGCGCCCGACTCGGGCGTCTGCGCGGGCGGAGGCGAGAACGGCTGGGGCGTGAAGGGCGAGGCCGGGTAGACCTGAGGCTGGCCGCCTGGGAAGGGCAGCATCCCCGCGCCGGGCGGAGGCGCGCCGGCCCCGGGGATGCCCGCCGGGACGTCCGGCGGCGGCTCGCCCTCCACGTCCGGATCTTCCGGGGGCTCCTCCTCGTCCATGTACTCCGAGTCGTCGAAGGGATCCTCGTCGTCCATGTTCGCCAGGTCGGGGTCCATCGCGTCCGGGCTCGCGCCGGGCGGGATGATGGGCCGCCGGGCGCGGGGAGCGGTGGGCCGCGCGGCGGGCGGGCTCGAGCCCTTCCCGGCCGGCCCGGCAAGAAGGAGCGTCTTGACCCCTCTCCCGCTGGGGTCGCCCACGAGGGCGTAGTTCAAGCCCTGGCCCTCGAGGATGCCCTGTACCGCCTCGGCCGGTGACCGCCCCTCGAGGGCCAGGGTGACCCGCTGGCGCGGGGGCGTGCCCTCGTAGACGATCTCCATCCCGATCTGGCCGGCGAGACGATCCAGCACGTCGGCGAGGGCAGCCGCGGTGGCGGTGACGTCGACGCGCTCGTCGGTGACGCGAACCTCGACCTCCGCACGCGCGGCCGGCGCGAGGAGCCCGAGCAAGACCAGGCACGACACCCAGCGCCCCATGGAGCCAGTGTACGCCCCCCGGCTCGGAGACGTAAAGGTCGAAGGACCAGACGCGATTCGAGCGACCCGCCGTCAGCTAGTCAGCGGCCACTTGCTGAAGGGTGTCCGGAGTGTCCTGGAGGAGCGCGAGTCGACGCGTCCGGACGACGTCGAAGGCGTCGTGCTCCGCCTCGGGGAGGGGCTCGGCCGGGGGGAGTTGGATCTTCAGCGGGTCCATGTAGCGTCCGTTGAGTCTCATCCGGTAGTCCAGGTGGGGCCCGCTCGCCAGGCCGGTGCTCCCGACCGCCCCGATTCGTTCCCCCTGGGAAACCCGTTGCCCGCGGCGCACGGAGATGCGGGAGAGGTGTCCGTAGATCGTCTCGTACCCGTTCGCGTGGCGGAGGCGAACGGCCCGACCCAGACCGCCCCAGGTTCCGGCCAGGGTGACCACGCCGTCCGCGGACGCCACCACCGGCGTGCCCGCCGGCGCCGCGTAGTCCACCGCGAGGTGCGGGCGCCGGACCTTGAGCACGGGGTGGAGACGCCGGTGGCTGAATCGGGAGGAGATCCGCGTGAAGCGCAGGGGAGAGCGGAGAAACGCCTTCTTGAGCGGGGTCCCGTCCGGGTCGTAGTAGCCCGGCCCCAGGGAGCCCTCGTAGCGGACGGCGTACAGGGTCCGCTCGCCCCGGGCGAAGACGGCGGAGAGGATCCGCCCGTAACGCACGAAGCGTCCGTCCAGGGACTGCTTCTCGACGGCGACCCGGAAGGCGTCCCCGCCCTGGATCTCCGTGTTGAAGTCGATGTCCCAGGCGAAGATCTCCGCAAGATCGAAGGCGAGCTGATCGTGCTCCCCGATCGCGGCGATCGCGGCGAAGAGGCTGGACTCGATCTCGCCTTCGACGACGGCGGTGCGTGTTTCGTAGGTGCGTGTCAGGAGCTCGGCCTCGAGACCCGCGCCGTGGCGCAGGACACGCAGCGTCTGCAGATCGTCGATCCCGTAGGTGAACGCCCGGAGCAGGCCGTCCGGGTCGAGGGCGACGGCGAATGGGCGCCCGACCGAGACGCGCGCGAGGTCGTAGACGGGGCGCGCAGCCTCGACGAGGTGGTGAATGGCCGCCGGCGACAGCTGTCCGGCGAGGGCGGTGGCCAGGGTGTCGTTGCGCCCGAAGCTGCCGTGGTGGACGCTCAGCTGTTCGCTCGGCGGGCCCGGCGCGGTGTCGAGCCACCGAGGGCTCTGGATGGGAAGGACGAGAAACAGGACGAGGGCGGCGAGGACCGTCAGTCGCTTCATACAGAAGAACTTGAGCCGATTCAGTATAGCCCGGCGACCCCATGCGGTCAAGGGGTCCTTCAGGCGTTATGGGCAGATTGCCGCTTCTGCGGCGCGATGCTAGTCTAGGCTTCAACCCTGCCGTAGTGCGCGCCGGCTCCACCGATGGCCTTCTCGCTCGCGGCGCTTTTCCGGAGAGGCACGTGGCCGCAGCCCTGAGCGCCGCTCGTTTCCACGACACCGCGCTGGAGCCGGTCCGCGAGAAGGTTCTCGCGGGCACGCGGCTCACGCCCGAGGACGGTCTGGCCCTCTACCGCACCCACGACCTCCTCGGGCTCGGGTGGCTGGCGAACCACGTGCGGGAGAAGCGGCACGGAGACGCCGCCTTCTTCGTCTGGAACACCCACCTCAACCACACCAACGTGTGCGTGGCCACCTGCGACTTCTGCGCGTTCGCCGCGAAGAGCGGCGAGCCACGAGCCTACACGATGGCCCTCGACGAGGTGCTCCGCACCGTGGGCGATCTGCCGAAGCAGGTCCGCGAGGTCCACGTCGTGGGCGGCCTCCACCCCGACCTGCCGTGGTCGTACTTCGTCGACATGGTGAGGGGCATCAAGCGCGTCCGGCCCGACATCCACATCAAGGCCTTCACCGCGGTGGAGGTCTTCTTCTTCCACCGGCTCTATCGCATGCCGATCGAGCGGGTCCTGGCCGAGCTCAAGGAGGCCGGGCTCGACTCGATGCCGGGCGGTGGGGCCGAGATCTTCGCGAAGGGAACGAGGAGCAAGATCATCAAGGGCAAGGCCGATGCCGGGGCAGTGGCTGGACGTGATGCGGACCGCCCACCGGACTGGGCATCCCCTCGAACGCGACCATGCTCTACGGCCACGTCGAGTCTCTCGAGGACCGCGTGGATCACCTGCGTGCGTCTCCGCGACCTGCAGGACGAGACCGGCGGCTTCGTGACCTTCATCCCCCTCGCCTTCCAGCCCTGGGAAGCGCCGGCGATGAAGCTGCCGGAGACCACGGGCTTCGAGGACCTCAAGGCGATCGCGGTGGCGCGCCTGCTCCTCGACAACGTTCCCCACATCAAGTCCTACTGGATCATGATCACGCCTCGACTGGCCCAGGTCGGTCTGTCGTTCGGGGCCGACGACATCGACGGCACGGTGACCGAGGAGAAGATCGCCCACGACGCGGGGGCCTCCACCCCGCAGGTGATGACCGTGCACGAGCTCGTGCGCCTCATCCGCGAGGCGGGCCGCCGGCCGGTCGAGCGCGACACGGTCTTCAACGTGGTTCGAGAGTGGTGAGCGCCACGGCCTCGCTTCCCTTCCGCGCGCCCGGCCGAGGGGCCCCCTCCAGCCTCCTTCGGCTCGGGGCCGTCTCCTACCTGAACGCTCATCCGCTCGTCCACGGCCTCGACGCCGAGCCGGGGGTTCGGCTCGAGCGGGGCGTCCCCTCGCAGGTCGCCCGGCGGCTCCACGCCGGCGAGGTCGATCTCGGCATGATCCCCTCGATCGAGTACGCGTTCGGCGACTATGCGATCGTGCCCGGGATCGCGATCGGCAGCCGGGGGCCGGTGCGGTCGGTGTCGCTCTACCACTCGCGTCCGCTCGAGAGGGTGCGCCGGGTGGCCCTCGACACCTCGAGCCGCACCAGCGTGGCTCTCCTCAAGGTGCTCCTGCGCGAGCGTCTCGGGCGCGACCCGCGGTACATCCCGATGGCGCCTCAGCTGGTCGACATGCTCGCGGTTGCCGATGCCGCGCTTCTCATCGGCGATCCGGCGCTGGATCAGGAGGGCGGGGTCCCGAGGCTGGACATCGGCGAGGAGTGGACACGGCTGACCGGGCTGCCGTTCGTGTATGCCTTCTGGGCCGGGCCTCCGGGCGTGGTCACGCCGACGGGGGTGGCGCGGCTGCGGTCGGCGCTGGCCGAGGGGCTCCACGCTCTTCCTTCGATCGCGGCCGCGCACGCAAACGGAGTGCCGGAGCGCGTGGCCACGTACGAGGACTACCTGCGCGCGAACGTCGTCTATCGCCTGGGGGAGGAGGAGATCGCGGGCCTGCGGGAGTTCTACCGTCGGGCCCACGCCCTGGACCTCGCCCCCGCCATCCCGGAGCTGAGCTTCCATGCGGATCAGTGAGGACGTCAGACAGAAAGTGCAGGGCGGCGGGAGGGTGTCCCGCGCGGAGGCGGTCACGCTCCTGCGGGAGGGGGACTTCCTCGAGCTCGGGATGCTGGCCGACGCGGTCCGGTGGCGGAAGCACCCGGAGCCCATCGTGACCTACATCATCGACCGCAACATCAACTACACGAATGTGTGCACGGCGCAGTGCGCCTTCTGCGCCTTCTATCGCGACCTCCCCTCGAGAGAGGGCTACCTCCTCGGCAAGGAAGAGCTGACCCAGAAGATCGAGGAGACGATCGGCCTCGGCGGGCGCCAGATCCTGCTGCAGGGGGGGCTGCATCCGGATCTCGGGATCGAGTACTACGAGGAGCTCTTCCGCTGGATGAAGGCGAGCTGGCCGATCTGGGTCCACGGCCTCTCCCCGGCCGAGGTGTGGCACGTCACCCGCGTCTCGAGGCTGACGCTCGACGAGACCCTGCGGCGGCTGATGGCGGCCGGTCTCGACTCGATCCCCGGGGGAGGGGCGGAGATCCTCTCCGACCGCGTACGCCAGGTGATCGGGATCGCCAAGGGCTCCACCGCGGAGTGGCTCGAGGTGATGGAAGCGGCCCACGGGCTCGGGTATGAAGACCACGGCCACGATGATGTTCGGGCACGTGGAGACCCTCGAGGAGAGGGTCGATCACCTCCTGCACCTCCGTGATCTCCAGGACCGGACGGGCGGCTTCACCGCGTTCATCGGCTGGACGTTCCAGCCGGAGAACACCGCCCTCGCCGGGGACGAGCTCAGCTCCTTCCAGTACCTGCGGACGCTGGCCGTCTCGCGGATCGTGCTCGACAACTTCCCGAGCGTGCAGGCGTCGTGGGTGACCCAGGGCTCGAAGATCGGGCAGGTGTCGCTGCGCTTCGGGGCGAACGACTTCGGCAGCCTGATGATCGAGGAGAACGTCGTCTCCGCCGCCGGCTCGCACTTCCGGCTGAGCGAGGCAGAGATGGCCCGGGCGATCCAGGCGGCCGGCTTCACCCCGAAGCGCCGGACCATGAGCTACGAGATCGTGGGTGACCCGTACTGCTGGAGCCACGAGACGCCGGACATGCCAGAGGGGCCCGCGAGCGCCACGTCGCTCGCGGGCTAGGACGACCCGCCAGAATGGCCATGACTCGCCGCTCTCGCGCAACGTCTCGCGGGGACCGGGGCGGTACACACTTCTCGTATCCAGTCTTCTCTTGACCGATCGAGAGGGCCTGCTCTACGCTTTGGCTCTTCGAGCCGGGCGATTCGGACTGGTCCCTCGTACCCTCCTCCAGGCCACTGACCGTCAGGGCTGACAACAGAGAAGCCGTCGTGAAGTCGAGCGACCCGAGTCGCTCGCAGGAGGGATCTCAGTCCATGGCCCTGAGGCTGACGCCCCGCATCGTGCCTCCCAGCCCCATCAGTGTCGCCGTCGAAGAGAAGGGCGGCCCACGCGTCGCTTACGGCTTGATCGCCGACATCTCCGGCAACGGCGCCTGCGTGTGGACCGACGCTCACCTCGAGGTGGGCGCGACGCTGCGCTTCCGCATCAGCTTCGCGCATCCTCCCGAGATCCACGACCTCGTGGGGTCGGTGGTCTGGGAGCGCGCGGCGCTTCCGGAAAGAGGAGGAAAGAACAACGCGCGCTGCGGCGTCATGTGGCTCGGCGCCACCCGGGCATGCCGCTTCAGGCTCCGGGAGCTGGCCCAGAAGGCCGTCCCTGCGGCGCAGGTGGAGCGGCAGCGCTTCGAGCGACCCTGGCGGGTCACAGACACACAGTAGACGGCCCGGCCCGACGGCTCGGCGCTCTGGTCGCGGCGTCGGTCATCCCTGCGCCGCGGCCCACATCTCGACACTCGGCAAGTGCGCAGGCTCTGCTCCGCTCCGGGGCCTGACGGTCTCATCGCCCCCCTCGGCTATCATGACGGCCGGGGTGGGCCGACGCGCAGGCTCATGGCCTGCGGCGGGCCCCGGTGGTGGAGGAATCGTGAGCCAGCCACGTGGACTCTTGACCGCGGGACGACGGGTGCGAAGGCTGTGCGGGGCCCTCCTCGCGATGTCGAGCCTGGCGAGCCCGGAGGGGGCTCGTCCCGGACGCCCGAGTCGCCCTGAGAGCGAAGATGCCCACGCGACCCGGGAGACTGGAATGAAGGCACCTTTCGTTCGTGGCGATCACCGGACGGGCTTCCTGGCCGTAGGTCTGGCTCTCGTGACTCTTCTGCCGGGATGCGGTGCCGAGAGCCCTTCTCGGCCCAACATCGTCTTGATCATGGCCGACGACATGGGGTACTCAGACCTGGGCAGCTACGGCTCGGAGATCCCGACCCCCAACATCGACAGCCTGGCGACGGACGGGCTCCGATTCACCCAGTTCTACAACGCCGCGCGCTGTTGTCCGACGAGGGCGTCCCTGCTGACGGGGCTGTACCCGCACCAGGCGGGGATCGGCGGGATGGTGACCCCGATGTTCGATTCGGATGCCTACCAGGGGCACTTGAACGAGAAGAGCGTCACCCTTGCCGAGGTGCTCAAGAGCGCCGGATATCGAACCCTCATGTCCGGCAAATGGCACGTCGGCGAAGACCGTCCGCATTGGCCAACCGACCGGGGATTCGACCGGTACTTCGGGCTCATCAGTGGAGCCGCGAACTACTTCGACATCACCAAGGCGAAGTGGGAGGGCACGGTTCGCCAGATGGCGGTGGACGACCAGCCGTATCTGCCGCCCAAGGATGGGTTCTACATGACGAACGCCATCACCGACAGGGCGGTGGAGCTTCTGGACGAGCACGGCTCGGGGCCACCTCCGTTCTTCCTGTACGTGGCCTACACGGCTCCGCACTGGCCCCTGCACGCCCTTCCCCAGGACATCGAGCGATTCCTCGGGAGGTACGAGCGGGGGTGGGACGAGCTTCGCCGGGTGCGCTACCGGCGCATGATCGAAATCGGGATCATCGACCCCAGATGGCCCCTGACCCCCAGAGACGAGGAGGCCGTCTCCTGGGAAAGCGTCGAGGACAAAGGGGCGATGGACCGCAAGATGGCCATCTATGCGGCTCAGATCTACCGCATGGACATCGGGGTCGGGAGAATCCTGGCCAAGCTCCGTGAACTCGGGGAGGTCGACGACACTCTGGTCTTCTTCCTTTCGGACAACGGGGCCTGCCACGAAACCGGACCGTTGGGTTTCGATCGGCGCGATAACGGGATCCCGGCCGGTGGTGTCGACTCCTACATGAGCTACGGGCGTTCCTGGTCGAACGCCAGCAACACCCCCTTCCGGATGCACAAGCATTGGACCCACGAAGGGGGCATCTCCACGCCCCTGATCGTCCGCTGGCCGGCCGTGATCCGGGATGGGGGCAGGATCACCGACCAGGTGGGACACATCATCGACATCATGGCGACACTGGTCGACGTGTCGGGCGCCGAGTATCCGAACACGCGCAACGGAGTCCGGATCACCGAGATGCAGGGGAAGAGCCTCCGACCCATCTTCGCCGGGCGGACCCGGGAGCCCCACGACTCCCTCTTCTGGGAGCACGAGGGCAGCGAGGCGGTCCGGCACGGCAAGTGGAAGCTCGTGGCCCGGGCCGGCGGGGACTGGGAGCTCTACGATCTCGAGAAGGACAGATCCGAGATGGAGGATCTCTCCGCAGATCTGCCCGGGAGAGCCGCCGAGCTGCAGGCGAAGTGGAACGAGTGGGCTGACCGGGTGGGGGTGGTCCGGCGCTAGGCGATTCCGGCCACGCCCGTCACGACCGCGTCCAGTATAGTGATCGGATGAGCAGGGTGACGCTGGCGGCCTCCTGGGTGCTCCCGATGGACGGCCCGCCGCTCCGAGAGGGTCGCGTGTCGGTCGAGGGCGACCGTGTGTCCTGGGTGGGACGAGCGGGAGACCCTGACGCACCTGAGGGTCCGGTCCGGGACCTGGGTCCGGGCGTGCTCCTTCCCGGCCTCGTGAACGCGCACTGCCACCTCGAGCTCTCCGCGCTCGCCGGTCAGATCCCCTCCGGGGAGGGCTTCGTTCCCTGGGTGGAGGCGGTCGTCGGCGCTCGCGGCCGGCCCGGGAAGGACGCCGTCGGCGCCCGGGCCGAGGCGATCCGCTCCCTCGAGGAGAGGGGAACAGTTGCGGTGGGAGACGTCTCGAACACGCTGGGGCATCTCGACCAGCTCGCCGCGTCTCGTCTCCGCTCCGTGGTCTTTCTGGAGCTCCTGGCCTGGGACCCGGCCCGAGCCGAGGCCACCGCCACCTGGGGCGCGGAGCGCCTCGCCGCCGCCGGGCGCATGCCGGCGTCGGGCGTCGAGGTGCGACTGGCCGCCCACGCGCCGCACTCGGTCTCACCGGAGCTGCTCACCCGCCTGGTCGAGCGAGGCGGCGTGGCCTCCATCCACCTGGCCGAGTCACCGGAGGAGTCGCGCTTCCTCGCCAGGGGCGACGGCCCGTGGGCCGGGTTCCTCGAGCGGCGGGGCCTCGGTCACGTCTCGTTTCGACCACCCGGGACGAGCCCCGTGGAGTACGTCGACGGACTCGGTCTCCTGCACTCGTCCCTGGTGGCGGTGCACGCGGTGCAGGTCGACGAGGAAGACCGCAGACGGCTCGCCCGCCATGGCGTGAGCGTCGCCCTCTGCCCGCGCAGCAACCGCAACCTCGGGGTGGGGACGGCCGACGTCCCGGGTCTGATCGCGGCGGGTGTGCGTCTCTGCCTCGGCACCGACAGCCTCGCGAGCGTCGAGACGCTCGACGTCCTGGACGACGCGGTGCTGCTGACGCAGCAGTTCCCGACCCTCAACCCGGCCACCGTGCTCCGCATGGCGACAGCGGGCGGCGCGGAGGCGCTCGGTCTCGACGACCTCGGCACGATCGCCCCGGGCAAGCGGGCGGCACTGGCGTTCGCCCGGGCCGCGTCGGCCCCGGCCGACCCCCACGCGCACGTGCTGTCCGGGAACGCCCAGCTTCGCCGCGTGAACGGATGAGGCGGCTCGCCGTTCGCCTCGTCGCGTACGGACGGATGATCCGCTTCCCGCACTCGATCTTCGCCCTCCCCTTCGCGCTGAGCGCGGCCGCCCTGGCGGCGCGTCAGTCGGGGATCACCACGCACCAGGTCGTCTGGATCGTCGTGGCCATGGTGGCGGCGCGGAGCGCGGCCATGGGCGTCAACCGCCTCGTCGATCACTCGATCGATGCCCGCAACCCGCGCACCGCCGCTCGCGAGCTGCCGCGGGGAGTCCTCTCCCGGCGTGAGGTCGTGGCCTTCGTCGTCCTCTCCTCGGCCGTCTTCGTCTTCGCCGCGGGGATGCTGAACCCGCTGTGTCTGGCCCTCTCGCCGGTTGCGCTCGCGATCGCCTTCGGCTACTCGTACACGAAGCGCCTGACCGCCGCCTCCCACCTCGTCCTCGGGCTGGCCCTCGCGGGGGCGCCGATTGGGGCGTGGCTCGCGGTGCGGGGAGGGTTCGAGCTGGCCCCGGTCGTTCTCGCGCTGGCGGTGATGCTGTGGGTGGCCGGCTTCGACACGATCTACGCGTGCCAGGACGTGGACTTCGACCGCGGGGAAGGGCTGCACTCGCTGCCCGCGCGCCTGGGGATTGCCCGGGCCTTGTCGGCGGCTCGAGGGATGCACGTCCTGGCGGTGCTGCTGCTCCTCGCGATCTACTGGCTCGCACCTGTGCACCGGCTCTATCTCGTCGGGGTGGCCGGGGTCGCAGTGGTTCTGGGCTGGGAGCACTCGCTCGTCCGACCCGACGACCTGAGCCGCGTGATGCACGCCTTCAACCTCAACGGCTGGGTGAGCCTCGGCTACTTCGCCTTCACCGTCGCCGCCGCCTGGCTGGCCTGAAGTAGAATGCGACCTCCGGTGGACGGATCCCTTCCCGTACCGATGACCGCGGCGACGCCCACGCCGGGAGCGCCGGAGAAGGCGGCGGTTCGCTCGATGTTCGACCGGATCGCGCCTCGCTACGATCTGCTGAACCGCCTCCTGTCCGCGGGGACCGACGTGCGTTGGCGACGTCGGGCCGTCGACCTCCTCGAGCTCGAGCCTTCGGCACGGGTCCTCGACCTGTGCACCGGAACCGCGGACCTCCTCGTGGAAGCGCTGGGCCGCGACCCGGGCCGCTCCGGGCTGGGGGTGGACCTCTCGCAGGCGATGCTCACGCGCGGGGCGGCGAAGCTCCGTCGGCGTGGGCTCCAAGGACGCGCCGGGCTCGTCGGGGGAGACGGCGAGCATCTGCCGGTCGCGGAGGGCCGCTTCGACGGGGCCCTCGTCGCGTTCGGGATCCGCAACGTCGGCGACCCGCGGGCCGCGCTCGGCGAGGTGCATCGGGTGCTCCGTCCCGGGGGGCGCTTCGTCGTGCTGGAATTCTCGTTGCCGGCCGGTCTGCTGGCGCCCGTGTACCGCTTGTACTTCACGGGGGTCCTGCCCCTCATCGGAGGTCTCGTCAGCGGAGACCGCTCGGCCTACTCCTACCTCCCGGCTTCCGTGGCGGGCTTCCCCACGCCGGAGGAGTTCGGCGCCCTGATGAAGGATGCGGGTTTCGTCGCCGTACGCTGGCACCTCCTGAGCGGCGGCATCGCGTGTCTGCATCGCGGAGACAAGGCTCGGTGACGAAGCTGGCGTCCGACCTGAAACGGGCCGCGGAGCGGCTCCGGCCGCACCGGGGCGCGATCCTCGACGACTGGGTCCGGGCCCTGGTCGCGTCCGGAAACGCGGACGAGGCCGAGGTGCGGGAGGGGTGTTCGCTCTCTCTGGATGCCCTCTTCGTGAGGCTGTCGACGGGGGACGTCGAGGGGCTGCTCGCGGAGGAGGGCCGCGGCGCCGGCCTGGATGCTCGTCGGGGGGCGAGCTCGCTCGTCTCATCCCGCGCCATCCGCGCCCTGAACCGGTGCCTGATCCCGCACCTGGTGGCGCTCGAGGCCGAGCCGGGCGCCCTCATCGAGATGCTCGGGGCCTTCGACGAGCTGGCCACACGCCGGCTCGAGGCCCTCCTGGCGGCGCAGGAGGACGAGTCGGCGCGGCGTCTGGTGGAGGCGCAGGAGCAGGCGGCCCGGGCCGCGGAGAGGGCCCGCGAAGGGCGCCGCGCGAACGAGGCCCTGCGGCGTGCCCAGGCGCAGAACCACCATCGGGCCGAGCAGATCGGCCTGCTCGCCTCGGTGGCCCACCGCATCGCCCCGATCCGCGAGCCCGAGGAGCTGATGCAGCAGGCGGCGGAGACGATCCGGGCCCGCATGAACCACACGTACGTGGCGGTCGTGGCCCTCGACGGCGAGGGCGCTCTCGTGGGCCGCTGGTCGGGGCGTCCGGGGATCGGCCGCCAGAGCAGCGGTCGGGCGGAAGGCCCGCCGGGCGGGGTCATCGGCCGGGCCATCCGCCTCCGCTCGCCCCAGGTGGTGGGAGACGTGTCGGACGACCCGGACTATCACCCCGACGTGCCCGGCACACGCTCCGAGATGGCCATCCCGCTCCTCGAGGGGGCGGAGGTGCTGGGCGCGCTCGACTTCCAGAGCGAGCGGCCCTACGCGTTCGCCCTCGACGACGTGGTGGCGGGGGAGACGCTGGCCGAGTTTCTCGCGATCTCCCTCCAGAACGCCTGGCTGTATCAGGAGGCCCGCCGCCGGAACGGGGGCAAGTCGACGTAGACGCTACGGGCCCCGCTCCACTCCCATCGAGATCGTCCGGCAGCCAGCTCAGGTGTGCTGAAGCGCTGCTACCTTCCCGCTCCCGGGGTGGGGGCGGACACGGGGACGAGCTCGCGCTCGAACACGGCGGCGAGGTGCGGTGCGAGGCGGTCCATGACGTCGTCGAGGGGGACGCCTCGGCCCAGGAGTCGCTCCAGGCTCGTGACGCCGCGACCGCGGATCCCGCAGGGGACGATGAGATCGAAGGCGGCGAGGTCGGTGGCCACGTTGAGGGCGAAGCCGTGCGAGGTGACCCAGCGGGCGATTCGGACCCCGATGGCTCCGACCTTCTCCCGGCCGACCCAGGCGCCGGTCAGGCCGTCCACCCGCACCGCCTCGATCCCGTAGTCGCCGCAGCACCGGATCATGACCTCCTCGAGGTCGCGCACGTAGCGGTGGACGTCGCGGCGATCGGGGGAGAGGTCGAGAATCGGGTAGCCCACCACCTGGCCGGGGCCGTGATAGGTGACGTCACCGCCGCGCCCGCTTTCGAAGACGTCGAAGCCCCGCTGGCGCAGCATCTCGTCGGAGAGGAGGACGTTGTCGCGGCGTGCGTTGCGCCCGAGGGTGAAGACCGGCTCGTGCTCGAGGAGGAGCAGCTGGTCCGGGATCTCGCCGGCCTGGCGCTCAGCCACCAGCCGGGCCTGCAGGTCCAGCCCCTCGGCATAGCGGACTCGGCCCAGCCTGCGGACGTGCAAGGTGCGCATCGCCCTACTTGAGCACAACCCGGGCCCGGGGCCAACCGCACTGTCGACATAGGGTGGGGGATCGAAGCGCAGGTGCGGCTGGCCACCAGGCCTCCACTCGCCCGCGTGTCCCATCCCTGGGGACACGCGGGTGTCCGTGGCCTATCTCAAAAGAAACTCCCTACTACGTGGGGAGGGATAGGGTGGGGGGTCGATGAATGACTAGACCGCGGCCTCGTCGAACTCCTGCAAGGAGGTCTTGATGTGGGCCATGAAGCGGTCGGCGTCGGCCCCGTCCACGATGCGGTGATCGAAGGTGAGCGAGAAGTATGCCATGGTGCGGATGGCGATCGCGTCGTCGCGCACCACCGGCCGCTTCTCGATCGCACCCACGTCGAGGATGGCCACCTGGGGCTGGTTGATGATCGGCGTGCCGAAAAGGCTCCCGAAGACCCCGGGGTTGGTGATGGTGAAGGTCCCACCCTGCACTTCCTCGACCTTCAGCTTCTTGGTCCGGGCACGGTCGGCGAGATCGACCACCGCGCGGGCGAGGCCGAGGAGGTTCTTCTCGTCGGCCCGGTGGATGACGGGGACGATGAGGCCCCAGTCGAGGGCCACCGCCACCCCGAGGTTGATGTCCTTGTGGTACGCGATGCCCTCGCCTTCGACCCGGGCGTTGACGATGGGAAACGCCTTCAGCGCGTCGACCACCGCCTTGATGATGAACGGCATGAACGTCAGGCGCACCCCGCTGCGCTCCTCCCACGCCTGCCCATGGGTCTTCCGCAGGTGGTCGACCCGGGTCATGTCGATCTCGAAGACCGTCGAGACGTGCGCCGAGGTTCGCTTCGAGAGGACCATGTGCTCGGCGGTCTTCTTGCGGATCGGTGACATCGGGACGATCTCGACCCGTGGCCCGTGCCGGCCCGATGGCCCGCCCACCGCGGGGCCAGGGGCGGGCGGGGCCGCCGCCGGCGGGGGAGCGGGGACCGGCACCGGGGTAGGCGCGGGCCGGCTCTCGATGTGACCCAGGATGTCGTGCTTCGTCACCCGCCCCCCGACCCCGGTTCCGGTGACCTTGCCGATGTCGACGCCGTGCTCGGCCGCGATCTTCCGGACGACCGGTGAGGACCGGATCTGACGAAGCTCGTCCGGCGTCATCTCGGCGCGGGGCTTCTCCAGTGTGAAGACCGGAACGTCGGGCGGCCGGTCGTCCTCGATCTGGTAGTCGACGGGTGGGATGTAGGGCAGGGGGGCCTGGGTCGGTCGCACCTCCGAGAGATGAGCGGCGCTCGTCGGGGCCGGAGCCGGTAGCGCTGTGGGGGCCGGGGGAGAAGCGGGGGCGGGCAAGGGGATCGGAGGCTCGGCGGGCTCCGTCGTCGTCGGCGGGATCTCGGCGGGCTCGGACTCGGGGGCCGGCGCCGCCGTTGCCGTGGCATCCCGCTCTTCCGCGATCAGGCCCACCACGGTGTTGACGGGTACGGTGCTTCCGGGAGGGACTCGGATCTCACGCAGGACGCCGGCCGCGGGCGACGGGATCTCGGCGTCGACCTTGTCCGTCGAGATCTCGAACAGGGGCTCGTCGCGCTCGATCCGATCGCCGACGTTCTTCAGCCACTTGGTGACCGTGCCCTCGGCGATCGACTCCCCCATCTGGGGCATGATGACGTCGGCCATGCTCTACCTCACCGGGATATGGCGCCTCACGCGTCGATGGCGTGCCCGTAGACCGCCTCCGCTGCCTGCATGATCGCCTCCGGCAGCGTCGGGTGCGCGTGCACGGTCCGGAAGATCTCCTCCGTCGTCGCCTCCAGGCGCAGGGCGACGCAGGCCTCGGAGATGAGGTCCGTGGCGTGGGGCCCCACGATGTGGACGCCCAGCACCTCGTCGTACTTGGCCTCGGAAACCACCTTGACGAGGCCCTCGGGGTGCCCGAGGATGCGCGGCTTGGCCAGGTTGCCGAAGGGGAAGCGCCCGACGCGCACGTCGTGCCCGCGCGTCTTCGCCTCCTCCTCGGTCAGGCCCACGCCCGCGGTCTCGGGCCGGCAGTAGGTGGCGGAGGGGATGCGATCGTAGTCGAGGGGCTCGGTGGACTTCCCGGCGAGCCGCTCCGCGACCCCGATGCCCTCGGCCGAGGCCACGTGGGCGAGCTGGGGGTGAGGCCGGTCCTGCAGGGCCACCAGGTCGCCGACCGCGTAGATCCCCGGCTCGGCGGTGGCCATCATCTCGTCGACCTTGACGTACCCGCGGTCCAGCTGCACCCCGGTGGACTCGAGGTTGAGGCCGTCGGTGACCGGACCGCGGCCCACCGCGAGGAGCAGCATCTCGGCGGTGATGGTCTTCGCCTCGCCTTCGGCAGTCTGGAAGCCGACCTCGACGCCGTCGGCGGTCTTGAACACGGCCTCGGTCTTCGCGCCGGTGTACAGCGTCATCTGCTTGCCGAGGACCTTGTGGGCTTCGGCCGAGATCTCCTCGTCGTCGAGGGGAAGGATCCGGGGGAGCATCTCGATCACGGTGACGGCGGCCCCGAAGCGGGCGAACATCGACGCGAACTCCATCCCGACTGCTCCGGCGCCGATCACGACGAGGCTCTTCGGGACCTCCTTGAGCTGAAGAATCTCGTCGGACGTCACGATCACCTTGCCGTCGGGGGCCATGCCGGGCAGGCTCTTGGGCTGCGAGCCCGTGGCCAGGATCACGTTCTGCGTCTGAACCTTCGTCTCGCCGGCCTCGCCGTCCACCACCACCGCCTTCGGCCCTTCCAGGCGGCCCTGTCCCTTGAGCAGGGTGATCTTGTTCTTCTTGAAGAGGTAGCTCTCGATCCCCTTGCTCAAGCGCTTGACGACACGGTCCTTGCGCGACATCAGGGCGGCGAAGTCGAGCTCGACACCCTCGGCCCGGATCCCGAACTCCTTGGCCCTGCGCATATCGTCGAGGAGATCGGCGGTGTGGAGAAGGACCTTCGTGGGGATGCAGCCCCGGAGCAGGCACGTGCCCCCGGTCCCGGCCGGGTCGCGCTCGACGACCGCGGTCTTGAGGCCCGGACTGGGCGGCGCGGATGGCCGCGACGTAGCCGCCGGGGCCGCTGCCGATCACCGTGACGTCGAACATCTCGCCGTTGGCCAAGGCTTCCTCCTCGGTTCGCACCAGCCGGTTGGGTGTGGCGACGAGTCACGCTACCAGAGGCGCCGGGCACCCGCAAGGTCGCGCGGCGGGCGGTCTGCTACCATTGGCGGGCCCATGTCGGAGCCCGTCTTCATCGTGGCCTCCATCCTCGTCCTCCTCCTCGGGAACGGTTTCTTCTCGGGAAGCGAGATCGCCATCATCACGCGCTCGACGGAGCCGCATCGAGGCCCTCATCGAGGAGGGAAGCCGGGCCGCGAGGCGAGTGAAGGCGCTCCAGGACCACATGGACCAGTTCCTGGCCACCGTCCAGATCGGGGTCACGGTGATGGGAACCCTCGCCGGCGTCCTCGGCGGCGTCCTCGCCACCCGCTACATCGAGCCGGAGCTCTCCTCGCTCGCCCTGGCCCGCTGGGTTCCGCCCGCCCTCCTGGCCGCCGCGATCGTCGGAGTCTTCATCGTCTACGTGGGTCTGGTCTTCGGGGAGCTCGTCCCCAAGGCTCTGGCCCTCCGCTACACGGAGACGGTGGCCCTCCTCGTCTCCGGCCCGTTCAGCCTGATGGCCCGAGGCTCCAGGTGGGTGGCGCGGCGTCCTCACTGGCTCGACGCGGCTCGTTCTCCGCGTGCTCGGGATCCGCGGAGTCGGGCCCCCGGTCCTTCGTCTCCGAGGAGGAGATCAAGCACCTGGCCAAGAAGGGGCGGCAGCAGGGGGTGCTCGACCAGACCGAGATGGAGATCATCCACGGCGTCTTCGACCTCACGGACACCCCGGTCCGGAAGGTGATGGTCCCGCGCCCGAAGATCTTCGGCCTCGATGCCGACACCCCCGCCGCCGAGGTGGGTCGCCTCATCGTGGAGAGCGGGTTCTCGCGCATCCCCGCCTACGAGGGCTCGGTCGACAACGTCCTCGGCCTCGTCTACGCCAAGGACGTCCTGAGGGTCCTCGAGCGAGGTGAGCCCGTCGTCGTCCGGCAGGTCCTGCACCCCGTCCCCTTCGTGCCGGAGACCAAGAAGGTCGGCCATCTGCTCAAGGAGCTCCAGAGGCGCCGCACCCACATGGCGGTGGTCATCGACGAGCACGGCTCGGTGAGCGGGCTGGTGACCCTCGAGGACATCCTCGAGGAGATCGTGGGCGAGATCCGCGACGAGCACGACTGGGAGGAGCGACCGGTCGAGCGGCTGCGCGACGGCTCGCTCGTCGTCGAGGGGACGCTTTCCGCCTCCGAGCTTCGCGAGGGATATGAGATCCCGCTTCCCGAGTCGACCGAGTTCGACACGGTGGCGGGCTTCATGCTCGATCGGCTGGGATCGGTGCCCAAGGGCGGCGAGGTCGTGACGATGGGGGAGTGGCGGCTGACGGTCGTCGACGTGGAGCGCAACCGGATCAGCAGGGTCAAGGTGGAGAGGATCGAAGGACCCGCGCGCGCCTGAAGCCCTCGAGGCTCCAGGGCTTCTTCAGCCCTCGTCGTCGCGCGGCGGGGCCGTCGGCGGAGCGGGCTCCGGGGGCCGGATCGGCTCGATGCGAGGAGGGCCCGCAGGCGCCGTCGCCTCGGCCGGGGCGGGGGCCGGCGTGGGCGGCCGCGGGGGAACGTCGAAGAGCAGCGGGGAGGCTTCGCCCCCGACCAGGAACGAGCGCAGGTCCTCGACGGTCATCTCTGGGCGGCGCAGGACGTGGGGCGTCAGCGTCATGACGATGTCCGTCTGAGCCGCCTCCTCCTGGTTCCGAGCGAACAGACGACCGATGAAGGGGATGTCGGCCACCCCGGGAATCCCTGTGAGGCCGTGCCGCTCGGCGTCGAGGATCAGGCCGGCGAGGAGGTTGGTCTCGCCGTCGGCCAGGCGGATTGTCGAGGTCGACCTCTCGCGTGCTGAACGTGGGCAGGCCCTGGTAGCCGGCCGGTCCCACCGCCGAGATGTCGAGCTTGAGCTCGAGCGTCACCTCGCCGTCGTGGTGGACGCGCGGGGTGATGTCGATGTTGACGCCGACGTTCTTGTACTCGAACGAGGTGATCGGCTGCTGGGCGATCCCTCCGGTGGCGATGGAGGCGAAGATGGTCACCGGGACCGGGACCTGATCGCCGAAGCGGGCCTGCGCGGTCTGGCCCTCCGAGATCCGGAGCTGGGGGTTGGCCAGGAGGCGGGTGGAGGAGTCGCTCTGCAGCAGCCGCACGACCGCCCCCGGGAGCGCGGTGACCACGAGATTGGAGGCGGAGTAGGGGTTGTCGTCGAGGGTGAAGTCCTCCCTGGGGTTGGGGATGATGGCGGTGGCGATGCCCTCGATGCCCTGGGCGTCGAGGCCCGACGTCAGGTAGATCCCGTACTCCTTCAGGCGGTTGCGTTTGATCTCGAGGATCTCGACCTCGACGACGACCTCCGCCCGCCGCTTGTCCACGATCTCCACGATGCGCTCGGCGGCGGCGATCTTGTCCGGCGTGTCGTTGATGGTCAGGGCATTGGCGCCGGGCAGTGGGGCCACCCGTCGCGCGCCGAGGACCACGCGGAGGAGGTCGATCGTCTCCTTGACGTCGGCGTTGGATAGGAACAGCGTCTTGATCACCTGCTGCTCGTACTCGCGACGCTTGGCCTGGGTGTCCGGGATCACGGTGATGATCCGCGAGTCGGTCACGCGGTGGAACGTGTGTCCCGCGCTGTTCAGCGCGCTCAGCGCCTGCTCGAACGGCACGTCCTGGAGGTCGAGGCTGACCGGCTGGTCCCGGAAGTCGGGATCGAAGACCACGTTGACGCCGGCCGCCCGGGCCAGGGCCAGGTAGGCCTCGCGCAGGCTCGCTTCGCGGAAGACAAGCCCCAGAGGCTCGTCCGCGTCCGACCCCAGATCGAGGCCGGGCAGGGAGCTCTCTCGCGCCTTCGCCTTGATGTCCTCGAGCGAGGCGGCGCGCCGGCCGGCCTCGCGTCGGGCCTCGAGGTCCTCCATCTCCTGCTGGATGTGAACCGCCTGGGGATTGAGATCGAGGGCGAGGCGGTACTCGTCGAGGGCGTCTTTGTAGAGTCCGCGTCCGGCGAGCCGCCGCCCCATGTTCGCGTGCTCGGTCGAGGCCCGGAGGCGGGCCCGGCCGAGCGCCCGCGCGTACTGGACGTTGTTGGGGTTCTCCTTGACCGCGCGGGAGTACTCCAGCACCGCCCGGTCGTAGTCCTGCAGCCGCTCCGCCTTCTCCCCGTCCCGAAAGGCGGAGGACGTGGCGCAGCCGAGGGCGGGGAGAAGGGCCGCGATGAGGAGGGCACGTCTCATCCGCGGATCACCTCGACCCCGGAGGGGATCTCGAACTCGAAGAGACGATCGGGAAGCCCCGTGTTCTCCCGTATCTCCTCGAACCGGAACAAGGTCCGATTGCCCTGGATGTCCTCGAGCAGGATCGAGCGGATGAGGCCGGAGGGCTCCGCGTCGATGTAGGCCCGCTCGAGCTCCGCGTTCTCCCTGCGGGGGACGAGGCGCACCCTCAGGACGCCCTCCTCGAAGGGCTCGTCGAGGCTGACCTCGAACTCCTCGAGGAGCCCGGCCCCGCCGAAGAGCAGCCGTGCGGCCAGTGACCGCTGGTCGTCCTGCGTCTGGATGATGACCTGCCGGTCCTCGGGGACGTAGAAGTAGAAACGCTCGCCGTCCGAGAGGAACAGCTTCTCCTCCGGCTCCTTGTACTCCCAGCGCATCCGGCCCGAGCGCTTGATCGAGACGACGCCCCGCTCCACGAGCTCGCGGCCGAGCAGGCCGGAGCGGTAGGACTGCACGAACCGGGCGACGAGGTCCTGCGTGCGGGAGTGGCGGGCCTCGATGCGGCCCACCAGGCTCTCCGCGAGACCGGGATCGGGGTCGGTCGACGGGACGACTCCGGCGGCCAGCAGGAGCACGAGGAGGAGTGCGGCGTTCATGTCCCTTCTTCGCCATCATAGCCCAAGTCCCCGCGGTGCTTGCCGCGGTTGGGCACGGCTGCTAGCATCCTTCGGATGGCTTCTGCGAACGCGCGCCACCTGGCAGTATCGGCCCTGCTGGCGATCGCGGTTCCCGCGGTGGCCTCGCCCGCCGACGAGCTCCGTGGTCTCTGGGTGGTTCGGACCGCCCTCGTCTCGCCGGCGTCGGTCGACCGGGTGGTCGACGATGCCGCGGCGGGAGGCTTCAACGCCCTCTTCGTCCAGGTCCGGGGCCGCGGGGATGCCTTCTACTCCTCCCGGTTGGTGCCCCGCAGCGTCCTCCTCGAGAGCCAGCCCCGGGACTTCGACCCCCTCGCCCGCCTGATTCACCGCGCCCGGGCCCGGCGCCTGCAGGTGCACGCCTGGGTGAACGTGCTCCTGGTCGCTCACTTCGGCCAACCCTTCCCGCGCGGGCACGTGCTCGAGCGGTCATCCGGACTGGATCATGGTGCCGCGCTCGGAGGCACGGGCGGCCTTCGACGCGTCGCCTCGGCGGCGCCTGCAGCTCGTGGCGCGGGGCGGACGTCGCGACGGCGACACGGAGGGCTACTACCTGTCGCCCTCGGTCCCGGCGGCGGTCGATCACCTCGAGGGGGTCGTCCGCGAGCTCGTCCGGTCCTATCGGATCGACGGCCTGCACTTCGACTTCATCCGCTACCCGGGTCCGGGCTGGGACCACTCCCGTGCGGCCCTGGTGGCGTTTCGAGGGGTCCACGGGAGCCAGGCGCTGCTCGGCGGCCCCGGCCGCGACCTCTTTGGCTGGGACGAGTACCGCCGGCGCACCGTGACCGCGCTGGCCAGCCGGCTCTCGGACGCCGCGCGCGTGGAGCGGCCGGGGATCGTCCTGTCGGCAGCGGTGGCCGCGGACGAGGCGCAGGCGGTGAACCACAAGTTCCAGGACTGGCCGGGCTGGCTTTCGAGCGGGATCCTGAGCGCGCTGTGCCCCATGGCCTACACCCCCGACAACCGCGTGTTCCTCACCCAGGTCGAGCAGGCCCTGGCCCGGGCGGGGGGCCGACAGCCGGTGTGGGCCGGGATCGGCGCCTACCGCCTCGACTTCGAGGGCATCGTCGAGAAGGTCCAGCTCGCGCGCCAGGCCGGCGCCGGGGGCGTCGTGCTCTTCTCGCACGAGTCGCTGGCCCCCGCCGACTGGCGTCGGCTCCGCCGCGAGGCCTTCACGACCCCGGCGAAGTGGGCCGGACGCTCGCACCCTCGCGGCGACACGCCGACGCTCGTGCGGTGAGTCGCGCCACGCCGCGGGGGCGGGGCCGTGTCCTCGGGGTGACGCTGCTGGCCGCGGCCGTCGCGGGATATGCTGGGGGCGCCGTGGGGTCCGAGCTCGAGCACGCGCTGCCTGCCGTGTCGCCGGAGTCGGCGGGTTTCCGCCCCGGCGGTCTGGACGAGGTCGATCGGATTCTGGAGACCGCGGTGTCCGAGCGGGTCTTTCCCGGGGCGGTCCTGGCCATCGGTCGGCGCGGGTCCCTGGTCCGGTTCCGGGCTTTTGGGCGCGAGTCGTACGAGCCCGAGGCGGCCGAGGTCCGGACGGACACGATCTACGACCTCGCGAGCCTCACGAAGGTCGTGGTCACGACGACGGTGGCCATGATCCTGGTGGACGAGGGCCGGCTCGACCTCGACGCCCCCGTGAGCTCGATCGTCCCCGGGTTTCGGGGAGGTGGCAAGGACGGCGTGCGTGTGCGGCAGCTGCTCACGCACTCGGGGGGTGTTCTCTGGTGGGCGCCGCTCTACGAGGAGCTGCGGGGGCGAGCCGCCTACCTCGAGCGGATCCTCGGGATGGACCTCGACTACCCGCCGGGGACGAAGTCCGTCTACAGCGACCTGGGACTGATCCTCCTCGGCGAGGTGCTCGAGCGCCGCGCCGACGCCTCGATCGAGGAGGTGGCCCGGACCCGCCTGCTCGAGCCCTTGGGCATGCGCGACACTCAGTACCTTCCGCCCGTCGACCTGCGCCCGCGGATTGCACCCACGGAGCGCGATCCCTGGCGGGGGCGGGTCCTGCGCGGCGAGGTCCACGACCGGAACGCCTTCGCCCTCGAAGGGGTGGCACCGCACGCCGGGCTCTTCGGCACCGCAGGAGATCTCGCCCGGTTTGCCCAGATGCTCCTGAACGGGGGCACGCTCGACGGGCGCCGGATCGTCTCGGAAGAAGCGGTGGCTCTCTTCACCCGCCGCGTCCCCGGAGTGCCCGAATCCACGCGGGCCCTGGGCTGGGACACCGCGACGGACGGGACGACCCCACGGAGCTCGACACCCGGGGAGCCGGGCTACTCCTCGGCGGGGTCGCTCCTCTCGCCGCGGTCGTTCGGACACACGGGCTTCACCGGGACCTCGATGTGGATGGACCCCGAGCGCGAGCTGTTCGTGATCCTGCTCTCGAATCGGGTGCACCCCACGCGGGAGAACCGGGCGCACCTCGCGTTCCGTCCGCGCCTCGCCGACGCGGTGGTGAGGGCGCTCGCCGAGCCGTGAGCGTCATCTCGAGACGCCGCCTCCTGGCCACCCTGATCGCCGGCCTCGCCCCGAAGCCGCGGGTCCGTGCCTCCCCCGGCCGACGTCGGGTCACCGTCGGCCTCGAGCGCCTCGAGATGGAGGAGGGCGGGCCGCTGCGCGGGCGGACCGTCGGTCTCCTCGCCGGCGCCGCGTCCGTGACCGCCGACGGGCGCCATGCAGTCGACGTGCTCCGAGGCCTCGGCGTGGGCGTGCTCCGCCTCTTCGGCCCCGAGCATGGGCCGCGCGGTGAGGCGGCGGCGGGGGAGCGCGTGACGAGCGGAGTCGATCCCGCGAGCGGGCTGCCCTTCGTCAGCCTCTACGGGGCGCGCACGAAGCCCACCGCCGCCGACCTGGACGGCCTCGAGGGGCTCGTCGTGGACCTCCAGGGCGCGGGCGTGCGCTTCTACACCTACGTGAGCACGCTCCTGCTGTGCCTCGAGGCCAGCGCCGAGGCGGGGATCGAGCTCTGGGTACTCGACCGCCCGAATCCCCTCGGCGGGAACCTCATCGAAGGGCCGGAGCGGGATTCCTCCCGTCCCTTCAGCCTCGTGTCCGTGGCCCCGGGCCCGCTCGTGCACGGGCTGACGCTGGGGGAGATGGCCCTCTTCGCGAACGCGCGTCGCCGTGACCCCGGGCGGGTCCACGTCGTCCGCATGGCGGGATGGGCGCGCGCGATGACGTGGGATGAGACGGGCCGCACGTGGGTGAAGCCGTCCCCGAACCTCCGCACCGTCGAGGCCGCCCTCGTCTACCCGGGGACCTGCCTCCTCGAGGCCACCAACCTCTCGGAGGGACGAGGCACGGAGGCACCGTTTCTCCTGTTTGGCGCCCCCTGGCTCCGCGCCGAGGCGCTCGTCGGGTCGCTCTCCGTCCCGGGCTTGACGCTGGAGCCGACACGCTTCACCCCCCTGGCCTCGGCCGCGGCGCCCCGGCCGAAGCACGCGGGAGTCACCTGCGCCGCCGTGCGCGTCCGGGTCATCGATCCCGGCGCGGTCCGGCCCTACGGCTTCGGCCTCAGGCTCCTCTCCGCCCTACGGCACCAGCCGGGCTTCGCCTGGGTCCAGGAGGGAGCCTGGCTCGACACGCTCCTCGGCACGGGCCGAGTCCGGGCCTCGCTCGAGCGGGGAGACCCCGTCGCCGACATCCTCGCCGCTGACGCCCCCGGCATCGAGCGCTTCACGCGCGAGAGACGAGACGGCCTGCTCTACTGAACACCTCCCTTGTGGAGGCGGCGTCACCCCGCAGGGTCACGCGGCATCCCTGGATCAGGAAGCCGCTCGCAATGGTGCACCCAGCCACGGCCGGCCGGCTGCCGGGGCTCAGACCGTCACCGCCGCGGGTCGGTTGGCACCAGCGCGTTGATCTCCTGGAACCAGTTGAGGACCACGACAAGCTGGCCAAGCATCGATTCTGATTCTGCCCGGGGGCGAGGCGGCTCCGGCGTCCTCAGAGCTCGAGGGCGTAGACGAGGCTTCCCTTGGGCAGACGCTGCAGGCGCTCGGCGATCAGCTCGTGTCGCTCCGCCTCGCCCTCGACGTAAGTCTGGACGAGCGCCTCCGCGGCGGCCTTGTCGCCGCGGGCCTTGATGCCGCCCACCAGACGCATGAGCTTCTCGGCGGCTGGCGCGAAGCGAGTGAGATCGACGGCGAACGTACCTCGGTCCTGCCCGTTGGCTGCCCGACCGTCCGGATCGAACGTGACGACACCTTCGTCGCTCAGGAAGCCCAGCTGTATCGCCGCCAGCTGGCTGTAGGGCTTGGGTCGACTCTTGTCGTTGCCCGTGTACATGCCGGCGGCAATGTGACCCGTCGCCCAGACCAGGGAGTCGACCCAGACCTGCCGCGCGAAGGCCTCGTCGATCACGCCGCGTGCGCGCAGGAACTCGGTCAGCCACCACGCGCCGGTCTGCGCCTTCAGCTCCTCCATGGTCGAGGCCAGCGGGCCGCCGAAGACCTCTCGGTCCGTCCTGCCTCCGACCCGGTATTCGTGCGATGGCCCGAGGTTGTGCGCCGCCTCGTGCAAGATGGTGTCGAGCAGGTTCGGGCCGGCGTCGTCCGGGTAATGCGCGAGTGTCGCGGTGTCGAAGAGCGACTCCGCGCCCTTGCGGCGCGTCGCCTGGCTGTCGGGATCAGTGTAGAGGTTTGTCATGGCCACGGTCCGCCCCCGTCCCTCGTTGGCCACCGGACCCCAGTTCGGAAGGCTCTGGCCGATCGTGGCGCCAATTGGTGCGCGGTCCTCGCCGGCGTTGATCACGATCTCGACGAAGTCGGGGAGATGGAAGGTGACGCGCCGTGCCGCGTAGGGCGGGCCGGCCAGGGTCGCCAGGGCCCGCTCCATCTCCTGCTGCAACGGGGCGAGCTTCTCCTGCCAGGCGAGCGACTCCTTGCTGATGCGGGCAAACGTGAGATGGAAGCCGGCCTTGAGCTGGCAGGGATCCTGGTAGACCTCGTCCGGTGCCACCCGCAGGTACCAACGCGAGTTGTGCACGTTCATCTTCGCCCAGGCCTCGTCGGCGTCCAGCCAGACGTTGCTCTCGAAGCCCCGTGCCGCCGCGAGCAGGTAGCTCTTGAGCGGCGCCTCCTCCGCCTCGACCACCTCCGCCGCCGCGGCGCTCAGCTCGGCCGCGATGGCGGCGGTCTGCTCGCGGTAGGCCTCGGTGACAGGGATGGCGACGAGCTTCCCCTCCCGCTCGCTGACCACCGTGAATGGATCCGTCAGCCCGGAAGCCTCGTCTTCCTTCGTCACCAAGGCGCAGAACCCCGGGTCCGACTGCATGGCCCTTGGGTAGGCGTCGTGGGCCGGCTTCGGCGCGCTGCGAATGGCCGAGCACGCCGGGTCCGACTCCGTCCTGGGCGCCGCACAGCGCGGGCCCCAGTTGCGCCGGAAGAGGCTCTGGCTCGCGGCGTCGTCCGCCGGCACCCGCGACGCCAGCGCCGCGGCCCCCGCCTGCTGGCTGTACAGCGCATCGATCAGGTCAGCGACGCGAAGCATGTGCCGCGCCAGCGTCCGGTCGGCGGCCGGCGCGCCGCGCATGTCGGTGTGCACGAGGGTGGGGCGTCCCTGGTCGAGATCTGCGATGACGAGTCGGCGCCGCGTCGCTTCTTCCGGGCTGAGGCCGGAGGGCAACGGCGGTTCACCCGCCCAGTGGGTGATCCGCTCGTAGGCACGCTCGAAGTCCTTTGTGAAGCGGCCCTCTTCCACCCAGCGCGTGGCCGTCGGGTAGAAGAGCAGCGTCACGACCTCGTCGGGATCGACGCTCCCGTCTGCGTCGGCGTCGGCCACCCAGTAGAGCGGAAGGTTCAGCCGCACGGCGGCGCGGTTGAAGGCCAGGCGCTCGACACGATCGTGGCTGGCGCCAGCGGGCGCGGCCGGGGCGAAGAGCGCCACCATGGGCAGGAGAAGCAGCAGCATTCGCGCGCGGGCCATGACTCACCTCGTGCCGCGCAGGGTATGTCCCCGGGGAGGCACGGTCAACGGACGCGCCGCGGGGGACGCCCCGCGGCTCGCAAACCGGCGCCTGCCGTGGTGCCCGTTCGTTCGCCTGGTTGGCACCGCCGCCAGGCAGCGGGCGGTGTCCGGCGTCTCGGTGATCGGAAGCGGCACTGTTTCGGCAGCCTGCGTAGGCCACCTACCACACGCTACCACCCGCGAGAATCGCGCGGCGGCGAAGCGCGCGCCAGCCGAGAGTCGTTGCGACTGGCCTGACCGTCGGGATCTCCCGATCAGACGCTGGCCTTCCTCGCTCGGTAGAACCCGACGATGGTGGTCACCACGAAGATCGCCAGGAGGATCCCCAGGATCGTGGTGATCCTCGACTTGCTGGCGTTGGCGGTTTCCAGGTCCGACGAGAGAGCGTCTCTCTCGCTCTGGAGGGACTCGATCTGACCCCGCTGGGACTCGATCTCGGAATCGAGTCGGCGGACCTCGAGCTTCCAGCTCCGCGATACCCGCGTCCTTCGTCGCGCCCTGCGTGTCCTTGTCCTCGATCTCTCCCTGGAGTCTCCGGATCTGTGAGTTGAGACCTCGTATCCGCCTCGCCGCCGCTTCGGCTTCCGCGGCGCTGTCGGATGTCAGCTTCTCGATCTCTTCGTCCTTCTGGCGCCGCAGGTCGGCCAGGTTGGATTCGAGCTCCGCGATCGAGGCGCCGAGCTGCTCATTCTCCTGCTGTGCCTGCTCGAGCGCGCTCCTCGTCTGGTTCAGGCGCTGGTCGAGATCCTGCTTTTCGCTCTCGAGCTGCGCGATCCGCTGCTGAGCCTCGTCGATCCGCACCTGCTGATCGTCGATCTGCACCTGGTACTTCTTGGTGGAGCAGCCCGCGCCGACGACCGTCACGAACAACGCTCCCACCAGGAGGCTTCTGGTCTCGTGCTTCATGTCACCCCTCCATTGGAAGAGAAGACGTCCTCGATAGACCCCACACACCGCGACGGGCGACCCGGCAGGGGTGAGAATCCCGAGGCCGACCGGTTGGACGAAAGAGACCTGCAAGACCCGAGGCAGGTAGACGCCCACTCCTCGTCGCCCCTCCTTCCGGTGGGGCCGCAAACCGCTAGTGCGCACAAAATAGCACGGCAGAGCGAATTGGCGAAGGAGCCGGGGGCTGCAAGACGAGCGCCGGTAGCTCGGGCGCTCGCGACTCCTCACGGCGACGATCGCCGACCGTCCGGGGGCGGGGGACACGGTCGGGTGTTCCGCTCACCAGAAGCTCACCACGGCGACAGATGGCCTGGCCTCGGCGTGGGGAGCGCCAGCAAGTTGCTATTCTTGAGAGAGTTATTGGTGACCCCGGCCAGGGACTCGAGCCCCGAACCCAGAGTGCTACCCGTCGTGTCTCGCGTCCCGGCCCCAGGTCGGCGACCTTCTGCCTGTGAGTCAGACGACCGCCAGGGTCTGCTCGCGTGGGCCACTGACGATTCGCCAGCCAGCCCGGGGTGAAGGCCGCGATCGCGCCCCCCACCGTGTACCAGTAGGTTCGGGGCGACACGGCGGGGCCACGACGCCGGCCGTCGTCCGGCGGTCCGGGTTTCGCCCCGGAACCGGCGACGACTAGCGGCCCTGGGCTGCCGACCAGCGCCGGTAGGCGCGCCGTGCGTAGGCGAGGCGCTCGATGGGCGTGGGATACCTCCGGCGGAACCAGCGGATGAGCGACAGGCTCTCGTCACGCTCTGAATCGCTGAGCGGGACGGCCATCGCCGCCCGCACCTGATCGGGCGTCAGTCGACGCTCCGCCAGGGCCGCGAGGCGCTCTCGAGTCTCCGTTGAAGGCGCCTGGATACGCTTCATTCCGACTCCTCAGAGCGCAGCGCCTCGAGAAGACGGATATCCTCGAGGTCCTTGGGCCGGCCGCGCATCCGCTTGGTCAGGATCCGGTCGTCGAGCGTCGGGACGGCCACCTCGGCCTCGCTTGCTAGGACCAGGGTACGCCGGCGTTCCCAGAGTTGATCGAACGCCACGCGCACCCCGTCCGCAGTCGGCACCGACCGAGCGACCAGAACGTCGACGCGCTCGTCGTTCTCCAGAACGTAGCGACCACGCGCGCGGGCCTCATCGGGTGTGCGCGTCGGCAGGAGCTCCAAGAACTCCGACCGCTTCATGTCCCTGGTGTCATTGTAGCTTGCGCCGGAGCCCGGCAACGCGGGTTGCCGCGGGCGCCACGCCCTGGCGTCTGAACCTCCTGATCAGGAATCAGACGGCCGCCGGCGTCTCCGGCGCGGGCCAGAGGCGGCTCGCCAGCCAGCCGAGGGCGAAGGTTGCGGTCGAGCCTGTCAGCGTGTACCAGGGCCAGGCGAGCGGTGTCGCGAAGGCGATCACCGTCATCACGAGCAGGCCGAGCCCGAAGCCGGCGAGGGCGGCCCGCTGGCTCGTGCGGGGCACGAACAGCCCGAGGAGGAAGACCCCCAGGGTGATCCCGGTCGTGAAGCCGGCGATGGTCAGGACGTTCTCGACCACCGTCCGGCTCATCCACTGCCCGCTGATGGCGACCGTGATCTGCACGAGGGCGAAGACCACGGTGAAGGCTCGTGTCACCCGCAGCAGGCGCGCCGAGGACGCCCGGGAGCCGGCGAGAGGCCGGTAGAAGTCGTTGGCGGCGGCAGTGGCGGAGGAGTTCAGCGAGCTCGAGAGGGTGGACATGGCCGCCGCGAAGACCGCGCCCAGGACGAGGCCGAGCAGGCCCGGCGGGAGCTCGTCGATGATGAAACGGGCGAACACCCGGTCCGGGCGGTCGAAGGGAACGGCCGGGGGGTAGACCTGGTAGAAGACGAAGAGGGCGACACCGATCAGGAGGAAGAAGGCGAACTGGACCAGGACGACGAGGCCGCTGGTGGCGAGGGCGCGGGCGGCGTCCCGCTCACTGCGGGCGCACAGATAGCGTTGCACCATGAGCTGGTCCGCCCCGTGCGAGCCGAAGGTCAGGAAGGCGCCCCCGATCAGGCCGGCCCAGATCACGTAGGGGTCCGAGAGCGAGAAGCCGAGGTCGACCGCGCGCAGCTTGCCCTCGGCGGCGGCGACGGTCAGCAGCTGCTCCCATCCCCCGGGGAGGCGCGAGACGAGCAGCGCGAGGGCGACGGCCGCGCCTGCTATGTAGACCACGAACTGGATGGCGTCGGTCCACACGACCGCCTTCATGCCACCGAAGAACGTGTAGACGACCGTGGCCAGCCCGACAACAACAACCGCCCACGGAAGAGGAATCCCCGCCAGCTCCTGGAGCACGATCGCGGTGAGGAAGAGGCGAAGCCCGTCGGCCAGGCTCCGGGTGACGATGAAGAGGAGCGAGGCCGCCTGGGCGGTGGCCCCCCCGAATCGGCGGTGGAGCACGTCGTAGGCGGTGAAGCACTCCCCCGAGAAGTAGTGGGGGAGGAGAAGCGCCACCACCAGGAGGCGGCCGATGAGCATGCCCGCGGCGAGCTGGATCCAGGTGAAGTCGTGGGTGAAGGCGAAGCCGGGGATGCTGAGGAAGGTGACGGTGCTGGTCTCGGTTGCGACGATGGAGAGCAGCAGCCCCCACCAGGGCAGGTCGCGCCCGCCGAGCATGTAGTCGGCGGCCCCACGCTGGCCCCGGCCGACCCAGAGGCCGAAGAGAACGACACCGACCATGTAACCGGCGAGGACGAGGAGATCCGGCAGCCCGGTGCTCAAGAAGGAGGAGCCCGCCTTTCAGGGCCGCTTCGTGAGCTGGTTCTGGGCCACCTTCAGGGCGGAGCTGAGGCGACCGATCTTGTGGTTCCGCGCCTGCTGGGCGAGGGCGTCGTCCTGGGCGGGCACCTCCGCGCGCACGTTGCGCAGGGCCTTTTCGAGCTCCAGCTTGAAGCTCTGGAGCTCGGCGGGGGTGAACCCCTTGAGGTTGGCGGCGCTCAGGAGGACGAAGCCGCCCGCGACCTGGCCCGCCATCGCGGGGGCGCTGCCCCCTATCCAGTTCGCCATGAGGACCTCTCCTACTTGATGCAGACCGCCCGGACCTGCTTGAAGTCCGTGTGCCCCTGCAGGACCTTCTGGATCCCGTCCTGGAGGAGCGTCGTCATCCCCTCCGTCACCCCCTGCCGCCGCAGCTCCTCCACCGTGCTGCGCTTCTGAACGAGCCGCTTGACCTCGTCGCTCGCGACGAGCAGCTCGTGGATGCCCATGCGGCCCTTGTAGCCGGTGTCGCCGCACTTGGAGCAGCCCTTGGGGCGAGCGAGCTGGAACGAGGGCGAGTAGGTGATGCCGAGCTTCTGCCACTCGTCCATGCCGTACTCGTGCACGAGCTCGGCGAACTCCTCCTGCGAGGGGTTGTACGCCTCCCTGCACTTGCACAGCGTTCGCACGAGGCGCTGGGCCATGATCCCGAGGAGCGCGTCCGCGAAGTTGAAGGGATCGATGTCCATGTCGAGGAGGCGGATGATCGTCTCGGGGGCGGAGTTGGTGTGGAGGGTCGAGAAGACGAGGTGGCCGGTGAGGGAGGCCTCGATGCCGATGGCCGCCGTCTCGTGATCGCGCATCTCCCCGACCATGATGACGTCGGGGTCGGCGCGGAGGAACGAGCGCATGGCGGCGGCGAAGGTGAAGTCGATCTTCGGGTGGACCTGGACCTGGCGCAGGCCGGGCTGGGTGATCTCGACCGGGTCCTCGGCGGTCCAGATCTTCGTCTCGACGCGGTTGATGTAGCCGAGGGCGGAGTGCAGGGTCGTGGTCTTCCCCGACCCGGTGGGGCCGACGACGAGGCAGATGCCGTAGGGCTTCTCGAGGATCGCCTTGAACTCGCGGATGTTGCGCTCAAGGAAGCCCATCTTGTCCAGCGGGAGGGGCTTCGAGGCGGCCAGGATCCGCATCACGACGTCCTCGTTGCCCCCGGCGGTGGGAATGGTGGCCACGCGCAGCTCGATGGATCCCATGGGGCCGCGGAAACGGATCTTGCCGTCCTGGGGCTTGCGCCGCTCGGCGATGTCCAGCTTGGCCATGATCTTGAGGCGCTGCACGAGGGCGTTGCGGTGGGGGGCCGGGACCTCGAGGTACTTCTCGCATTCGCCGTCGATCCGCAGCCGGACGATGGTGGGTGAGCGCTTCCCGTAAGGCTCCACGTGGATGTCGGAGGCCCCCCGGTTGTAGCCGTCGATGATGATCTGGTTGCAGAGGCGGACGACACCGCTGTCGGTCTCGTCGATCTCCGGGGCCTCCTCCTCGGCGCCCTCGACCTCGTCTTCCTCCCCGGAGCCGAGGTCGAGGATGATCCGCCCCAGGTCGGCCTCCTCCACCCGGGGGCCGGTCTCGCCGTAGCTCTTGCGCACGTAGTCGAGGATGTCGTCGCGCAGGCCGACCAGGAACTCGTAGCGCGGCGCGAGGTTCATCGCCTTGATGGAGTCGAGGCGGGTGAGGTCGTAGGGGTCCTCGACCGCCACGCGGACGGTCGTGCCCTGGCGCTCCAGGGGGGCACAGACGTTCTTCTTGAGGAAGTCGAGACCGACGCGGCTCTTGAGGTCCTCGGGCATGAGCGCATCGCTGGGCATCCAGAAGCCGCAGTTGTAGAACTGGGCCATCGACGCGAGGATCTCCTCCGCGGGGATGTGGAGCTCCTCCTGGAGCACCTTGGCCACGTCGATCTGGTTGACGCGGGCGGAGGAGATGACCTTCTCCATGTCCTTCTCGGAGACGAGCCCCTTGTCCACGAGGCCGCCGAACTTCGAGGGTTTGTTCGACCGGGCCGCGCGGTGCTGGTTGTAGAACGCGATCCCGAGGATCTTCGCGAGCTCCTCCGCCGCCTCCTCGTCGGGGCGGGAGAAGGCGCCTCCCCCTCGCTTGTTGATCAGCTGGAGGACGCCGAGGAGGTACTTGTCGAACAGGATCGGGGTCGAGAGCACCTGGGTCGTGCGGAAGCCCGAGGACTGGTCCCAGCGGGCGTCGAAGCGCAGGTTGGCGTGGAAGCGGGTGAGCTCGGCCGCGTCGTAGGCGTTGTGGATGTTCGCGGTCTTGCGGGAGAGGGCGGTGAACCCGGCGATCGATGCGAAGGTCTTGGGGACGCGGATCTCCTTGACCTCCTGCCCGGCCTTGAAGAGCGAGAAGAGCTGCTGGTTCTTCGTGTCGAGCGCGAAGATCGTCACCCGCTCCGCGTCCACCAGGTCGAGCATCCGGTCCTTGAGATTGACGAGGATATCCGGGATGCCGGGTGCGGAGTTGATGACGTTGGCGATCTCGACGAGGCGCTTTCGGTAGGACAGCTCACGTTGGGTCGCGTCGGCCACGGCCATGCTGCTCGCCTCCCCGGGGCCGGATCTGGCCCACGTGCGATCGAGGATAAAGGGGGTCCTGGAGGGAATCAAATGCGTTTTCGCCTATGCTAGGCGGCCGAGGATGCACACGAGCATGCGACACGCAGCGATTCTGGTGGTCCTGGGGCTGGCGGCGGCTGTCGCGGCCCCGACGGCGGCGGACGAGGCCTACCGGGCCGAGATCCAAGAATGGCGAGAGGCGCGCGAGGCCCGCCTGAAGGCGGACGGCGGCTGGCTGACCCTCGCCGGGCTCTTTTGGCTGAAGGAGGGCCCGAGCCGCTTCGGGACCCACCCGTCCTCGGACATCGTTCTTCCCGAGGGCTCGACTCCGGCTCGGGCCGGCTCCTTCACCTTCGCGAGCGGACGGATCACCGTGCAGCTGGCGAGGGGCGTGGAGGGCACGATCGATGGCAAACCGATCACGGGGCCGCGGGCCATGCAGCCCGACACCTCGGCGCAGCCCGACGTCCTCGAGCTGGGCTCCTTGACCATGTACGTGATCGAGCGGGGAAACCGCTTTGGGATCCGGTTGAAGGACAAGAACAGCCCCATCCGGCGGGACTTCACCGGGCTCGACTGGTTCCCGATCGACGAGGCCTACCGCGTCGAGGCGCGGTGGGTGTCCTATCCCGCGCCGCGCCCGCTGAAGGTGCCGAACGTCCTCGGCGAGACCACGACGATGCCGAGCCCCGGGCACGCAGAGTTCGAGCTGGGGGGCCAGGTCGTCCGTCTCGACGGGGTACTCGAGGACCCGCAGAGCCTGGAGCTGTTCTTCATCCTGCGCGACCAGACCAGCGGGAAAGGCACCTACGGCGCGGGTCGGTTCCTGTACTCCGACCTGCCGAAGCAGGGCCGGGTGATCCTCGACTTCAACAAGGCCTACAATCCTCCCTGCGCGTTCACCCCCTACGCGACGTGTCCATTGCCCCCGAAGCAGAACTGGCTGCCGGTGGCGGTGGAGGCCGGCGAGAGGGCCTACGGGCATTCGGCGGCGCACTGAGTGCGCCGCCGGGGGCTCGGGGTCATGATCATTCATCGACCCCCCACCCTATCCCTCCCCGCGTAGGGGGAGGGGAAGGCCCTGAGATAGGCCCCGCACACCCGCGTGTCCCCAGGGAAGGGACACGCGGGCAAGCCTGGGCCTGGTGGCCGGACGCTTCGGCTCCGTTCAGCTTCCCTCGACCTCGAAGACCAGGAAGTACTGGTAGGGAAGCAGGTCGTGCTCGGTGGTCAGGCGGAAGCCTGCCTGCTGCATCTGGTGCACGAGGTCGTCGCGGGCGATCTTCATGGACGTCGGCGGGCCCACCGGGAGGTCGCGCTTCTGGAAGTCGATGTGCACCACCTGTCCACCCGGTCGAAGCATCCGCTTCATCTTCGCCAGGTACCCCGGCTGGTCCTCGATGTGGTGCCACGTGTTCACGATCACGAAGCGATCGACGGAGGCGTCCGGGAGGAGCGGGTCGTCGGGATCGGCGAGGACGCTGGCCACGTTGCGGATTCCCTCGTCCCGCAGCCGCCGGTTGAGGTGCCGGACCATGTCCGGGCTCACGTCCACCGCATAGACCTTCCCGGCGTCCCCGACCGCGCGCGCGAAGCGGGTCGTGAAATACCCGGGCCCGGACCCGATGTCCGCTACGACCTCCCCCGCGCGGAGGCCGAGGGCCCTCAGGACCGCGTCGGGCTTCTGGTACTCGTCGCGAGCGGGGTCTTCGAGCGAGGAGATGTAGGCCCCAGGGTCCCGGTGCCGCCGGTGCATCTCGCGGCCGGTCGCCGCCTCCTGGGCGAAGCCGGGAGAGCCCGCCAGCAGGCCGGCGGCCAGGAGCGATCCACATCGACCCAGGGCCTTTTCTCTCATCGCTCGTCCTCCGATCAGCGAGCGAGGGAGGCCACGCCCTCGACGAGCCGGTCTACTTCGGCGGCGGTGGTGTAGCAGGCGCAGCCCGCCCGCACGAGGCCGTCCTCGCCGCGGCCGAGGCGGCGCGCGACCGTGATCGCGTAGAAGTGGCCGTGCGACACGAAGACTCCCCGCCCGGCCAGAGCCCGCGCCACGTTCTCGGCGACGTGCCCCTCCACGGCGAAGGACACGGTGGGAGTGCGCGATCTCGTCGGCGGAGGGCCGTAGAGGGTCACCTTGCGCATGGCCCCGAGGCCTGCCCAGAGCCGCTCGACGAGGGCCTGGCCGCGGGCGTGGAGGCCGGCCAGGGACTGGGCGAGACGCGACCGCCGGTCCGGCCCCTCGGCCAGCGAGGCGAGGAAATCGACGGCGGCGGCCGCCCCGACGATGCCCTCGTGGTTCTGCGTGCCGGTCTCGAGGCGGTCCGGTGCTTCCTCCGGAGCGGGCTCGAGCTTGGGTACGTCGAGCCTTTCGAGGAGCGCCTGGCGCGCCCAGAGCACGCCCACGTGGGGGCCGTAGAACTTGTAGGCCGAGCAGGCGAGGAAGTCGCAGCCGAGGGCGGAGACGTCGACGAGGGCGTGCGGGGCGTAGTGCACGGCGTCGACGAACACCAGGGCGCCGACCGCTCTGGCGAGCTCAGCCGCCCGGGCCACGTCGTTGATGGTCCCGAGGGCGTTCGCGGCGGCGCCGATGGCGAGGAGGCGGGTCTTCGGAGTGAGCGCGGCGGCGAGGGCGTCCATGTCGAGCTGGCCGTCGTCGACGCCAAAGGGCACCGCGCGCACCGACAGGCCGCGCTCGCGGGCCAGGGCCCGCCACGGGTCGATGTTGGCGTGGTGGTCGAGGTCGGTGACGACGATCTCGTCGTCCGCCCCCCAGCCACGGCCGAGGGCCCGCCCGAGGTGGAAGGTCAGCGACGTCATGTTGGCGCCGAAGGCGATCTCGGAGGGAGACCCGCCGACGAAGTCGGCCAGGGCCTCGCGGGCCGAGAGGAGGGCGGCATCGGTCTCGATGCTCGTCGCGTGGGCCCAGTGGCGGTTGGCGTTGTGGTGGAGAAGGTAGTCCGACATGTCCCGCACCACGGAGCGCGGGACCTGGGTGCCCGCGGGGCCGTCGAGGTAGGCCACGGTGTGCTTCCCCTGATGGCGCTCGAGGGCGGGAAAGTGCCCCCGGATCTGCTCGACGGTCTGGACGGCGGACTCCGGCATCTCGGACGTGGCCATGGGGTCTCCCGTGTGGAGGTCGGCAGGATACTCCAGACGCCAGAGCGGGGCCACAGGGCGGGTGCGGGTCGCGCTCCGCCGAGCAGCGGGCGCCGGGAATCAGGCCGTCTTCGGCCCGCGGAGGAGCCGCGACGGCAGGAGGATCACAGAGCGCAGCAGCTCGAAGACTCCCTCGACCGCGATCCCGACGAGGCGAAACGGAAGCAGGAGAAGCCAAACCACCGGGTAGAAGACGAGAGCCAGCAGCGCCACCGGCCAGCACAGAACGAGCAGGATGAGCCAGAGGACGAACTTCGCCACCAGACACCTCCACGAGGGAATACGGCTGCGGTGTCGTCGTCGTTCCCATGGTCTCTTCCCACGAAAAAAGGGCGCTAAACCAAATGTTGCGAACTTCTTGCGCCGATTCGGTCCCCCTCCGGCGACCTGCCGGAAGCCGCGGGGCGGGGCGCGGGCGCCGAGGGACGGCCAATGAGACAATAGAGAGTCGGAGACGGGTCGCACCGCCGCGAAAGCGTGAGACTCGACCGGCGCGGCGTGCGGCTGGCATCCCGGTTGCTCGTATGACCGGGGGGCGGGGCGTGAACGGCCCAGGGAGCCCGCGGGAGACGGGCACCCGGAGAGGGAGAATGAGCAGCGATCTCATCATCGGAATGGCGGGCTCAGGCGGCGACGGCATCGTCTCAGCCGGCGACGCGTTCATGACGGCGGCGGGCCGCCAGGGATATCACGCTCTGCTGACCAAGAGCTTCGGACCGCAGATCCGCGGGGGGGAGTCGTCCTGTCGCCTCAGGCTGTCGACCGAGCCGATCCTGAGCGCGGGCGGCGCGATCGACGTCGCGGTGGCCCTCAACTGGGACGACTTCCTGAAGTTCGGGGGCGAGCTGCCCGTGGGCGGGGCGACGACGGTCGTCTACGACAGCCGGAGCGGCGTGGCCCCGGACCACCTTCCCCTGCCCGGCGTGACGCCCCGGGAGGCCATTCCCCTCCCGATCGGGGAGATGGCCAAGGAGGCCGCGGGCACCGAGCGTGCGAAGAACTCGGTGGTCCTCGGGCTTCTTGCCGGCTGGACCGGCATGCATCGCGAGTCGATCCTCGAGGGGATCCGGAAGCGCTTCGGGAAGAAGGGCCCGGAGGTGGTGGCGGGCAACGAGAACGCCTTCGTCGCGGGGGTGCAGTGGGCGCTCGACCACCCGCTCAAGGAGCCTCGCACGCTCGACCTGCCGACCGGGCCGAGCAAGGACAAGATCACGGTGGACGGGAACGAGATCTGCGCCGCGGCTGCGCTCTTCGCCGGCTGCGACTTCTTCGCCGGCTACCCGATCACCCCCTCGTCCGAGATCATGCACTTCCTTGGGCGCGAGATCTGGAAGTACGGCGGGACCATGGTGCAGGCAGAGGACGAGATCGCTGGCGTCGGGCTGGTCGTCGGGGCCTCTTTCGCGGGCAAGAAGGCGATGACCGCCACCTCGGGGCCGGGCATGTCGCTCAAGACGGAGATGCTGGGCCTCGCCACGATCGCCGAGCTGCCCCTCGTGTGCGTCAACGTGCAGCGCGGCGGGCCCTCGACCGGTATACCGACCAAGAGCGAGCAGTCCGATCTGTTCCAGGCCTGCTTCTCGGCTCACGGAGACGTGGTCCGGCCGGTGCTGTCGCCGATCTCGGTCAAGGACACGTTCTACCTCACCGTAGAGGCCTTCAACATCGCCGAGCACTACCAGACCCCGGTAATCCTCCTCACAGATCAGGAGATCGCCCAGCGGAAGGAGACCCTCATCCTCCCCGACACGTCCGGGGTGCAGGTGGTCGAGCGGCGCCGCCCGACAAAGGCGGAGCTCGAGGACTACAAGCGCTTCCGGATCACCGACTCCGGCGTCAGCCCGATCAGCCAGCCTGGGATCCCGGGTGGGAACTACCTCGCCTCGGGCATCGAGCACACCGAGAGCGGCGCCCCGACCGCGAGCGGAGAGGCCCACGCCCGGATGAACAAGAAGCGCATCCGTAAGCTGGACCCCCTCAAGCACCGCCAGGACCTGTTCCTCATCGAAGGAGACGAGAAGGCGGCTTTCGCGCTGGTGGCCTGGGGAAGCGTGGCCGGCGTCGTTCGCGAGGCGCTTCACACCGCGCTCGACAAGGGGATCCAGGTCAAGCTGCTCGTCCCGAAGCTCCTCTACCCCGTCGCGGAGGAGGTCTACCAGGACTTCTTCCACGGGGTTCAGGGCGGCCTCGTGGTGGAGCAGTCGTACCAGGGGCAGCTGTTCCACGTGATCCGGATGTTCGTGGATCTTCCCGCGAACGTGTGGTCGTTTGCGAGGAGCGGCTCCAACCCGATCCTGCCCGCGGCGGTGCTCGGGCGCCTGGAGCGACTGGCTCTCGAACTCCAGCAACGTCAGGTCCCGGAGGCCCAGCACGGGGCATACTAGAGCAGGTTGCTGAATAGTCTTCAGTTCGCGGTGCGACCGGGTCGGCAGGGCGGACTCGCCGTTGTCGTGGCTCACCTGCCACGAGCTTCCGGTCGCACGCGGATCTTGGCGCGGCTTTTTCAGCAGCTTGCGGAAGAGGGAAACGCGAGATGAGCAGCAAGACGGCTATGCCCATCGAAGAGTACAAGGCCCGCGACTACAAGAGCGAGCTCAAGCCGATATGGTGTCCGGCCTGCGGCGACTTCGGCGTCGTCCAGGCGATCTACCGGGCCCTGGCCGCGGTGGGACGACCTCCCCACGAGATCGCCTTCGTCTCCGGCATCGGGTGCTCGAGCCGGATCCCGGGGTACACCACCGCGTACGGGTTCAACAGCGTTCACGGGCGCGCCCTGCCCATCGCCCAGGGCATCAAGCTCGCCAACCAGAACCTCCTGGTCCTCGTGGCCGGGGGAGACGGCGACGCCTTCGCCATCGGAGGAGGGCACGTCGCCCACGCCATCCGGCGCAACGTGAACCTGACGTACATCGTCATGGACAACCAGATCTACGGGCTCACCAAGGGGCAGCTGTCGCCCACGTCGGTGCGCGGCCTCAAGACCGCCTCCTCGCCCCTGGGCAGCATCGAGGATCCCCTCAACCCGTTGCTCTACGTACTCGGCTACGGGGCCAGCTACGTGGCCCAGGGCACGCCCGCCGACTTGCAGGGCCTCGCCGCGGTGATCGAGGAGGGGATCCGCTTTCCGGGATTCGCCTTCATCAACGTGCAGTCGCCCTGCGTCACCTACGGACGGATCGAGCAGTCGCTCAAGGCCCACAAAGCGACGATGGAGGCCCTCACGGAGCTGAATCACGACGCCTCGAATCGTCTGAAGGCGATGGCGCTGGCGTCGGAGTACGGAGAGAAGCTGTACACGGGCGTGCTCTACCGGAACCCCGAGCCTTCCCCGACGTACGGGGCCGACACCCACCGTCGGCAGGAGGAGATGACGGGGGACGCCTTGCCGAGGGAGCGGATCCTCGAGACGTTCCGCACGCAGTAGGGAAACGCGTTGAGCGACCTGCACCCGATCGTCCTCGTGGCCATGGGAGGCCACGCCTTCATGCAGCCGGGGGAGGCGGGCACCATCGAGGACCACGAGCGCAACGCGGCCCGGATCGCAGCACTCCTCATGAGCCTGATCGAACGTGACTATCTCGTGTGCATCACCCACGGGAACGGCCCGCAGGTGGGGAGCCTCCTGCTCCAGCAGGAGCAGTCGGGAGACGACGTGCCGGCCCTTCCTCTCGACGTGCTCGTGGCGATGACGGAGGGAAGCCTCGGCTACATCCTGCAGCAGGCACTGCTCAACGAGCTGCGCAAGCGCCAGATGCGACGCTACGTGGTGACGGTCGTGACCCAGGTCGTCGTGGACGAGGAGGATCCGGCCTTCGCCTCACCAAGCAAGCCCATCGGCCCGTTCCTGTCCCGGGAGGAGGCCGAGCGGCGACGGACGCAGCTGGACTGGCGGGTCGCGGAGGACGCCGGCCGCGGCTGGCGGCGCCTCGTCCCGTCGCCGTCGCCGCGGAAGGTGATCCAGCGCCAGATGATCCGGGACGCGGTGCGGCAGGGGCACGTCGTGGTGGCCTGCGGGGGGGGCGGCATCCCGGTGAAGCGTCTCTCGGACGGCCAGTACGGCGGGGTCGAGGCGGTCATCGACAAGGACCTCACCTCGGCCGTGCTCGCCACCGACATCGGGGCGGAGCTGCTGGTCATCCTCACGGCGGTGCCGCAGGTCTACGTCGAGTACAAGACCCCGGAGCAGCGGGCGCTGGGCGCGGTCACCCTTGAGGAGATCGAGCGTCTCCAGCAGGATGGCCACTTCCCCCCGGGGAGCATGGGCCCGAAGATCGAGGCGGTCATCCGTTTCCTCCGGGCGGGGGGGAGGCGGGCGCTCATCACCAACCCGGAGAGCCTGCCGAGGGCCATCGAGGGGCGGGCGGGCACCCATTTCGTCGGCGGGGTCTGAGTCACCCGCGGCGGCCACAATCGTTCATCGACCCCCCACCCTGTCCCTCCCCACGTAGGGGGAGGGAAGATCCTTGAGATAGGCCCCGTACGCCCGCGTGTCCCCCGGGAGAGGACACGCGGACGAGCCCAGGCCTGGTGGTCAGCCGCACGTTCGCTCGCGGCGGCGGTCTCGAGGGCCTCAGCCCGGCCGGCCTACCCCGCGGACGCCTGGATCGTGGCGTCGATCGAAGGACGAACGTCGGCGCGCAGGGGCGCCGGGGCCATGAACACGATGGTCAGGTACCCATCCTCCGCGGGCACGCGCCAGGCGGTGAGGTGCTGTCCAGCGAGGGGCGCGGAGACCGAGCGTGTGGGTGCGTCACGGAGCTTCTTCTCCATCATGGACACGAGGCGTCCCGCGATGGCCTCGGGGCCCGGCTCGGGCCAGTCCCCGCTAGCGGCGAGCACCTGTCCGGCGGGATCCACGAGCATGGCCCCGTTCGCTGGAGCGAGACCGAGGCAGGAGTCGGCGATGTCATCCCAAGAGGGCGCGGAGACTTCGACCAGATCCTCGGCGGCCGTCGCGGGCGCCTCTCCCGGGGCCGCCATCTCCGCCTCGATGAGCGAGGGCTCGGACCAGCCGGGCCCCGGCGTCGGGTCTTCCGGGATGAGATCCTCGGGCGACACGCCGGCTCCGCCGAGCGCGTCCAGGCCTTCGAGGGTCGGCTCTTCGGGGGGGCCGGTGAGGCGGCTGAGTGCGTCGTCCGCGTCGCCCTGGCCCACGCCGACGCCGCCTCCCGCATCGTCGAAGGAGGGCTCCTCGGGCGGCCCGAGCTCCGATCCGGGCAGCTCGGGCTCAAACGGGCCCGTGTCCGTCACGTAGCCGCCCGGGGGCTCGGGCTCGAAACCCTCGGGAGGAGCCAGCGGCTCCGGCTCGTACGATCCCGTGTCGGTTGTATAGCCGCCGGGCGGCATGGATTCGAGCTCGGGCAGCTCCGGCTCGTCCGGCGCCGACGGCTCGTACGATCCCGTGTCGGCAGCGTAGCCCACCGGTGGCGTGGGCTCGATCTCGGGCGGCTCCGGCTCGAGGGCGGGCGCTTCAAGCTCGAGCGCTGGCGGTTCGGGCTCGAGCAGCGGCGTCTCGGGGGCGGACAGCTCGGGCGGCCCGGGTCGGAGGTCGGGCTCGAGCTGCGGAGGGGCGCTCGGGGCGTGGGGCCTGACCGACGGGGGCCGGCTCACAGCGGACGGGGGTCGTGCTTCGGCCGCCGCCGGGTCGGGCGAGGGCTCGGCACCCCGGGCGCGCTGATGGAGGCGGCGCGCGATTCGTCGCGCGACCTCGAGGTCAGAGGAGCTGGCGGGCGGGTTGAGCTTCATGGACCTTCTCCATCCCGAGGAGGCGGTTCATTCGGGCTTCCAGCTCGTCGGCGAGGAGCTCGAAGCGGCGTGCCTCCGGGCCTCCGGCTCCGCCGCCCAGGAACCCCACCGGAACTCCGAGCGCGCTCGCGCGGGCGAAGGCCTCCGTTCGGGGGATCACCGTCTCCAGCGTGTCGGGGAAACCGTTCCACATCTCACTGAGCACGGCGTGGGTGCCCGGGCGGTCCCGCTCCACCATCGTGGGCAGGATGCCGAGTAGCTGGAGCCGAGGGTTGCTCGCCGACTGGAGGTGCTCGAGCACTCTGAGACCTTGTCCGATCGACCGCAGAGCCAGGCTTTCGGTCTGAAAGGCGAGAAGCGCGAACTGGGCGGCGGTGAGGGCCGCTGTTGTGACCCGTCCGAGACCCGACGGGGTGTCCATGATGACGACATCGCAGGCGGTCTCGGCGCTCTGGAGGGTCTCGGCCAGCACTCCGGGGCGCGCCACCTCCTCCTCGAACGACGGGACGTCGGTGGCGTCGAGTCGTCCGCGGGGCAGCAGGCTCAACCCGGCCAACCGGGTGACCAGGACCGCCTCCTGCGGCGTGGCCTGGCCCATAACGAGCTCGGCGAGACCGGGGAGCTCGGAGTCCGTCTTGGCCAACGAGAGACCGACGGCTCCCTGGGGATCGAGGTCCACGAGGAGTGTTCGGCTCCCCCGCTCGGCGAGCGCAACCGCGAGGTTCAAGGCCACCGTCGTCTTGCCGACGCCTCCCTTCTGGCTCGCGATGACGAGACGTCTAGCCATAGTGCCCTCGCACTCAGGGCCTCCCCACCGCGGCGTCGCGGCGGGAAGGCACATGGTCAGCAGAGCTCAGTACGCACAGCCGGGCCCGCGACGGCCCCGAAGCAAGGGGGCAGGGGTGACGGTCGGGACGTGTTGATCCACGCGATCCTGCCGGCTTCGGCACGCTCTGGGGCGGTCCCATCCGGCTGGATACTAGCACGGAAATCCCTATTTGAAGCGCTTTTGGGGTGCTGGCCCTCACTTTCTCCATTACCGGCTGCAGCGACACCTGATCTGCCCCCGCGAAGCCCGAAGACCGGACCGGTGGGGCCCGCGAGGAGTCCGGCTAGGCCGGCGCGGCGGCGCTGCGTCGGGCGAGGAACGCCTGGTCGAGGGCTTGCCCGGCCTGGTCGGCGAAGTGGGCGAGCGGGTCCAGGGCGGGGAGCGGCTGACCGTCGGGCGCGTCCCCGTAGAGGACGGCGATGGTCTCGTGCTGGGCCCGCACCGGGATCACCGCGGCGTCGGCGACGCTCAGCGGGCCGATGCGCGCGAGCAGGCTCTGCGTCGGCCCGTTCACGGGGGGCGGGCCGCTCCACTGATGTCCCGGGGCCACTGCGGTGGCGAAGGGGGAGGGCTCGTCCAGCGAGACCGAGAGCTCGCGGGCCAGGAGGTCGAGGCTCGCCCCGGAAACGGTCGGCCCGAAGCCGGCCAGCCCTCGGAGGCTGTCGTCCTTCACCAGGAAGAGGACGGCTCGGGGGAGAAAGGCCCGGGCCGCGCGGAGCAGGAGGAACGCGATGAGGTCCGGCTCGGGATGGCGGGCGAGCTCGTCGAGGGCGCTCCGAAGGGCGGTCTCCCGCGCCACCTCGTCGGCCAGCGCCAAGGGAGGCGGCGCCGGGGCCGGCTCCTCGGAGATCGCCGCTGCGGAGCGCCGCAGCAGGCGGGGGACGAGATCGCGGGCCAGCTTTCGTCCGAACGCGCGAAGGTCCGCGCCGTACTGCAGCGGGTCGAGCTTCGAGAGCCCCGGCTTGAGGGCGAGAATCGAGACCCCGAGTCGTCGAGCCTTGTTCCGGAGGCGCTCGTCCGCGCTGTCGGCCATCAGGAGGATCCGGGGACGCGTCTCGAATCCCGCCGCGAACTCGGCGACCTCGAGGCCGCCGCGGAAGTTGCTGCCACCGAGCGAGGGCAGACCCAGGTCGGTCACGATGACGAACGGCTCGCCGGCCTCGATGAGCCGTGCCGCCTCGCGTCTCCCGCTCCGGGCGTCGGTCGCTTCGACGATTTCGAAGCCGGCCTCGGCCAGCTGCGCCCCGACGAGCCGCCGTACATCGGCCTCGTCGTCCACCAGCAGAACCCGCGGCCCCTCCGGGGCCTCCTCGAGGCCCAGCTCCTCGAGAAGGTCCTCCTCGTCCCGCCCCGTAGGGAGGGCGGCGAGCGAGGCCTCCAGGACGGCGCTGGTCTCGCGCCGGTCCTCGTCCAGCTGCCGGGCGAGGTCGAGCATCATCGCCTCGGGGTTGATGCCGTCCTCGAGGGTCTCCTCGCCGAGATCACGGGTGCCGACGTGGCTCGGCGCCTCCGTGGCCACGTTGAAGAGGAACTCTCCCTCGCGGAGGCGCGCGAGCCGTTGGAGGACGGCAGTGATCCGCCCGCGGATGGCATCCTGCCGAACGTCTCCGGGGAGGGCCTTTGCCTCGGGGCCAAGAGGGGGAACGTCCCAGATGTAGCCCGCGACCACCCGGCCCTCGCGGAAGACGACACCCGCGTCGCCCTCGGAGGCCTTCACCGCCAGGTAGCCCGTCCTCTGGGCGAAGGCGACGATCTGGAGGATCTCGAGAAGCGGGAGGTCCTCGACTGATCCGCTGAGACTCACGGCTTCTTCATCGCACGGAGCGCGGCGTCGCGCAAGCGGGTCAAGAGGGCGGGCTTCGCGATGACGTCGTCGGCGAGGACGAGGAGCCGCGGCCTCACATGACCCCGTAGGCCGGCACGCGGCCGGCGAGGTAGCCCGACGCCAGCAGCTCGTCGCGCGGCATGGGTCGGGCAAACAGGTAACCTTGCACGAGCTCTATGCCGGCCGACTGGACGGCAACGAGCTCGTGCGAGTCCTCCACGCCCTCGGCCACCGAGCGGGCCTCGAGGCGGCGGACCATTCGGGCGAGAGAGTCGAGGACGATCTGGCGGTAGGGGTCGTCAAACGCGCCGGCCACCAGGTAGCGGTCCAGCTTGTAGATGTCCGGGCGGACGTCGAGGATCATCTTGTAGTTGGACTGGCCCAGACCCACGTCGTCGAGCGCGATCGCCACCCCGGCCTCTCGCAGCTCCTCGAGGGACCGGCGAAAGGCCGGGACGTCGAGGGGGGAGAGTGCTCGACGATCTCCACGACGAGACGAGAGGCCTCGATCCCCGCCTTCTCGCCGTGGCCGAGGACGTGAGCGGGGAAGCCGGGATCACGCCCGAGGGTGGAGGCGTGGACGTTGAGGGACAGCCGCGGCACCCCCGGAAGCCCGGCCGCCTCGCGAAGCGCCGACGCCACGCAGACCCGATCGGTGGCCGCCTCGGCACGCTTGCGCCGCACGTACTCGAACAGAACCGCCGGGCGCTCGGCGTTGGTCCCCCGGGGGCCTCGGATCAGGCACTCGAGGCCGAACAACTCCGGGGTCTCGGCTCCCACCTCGAAGATGGGCTGGAAAACCACCGAGAGCCGACCGGGTTCGAGAACGACATCGAGGAGGGTCGACTCGGCTGGCACGATCTGCGCTTTTGCATTGGGCATGCCACAGGTCGCCGGGCTTGATGTGCGGCGGCGGTGACGGTATGTCTCAGTGATGAATACGGTTGGATCGGGCGCTCGCGTGGAGAAGGGACGAGATCCGTCCGGGGTCCGGACGAACGGCTTCCCGAATCGGGACGCCCTGGCGCCCCTTCGGGTCCTGCTGGTGGAAGACGACCCGGCGCACGCCGAGCTGGCTCGCCGGGCGTTCGATGCGCGTCCCGGGGCCTTCGCGGTCATGGTGGCTGAGACCGTCGACGCCGCACGGGTGGCACTGGCCACCCCCACCCCGCCCGAGCTCGTCATCGCCGACTGGCGGCTGCCCGACGGAGAGGGTGTCGACCTTCTCCGAGGCGACTCGGCACATGGGCTTCCGCCGGTCGTCATCATGACCAGCCAGGGAAGCGAGCGCGTAGCGGTGGAGGTCATACGTGCCGGAGCCGTGGACTACGTGGTCAAGAGCGAGGCGGCCCTGGCCGACCTGGCCCACGTCGCCGATCGCGCCCTCCGGCAGCGCCGCATCGAGGACGCGATGGGCGACCTCGCCGCCGGGACCAGCGGAGCCGGCGAGGCGTTCTTCCAGGCGATCGTCCTGCGCCTGTCCCACGCCCTGCGGGTGAAGTACGCCTCGGTGGCGGAGGTGGTGCCGGGAGGGCGCCTACGGACCCTGGCCCGCTGCATCGACGGGCGGCTCGTCGAGAACACCGAGTATGCGCTCGACGGGACCCCCTGTGCGCGGGCGCTCGGCGGGACGGTCTGCTACATCCGTCACGGGGTGGCGGACGTGTTCCCGCAGGACGAGGGGCTGCGGCGACTCGATGCCCAGAGCTACGTGGGCAGCGTGCTGTCGGGTGCGGACGGGCCGCTGGGCATCGTGAACGCAGTCCACGATCATCCGCTGGACGAGGTGGTTCGTCCGGAGGCCGTGGTGCAGGTCTTCGCGTCGCGCACGGCCGCGGAGATGGAGCGTCGTCGGGCCGAGAAAGAGCTGGAGCGGCAGAGGGCCTTCGCCGAGAGCCTGCTGGACATGGTGGCGTCCCTGGTGATCGTGGTCGACGCGCAGGGGCGCATCCAGCGCTTCAACCGCGTCTGCGAGACCACGAGCGGCTGGACCGAGGACGAGGTCCGCGGAAGGCTCTTCTGGGAGGTCCTGCGACCGGCCGAGACCCGGGACGAGGCCGCGCGGTTCTTTCGGGGGGAGATCGCGCTCGACGAGGTGCCGACCGTCTACGAGTCGGTGTGGATCACGCGCTCCGGAGAGCGGCGGCTCATCTCCTGGGCCAACCGTCCCATCCTCGACGATGCCGGCAACATGTCCTCGCTCATGGGAACCGGCGTGGACATCACGGATTCCCGCCGGACGGAGGAGGCCCTGCGGGCGAGCGAGGCCCGATACCGGACTCTCATGCGGAACGCACCGGAGGCGATCGTCGTGGCCGACGTCGAGCGCAGCCGGCTCGTCGACGCCAACGACAACGCCGAGCGTCTCTTTGGACTCGACCGCGAGCAGCTCCTCGCCACGGATCCAACCAGCTTCGTGCCGAAGCGGCAGCCCGACGGCGAGCTGTCGACCATCAAGGCGGACCGACTCCTCGACGAGGCCTACCGAGGGTGCCACACCGTTGGCGGAGATGGTCTACCGCCGCTCGGACGGGGAGGAGCTGCCCTGCGAGGTCCGGCTCGTCCGGCTCCCGGGGCCGGGCAAGCTTCTGAGGATCAGCATCGTCGACATCGGAGAGCGCAAGCGCCTGGAGGCCGACCTCCGGCGGGCCGCGGTCGAGTGGCGCCAGACGTTCGACGGGCTCCCGCTCGGGGTGCTGGTGGTGGACGGGGAAGGGCAGGTGGTCCGGGCCAACCGAACCGCGGTCGAGCACTCGGGGCGGGCCTCGTGGGCCGACCTGATCGACGCACCCCTGGCCGAGATCGGGTCCGGGGAGACCTGGCATGCCCTGGGTGAGCTGGTGGAGGCGATGCGGGCGGGCGGACGCCCCGCACCCCGCGAGGTCACCGACTCGGCCACGGGCCAGACGTGGGTCGTCAGCGCGAGCCCGCTCCCCACGGACGGAGACGGGCCCGGCCGTGTCGTCCTGAACTTCCAGGACGTCAGCGAGACCGTGCTGCTCAAGGAGCAGCTCCGGCAGAGCGAGACGATGGCCGCGATCGGATCGATCGTGGCCGGCGTGGCCCACGAGGTACGCAATCCGCTCTTCAGCATCTCGGCCACCCTCGACGCCTTCGAGTCCCGTTTCCGGGAGACGGAGGACTACGCCAAGTACCTGGCCGTCCTGCGCGGTGAGATCGCCCGCCTGACGACGCTGATGAAGGACCTGCTCGAGTTCGGGCGGCCCAGCGAGCCCGACCTCGGCGAGTGCGATCTCGCAGAGGTGGCGAGGGCCGCGACGCCACGCCTGCGAGCCCCTGCTGAAGCGCAGAGGCGTCGAGGCGGTGGGGCCGGACGAGTCGGCGACCCTGCCGCCGGTGCTGGCCGACCGCGTGCGGATGACGCAGGTTCTCCAGAACCTGATCGAGAACGCCGCTCACTACTCGCCCCCGGGCGGTCGCGTGGAGGTGTCTCTGGGGCCGGCCGGCGACGAGAACGGCGACTGGGTCGAATGTGCGGTCCGCGACTCGGGCCCGGGTTTCGCGCCCGACGACCTGGAGCAGCTGTTCGAGCCCTTCTTCACCCGCCGGCGTGGCGGGACCGGCCTGGGGCTGTCGATCGTGCAGCGCATCGTCTACGACCACGGGGGAGACGTGTTCGCGCGAAACCACCCCGAGGGCGGCGCGGTGGTGGTCGTGCGCCTGAGGCGGGCGAGGGCGTGATGGCCGGAGCGCCCACGGGACGGGTCAGGGACGCCTGGTCGCGTCTCGCCGATCGGGTCTCTCTCTGCGTTCCGGGGAAGGAGGCCCGACGCCGGGCTCGGGAGAGCGAGGAGCGCCTGCGGCTGGCCCTCGACGCCGCCGGCATGGCGATCTGGGAGATGGACGCCGAGACCGGGGCGATGTGGTGGTCGGCGCAGGCGGGGCGGCTGTTCGGGATGCCGGACGGGGAGGAGGCTGCCCGCACCCGGCTGACGCACGTCGTCCAGCGCATCCACCCCGAGGACCGGGCGTCCTTCCAGGCCGCGGTGGCGGAGGCGGTGGCGCGGGCGGGGGAGGTCCACCGGATCCAGTCCCGGGTCGTCCGGCCCGACGGCTCGGTGCGCTGGATCGAGGCCCGTGGCCAGTCCTGGCTGGACTCCGAGGGGCGTCTGCGGGGCCTGCGGGGGAGCCTCGTCGACGTGACCGAGCTCAAGCGGGTGGAGGAGGACCTCCGTCGCAACCTCGAGGAGCTTCGCGTCGTCGCCGCGGTCGCCGAGTGCGCGGCCGAGGCCGACGACGAAGAGACACTGCTCGCGTGCACGACCGCGGTCATCCGCGACGCCTTCTTCCCCGAAAGCTGCGGGTTCCTGCTGCTGGACGAGGAAGACGGGCTCGTCCATCACGCAGACTCGTTTCACAGCCCTCGGCGGCCCGAGGAGCTGAGCCCGATCGCCCCCGGGATCGGAATCATCGGCGAGGTGACGGCCTCGGGGGAGGCCCGTCGGATCGACGACACCCTGTCCGAGACGAGCTGCATCGCGCTGGAACCCGGGATGCGCTCGGAGGTGTGTGTCCCGCTGAGGGTGGGCACCCGTGTCATCGGCGTCCTCGACGCGGAGAGCACACGGGTGAGCGCCTTCTCGGAGAGGGACGAACGTCTCCTCCTGGTCGTGGCGAGCCACGTGGCCAATGCCCTCGAGCGGCTGCGTACCGAGGTGGCGCTGCGCCGCAGCAGTGAGCTGTACCGCGCCTACTTCACCGCCTCGCCTCTTGCCGTGTTCGTCTCCAACACCCGGGGGCAGTATCTCGAGGTCAATGGAGCCGCCACTGCGCTGACCGGCTACAGCCGCGAGGAGCTGCTCCAGATGGGAATCCCCGACCTCCTGGTCACCGAGGGAGCGACGGGGCTCAAGGATCGGCTCGCCGGGCTCCTCGCCCTGGGCACCGGCCGCCACGAGATCCAGATCCAACGGAAGGACGCCTCTGTGCGCCACTGCCTCGTACACGCCACCGCCATCGGTGCGGACCGTCTCCTCGGTTTTCTCCTCGATGTGACCGACCGCAAAGAGGCCGAGGAGAAGCTGAGGGAGAGCGAGGAGCGCTACCGATGCCTCTCGGAGGCGTCCCTCGAGGCGATCCTGGTGCACGACGGGGGTCGCATCGTCGACGTCAACCACGCCCTGTGCGAGCTGGGGGGGTACTCGTGGCACGAGCTGATCGGTCGCGACAGCTTCGACCTGATCGCCCCCGAGGACCGGGAGACGGTCTACCGGGCGCTCCTCGCGGAGTTCGGCGGCACCTACGAGATCACGGGCCTGCGCCGCGACGGGACCCGATTGCCACTCGAGGTGAGAGCCCGGACGTTCCCCTTCCAGGGCCAGCTGCTGCGGGTGGTCGCGCTGCGGGACATCTCGGAGCGCAAGCGCGCCGAGGAGGTCCGGGAATCGCTCATCGGTGACCTGGAGGCCAAGAACGCGGAGCTCGAGCGGTTCACGCACACGGTGTCGCACGACCTCAAGGCACCGCTGATCACGATCCGGGGCTTCGCGAGCTACCTGCTGCGCGACCTGGGCGAGGGGCGTCCGGACCGGGTGGCGTCGGACGCTCGCCGCATCGCGGATGCCGCCGACCAGATGCAGCTGCTCCTCGATCATCTCGTGGAGCTCTCGCAGGCCGGGCGGGGGGCGGGGGCCCCGGCGCCGGTGCCCCTCGAGAGCGTGGTCGCCGAGGCCCTGCGGCTCGTCGAGGGCCGTCGTGCCGACTGCGGCGTCGAGGTGGAGCTGGCCGCGGGGCTTCCGATCGTCTTCGGGGACCACGCGCGCCTCGTGCAGGTCTTCCAGAACCTCCTCGACAACGCCGTGAAGTTCACCGCCGGCGTCGAGGAGGCCAGGGTGAGGGTGGAGCCCGGCCCCGGCGAGCCGGGGGAGGCGACGGTCGTGGTGCGGGACAACGGCCGTGGGATCGATCCCGCCCACCACCAGCGGGTCTTCGGGCTCTTCGAGAAGCTCGATCCCCATGCCGAGGGCACCGGAGTGGGCCTCGCGGTCGTGAAGCGGATCGTCGAGACCCACGGCGGGAGGGCGCGCGTGGAGTCTCGGGGGTCGGGCTGCGGCACCGAGATCTGGATCACCCTCCCGACGCCGCCGGATGGCGGCCCGAAGGGGAAGAAACGGGCGGTCCTTACGGGAGCGGCTGAGCGTCCGGCGGGATGAGGGACTCGGGCAGGGGAGCGTCGAGGAACTTCAGCCCGAGGCGCTGAACCCCGTCCAGGCCGGGACCCTCCCCGATCGACACGTACATCACCTCGCAGCGGGTCTTGAAGGCGTTGCCGTCGGTGCCGACTGCGAACTCGATGATCTCGCCCCTGTCGATCGCCATCATGCTGCGGACGAGGGCGCCTCCGGTCGCGATCACCTCCGCGGTCGTGTCTTCGGCCTGCGGCGCGGGCTCGCGGAAATTGGGGAGCCGGGCGATGCGGACGTTCAGGTTCACCGCGTAGCGCTTGAACTCGCGCCGCTCGCCAGCTCTCTCCCGCTCCTTGGCCGACTGATACGCCTCGAGACTGCCGGGCTTGCCGGCCTGCTTCCATTCCGCGAGGCCCAGGATCACCTTCTCGCTGGACCCGTCCCCGGCGTCGGAGCAGGGTGATCCGGAGGACCCCCCGAGGAGAACCCAGCTGCCGCCTCGGCAGGAGCAGCCGCGGCCGTGGAGCTCGACTCGTGTCTGTTCGCTCATTGTGAAGCCACCGCGATTGTCGCACGGGTTGTGGCCCGCTCGAGGCAGTCTGGGCAGATTCCGTGGGTCGCGATGCGACCTGCCGGCTCCGGGAGCTCGACCGTGCACCACTCACCGGTGCGATCTCGGACCCTCTGGCACCAGGCGCAGACGGTGGGGAGTGACGAGACCCTCACGCCGCGCGTCCGGTGAGGCGGGCCACCACCCGCTCCAGCTCGGGCAGCGGCAGCGGCTTGTGGAGGAAGGCGTCGGCGCCCCGGCGTCGGGCCTCGGCCTCGATCTCGGGCGTTCCGTTGCCGGTGAGGAGCACCACGCGGGTCTCGGGACGGAGGTGGCGCGACCACTGGATGATGTCGAGGCCCTCGATGCCGTAGATTCCGGTCAGGCGAAGGTCGGCGATGACGACCGCGTACTCCGTGTGAGCCAGCAAGGCCTCCGCCTCTTCTTTCTCCGCGGCGGCGTCGACCTGCCACCCGCACTCGCGGAAGTAGTCGGACAGGGCGAAACGAATCGCAGCCTCGTCGTCGACGATCAGGAGCCGGCCCGGATGAGCATCCACGCCCATACGGCTAGCAGGGTCCGTGCCAGCCTGCGGCGGCGGACGATCTCGTGGCGAAGACGCCAATGCACTGATGGAAGGGTGGTTGCGTCCGGAGTTGGGGCCGGGGTGCGCCCCGGGGCTCTATGGGACACGGACGGCCGCTCCAGATTCCGGAAGGCTCAGGACGAGCGGGGGAGGGGGATGTCGTACTTCTTGATCTTCTGGTAGAGCGTGCTGCGGGGTATCCCGAGCCGCTGGGAGGCCTCGGCCACGCGGCCGCCGAGGCCCTCGAGGACGCGAGCAATGTGCTGTCGCTCGAGCTCCTCCAGGGTCAGCGAGGACCCGGGCGCGGCGCCCTCGGCGGGGGTGGCCTCGGGGCCCTCGAAACGGAGGTCGTCGGCCTCGATCACGTCGCGCCCGGACAGGAGGAGGGCCCGCTCGAGCACGTTCCGGAGCTCCCGGACGTTGCCGGGCCAGGCAGACCGGCCCAGCCGCCGCTCCGCGTCCGGGGACAAGCGCAGCCCCCGGCGCCCGAGGTCGGCCGAGAAGCCCTCGAGCAGCCGTCGAGCGATGACCGGTATGTCCTCCGGCCGCTCCCGCAGCGCAGGAACCCGCAGGGGGATGGTGCTGATCCGGTAGTAGAGGTCGCTCCGGAACTTCTTCTCCTGGGCCAGGCCGGCAAGGTCCTGGTGGGTGGCCGCGATGAGCTGGATGTCGACCTGTCGGTCCCGCACCTCGCCGAGACGGCGAAAGCGCTTCTCCTCGAGGACCTTCAGGAGCTTGGGCTGGACCTGGGGATCGAGATCCCCGATCTCGTCGAGGAAGACGACCCCCCGGTGCGCGACCTCCAGGAGACCCGGCTTGCTCGTCACCGCTCCGGTGTAGGCTCCCTTTTCGTGGCCGAAGAGCTCGGTCTCCAGAAACTCGCGCGAGAGGCCGGCGCAGTTCATGTCCACGAAGGGCTCGTCCGCGCGGGGCCCGTTGCGGTGCAGCCAGCGGGCCAAGACCCCCTTCCCGCTGCCCGTCTCGCCCTCGATGAGGATGGGGCTGCTCGATCCGACCACCCGGCGGCACTCCTCGGCCAGCTGCCGCAGCGGCGCCGACGCCCCCACGAACGGGTCGACCTCCTCGCGGGCCTGGCGTGTGCGGCCCGCGATCTGCCGCCGCCGCTCGCGCTGGCTCTCCAGCAGACGCCGCAGCAGGACCAGCAGTGCGGGCAGCTCGACCGGCTTGGCCAGGAACTGATCCGCCCCCTCCTTGACCGCGCGGACGGCGAGGTCGATCGAGGCGTGGCCGGTCAGGACCACGACCGGGACCGAGGGGTCGAGCTCCTTGAGGCGCGGGAGGAGGTCGAGGGCGGTTCCGTCGGGGAGCATGTGGTCGAGGACGATGGCGTCCGGCCGTCCCTCGCGGACCGCCTTCTCCGCGGATGCGACGGAGTCCGCTTCGTCGGCCTCGAGGCCCTCGCTCTCGAGGAAGTCCCTCACCCCGAAGCGGATTCCGGGCTCGTCGTCGACAATCAGGATCTTGGGCAAGCGTTCGCCTCTGGCGACCGCCGGGGAGTATCGCACGACGTGGGCCCCGGGGTGTAGCGTCGGGCCGGAGCGTCTGAGTGGCCGAAGGGGCCGTGGCGGTGGTGCTGCTCGTCGAGGACGATCCGGACCACGCCGAGCTGGTGGCCCTGCCCTTCGCGGGACAGAGCGGCCAGGTGCGGCTCATTCACGTCTCCGACGGGCGCTTCGCCCTGGCCTACCTCGCGCGGGAGGCCCCGTGGGCCGACCCGGAGTCGAGCCCGCGCCCGGACCTCGTCCTCTCCTGGTGCGGGAGCTCGTCTCGTCGTGGACGGCGCGCTGAGCCGCTCTCTACGCCACGCGGCCGAGAACGCCCCGGATCTCCTCGAGGGCGGCTCGGGTGTCCCGGTGGGTCACCTCGACCACGCGGGCCCGGTGCTCCTCCAGGACCTGGCGGTCCCAGGCCGGGAGCTCCTCCATGACGCGGCTCACCGCCCTCTGGCAGGCGGCGAGGAGGTCCTCGGACGAGGCGGTGCGGGCAACCGTCGGCTGGCGCGGCGCGACGAGGCGCTTGCGTGGTGGCTTCCGTGCTCGTTTGCGTGGCATTGGCTCCCCCTTGGGGTCTGCATATGCAGACACGAACAACATCACACACTGTAGACAAATATCAAATAGAAAGTCAAGACAAAGACTTGCATATGCACTGTCTGCAAATATAGACTCTGGACATGCCCGTCGAGACCGTGACCATGAGCTTCCGTGCCGAGAGGGACTTCGTCGAGCGTCTCGAGGCCGTCCTGGAGCAGATGAAGAGCGAGGTCCCCGGCGCCCGCCTCAAGCTGTCGGACGCAATCCGGGCAACGCTCCTCGAGGGACTGCGGGTGCGCGAGGGAAGACGCAAGAGGACGAAGCGCTAGAAGGACCCTGGTCTGGCGCCCCGCGAGAGGGGCCGCGTTCGTTCGACGAGGTGTCGCACTTCCGGGTGGACTGCCCGCTGGGCCGGGCGCGCTGAGCGGGGCCTTGGGCTTCTGGTCGCCTCGCGAGCCGCCGCAGGCCTGGGCAACTGGGGTGCGGGGAGATATGATCCCGGCGACGCGCGAGGGTTCATCTGCACCCGCGTCGGCCGGACGGCTGCGACTGCGCCGCCGTTCCGCAGGCGGCGGGCGGTGCCCAGACAATGGAGAGGCGGACAGCGAGATCCATCGACAGAGCCGGACGAGCCCGCCGATCCGGTGGGCGAGGGGCGAGGCCCTCGGCGTGGCGCCCCGACCCGGGGCAGCGTCACTCCCCACTGACTACTGACGAGCGGCGGGCGCGAGCCCGGACCGTAGCGGCACTTCGGTTCCGCAGGACACCGCTCCTCGACACGCGGGCAACCCTCAGCGGAGGCCTGGCATGCAGCTCATCTGCGTCTCGCAAGGAAGTCTGAACACGGGCCGGGAGTTCGCGCAGAGCCTTGCTCGGAAGCTCGACTATGGCTTCCTCGGTCGGGAGGAGATCCTCGACCGGGCCACGGAGGAGGGGATTGCCGTGGGGAGGCTCGAGACCGCGGTCGTGAAGCGGCGTCCGCTCGACGAGCGCCTCGTGCATGACCGGGAGCTCTTCCTGGCGTTCACCACAATGATGATCTGCGAGCGGGCGCTCGGGGAGAACCTGGTCTACGCGGGCCGCACCGGACACCTGCTCCTGCCGGGGGTCACCCACACGCTGCGGATCCGGGTCGTCACCGACATGGAGACGCGCATCACCTCCGTGATGCAGCGCCTGCGCCTCGGGCGAGAGAAGGCCAAGCAGTACATCGAGCAGGTGGAGGAGGATCGCGAGCGCTGGGCGCGTCTGCTCTACAACGTCGACTGGCGCTTCTCCGGCATCTACGACCTCGTGGCCAACCTGGAGCAGGTCGGGGTCGAGAGCGCCACCACGGCCCTGTGCAGCTACGCTCAACTCCCGGAGTTCCTGGAGACCCCGGCCTCCCGAAAGGCGCTGGAGAACCTCCTTCTCGCGGCGCGGGCGCGGATCGCGCTGGCGCAGGACCAGCGAACCTACAGCGCCAGCGTGAAGGTGCGGGCGAACGAGGGCGTGCTGTCGGTGACCTATCTGCCCAAAGACTTGGGGGTGGCCAGCGCGATACCCGAGGTCCTCGGGAAGCTGAGCGGCGCTCGGGACCTGCGCTGCGCCATGGCCAGCACCAACATCCTCTGGGTCCAGGAGTGCTTCGACCGATCCTCGCCGGCCTTCGCTTCGCTGGCCCGGATCGCGGAGCGCTGGAACGCGGCGGTCGAGCTGCTGCGCGTCCTTCCCGAGATGAGCTCGGAAGACGCCGCCGCGGCCGAGGCCCCGAGACCCGAGCCCCCACCCCCGGGCATCCGAAGGGAGCACGACGGCGGGATCGAGGAGGACGTTCCGGCGGAAGCACCGGTTGCCCCCGGCTGCGACGAGGCGGGTCTGCGTGCGGTCCATGACGAGCTGAACCAGCGCGGCATCGCGGGCGGCATGCGCGCGACCGAGGCGAACCCGCGGCGAATCGGGCTGGCGATCGATCGGACCGTGCCCTACAGCCTCGTCGTCGTCGGAGACATCTTCACGGGAAAGGGCCACGCCGTGAGCCGGAGAATGACGCGCGAGCTGGCCGCGCAGCTCGCCGACGCCCTTCGGGTCCCGGTGGTCCGCGGAGAGGACCTGAGAGCTCAGTACTTCGTGGGGACCTGGCAGCTCGTGAGGCTCGGGGCGTTCGGTCTGGCGGTCGCCCTGATCTACGCCCTGGTGTTCACCCATCAGGAGGCGGTTCTCGAGTTCATCACACGCGAGGCCGGCCCGGCCAGGGTGCTGGCGGCGGCGAGCCTGCTCCTGTTCGTGCCGCTGATCGCCTATCTGTACGGCAGCCTCGCGAAATCGCTGCTGAAGCTCGTGAAGATCGAGTGAGGGAATGATGGCCGGCTCGACGACCAGTTCGTGCGGCAGTGGGCGCGGCGCAGAGGTGAGGGATGCCTGAGCTGATCTGGAAAGACTTCATCGTGCTCGATCTGGTCGATGCGCTGCAGGTCGTGCTGCTGGGGTTCATCGGTGGCACCCTGAGCGGGTTCATCGGCAGCGGAGGCGCCTTCTTCATGACCCCCGGGATGATGAACCTCGGGGTGCCGGGTGTGATCGCGGTGGGCAGCAACATCACCCACAAGTTCGGCAAGGCCATGATGGGGGCAAAGCAGCACGGGGAGCTGGGCAACGTGGACAAGAAGCTGGGGGTGTTCCTGGTGCTGACCTCGTTTGCCGGGATCCGCCTCGCGGTGTGGATCAACAGCTACCTGTTCCGCCTGGGCGAGTCCGTCGGCGAGGACAAGGCCGCGGCCGCGAACCTCTACATCAGCGCGGTCTTCGTGAGCATCCTCTTCTTGGTGTCCCTGAGCATGCTCCGGGACGTGATGAGCGCGTCGGACGAGGAGAGCGGTCCCTCTCGCAAGATCGCCGACGCCCTTGCCCGGCTCCGCCTCTTCCCCCTGATCCACTTCCCGGTCGCCGACGTCAGGGTGTCGCTCTGGGTCCTCATGCTCGTGGGCCTGGCCACCGGCTACCTCGCGGGCACCATCGGGGTCGGGGGCTTCATCGGGGTGCCGGCGATGATCTACGTGTTCGGCGTACCCACCGCCGTCGCCGCGGGCACGGAGCTCTTCCTGGCGATGTTCATGGGGGCCTTCGGTGCACTGAACTACGTGTGGGCCGGCTTCGTGGACATCCGGCTGACCATGCTCCTCTACCTGGGCTCTCTCTTCGGGATCTACGTCGGCGCCTACGGGACCAAGGTCGTCAAGGAGAGCCTCATCCGTCTCGTCACCGCCCTCGTAATCCTGATCTGTGTGTTCTCTCGCGCGATCGCGATCCCCATCTACCTCCGCCAGCTTGGCTTCATCGGAATCGACCCGGTCTGGGACGGGTGGCTCAACCAGATCAGCAAGGGCTTTCTGATGTTGGCGGGGGTCGCGGGGGTGGCCGTCATCCTCTACAACGTCTTCGTCGCCTTCCGGCGTCAGAGCCGGATCCGCCGGAGCCTGGCCGGCGTCGCCGCCGCGCCGGCGAGTCCGCAGTAGAAGCCAGGCAGGGAGACCGGGTGTCACGACTCTCGGGGTTGGCCGGCCGGTTCCTGGCAACCGCTCCGCAGAGTGCTCGCCACAAGCTCCACGCCCTGCGCTTTCGCCGGCTCACGGAAAACCTGCGCGGTCTCGCCGAGCTTTGCGACGACGCGACCCACAAGCTCGGGGGGCAATGGGTCCTGGACCGCCGGTACGTGGCGTCCTTCAGCCAGCGGGCGCTGGAGCTCGGCCGCGAGATCGTCTTCGACAGCGGTGTGGTGGCCGGAGGCGGTTTGACGGAGCTCTACGCCGATCTTGACTCCGTGCGCCGCGGTCTCGATGGCCTGCTCGCTCGCCGGGCTCGCGGCGGTCCGGCGGCGCCGTTGGTCGTGCCGCTCGGGCGTGCCGTGGACGTCCAGGGCGTCTGTGGGTCTGCGGGCCGGCTGGCCGAGCTCGGGCAACAGCTGGGGATCCCGGTTTCCGAAGGCTTCGTGATCACCGCCGCGGCACTGGTGCAGCACCTGAAGCACAACCGACTGTGGGACCGCGTGCGGGCCGCGTGCGAGTCCGGGTCGTCCGGTTCCGCAGACGAGGCAGAGGCGCAGGGCCTTGCCGAGGCCCTGCGGGCCGCCCCGCTGCCCGAGACCGTGCGGCGCGCGATCGCCGAGGCGACCGCCGCCCTCACCGGGACCGACGTCGGGAACACGTTCGCGCTGTACCCAGCGGCGACGACGCTCGGGAGGCCGGATCGGTCCGGCGAGTGGGCGCACGCCCGGCACGGGGTCGATGCCGAGAACGTGCCGGGAGCTTACACGCGCCTCCTCTCGGACCGGCTCCCTTCGGACGTGCTCTCGAAGGGTGAGGCGGACGGGCAGTGGCCATGCGTGACCTGCGTTCGCGAGGCCCCCGCGCAGCTGCGCGGGCTGCTGCTCACGAGCGACCCCGACCGACCGCTGAGCATGCGGCTCGAGGTGGGCGCGGGCGGCAGCGAGACGCACGTGGTCCCGAGGCACCCGAGCGAAGACGCACCCGGCGGCCTCCCGGACGACTTCGCCCCCCTCATCCGGATGGCCCTGGTCGCGGAGCGCTTTGCCGGGCGTCCCCAGATGATCGCGTGGACCCGAGGCGAGGGCGGCTTCACGGTGGAGCAGTGTGCAGACATGGGTCCCCCCACGACGGAGGCACGGTCGGGACCCCGTCTGGCCGAGGCGCTCCGCCGCTCCGAGACCGTCTTCAGCGATCCGGCTTCCGTCGCGGTCGCCGGCGTCGCCGTGGGCCGCCTGCGGCACGTGGCCGGGCCGCCGGGTCCCTCGGACGCGAGGCCCTCCGTGCTCGTGCTCGACGGTTTGGGCGGCGAGCTGTCGCGAGACGCGTTGCGCGACGCGGCGGCCGTCCTCGTGGCGGGTGAGCTCGTCGAGGAGTCGTGGCTGGCCGTGGCCCGCGAGTGGTGCGTTCCCGTCCTGGTGGGCCTGGGAGCGGCCACGGAACGGCTGAGGGAGGCCGAGACCGTGACCGTCGACGCTCAGGAGGGTGTCGTCTACCGCGGGTTGGCCGAAGAGCTGGTGCTCTATCACCTGGCGGAGCCCTCCTGTCACCAGGCCGAGCCCGAGTACAGGCTTCTGCGCGAGGCGATCAAGAGGGTCGCCCCGCCAATGCACGCTGGGGCGGCGCAGGACTCTGAAGGAGGGCGGGGCGCACCTCACCTGGCCGAGATGCTGCGAGGTGCCCACGAGCGGGCGTTGCGGTCTTTCGGCACCCTTCACTTCGGCTCCTGGGGAAGACGGGCGGGGATCGCCCTGCGGGGATCGGGTTTCCCGGGGTCGGTCAGGGTCGTGGACGCGGCGGATGGCACGTTCCCGGCGGGCGAGAACGAGTGGCGGTCCGGGCTGGGTTGGGAGCGGATCCGCTCCGGGCCGTTCCGGGCGTTGCTGGAGCCCCTGGCCTCGATCGATCAGAAGCGGCGGTCTCCGGCGCGTGAGCCCCTCCCCGCCGCCCTGGCCATCCTCACCGAGGAGCGAGCGACCATCCACGTCGAGTGGCGGACGGGAACGCTGCTGGTCGACGCCTGCCTCGGGGAGCACAGGCCGGCCAACACCGTCTTCTGCGCCCTGCGGGGGACACCTGTCGGGGACGCGGAGCCGCTGAGGGAAGCGCTCGTCGAAAGCGGCTTCCGCCTTCTCGACCTCGACCCCGGCCTGACGGGCTGGATGCCCGTACGAGATCTCGAGGATACGCGTCGCGTCCTGGGGCGGATGGGGCGCTCGCTCGGGCCGCTCCTCTCCGAGTCCGCGAGGGTCCCTCGGGGAGGGGAGGAGCGCCGGCCACGTCGGAACCAGCCGGAGAACACCGAAGCGTTCGTGGGGAAGGGAACGGGAGGACGGAGAGCATGAACGAGCAGAGCCTGCAGATTCTCGTCCTGGACGACGAGCCCATCGTGGGCAAACGGCTGAGGACGGCGCTGGAGAAGAACGGCTACGCGGTGGAGGTGTTCGAGGACAGCCGCGTGGCGCTGCAGCGCCTGGGCGAGAAGGAGTTCGACATCATCGTCACGGACGTCCGCATGGAGGAGGTGGACGGCATCCAGGTACTCGAGCACGTTCTCGAGCGCTCGGGGCGGACCAAGGTCATCGTGATCACGGGCTATGCCACCGTCGAGGTCGCGCGGGAGGCGCTGGCCAAGGGGGCGTTCGACTTCATCGCCAAGCCCTTCAAGCCCGACGACCTGCGTGAGGTGATCTCCCGAGCCGCCGCCGCGCTGAAGGGCTGACACGGGAACGGGCCCATGCCCGAGGGGCGAGCAGACTCCGCGTACGGACTGAGGGCACGACACGAGGCCCTGCGCGACCTTCTCGATCGAAATGGATGTCTGCTCGAGCTGCTGGCCGACATCCAGCTCGATCTGCGCCTGCTCGTCCCCGGAGACCCCCTCGTTGGGACGCGGGTCCTGCGGCTCCTCGAGGCGACGCTTCTCCAGGCCCAGACCCTGAACCTCCTCTCCGGGGACCGCTACGAGTCGCTATACGGGATCCACGCCCGGATCGAGGCCCGGATCCGACGAGTCCTCGGAGACGAGCGGCGGCGTCTGCACGGGGACCCCATCACCACGACCCTCACGGCTTGCGGCCGGGCCGAGCAGACCCTGGTCGGGGGCAAGGCGGCGCGACTGGGCGAGGTGGCGGCGAGCCTGCCGGAGAGGGTGCCCCCGGGCTTCGTCGTCACCACCGCCGCCTACGCGCGCGTCCTCGCGCACGGTCAGACGGGGGCTCGTCTGCGCGAGCTGATGAAGGGCGTCGACCCCGCCGCCGACCCGACCCGACTTCGGTCGCTGGCGGCGAAGGCCCGAAACCTGGTGCTCGAGGCCCCGATTCCCGAAGAGATCGTCGTTGAGATTCGAGAGCGAGCGGGGGCGCAGGGCGACGGTGGCTCGTGGGCGGTTCGATCCAGCGCCGTCGGCGAAGATGGCCCGTTCAGCTTCGCCGGTCAGTTCGAGACGCTGCTCCACGTTCCGGAGCCCGAGCTGTCGTCGGCATGGCGGCGTGTGGTTGCGAGCAACTTCTCGGAGCACGTGATCCGCTATCGGCTCGCGTGCGGTCTGTTCGAGCTGGCGACGCCGATGGCGGTTCTCTGCATGCCCATGGTCGCCGCGCGTTCGTCCGGTGTCCTCTACACGCGCGATCCGGCGGAGCCCGACGGGACGAGGATGCTCGTCACCTCGCTTCGCGGGCTGGCGCCGGATCTGGTCGGCGGTGTCGTCGACGCCGAGACCGCCTTCGTTGCGCGGGACACTCTGGCTGTCCAGGGGCCCGCCGCTCCGGCGCCGCAGGGCGATGGCGGGACATCGACGGACGGCGGCGTGATGTCCGGATCCGCCCTCTCCGAAGGCGAGCTTGTCGACCTTGCTCGACTCGGCCTGGTGTGCGAGCGGCTCTTCGACGAGGCACTCGACGTGGAATGGGCGATCGGCCACGACGGAGCGGTGCGCCTCCTCCAGGCGCGCCCCCTCGCCTCGGTGCCGCCGGTCGGAGAGACCCGGGGGAAGCCCGCCTCCCCGTGCCTCGTGCGCGGTGGGGTCACGATCGTGGGGGGCCGTGCGGTCGGGGCGGTCTCGATCGTGGAGACGCCGGAGGGGGCGCAGAGCGTACCCGAGGGCAGCATCCTCGTCGTCCCGCAGGCCGCGCCCGAGTTGGGCCACCTGTTGCCGACGATCGACGGCCTGGTGGCGGAGCACGGCAGCGTGGCCGGCCACCTGGCTTCCCTGGCCCGGGAGTTCGGGGTTCCGAGCGTCTTCGGCATGCCGGACGCCACCGCCCGGCTGGCGGGCGGTCAGACGGTCTCTCTCACCGCCACCCACTGCGAGGTCTACCCGGGCGAGGTGTGGCCGCGGGAGGACCAGGATGCGCGGCACCAGGCCCGCGAGATGCGCTCGGGGGCGCGAAGCCCCCTCCATCCCCTCGTCCTGCGCCTCGATCTCACCGATCCCCGGGCGGCGTCCTTCCGACCGAAGGGCTGTCACTCGCTTCACGACATCGTGCGCCTGTGTCATGAGCGCGGCATTGCCGCCCTGTTCGAGCGGGCGGAGTGGCGCCAGGGGGCCCCCCAGGCCGGAGCCCGCCGTCTCCAAGGTGTTGCGCTCCCCGACGGCGTGTGGGTTCTCGACGCGGGGGGGGAGTCGTCCCCGCCGAGGAGAAAGACGGAGAGCTGGAGCCGCACCAGGTGCTCTCCAGGCCGTTCCAGGCCCTCTGGCGAGGAATGACCGCGCCCGGCATCGCCTGGAGCGGCCGCCGGAACGTCGACCTGCGGGGCCTCGCCTCCGTGATCAGCTCCTCGATGACGGAGGCCGAGCGGAACGCCGACAGCCTGGGCGGCGCCGCCTACCTGATCGTCGCCAGCGACTACGTCAACTTCAACGCCCGAATGGCATACCACTACGCGATGATCGATTCTCTAGTGGGAGAGACTCCGGAGAGCAACTACGTCTCCTTCCGCTTCTGGGGCGGGGGGGCGGGTCGTGCCCAGCGGGACCTGCGCGCCCTCTTCCTGGCTGAGGTTCTCGAGCGCACGGGCTTCGCGGTGGAGCGTCGCGGTGATCTCGTGACCGCCCGGATGCGACGGTACGCGTGGCAGGCCTCGGAAGAAGGCCTGGAGGTCCTCGGGAAGCTCATGGGCTGTGCCCGGCAGCTCGACATGCTGCTCCATTCCGAGGCGGCCGTCGCCAAGTACGTCGACCGCTTCCTGGACGGCGCGTACGAGGAGTTTGCGTGATGGAGAACGAGGGGCTCACGGGACTGGCCGGGGCGGACGCACCCGGCTCCGGCAGCTCCGCCGAAGAGCTCACCCTGAGGGTGGACAAGGCGCTGCTGGAGCGGCCGGGCTTCAGCATCCGAGCACGGCTCGCCCTGGTCTTCCTCCTGTTCTTCGTGCTCAGTGCCGGCACCACGATCGGCACGTGGGTGATCCTCTCGCGGCTGCAGACACGTCTGCAGTTCATCGAGATAGCCGACCAGTTCAACAACGAGATCCTCCAGGCGCGGCGATTCGAGAAGAACTACTTCCTCTATCGCACGAACCTCGAGGACGTGCTCCAGAACATCGATGCCGCAGACTCCCACCTGTCGTCCTCGAAGGCGGAGTTCGGCTCGATCGTGGGGATGGACTCCTTCGAACGGCTCGAGGGGCGCCTGCGTCTCTACCGGGAGCTCATCCTCCAGCTCCCGCCCCTCGAAGGTCTCGAAGCCGAAGACGGAGCCCGGCGTCGGGCCGAGATCGAGGCCAGGCTGCGGACGCACGGCGCGGAGCTGGTCTCGTCGGCCCTCGAGCTCGCGCAGCGGGAGCGCAACACTGTGCGGACCCTGCTTCGGGTGAGCAAGGGCGTGCCCGTCGCCTTTCTTCTCTGCATCGTCCTGCTCTCCGTCTACAGCGCGGACTTCGTCTCCCGCCACATCATCCAGAGGCTGAACCGCCTGATGGAGCTGACGAAGCGGATCGGAGAGGGCGACCTCTCCATCACCCCCGTCCGCAAGTACCGGGACGAGTTCACCAACCTCGTGGTCGCCCTCAACCACATGACTCGCGAGGTGGAGCACCGTCACCAGGTCATGGTCCAGTCCCACAAGCTTCGGGCGGTGGGCCGCCTGACCGCCGGGGTGGCCCACGAGCTCAACAACCCGATCAACAACATCATGCTGACCGCGGCCATGCTCAAGGAGGACTACCGCACACTCTCCGACGAAGAGGCACTGGACATGATCACGGAGCTGGAAGAGCAGGCGGAGCGGTCCCGGAAGATCGTGGCGAACCTGCTCGACTTCGCCCGCGAGGGCGAGATGGAGATGGGCCGGCTGGAGGTTCGGGACATCGTGGCCGAGTCCCTCGCCCTCGTGGCGAACCAGCTCAAGCTCTCGCGCGTCAAGACGAGCGTCGACCTGCCGGACAACCTCCCGCCCGTCAACGGCGATCGGCAGTACCTGAGCCAGATCTTCGTCAATCTCGCCCTCAACGCCGTGGACGCCATGCCGCACGGGGGCACGCTTCGCATCTCCTGCGACACGGAGGCCGAGGGAGGGTTTCTCGCCATCCACGCCACCGACACCGGCTCCGGGATCCCGGAGCACATACTGCAGTCCGTCTTCGATCCGTTCTTCACGACCAAGTCAACCGGAAAGGGCACCGGCCTCGGGCTGTCGGTTTCGCTGGGAATCGCGCGCAGCCACGGGGGTGACATCCGCGCGACGAGCCGGGAGGGCGAAGGCACGACCTTCACCGTGCTGTTGCCCATCCTCAACGTGCCCGCGGTGCTCCCCGGAGGCAGCGCGACGACGGATGCGGCCCCGGAACGGCCTGACGGTTCGACCCCGTCCTGAGGGTTCGGTCCTCAACACGGCAGGTGCAGGATTGCCAAAGAGGCGGGACTGTCGCCAAGAAGGAGTCGCGATGAAGATTCACACGCATTGATCCAGAGCCCTGCGGCTTTCAGCCATCGGTCTGAGACCTGACCCCGAGACCGACCGCCGGGACCACGCTCACCGACTGGCCAGGCGCGCCGGCTCTGATCAGCCTTCGTCCGATTCGTCGGGGCGGAAGACACGCTCGAGAGAGATGGCGCTGCCTCCGTCGTTGACTCGGACGGTGACGGTCAGCAGGCTCCGGTCGGGCGCGAGCTCGAAGATCTCCTCGACGCGGACGCCGTCGTCGTGCCAGGTGTCCACGAGGAGCAGCCCCTTCTCCCAGCGGGTCCGGCTCTCCGACTGGCCGCCTGCGGACCGCACGCGCGTCCCGTCGGGGCGAAGCGCGCGCACGCGACCCTCGTCGTCGTTCTCCTGGATCAGGATCAGCGAGGGACGCTGGGCGATCGTGAGTGTTTCCGGCAGGTCGAGAACGTGTTCGAAGACGGAGCGGGACTGCGAGCGCGACGAACGGGAGGACCCCCCTCGCGCGAAGGGATCGCCGGTCCCGGGGGCCCCGGTCATGCCGGGGGTGGTGACGTCGATGCCGGGACCGGTCGGCGGTTCGCCCTGGCCTCGATCTCCCGGGACGCCGCCCGGGCCGGGATAGACCGGCGGGCGTCGGCGGTCCCGGTCACTCTGCAGACCCTTCATGGCCTCGCGCACCTTGTCCCCGGGCTCGTCGCTCAGCGTGGGATCGAGCCTCCAGCGTCCGGTGAGGCTGACGCCCGGCGGATGGGTCGTGAGCGGCTGCTCTCCCTCGGGCTCCTGCGCGAGAGCCGCGGGTGCGATCAGGAGGGCAAGGCCGACGACGAGGGGCTGCGTTCTCATGTCGTCTTCTCCCCTACCTAGAAGATGACTCAATCCGCGGAGATGTCAACGGGTGACTGGGCGGCTTGGTGGACCGCGCCGGGATCGAACCGGCGACCTCCTGATTGCGAATGAGCCCGGTGGCGGCAACGCGGTGGCAGGAGGGCCTCACCAACAGGGATTGGCTGCACGGCCCGCGAGCCGACACCTCGGCGCGGTGCCGCAAGTTCGTGGATAGAATGGCGCATGGCCTTCCCAGACCTTGCCGCACTCCAGGGTCGGAGTCTGCTTGCTCACCGACGACTGGTCCTCCGCCGAGCTCGACACGCTCCTCGCCCTCGCCGCCCGCCTCGAGGAGCTCGACCGTGCCGGGCGCCGGCTCGACTGGCTCCCCGCCCAGCTCGCCTACGCCCTCTTCTTCGACAACTCGACGCGCACCAAGTCGGCCTGGGCGGGGGCGGCGGCCCGGCTCGGCATGCAGCCGGTGATCGTGGACGGTGGCTCGACCCAGGTCGCCCACGGCGAGACGGCGGAGGAGACCGGGGCCATGCTGGGGATGAACGCGCACGCCCTCGGCATCCGCCACGACCTGATCCTCGGCGAGGGGAACCGCTTCATGCGCGAGGTGAAGCAGGGGATCGACGCCTACCTCGACGCCACCGGCGACCCGCGCGTCGTCCCGATCGTCAACCTGCAGTGCGACGTCGACCACCCCACCCAGACCCTCGCCGACCTCGCCTGGCTGCGCGAGCGTCTCGGCGGCGACCTCGCGGGTCGGAAGATCGCGGTCAGCTGGGCCTACTCGCCGAGCTACGCCAAGCCGCTCTCGGTGCCCGCAGGGGCTCGTCAGCCTGCTCACCCGCTTCGGCGCACGGGTCGTCCTGGCCCACCCCGAGGGCTACGGGCTCCTGGACGGGCCGCTGGCCGCCGCCGCGGCCACGCGTCCGCGCTCGGGCGGGTCGTTCGAGATCGACGAGCTCGATGGACGAGGCCTTCGCCGACGCCGACGCCGTCTACCCGAAGTCCTGGGGACCGCGGGACGCTCATGCAGGAGCGGGTCGAGGCCAACCGGGCCGGGCGACACGGAGCGGATGGCCGACATCGAGAAGCGGGCCCTCGAGCAAAACGCCGGCCACCGCGACTGGATCTGCGACGAGCGGCGGATGGGGCTCACCGCCAAGGGCGCGGCGCTCTACCTGCACTGCCTGCCCGCGGACATCGGGGCCGAGGTGAGCGCCCGGGTCATGGAGCGCTACCGCGAACGACGTCGCGCGCCAGGCCAACAAGAAGGTGTACGTGATCATGGCCGTGCTCGCCGCGGCCAAGGTGAAGGACCTGTCGCGCCGCCTGGCCTCCCTCGAGGCCTGAGCTCGGCGCCACCCCGGAGCCCGGAGGAAGCCATGCCCTCGCTCGACGATCGCATCGCCGCGCTGGCCGCACGGGACCGGCCGCTGGCCGAGCAGATCCTGAAGGAGGCGATCCGCATCCCGGCCGACTACGTGGACCGGCCGGTCGAGGAGGGCGGCGACCCCGACTGCGGCCTCAGCAACCACGAGGGGCCGCGGCTGGAGTACCTGCGGCGGACCGTCGTCGAGGTCGGGGCGGTGCGCCGGCCGGAGGACGTCGACTTCGACGACTACGGCAACCTCGTCTGGACGGTCGAGGATCCCTCCGGACGGGATCCCCGCCGCCGAGAAGCGCGTCATCTACCTGGACGGCCACGCCGACACGGTGCAGGCCCTGCGCTCGCAGTGGCGCGAGAAGCTGGGCGGGGTCGACGCCTACGACGGCCTCGTGGACGGTGAGCCGCGTCGATCGCGACGTCCTGCGCGACGCAGCTCGGTCACCTCCCGCCCGACGCCGAGTGGGAGCACCTCCTCTTCGGGCGCGGGCTCGGCCGACCAGCTCTCCGGGGTGGTCGCGCAGATCGTCGCCACGCGGATCCTGCTCGAGCTGGCGCCCGAGGGGGCGCTGCGCGGGGCGATCGTGCGCTCGTACGCCACCGCCGCCGAGGAGGACAACGACGGCGGGCGGCCCGATGTACCTGATGAGCCGCGTGCTTCCCGGCGCCCCGCCCGAGCTCGTGCCCGACGTCGTGATCCTCACCGAGGGCACCGGCGACGCGAACGAAGGGCGCCCTCGGCATCTACCGCGGCCAGCGGGGCCGCATGCAGATCGAGGTGACGGTGACCGGCCGCTCCTGCCACGGCTCGATGCCGTGGGAGGGTCTCAACCCCCTCGAGTACGGCGGGGCCATCGTGGCGGAGGCCGCCCGGCGCTACGACGCCCGCGAGGGCTTCCTCGACCACCCGTTCCTGGGCCACGGCACGCGCACCGCCTCCTGGGCGACAGCTCGACACGCCCGAGCGACTGCGCGGTGCCGGACCGCTTCACCTTCCGCTTCGACCGGCGGCTCACCGTCGGCGAGTCGCCGGAGCAGGCGCGGAAGCGACGTCGAGGCCCTCGACGCCGTGCGCCGCCGCCCGCGCCGCGGGCCTGGACGTCGAGGTGATGGTGCCGCGCTACACGCAGAAGACCTGGCGCGGGTACCTGGCCGACAACCCCCAGATCTACCGGGCTGGCTCACGCCCGAGGAGCACCCGGCGATCCGCGCCGCGGTGGCGGCCTATCGCGGGGTCGTCACCCCGCACGTCACCGAGCCCGCGGGCGGCGCCTCGGGCGGCGGCGCTGCGCAAGGAGCCCCGCGTCGACCGCTGGATCTTCTCGACCGACGGCGTCGGCTTCCCGGTGCCGGTCGGCGACGACTCGATCGCGTGTTCCCGAGTCCAAGGGCTGGGTCGTCGTCCGGCGACGTCAAGCACCCGGCGATGTTCGGCATCGGCGCCGGGATCGAGCAGAACACCCACAAGATCGGCGAGTGCGTGGACCGCGCGAGCTGCAGCACGCGATCGCGGTGCTCGCCCGCTTCCCGAGTGCCTTCGTGGCGACCCGGTAGTGGCCTGAATGCCCGACTGGGCTCATTCAGGCCTCCCAAGAGACAGCTGACCGAACGACGGGAAGCTCCACAGAGGCTCCCCCTTGGAAAGGAGTGCCAGGCCGGCTCAGCATGTCCGAACCTCCCCCCGCCAAGCCGGCGACCGAGACCTTCGCAGGTTCCTGAAGCCGGACTGCAGGTTCAAGTGACTCTGCCCGCAAACAGAGTCACTTGAAATCGAGTTTCATGCTTCACGACCGGCGGTGTTCGGTGCCGATTCCCAGGTCCCGCCCGAGCCCGGGGGGACCAAGAGTCGCACTGCGGTTTTCACACTCCTGGAAGGCGGGCGTCGAGCCGGCCGACGGACGCGCAGCGTCGCGAGCAGGTCTTCCGGTGGCTCGACAGGAAGATAGAATGCTGCTGTGGCACACGGGCTGAGCGACACCGATCCCGAGACCGAGCGCGTTCACTTGGAGCTCCTCCGCCGGGCGTCGCCCGGCCGGAGGATCCGGCTCGCCCTCTCCCTGAGTCGGACGGTGATGGGCCTCTCTCGAGGGGGGCTGGCCCGGAGGCTTCCGGGGGCATCTCCCGAGGAGGTGGGCTTGCGCTTCGTGGCCCTGCACTACGGGGCCGATCTCGCCGAGGAGCTGCGTGCCGACCTCGCCGCGCGGAAGCCGTGACCGATCCAGACCTGCTGGTGGCGCTGGCCCCGGTGCTCCAGGTGCTCAATGACCTCGGGGTGCGCCACTTCGTGGGCGGCTCGATTGCCAGCTCGGCGCACGGTGTGGCGCGGGCCAGCGTGGATGGGGATGTGGTGGCCGAGCTCTCTCGAGTCCACGTCGGTGCCTTCGTGGAGGCCTTGCGCGCGACCTACTACGTTCCCGAGGCGCGCGTCCTCGACGCGGTGACGCGCCGAGCATCCTTCAACGTCATCCACCTCGACACGATGCTGAAGATTGATGTCTTCGTCTCGCGGGACCGGCCCTTCGACCGCAGGGCGTTCGAGCGGTCGCGACCGGCGTCGATCGAGGGCCTGGGGGAGACACCCTTGCCGGTGAGCTCTGCCGAGGACATCATCCTGGCGAAGCTGGAGTGGTATCGCCGAGGCGACGAGGTATCCGAACGGCAGTGGACCGACGTGATGGGGGTGCTCCAGGCGAGTGGAGAAACCCTCGACCTAGCCTACCTGGAGGCCGGAAGCGTGGAGCTCGGCGTCAGCGATCTCCTCGAACGGGCCCTCGAGGAGGCAGGCCTGAAGTCGGACTGACCCTCGTGTGGATCGTCGAGGATCCCTCGGACGGGATCCCTGCCGCCGAAGAGCACGTCATCTACGATGTTCGGCATCGGCGCGGGGACTGAGGGCTCCGGCGGGTAGCGAGCGATGAAGCTCTCCATCGGCTCGACCTGTGCCGCCCACGCCCTCTCGGCGCGCGGTATGGAAAGCAACGCCGCGAGGTAGCCGCCGGCGAGGCCCACGGGGGTGGCGGCGACAGCGATGACGACCCAGGCCCCAAGGGTCCGGGGCAAACATCCCGTGCCCGCAGCGCGCGCGGTCGGCATTGGCAGCCGAGGGGTAGCACTTCAGGGACGGTTGCGTGGCCGGCAGAAGGCCTGGTGACCACAGCGGGCTAGAGCGACTCCATCCGAGCCCAGAGCCGCGGGGCGGCCTCCCGGGCCCGTGCGAGCGCGGCCTCGGCGTCGACCGTGACGAGCCTGCCGGTCGCGGACGACCCAGCGCCCCGCCGACCATCACCGAGCGCACGTGGCTGCGGTCGAGGCCGAAGAGCAGGTGGCCGCCGAGGTTCGCCGTCGTCGAGCGGCGTGGGGGAGCGGTAGTCGAGGACGACGAGGTCGGCGGGCGCCCCGGCGTCGAGGGTCCCGAAGGTGCGGCCGAAGCAGCGCGCGGCCAGGCGGTGGCCGCCGGCCAGGAAGCGCAGGGCCGCCTCGACGGCGTCGTCCCGGCCCGCCTCCCGCATCTCGAGGAAGGCCACGCGGGCCTCGGCCAGCACGTCCTGGTCCATCCCGTCCGTGCCCAGGGCCGGCCTGACGGAAGGCGCGGGTCGGGGCGTAGCCGACGTCGTTGTTCATGTTCGAGCGGGGGTTGTGGACGAGCCAGGCGCCCCGAGGCCTGGGCCTCCGCGATCTCGGCGGGCTCGAGGTGAACGCCGTGGGCGAGGAGCGTGGACGGGACGGAGGAGGCCGTGGCGCTGCAGCCGCTCGACGAGGCCGACCCCGTAGCGCCCTCGACAGTCCTCCACGTCGGCGCGGTCCTCGGCCACGTGGATGTGGAGGCGGGACCCCGGTGTCTTCCACGAGGGCGCGCCAGCCGCTCCAGGCTCTCCTCCGAGAGCGTGAAGCTCGCGTGGGCGCCGACCATCCCCCGGGTGAGGGGGGTGAGGCCGTCCGCTCAGGAAGCCCCGGCTCTCCTCGAGGCCGAGGTCGCGTCCCTCGTGGCCGTTCCGGTCCGTCACCTCGTAGCAGAGGACCGAGCGGAGCCCACCTCCTCGACCGCGCGCCGCAGCACGTCGAGCGACCCGGGAATGACGGACGGCGAGGCGTGGTGGTCCACCACGCAGCGTGGCCCCGGAGAGCGCCGCCTCGATCGCCCCGACGAGGCCGGACAGGTACACCGTCTCCTCGTCGAGCGCGCGGTCGAGCCGCCACCAGATCCGCTCCAGGATCTCGACGAAGCTCCCGGGGCGGCTCCTTCGGGCCGGGCATGCCTCGCGCCAGGGCGCTGTAGAGGTGGGTGTGGGCGTTGACGAGGCCGGGGAGGACGAGGGCGCCCGGCCAAGGTCGACCATCTCCTCGCCGGGCTGACCGGTGAGGGTGGGCGCCCGCTCGACGATGGAGCCGCCCTCGATCCTCAGATCGCCCGACGCGACCCGGGGCGGGTCGAGGGTGGCCAGGACGGCCGTTCTGCAGGAGCATGATGCTCAGCTTCCCGGCGAGAGGGGACGCTCCTCGAGGTGGGCGTCGAGCGCCGCGTCGTCGGGCGGCAGATCGATCGGCGTGCCCGCGGCCCGCGTGGCGCTTCGCACGTCCTTCAGCCCGCTGCCGGTGACGACGGCCAGCGCCGTCTCGCGCCGGCCGACGAGACCCTCCGCGACCGCCTGCTTCAGCCCGGCCAGCGCCCGCCACCCCCGCCGGCTCGCCGAAGAGACCGGCGAGCCGACCCGCCTCCCGCATCGCCTCCAGGATCTGCTCGTCCGAGACCGCGACGAAGGCGCCGCCCGAATCGCGGGCCGCGGCGAGGGCCTTCCGCCAGTTTCGGGGGTGGCCCACGCAGATGCTGTCGGCCAGCGTCTCCGCCGGCCCCGGGACGAGGTCGCGCCCCTCGAGAAACGCGTCCACCAGCGGCCGTGCGCCCTCGGCCTGCACCCCCAGCATGCGCGGCAGTCGCGGGATGAAGCCGAGGGCGTGCATCTCCCGGAGCCCCTTCCAGATGCCGGCGAAGGTGCAGCCGTCGCCCACCGACACCGCCACCCAGTCCGGCACGCTCGTCGCCGCACTGCTCCGCGATCTCCAGGCCGCAGGTCTTCTTCCCCTCGACGAGCGACGGGTTGACGGCGGCGTTGCGGTTGTACCAGCCGTGCCGGTCGCAGGCCCGCTGGCACAGCTCCCAGGTCTCGTCGTAGCTGCCCCTTGCACGCGGAGGACCCGCGCCCCGAAGACCAGGAGCTGGGCGACCTTCGGCTCGGGGGCGAACTCGGGGACGAAGATGACGCAGGGCAGGCCGACGCTCGCCGCCGCGCCGGCGAGCGACGTGGCGGCGTTGCCGGTGGAGGCGCAGGCCACGACCCGGGCCCGCCGCGCCAGGGCGCGGGTCACCCCGACCGCGCTCGCCCGGTCCTTGAAGGACGCGGTCGGGTTCCGGCCCTCGTCCTTGACGAGCAGGCGCCGCACGCCCGCCCACCGCGCGAGCGGCGGCGACGGCGACGAGCGGCGTCCAGCCCGGCTCCCAGGGCGGCCGGCGCGCGCCCGTCGGGCACCGGGAGAAGCTCGTGGTAGCGCCAGAGGGTGCGCGGGCGCGCGGCCAGCGCCCGTCGGCGTCAGCGACCGCCGCACCCGGGCGAGGTCGAACTCGATCGTCCAGCACGCCCTCCGGCCCGCAGCGCGGACAGGGCCCGTCGAGTCCGCGCGCGTAGCCGCCTCCCGCAGCGCACGCAGACGAGGCCGGTCACGAAGGGGGCGCCGGTCGCTCTCGGCATCGCGCGCTACCCCGTCGCTCCCGGATCCGGCGATCCGTCTCCTCGATCCGCTCCTGTTGCGCGATCCAGTACGCCGGGTCCTCCTGCGCCCGCAGCTCCTCCACGTCCTTGCCCTGCTGCTCGACCCAGGTGAAGTACTTCTGGTTGTGCCAGCGCTGCCGGGTCTCGTGGGTGCCCTCGAGGAGCCAGGTTCCGGGCTCCTGGAAGACGCGACAGGCGACGCCGGGCGGCGTGGCCGTCCATCGGGCCCTGCTCCGCGTCGAGCCGGCGCAGCACCGAGGGGTAGCGGTCGAAGCCGTCCGTCGCCACCGTGACCACCGCCTGGCCCGGACCGAAGCCGTAGTGCCGCGCGGCCCGGATCGCCGCGAGGATGTTGCAGACGCTGCTGATGCCGAAGAGGTCCACCCAGCTGCGGGCCAGCGCTCGCGTCGATCCCCTCGGCCTCGAGGACCTCGGTGCCCTCCTGCAGGAGCTGCAGGCCCTCCAGGCACTCGACGTCGTCCACGCAGACGAGCAGGTCCGTGGCCCAGACGTTGTGGATCCAGGTCACGTGCTTGTCGCCGATGCCCTCGATGCGGTGGGCCCCGAAGCCCGCGTTGTAGAGGGTCGGGCACTGCACGGGGCTCGACCGCCACCGTCATCGCGCCGGGAAAGCGCTTCTTGATGCGCCTCGGCGGCGGCGATCGTTCCCGCCGAGCCCAGGGCGGAGACGAACGCGGCGATGGGGGTGTCGATCGCCTCCGCGGCCTCGAGAGCCGCCGCCGCCGTGCAGTGGAAGTGGAAGCGGTAGTTGCCGAACTCCTCGAACTGGTTGAGGATCCGGTTCTCGGGCTCCGCGCGCAGCTCGCGGACCTTGTCGTAGATCTCCTTGACGTTCGACTCGCGAGCCCGGGGTGGCGATCACGTCGGCGCCGTAGCCGCGGATCATCTCGAAGCGCTCCGCGCTCATCTCCTCCGGCAGCACCACCAGCGAGCGGTAGCCCATGCGCGGGCCCACCCAGGCCCCGCCGATCCCGAAGTTGCCGGTCGAGGGGAAGACGAGGGTGTGCGCGTCCGGGGTCGCACTGGCCCTCGAGCTGCTTCTCGACCAGGATCGAGTAGGCCGGGCCCGACCTTGTGGGAGCCGGTCGGGAAGCCCCGGCCGCAGAGGACCACGATGGGCGCGGCCACCCCGGTGAGCGCCTCCGGGAGCACGGTGAAGGGAACCGCCCCGTCCGCCTTCCAGGAGATGTTGCAGAGGTTCAGGGGGTCGAGGGGACGAGCGCGGGCGGCGCGGGCCGCCTCGCGGACGGAGGGCGTCGAGCAACGACGGGTCCCGCATCTCCGCGAAGGTGGGGCCGAGGATCACCCGCGAAGGATGACCGACCGCGCCCGGTGGTTCAAGGGGCGAGGTAGAATCGCCACAGGCTCCTGGCGTGAAGATCTACCTGGCCGGTCCGCTCTTCTCTCCCGCTCAGCGCGGCTTTCTGGATGGGTGCGCCCGCACCTTCCGCGGGAGCGGTCTCGAGTGCTTCGTGCCTCACGAGCAGGAGGCGAGCCTGGGCACGCCCTCGGCCCAGGGCGTCTTCGATCTCGACTACGGGGAGGGGCTGAAGACCGCGCACGCGCTGGTGGCGTGGCTCGACGGCCCCACGGTCGACGACGGCACCGCCTGCGAGATCGGCATCTTCTACGGGCTCCTCCAGCAGGGCGAGCCGTGGCGCAAGGGGATCCTGGGGATCGCCACCGACCTTCGCCTGGAGCGGCGCCGCGGCATCCTCGAGCACGGGGGATTGAACCTCTTCGTCGCGGGGGCGATCCAGAGCGCGGGGGGCATCTGCTGGAGCGTCGAAGAGGCCCTGCATCGGCTGCTCGTCTGGAAGGGCGAGCTCGAGAGCAGCGAGGGCTGAGGGGGAGTGGAGAATCGGATGGCGGTCGATTTCGTCCTGAACGGTCACCAGCGCGTGATCGAGCCCGCGGCCGGCGAGTCGCTGCTCGACGCGCTGCGCGAGCGCTGCGGGACGCTCTCGCTCAAGGACGGCTGCCAGCCCCAGGGGCAGTGCGGCTGCTGCCTGGCGCTCGTCGACGGCGGGGCGAAGGTCACCTGCGCCATGCCGGCGGAGAAGGCGCGAGGGCACGCGAGATCCTGACCCTCGAGGGGCTCTCCGACGCGCGAGCGGGAGCTGACCGCCCGCGCCTTCGCGGCCGCCGGCGGGGTCCAGTGCGGCTTCTGCATCCCGGGCATCGCGCTGCGGGCCAAGTACCTGCTCGACCGCAACCCCCGGCCCACCCGGGAGGAGATCGCGCGGGCGATCGACGGCCACCTGTGCCGCTGCACCGGCTACGTGAAGATCGTCGACGCGATCGAGCTGCTGGCCCGGGCGCGGCGGGGCGAGCCGATCCCGGAGCCGCGTCGAGGACGGCGGGGTCGGCCAGCGCGCTCGCCCGCTACAGCGCCCGCGACCTGGCCCTCGGCGAGCGGCCCTACGTGGCCGACCTGACGCGCGACGGGCCTGCTGCACGGGGCGCTCGTGCTCTCGCCGCACGCGCGCGCGCCGTGTCCTGCGCATCGACACCGCCGAAGGCCCGCGCGCTCCCCGGCGTGCGCGCGGTGGTCACCGCGGCCGACGTGCCCGGCGAGCGCTGGTACGGGCTGCTTCACGACGACTGGCCGGGCTTCGTCGCCGAGGGCGAGGAGGTGCGCTGCGTGGGCGACGTGCTGGCCGCGGTCGCGGCCGACGACGCCCGCACCGCCCGCGCGCCGCGGCGCTCGTCGAGGTCGAGTACGAGCCGCTCGCCCCCGTCCTCGATCCCGAGGCGGCGCTCGCCGCGGGCGCGCCGCAGGTGAACCCCGAGCACGCGAACCTGCTCTCGCGCTCGGTCATCCGGCGGGGCGACGTGGACGGCCGCCCTCGCGCGCGAGCGCGCACGTGGTGAGCGGGACCTGGACGACGCAGCGGATCGAGCACCTGTTCCTCGAGCCGGAGGCGGCGCTCGCGGAGCCGCGGCCCGACGGGCGGCTCGCCCTCTACAGCCAGGGCCAGGGCGTCTTCGACGACCGGCGGCAGGTCGCGCGCTTCCTCGGCGTGCCGGAGGAGCGACATCTACGTCGAGCTGGTGCCGAACGGCGGCGCCTTCGGCGGCAAGGAGGACATGTCGGTCCAGGCGCAGACCGCGCTCCTCGCCCGCGTGACCGGCCGGCCGGTGAAGCTCGTGCTCTCCCGCGAGGAGTCGATCCGCCTGCACCCGAAGCGCCACCCGATCCGATGCGACTACACGGTGGGCTGCGACGCCGAGGGGCGGCTCACCGCGGTGCGGGCGCGGATGGTCGGCGACACCGGCGCCTACGCCTCGGTCGGCGGCAAGGTGCTCGAGCGCGCCGCCGGCCACGCCTGCGGCCCCTACCGGGTGCCCGCACGTCGACGTCGAGGCGGTCGCCGCCTACACCAACAACCCGCCCTGCGGCGCGATGCGCGGCTTCGGCGCCAACCAGGCCGCACTTCGCCATCGAGGGCTGCCTCGACCTCCTCGCCGAGAAGGTCGGGCTCGACGGCTGGGAGATCCGCTGGCGCAACGTCGTCGAGGTCGGCGACGTCTTCTGCCACCGGCCAGGTGCTGGAGAAGTCGGTCGGCGCTCGAGCAGACGCTCGAGGCGGTGAAGGACGCCTACGACGAGGCGCGCGGCGCGCGGGCAGGGCGGTCGGGCATCGCCTGCGGCATCAAGAACAGCGGCATCGGCAACGGCGTCGCGGAGTGGGGCAAGTGCCGGCTGGTGGTCGAGGAGGACGGCACGCGTCTCGCTCTACAACGGCTACACCGAGATGGGCCAGGGCCTGCTCACCGTGCTCGTCCAGTTCGCGGTCGAGGTGACGGGCCTGCCCGCCGCCGTCTTCCGCCCGAAGGTGGACTCGACCTTCGCCCTCGGCTGCGGGCAGACGACCGGCTCGCGGGCGACGCTGTTCGGCGGCCGGGCGGTGACGAGCGCGGCGCGGAAGCTCCGCGCCGACCTCGACGCGGGGCCGACGCCTCGCCGATCTCGCCGGCCGCGTCTACGCGGCGGACGTGGTGATCGACGACACCACGGCGCTCGGGCGCCGACGGGCCGAGGATCAAGACCCACACCTCCTTCGGCTTCGCCACCCAGGTCGTGCATCCTCGACGAGCGAGGGCCGGCGTCGAGCGCGTCGTCGCCGCCCACGACGTGGGCCGCGTCGTGAACCCGGCGCTGTGCGAGGGGCAGATCGAGGGCTCGATCCACATGGGGCTCGGCTACGCGCTGACCGAGGAGCTGCCCTGCGAGAACGGCATGCCGGTGACCTTCAAGCTGCGCGAGCTCGGCGTCCTGCGCGCGCGCGACATGCCGGAGGTCGAGGTGATCCTGGTCGAGGAGCCCGAGCCGGAAGGGCCGTTCGGCGCCAAGGGCGTGGGCGAGATCGGCCTCGTGCCGACCGCGGCCGCGGTCGCCGGCGCGCTCGCCGCCTTCGACGGCGTCCGGCGCTACGACGCTGCCGATGAAGGACTCGCCGGCGGCGCGGGCGATGAGCGTCGGCCGCATCCGCCGCCCCCGCGGCGACTGGCGCTGAAGAGAATGAGCCAGGCCCGGCCACGGTTGACGCTGCTCTCGCGGGAGCAGGTCGAGGAGATCCACGAGGCGTCCCTGCGCATCCTCCTCGAGCAGGGTGTGGGGGTGGACTCGGAACGGGCACGCCGCGTGTTCGCCGGGGCCAGCGGCGATGTCCACCCGGAGGGCAGCCAGGTTCGCCTGGAGCGCGGCGTGGTGGAGTGGGCGATTCGCGTGTCACCGCCGGTCGTCGAGCTCCACGACCGCCACGGCGCTCCGGCTTTGCGGCTGGGCGACGACCGCACGCGCTTCGGCGCCGGGGTCACGAACCTCTGGTATCAGGACCCGCTCACCGACGAGCTCACGCCGTTCTCGCGAGCGCGCATGACCTCAGGCGTGCGCCTCGCCCAGGCATTGCCCAACTACGACGTGATCTCGACCCTCGGGGTTCTGCGCGACCTGCCTCCGACCGTGGCCGACCTGTACGCGGTCCTCGAGATGATCGCCAACTCGACCAAGCCGCTCGTGCTCCTGATCTCCGATGAGAGCCTGTTCTCCTCCGCGCTCGACCTGGTCGAGGCGCTGCAACTGGGCGACGACCGGCCCTTCGTGATCCCCTATCTCAACCCGATCACTCCTCTCAAGATCAACCAGGGCACTTCGGACAAGCTGCTCGACGCCCTCGAGCGCGGCTTCCCGGCGATCTACTCGAACCTCGGCATGGCGGGAATGACCACACCGATCACCTGCGCCGGGACCCTCGCGCTTCTCAACGCCGAGCTCCTGGCCGGGCTCGTGCTGTCCCAGCTTGCGCGCGAGGGTGCGGGTGTGGTCCTCGGAAGCCTGCCGAATTTCTTCGACATGAAGACGATGGTCGACTTCTGCGACCCGAAGACCCACCTCATCGACCTCGCCTGCGCCGAGATGATGGCCCACTACCGCGTCCCCCACGCTGGAACCTCGGGCAGCGGCGAGGGCTGGGGCCCGGACCTGCTGGCGGCAGCCCCGCTCTGGACGAATCAGCTCACCAGCGTGCTCGGCAAGGTGGGGCTGTGTCCCTTCGTGGGTTCCAGCTTGAGCTCGACGGCGTTCTCCCCGGCGCTGACGGTGCTGGGTGACGACGTGATCGGCCAGGCGCGGAGGCTGGGGGAGGGGTTCGCTGTGGACGAAACGGCGATCGGAGTCACCGAGGCGCTCGAGGTGCTGAGGACGGACGGCCAGTTCCTGTTGGCACCGACGACCCTCGAGCGCTATCGCGAGGCGTGCTTCGAAGGCATCTTCCCTCACTTCGGCCTCGAAAAGTGGGAGGAAAAGGGCCGGCCCCCGGCCGACCGGCTGCTCCGCGAGCGCACCTGTGAGCTGCTTGCTGAGGCCCGGCCACCCCAGGACCACGACGAGCTGCTGGCGCGGGGCGAGGGGTTCCTCCGGTCGCGCGGGCTCGCCGCGCCGGACTGAGGGTCGGCAGGCCTCGCGAAAGGAATCGCTTGAGAAGGCCCAACCCGCCTGTCACCACGGGTCCGCCTGGCGGGTCAATCCTGCAGAAAGGCCCGGAGCAGGGCGCGCGAGACGGCGAGGCGGTAGGCGGCGGTGGAGCGCACGTCGTCGATCGGGGACACGTCCTCGGCCAGAAGCTCCACCGCGCGGTCCACGGTCGCCGGCGTGAGGCGTTGTCCGGCGAGGAAGGCCTCCGTCGTGCGCAAGCGGCGGACGGTGGGGGCCATCGCGCCGAGGGCGAAGCGCAGCTCCTCGACGCGCCCCTTGCCGTCGAGCCACAGCAGTCCCGCCGCCACCGTCTTGGACAGGGCCTGGGCCGCGCGGGTGCCGACCTTGCGGAACAGCTGGCGCGTGGGTCGCCTCGGCAGGAAGGGGAGCTCCACCGCCGCGATCAGCTCCGCGGGTCGGAGGGTGGTTGCCTTGGGTCCCTCGAACACGTCGAGGAATCGGCTCCGCCGCTCCCCGTCCGGGGAGACGGTGCGGACGACGGCCTCGTAGACGGCGAGGGGCGGAAAGCGTGTCGCCGGCGGGCGAGGCGTTCGCGATGTTGCCGCCGAGAGTGCCGCGGTTCTGGATCGCTGCGGCGCCGATCACGGAGGCCGCCTCCGCCAGGAGGGGGAAGTCGGCGCGCACGCGCGTGTCGTCGCGGAGGCGGGCGTGGGTGGCGAGGGCGCCGATCACGAGGCCCGCGCGCGTGCGACGAATCCTCTTCCAGTCGCGCAGGGGCGAGAGGTCGAGGACGGTGCGCCCGTTGAGGAGACCCGCGTTCCAGCCGACCATGACGTCGGTGCCGCCGGCGAGGGGCAGGGCCTCCGGGTGCCGGCCGAAGAGCCGCACCGCCTCCGCCGGCGTGCGGGGCCGCAGGACGCGCATGGTCTCGGGAGCGCCCCTCACCGCCGCCTCCTGGTCCGTCGGGCGGTCCGCGGCGTCGGCCGCGAGCGTCGCTTCGCGCCGCGCCCGACGGCGCGTCCCGCTCGCGGACCACCCGGGCCACCGCATCCACGATGTGCTGGTAGCCGGTGCAGCGGCAGAGGTTGCCGGCCGAGCGCCTCGCGGATCGCCGCGGTCCGGGACGAGCCCCCGCCCTTCACCCAGGCGCGGGCCGTCATGACCATGCCCGGCGTGCAGATGCCGCACTGCGCGCCGCCCTCCTCGAGCAGCGCCTGCTGCAGCGGGGCCAGGCGCTCGGGCCCGCCGAGAGCCTCGATCGTCTCGACACGCCGGCCCTCGACCTGGCACACCGGCACCAGGCAGCTCATCACCGGGCGGCCGTCGACGAGCACCGTGCACGCCCCGCACTCGCCCTCGCCGCATCCCTCCTTCGTGCCGGTCAGGCCGAAGCCCTCCCGCAGCACGTCGATGAGACGCGTGAAGGGGTGTCCGCGGAAGACGCGGGCCCTACCGTTGACGGTGAGCCGGGTCATTCGTGGAGGCCTCGAGGATCCTCTCCGGGAGGATCGGGAGCTCGGTCAGGAAGAGTCCCGTCGCGTCGTGGATGGCGGCGGCGACGGCGGGGGCGGGGATGTCCATGGGCAGCTCGCCCACGCCCTTCGCCCCGAGGGGGCCGCGCGAGTAGGGGTTCTGGACGATCGTCACGTCCAGGGGCGGCGTGTCGAGCGCGGTCGGGATGAGGTAGTTGGTGAGCTGCGGGTTCTGCATGACGCCGTCGCGGTAGTCGGCGTTCTCGAGGAGGGCGTAGCCGAGGGCCTGGGTGACGCCGCCCATGACCTGGCCCTCGACGAGGCGGGGGCTCAGGGCGCGGCCCGACGTCCACCGCGGCGGTGAGGCGGCGCACCCGCACCTCGAAGGTCGTCCGGTCCACCTCGAGGTCCACCACGGTGGCGCCGTAGCCGTAGACGGGATAGGCGTCGCCGCGGTACGTCTCCTCGTCCCACTGGATCTCCGGCGGATGGGTGTACTGCTCCTCGAAGCGCAGCGTCGGCTCGTCCCCGCACAGGCGGCGGGCCACGCGCGTCATCTCCGCGCGCGTCGACGGCATCCGACCGCCGGACTCGAGGATCCGCTCGCGCAGGCGTTGCGCCGCGCGCTCCACGAGTCGCCCCACGATCATGCACGTCCGGCTGGCGACGGTGGGGCCGCTGTTGGGCACGAGGCCGGTGTCGGCCCTCTCGATCGTCACCCACTCTGCGGGGACGCCGAGGGTCCGGGCCGCGAGACCGGTGAACACCGCGATCGTGCCCTGTCCGATCTCGGTCGAGGCGGTGAGGACCCGGATCTCGCCCTTGCGGGTGAGGGCGAGGGCGACGCGGCTCGCGAGAAAGGCCTCGCCGCTCCCGGTGAAGCCGGCCCCGTGGTGGCACACGGCGAGGCCGATCCCGCGCCAGGTGGAGTGCCGCCGGCTGCGGTTCCAGCGGGCGTACTCCTTCTTCTTCTCCGTGTAGCGGCCGCGGCGCACGACCGCTTCGAGCACGTCGCGGGCGCCCACGCTCTCGCGCAGGACCTGGCCCGTCGCCGTCTCCGACCCCTCGCGCACGAGGTTGAGCCGACGCAGACGGAGCGCGTCCTTCTTCAGGGCCGCCGCGATGCGCTCCCAGTGCAGCTCCGCCGCGAACAGCGTCTGGGGCGCGCCGAACCCGCGGAAGGCCCCGTTGGGCGGGGTGTTCGTGGCCACCATGCACGCCCGCACGCGGACGTTTGGGCACTCGTAGGGGCCGGTGGCGTGGAGCGCAGCCCCGAGAGAGCACCACCGCGGAGAGGGTGGCGTAGGCCCCGCCGTCCATCAGGATGTCGATGTCCTGGGCGACGAGCCGTCCCTCCTTGGTGACGCCGGTGCGGTGTCGGATGCGCGCCGGGTGCCGCTTGGTGGTGGCGAGCATGTCCTCGGTGCGGTCGTAGACGATCTTGACCGGGCGGCCCGCCTTGCGGGCGAGGAGCGCCGCGTGGGCGCCCACCATCGACGGGTACTCCTCCTTGCCCCCGAAGCCGCCGCCGGTCGTGGCCTGGACGACCCGCACCTTTCCCTCGGGCAGAGCGAAGGCCCGGACGAGGGCCTTCTGCACGTAGTACGGACACTGGAGCGAGCCCTCGACGTGGAGCGTGCCGTCGTCCTCGAACCAGGCGGCCATTCCCTGGTTCTCGATGTAGGCCTGCTCCTGGTGCGGGACGTGGTACTCGCCCTCCACCACGACCTCGGCCTCGGCCAACGCCGCATCCACCTCGCCCTTGTCGATGCCGATCCGCTTGATGACGTTGTCCGGAGTGCGGACGGGGACCTTGCCCTCGAGCGCCTCCTCCATGGTCAGGACCGGCTCGAGCGGCTCGTACTCGACGTGCACGTGACCGAGCGCTTCGTAGGCCCGGGGGCGCTCGGCGTGGGCGACGAGCAGAATGGGCTCCATCGCGTGGCGCACCTCGCCGTCGGCCAGGAGCGGCTGGTCTTCCTCGATGAGGGCGACGCAGTTCTTGCCGGGGATGTCGGCGGCGGTCGCGATCACGCACTCGCCCCAGGGGAAGTCGGGGTCGAAGCGGATGCCACGGATCCGTCCCCGGGGAATGGTGGACCGCAGGGTGGCCCCGTGGAGGCACCCGGGGAGGGGCAGGTCGTCGACGTAGCGGGCGCGGCCGCTGAGCTTGTCCGGCCCTTCCGGGCGGAGGACTCCGCTACGCTTCTTCTTCAAGGACGCTGCTCCGGTGCGGCGAGCGTATCACGGCCGGTCGGGCCCGGCGTTTCCGGGACGCTCTTCGGCCGCCGCGGGCGCGGCGAGGCCGCAGTTGATGGGGTTGGCGCGGGAGGGGTCGAGGACTCCGTCCACGGCCAGGGCCGTGGCGAGGTAGGCGGAGACGTCGAGGACGTGACCCTCCGGGGCCCCGGGCACCGCCTCGGCGCCGAGGACGCGGCGGTGGGGGTGATCGATCTCCAGGCGGATCACGCCGTCGGCGAAGACGGCGCGTCCTTCCGCCCGGTCGATCTCGAGGGCGTACTCCCGTCCGCGAAGACGCGCCCACACCCGCACGTCCTCGCCTTCGCTCGCCGACGAAGAAGCCGTCCCGCTCGCGCCAGCGGTGCCACCCGCCCAGCGTGCCGAAGAAGCGCGGCTTCTCGAGGTACGGCCCGCCCTCCTCGGGGCAGAACGTGTCGCAGTTGCCGCAGTCGTTGCAGAAGTCCTGGAAGACCGCGATCTGGTGGCGCTCGCGCACCTCGAAGCGGCCGCCCGGAGCGGCGACCGCCCGTCCTCCCGTGACGCGGTAGCTCTCGAAGTCGCCGGACAGCGGCTCGGTCTCGTAGACGAAGTTGGCGTCGTTGGGGCAGGCGGGCAGGCACTTGTCGCAGTTGACGCAGTCGAAGAGGGAGAGGTGGGAGCCGATCTTCTTCGGTGTCTTGCGGTTCGCGCCGGCGTGGTAGCGCGGGTCGGCCGTCGCGCGCTCGACGATCGGCCCGGTGTTGAAGCCGGCCGCGGCCTGGACGAGCCGCGGGTAGAGATCGGCTCGTCCCGTCCCCTCGAGGGCCCCCAGGAGATCGACCCGCTCGGCCGCGAGGGCGGACAGGAGAGCCTCGCCCAGCGGGTCGGAACCGGCCACCGCGCGCACGGCGTCCTCTCCCCGTCCTTCGGCCTTCACCACGTAGTCGCCCATCCTGGAGACGCCGAGCGAACGCATCGTCTCCTCGAGGCGGGCGAGGTAGCGGGGGAGCCGGGCGTAGCCCCCCGGGCGGAGGAGGTCGGAGCAGACGGTGATGGGCACCAGGCCGAGGGCCACGCAGTCGGGGAAGTTGCGGCTGTCGACACCGGCCGAGAAGGAGATGGGCAGCTCCGGCCGCTCCCGACGGAACCGCTCGAGCAGGTGCAGCGTGAGCACGTGCAGAGGCTGCCCGGAGAGGTACATGACCTCCTCGCCCGCCGGGAAGAAGGCGCGGTGGTTCCGCACGACGAGGGTGTTCGTGAGCTTGACGGCGAAGGTGCGGCCCAGTGCCCGCGCCGCCTCGCTCAGGCGGTCCGCCATCTCGAGGGCCGGTCCCCACTGAAGATCCCGCTCGAAGTCTTCCTCCCGGGTCTCGATCTCGGTGTATCCCATGACATCGTGCAGGAGACCATCCACCGTGTCCCGGCCGAGGAGGGTCGGGTTCAGCTTGACCGTGACGTGAAGGCCCATCTCGTCGAGGAGGAAGCGGCCGATCGCCTCGATCTCGTCCGCCGGGCAGCCGTGGAACGTCGACAGGGTGACCTGGTCGGAGAGGGCCGTCCGGAAGTCGAGGTCGCGCCAGCGCGCCAGGTTCGCAGGGATCTCTCCGCGCAGCGCGTCGACGTGAGCCCGGGCGTCGGCGAGGGCCGCCATCCAGTCCCGCATCCGCGGAGAGCGGATGCCCTCGAGGTCGTAGCCCACGCTCATGTCGAAGATGGTCTGGTCTCGCCCGGGCGAGGGGGCGGGTCCGAGGGCTCCCGCCTCGCGGAGCACGTCGACGAGCATCGAGCCCTTCACGTACTCGCGGAGGCTCTCCTCGAGGCGTAGCTCCTGGCTCCACTCGACGTTGTAGACGACGTTGGCGGCGTCGATGCAGGGGCGGGGGATCGTGAGGCGGTCGTTGACCTGGACCGTCTTGAGCTCGAGGATGCGCGCCCCCGCCAGCCAGGAGAGGGCGATGTTCTGGGCCATCTGCGTCTGGGGACCCGCGGCCGGCCCGAGCGGGTGGGCCGCCCGCTGCCCGTGGAAGACGACCGAGCAGTCGAGATCGGGCGTGCCCCGCCAGAAGCTCCGCGCGGGCAGGTCGAAGACCTTGCCCTCGCCCTCGAGCTCGCGGGAGACGCGGCGCAGCAGGCTCTCAAACGGTGCGGGGACGAGCTCCGCGACCCACCTCCGTTCCCGGCCCGTCTATCGTCGAAGGGGCCTCGGAAAGCGTACGACCCGACCCGGGGAGGGTCAAACCGCGTGTGTCAGGCCACGAGCGGCGGGCCCGCCTGACCCGCGCCGCTGAAGGGGGGGAACTATAATCCCGAGGGCGTCGGCCATGACCTTGAAGGAGCAGATGGAGGCAGTAGCGATGCCTCACACGGCGTCGACGCAGACGAGGCACGGCCGAGGTCTGTGATGGCAGACAGAGCGGGCGAGAAGTTCGGATGGATTGGGGGATGGCTCGGGGGATTCATCTGGGTTGTCATTCTGTCCGCCGTCTTCCTGGTTCAGGGAAGAGTGATCCAAGGATCTTTCGGCTTGGCTCTGTTCTGTCTGGCGGTGGCCGTCATCATCACGGGTGCGCCATGGAGACATCGCGACACGCCCTACTGGAAGCTGATGCTTCCGGTGTACGCCGCGTTCTTCGGGTCGATCGTGTGGATGGTGTGGGCATCTGAAGGCGCGAAGGAGCTTGGACTGAATTGGTGGCACGCCTTCCTGGTGCTTCCACTCCTGATACCTTTCCAGACCGTTGGCCGGCGGCGCTGGGATGACGTCGACGCCTCTAACCATCGGGATCGATGAATAGGGTGGATAACGGCGCTCCGATGTTTCGCGGCCGCCGGCCGACCGTCCTGCGCTTTGGAACCAGCGGCCTTCGCGGGCTGGTGACCGACATCACCGACCTCGAGGCCTACATCAACACCCGAGGGTTCCTCGACTACGTGTTTCGAGTCGGAGATGCGGCGCCGGGCGACACCGTCTGTATTGCCGGAGACCTGCGCCCCAGCACCGACGGTGAGGACCGAAGCATCATGCGGGTGGTGGCGAGAGCCATCCGAGATGCCGGTCTGAAGGTCGACAACCTGGGAAAGCTGCCTACGCCGGCGCTGACCTACTTCGGGCTGCAAACGAACGAGCCCAGCGTGATGGTCACGGGAAGCCACATTCCATTCGACCGGAACGGGATCAAGTTCAACCGGCGATCAGGGGAAGTCCTCAAGGAGGACGAGCCTGGAATCCTGGCGGCGGTAGCGGAAGTCCGAAGACAGGAGTACGAAAGGCCGGCAGGGGAGTCGCTGTTCGATGACGAAGGCATGTTCAACGAGGGCGTGAGTCCCTTGCCGTCCGTCAACGAACGGGCTCGCGAAGCTTACCTGGAGCGGTACCTGGAGTTCTTCCCGGCCGGGGGTCTCCGGGGAAAGAGGATTGTCTTCTTCCAGCACTCGGCGGTAGGCCGGGATCTGTTGGTGGACTTGTTGCGGGAACTGGGGCAGCAATACGTAAACTGAAGCTTGAGCAAGTACAACAAAAAACTTTTCGAAAAAACATTGCCATCGAAATATAAAATGTCATTTGCTTGTCGGGTGTGATAAAAGCCGGTAGATTTTACCCTACCGGGGTGAACAGCACAATGTCCCTGCGGTGCTGCCGATATAGCTCATGCATCACCGGCTCGCACGCTTGGATTTTGGCGGTAGGGCGAATGACCATGGATAGGTTCGATGTTGCATGGCGACCCAGACAGCGGGCGCTGCGTGAAATTCTTGGAAATGGAGACCTCTTGCACGTGCAATTTCCCCAGCGGAACCCGGCTGTGGGACTCCCCATTCCCGGCGATGATTTGCTCCGGCCGGATAGACAATTCCACCCTTGCGCCTGGTTCGGCTGCAGCGGTGATCTCTATGAGACCGAATGCCGTATCGACGTTGATAATTTTACCCGAGCGTCCGGCAACAGTGCCTTCGAACATGTCGCTTTCACCCATAAAGGTAGCCGTAAACCGAGTTTTGGGTTTCATGTAGACCCTGCGCCGGCGGACCCACATCCTCGAGCTGTCCATTGTTCATGACCGCCACGACGTCCGCGACGCTCATGGCTTCTTCCTGGTCGTGGGTCACATGCACGAAGGTGGTGCCCACCTTTTTCTGGATGTGCAACAGCTCCTGCTGCATTTGCCGCCTTAAGTTTCACGTCCAGCGCCCAGCGGCTCATCCCAGAGAACACCTTGGGCGCCACCACCAGGGCCCGCGCCAGGGTCTGCTTCGGTTGCTGGCCACCGGAGAGTTGATGGACCCGCCGGCTGCTCATACCGGACAACCCCACCATGTCGAGTGCATTTGCAAAACCTGGTTCAACCTTTCGTGTTTGGGAACTTTTTGCATGCGCAGGCCGAAACCGATCTGAATCCCCACCGACATGTGGGGAAACAGGGCATAGTCTTGGAACATTGAGGTTGTCGGCCGTTCGGCGGCAGGTAAAGACATCCGACTATCAAGACGGACTTGACCTGAGCTTTGTTCGACAAAGCCTCCCAGGATATGCAGCAGGGTTGTCTTGCCGCTGCCGGAAGGGCCCACCAGCGCAAAAAACTGCCCCTGGTCTATGGTGAGATCGATCTGGGACGGGCGGTTGTCTGGCCAAATTGCTTTGATACAGCTTCTCATTTCTACCATCGGTTTCATTTGGATTCTCTGGCTAAACACCATGATCTCCGTTGCAAATACCAGGATGATGGATAAAGGCAGCTCACGCTGCCGACAGCGTTGGTCTTCGGGTTCAGACTGCTTCGCAGCAGACTCCAGATTTCCACCGGCAGGGTCACATCAAAGCGGCTTACCAGCAGGGCAATAATAAACTCATCCCAGGACAGGTGAACGAGGAAAAAATGATGCCATCAATGCCGGCCATAAAAGCGGTAGGGTTATCATCACCAGGACTTGCCATTCAGCAGCTCCCAAAAATCTCTGGCCGCACGTTCAAGGTTGGGATGCAGCCGCCCCCCCCATCTGGCTGTAAACTATGGCAAACGCCAGCGGCAGATTGATCACAACATGGCCGATGATAACCGCCAGCAGGGATTTGGAACTCCCATGGTTTTGAACGTAACCAACAGGCCCATGCCGATGATAAGATACGACACACTGAGGGGCGCCACCAGCAACCATCGAATTGCCCCGGAGGCGCGCACCGGATAGCGGGCCAGGCCGTAGGCCGCCAGAACGCAATAAACAGGACAGCGTAGCGGACACCACGCCGACCAGCAGAGAGTTCCACAGGGCTTCCATGATCCGAAAGTCGCTGAATATGGCGTAATACCACCTCAGGGAAGGCCCCTGAAAAGGGCGGGAACTGCAAGCGGGAATCTTGAAATGAAAACAGCACCAAAAACCGCCACCGGCATAAATATGAACAAATAGACCAGCGCACAAACGGCCGCGGGCAGATTTTTGAACGTATCTCGCAATAAGTTTCTAAGCATTACAATCTTTCAATTTTTAGCCAGCGGGAAGACAATAGAAAAATTATGGAGATGACCACCATCAACACCAGGCTCATGGCGGAAGCCATGGGAAGTCGGCCTGACGCTGTATCTGCAGCATAATGGCCTGGGGCAGCAGTACCTCCGGTAAGCCGCCTATAAATCTGCGGCGTAATATAATCACCCAGGGTGAGTACGATGGTCAGAAAGGCCCCCACCATGACACCGGGTATGCTCAGGCAGGGTGATTCGCCAGAAAGTCTGCCAGCGCACCCAGATTGGTCGCTGCCTTGCGGTAATTGGGCGGTATTTGCACCAGATTGGCAAAGATCGTCAGGGTTAACAACATGGTGAAAAAATGGACAAATCCGATAACAGTGGCCGTGCGGCTGTTCGGCCAGTGATCTGGACCTGCCACAATTCCCAGCCATTGCAACACATTGCTGATAACGCCGTTGTTGGACAGTACCAGCAACCAGCTGTAGGCAGCGACCACACACAGTGATGTCCAGAAGGGCAGAATTGCCATCATCAGGGCAATTCGTTGCCATCTGCGGCACCCGGTAGGCCAGGATATATGCCAGGGATAGGCCAATAAAATACTGATGACGGTTGTAATCAGGGTGACTTCAAACGGAGTTAATCAACGCGAAATTGAGGTTGTGGGGTTTGGAAAAAAGGCGGCATAGTTGCTAAAGAACATAATTCTGCGGCAACCGCCTGCTGACCCGCTGAAACATGCTGGGCAAACTATGATCAACAGCGGTACCGGTAAAGAAGGCGACTGTCCATAAAAGGCCGGGGCCGATAAAGCCCCAGCCTTTCCATTTCACGTTTGTTGACGCCATGGCTTGAATTGCGATTAATGCTGCAGAAATTCGGTCCAAACATCCAGCATGGCCTTGTCAAATGCTTCATCGGGCCGGAGGTAAAAATACGAATTTTACAGAAACTTGGGCTGTTCATCCCAGCGCAGAATTTTTTTGTTCGGGTGTCAGAACTGCTTTTGAGTTGGCAGGCATGGCCCAGTAGCAGGAGGAGGTGGCCAGACGGCCCTGACCTTCCCGGCTGAGAATATATTCGACAAATTTAAGCGCCAGGTCCTTCTTTTTGGAAGCTGAGAATATCCCGATGGCCTGCTGCCAGCGCACACCCCCTTGATCCGGCAATACCCAATCCAACGCCGGGTTCTCTTTCGCGCAATACCGACACGGAAA